>JAGCPF010000063.1 GCA_017642335.1 Fibrobacter sp.
ACTCGGCGAACCCGATGAAAAGGGCCGTCCGCGTCCGGTCAAGGTCGAAGGTGCAAGCTTCGAAATCGAATGCGACACCGTGCTCGTTGCTATCGGTAACGGTTCCAACCCGCTTATCAGCAACACCACGCCGGAACTCTCTGTCGACAAGAAGGGTCACATCCTTCTCGAAGATGCCGCTGCCAACAAGACCTTCATGGAGAAGGTTTATGCCGGTGGTGACATCGTGCTCGGCGCTGCGACCGTGATCCTCGCTATGGGCGAAGGCCGCAGAGCAGCTGCGGGAATTAACGAATTCCTGAAGAAGTAAACTTCAAATCCTGAATTTGAAAAAAAGATGGTCGTTAGGCCATCTTTTTTTGTTATTAAATGAAACTTTGTTTATATTTACAACGTTGCTGCGCCGCTTTATTGTGCCAGTATATAATTACAGCGTCTTTAATTGATAGAGCGAAAGAATGCAACTGAAGTTAGGGCTAGGAAAAGAGAAAATTTTTTTGTTATTGGCTGCTTTGGTCTTGCTGGGCGGCTGTTCCGAAAGTGGATGCCCAAATTATGAGCCGATATATTTAAATGAAACAAATGCGAACGTGTCCTTTTTGTATGGGACGTCTGATGACGGCTTTAATCGTGGTGATTCTTTGATTGTACCTCCAAATGATACTGCTTATCGCTCTCCTGGGGAATATTTCCCCTTCCTTCAAGAGAGTGGTCTCAGGTGGAGTGACGACAGCCCGCTTTATGATGTGCGGTTAGTTTTTTATCCGAATACGGATTCTTCGAGATGTCTTGTGTATGAAGGAAAAAATTTCAAACCGAATGACGTCCGAAAGTTTTCTTCATATAGAGATATAGGGGAGTGTGATTTCTGTGCAGGATCGGATCCGTGCCAGACCAACGGCATGCTCTACCGCATAACGGACGACATGCTGGAATCTGCGGGACCTTGCGAGTAGTTCTTGCAATTCTGGTTTTCTCAAAAAAAAGAACTATCCTCCGAATACGACTAGAATGTACACCACGGCGAATATGGATGAATTATTTGAATATTGGAGCAAATAAGAAAATGAAAGGTCAAGTGATTGTTACGGCATTGTTTTTTTCCTTGCTAATCGGGTGTGGCGAAACCGATGATTTTAATGACGTCGCCTACTACCATTATAAAAATGCGACCAATTACCAAGTGGTGATAGAAAAAAAGGTTAGTGACGACGTGACGCGTACAAATGAAATCTCCTCAAAAGATTCTCTTTTGCTTCCCAGTTCTCGAAAAGGCGTTGTTCCTTTTATGGATGATGAAACTGATTCATCTCAGGTGATTGTTCGTTTTAGGTCTGAGCCTGAAAAGTGTTTTATTTATCCGGAAAATAGGAGGATGGAAAATGACATTCGTTTTGAAGATGCATATTTGTTAAAAGATGAAGAAATGCATTTTTCGATAACGGACGACATGCTGGAATCTGCGGGACCTTGCGAGTAGTTCTTGCAATTCTGTTTTTGTTTGAAAATCCTTTTCCCGCTTCGGCGGGATTTTTTTGTTGCATTTTTTCGATTTAGTTTGGGATGAAAGTTCCCGCTTTCCTCGCCTGCTGTTAACTTTTGTTAACAAACCGACTGGCTGATTCGGCTTGAACTTGTCTGATGGGGCTAGAAAATTTACGTGGGATGGAAAATGCGTTGTGGATGTTGAGATTTTAACAACTTGTTGTTGTCGTCAGCAACGTGTATTTTTCTTTTTTCAAACGTTTTTTAAGCCCTTTTGTTATTTTTGGATAGCTTAGGTTCTTGGGCTATTGATGAGGGTACGATAGCTCCTTTTGCCTTTTGTGGAAAAACGTAATCAAATACGGAGAGCATAATGTTAGACCTTCTTGCGGTTCAATCAAGTACGACCAACGCAACAATTATCACGTTGGCATATACGCTTTGCCTTGCCTTTATCTTATCTTCGGCAATCGGCTGGACTTACGAAAAGACCTTCCTCGGGCTTTCCTATTCTAGGAACTTCGTCCAGGGCATTGTTCTGAGCTCGGTTGCGGCTGCGATGATCATGCAGGCCATCGGCGATAACGTCGGGCGCGGTCTTGGTATGATGGGTGCTCTCTCGGTGGTCCGCTTCCGTACGAGTTTCAAGGACCCGCGAGATATCATGTTCATATTCGCGGCGCTAGGTGCGGGTATCGGCTGTGGTGTGTATGCCTGGGGTGCCGCTGTCGGCGGTACGATTGCCTTCTGCTGTGTCGCTTTCCTCCTTTCCCGTACGGGTCTCGGTACTAAGCACTTCTTTGACGGTATGCTCCGCTTTGCTCTCCCGAACGAAGGTGATGCCCGCGCCCAGGTCGAACATATCATGAAGACGAGCCTCAAGACTTTCATCCTCATCACCATGCGCGAAGTCGATGGCGGCGCCCGTCTGGATGTCGCCTACCAGATTCGCCTGCGTGCGACGAAGCCCGCCGCCGAAATCCTGAACGACCTTTCCAAGATCGAGGGAATTTCGGATGTCCAGTTCATGATGCAAGACGCGACGACGGAAATGTAAGGGGAGGATACAATGCACAAACTTGAAGATCTTCTCGACAATTTCTGGAACACCCACAAGAACAATGCGGGTGTGGCCTACGTCTACACCCACAAGTTGTCCCTTGCCTGGGCGATTTGCGTTGTTTTCGCCATCGTCCTCGGCCTGGTCTACCAGGGCAAGGTCGCCATGTTCCGCGGCATTGCCGATGCGAACGAAACCATTATCAGCGTGCCCTCCGCAACCGAAATCGTTAAGGTGCACGTGGTTCCCGGCCAGGAACTCCAGGTGGGCGACACGATTGTCGAAATCAACCGTCCGGACTTGACTCTCCGCATTTCGGAAGTTGCCCGCGAAATTGACGCCCTCGAAGGCCGCAGCAACCTGAGTTCCGCCGAAATCGACCAGAAGGTGGCCGAAGTCAAGGCGAACTTGGAAACCCGCCGCCTTACGCTCAATGCCGAAATCCGCAACCTCGAGTCGGAATACCAGAAGAACAAGGAAATTTCGGCCAAGCTCAAGAGCCTCTCGAACTCGAAGTCCAGCAGCGACGGCAACGACGCCATGGCCTTGCAGATCAAGAGCCTCAAGAACGAACTTGCACTGGCGACTAAGAGCGCGAACCAGCAAATCGCCCTTTTGCGTGGCAGTGGCCGCTTGCAGAAGACGAGTGGCCAGAGCGAAGTCGAGAACCTGAAGAAGGAACTGGTCGAACTCCAGAAGCAGCAGGAAGACCTCGTCCAGATTGCCAAGGAAAACTGGGTGGTCGGTGACGTGAACGTCCGCGATGGCGAAAAGGTTTCGAGCTTTGCCCCGATTCTCACCCTCACGCACAAGCGCCCGACGATTATCCGCGGCTACATCAACGAACAGATTTACCAGAACATGGACGTGGGCGAGACTGTGAAGGTGACCACGCTTGCCGGTACGGGCAAGGCGGTTGTCGGCGAAGTTGTCGGCCTCTCCAGCCGTATCGTCCCGTTCCCGACCCGCATGTGGAAGATGCCGGAGTTGCCGGTGTACGGTCGTGAAGTGACCATCAAGATTCCCGAAGAGAATCCGTTCCTCCTGGGCGAAATGGTGACTATTGCGGAAATGGGCGTTATTAATCATCTCAAGAAAGACGGTAAGAAATAATGAAGCGCTTTGTTGCTCTCCCTATCATGTTGTCTGCGGCTCTGTATGCAGGCCCGCTGACGTGGGACCGTCTTGTCCAGTCGGCGCAGACGGACCCCCGATTCGAGGCCGCGCAGAAGCGTTCCGAGGCAACGTCTTCTCCCAGGAACACGAAACTCTGGGACAAGATGGAACTGCGTTATCAGTTGGACGGTTTTAGCTTTGCCAAGCACGACTTTGAACTCCGCATGAGCCCCAAGACGTTCGGCGAAGGCTCTGCCGACCGTGAACGTTACGAGGCTAATAAGGCGTACGAACGTGCCCGCTTTGGCGTGGAGCGCTCCCTGTTGCTGTACGACCGCTACGAACGCGGCGTGCGCTATGTGATGCGCAAGAAGATTAACGAAATCAACAAGCAGTTGCTACAGGTGAATGCCGACCGCATCGAAGTGTTGCACCTCAAGTCCGGTTCGGCGTCCTTCAATCCCGAAGACCTGATGGCCGCTCTGGAAAAGGGCGCTACCTTGAAGGCGGATTTGCTTTCGGACAGCACGGCTTTGCGTGACGCGGAACTCAAGATGAAAATCTGGGTGCCCGATTTCGATGGAGTTGATTTGGATTCCTCGTTCCTTCCGACGATGGACGAATTGGCGCAGAACCTTTCCAATGGCGTGGAAGTGAACGAGAACTTCCCGCTGGTGGCGATGGCCCGCGGCAAGCGCGACGCCGAAGTTGCCCAGGCCAAGCAGGACGTGAGCAAAGGTCGCGATTACATCTCGCATATCGGTGTCGGCTACTCTCTGCAGATTGAATCCCGCTTGGAGAAGTACAAGGACCTGGAACCTTCCGACGTGTATGGCACAGGTACCTACTCTGATTATCGTTCCGATTTCGAAAAGAAGACGGGGTGCACCGGCCTTATGGGATGTACGAAAACGGCGAACTTGCTCGTTGCGGACAAGGACAACCGCAAGACGGCCGACAAGTTCTTCGTGAATCTCGCTTTCCGCCTGCCGTTCTTCGACAGCGGTAAAGACGGTGATCTCAAGCTCCAGGTGGCCAAACTCGATGCCGAGAGCGATTATCTTGCTGACGTGCGCGATATCAACCAGAAGGTGGCCCGCCTGACCGAGGAAGTGCTTGCCATGATTGGCCAGTGGAAGGTGCAGAAGGATTATGTGCAGCAGGTGAACGCGAGCGGGTTCATGGAACAGTTCGCGATTAATGCCGGCTCCGACCCCCTGTTGCTCCTCCGTGCCAAGGAAAGCTCGCTCGAAAGCGACATGAAGGCTGTCAAGCTGGAATACGATATTTTCGTGCGCTACCTGGAATTGCTCAACTATGCGGGTATCCTTGCCCGCGAGGGTAGCGCAAACCATCTCCGTGAGGCTTTGAAGTAATATGGCAGAAGCCCGTGGATTTAGCCTTCTCGAACGTTTCGAGCTGAAGTACCATATCCCCGTCGCGTGGGCGGACCGGATTGGTGCCTTCCTTGCTCCGTATTGCGAAGAAGACTATTATTCCAAGATTACTCCGGGTGGCTTCTACTGGATTACGAACCTGTATCTGGATAGCCCCAAGTGGACGTTCCTGGGTTGGAAAAAGAAGCAACTCCTGGACCGTTTCAATATGCGCATCCGCACCTACGGCGAGCATCCGGCACAGGACGGTACGTTCCATTTCGAGGTTAAACGCAAGATCCGTAGCATCTGCTACAAGAGCCGTGCGACCATCAAGGGAATCAACCCGGGTGAAGTCTGGAACATGAAACCCGAGGAATGGCCCTGCAAGACGGATAAAGACCGCATGTACCTCAAGGATTTCCTTTACAAGACGGAACTCCATGGGGCCCATCCGCGCCTTTTGACGCAGTACAAGCGTCGCGCCTGGTTCGGGCTTCGCGAGGAATATTCCCGCGTCACTATCGACACGGGCATGCGATTCCGCGAAGAGAACGGGTTTGACTATACGGTGGACCCGCACTACATGCATTCGACCGGTCTTCCGAGGTTTTTCCAGCCGGGAATGGACGCAGTGCTCGAATTAAAGTGTCCTTGCTCACAGGTTCCTTACTGGATGTTCGACCTGATAAGATTTTTGAACCTCAAGCACTCCGCATTTTCTAAATTCGGTAATGCGGCGGCTGAATGGAAACGGGTTTACGAGAACCCGCGCAGGTTCAAGAGCCCCTACTGGACGAAACTGGCTGGGAATTTCTAGAGTTTTTATTATAGAGTTCGACTTGAACAAAGGATGGCCCCTATGAACATGAAAAAGTGGCTTTTGACTGGCGCCTGTGTTGCTTTGCTCGGTGCATTTACTGCCTGTACCGAAAAAGAAGACAGCAAGAATCCTGTAGGTCCCGAAGTGAGTTCGGATTCCAACGGTGGTAGCAGTGGCGGTGTTGTCGATCCCCAGAGTTCTGATGGCACTTCGGCCGATTCGGGCAATAGCAGCGGCGATCCGGTTGCTAGCAGTTCGGATCCAGGTCCTTCTCCTACTTCGAGCAGCATCGAAGAACCCATTGATCCTACGGGCGAACCGCAGATGGGCTGTTCCGAAATCATGTACAATGCCGCAGATGGCTCTGCCCTGGAATGGATTGAAATCTATATCGCCGGCGGCATGGACATGGACAACATGCAGAATTTTGACCTCCACCTGAGTGGCGCCGTCGATTATGCTTTCCCTGGGGAACCCCTGAAGAAGGGTGAATACATCGTCGTCACGAACGATCCGACTGAGTTCAGGGCGACTTATCCCGCATTTGCCGGCCGTCTGTTTGGCCCGTGGGATGGCGGAACGCAGGCCAAGTTGGCCAACGAAGGCGATGTCGTGAACGTGAAGGTTATGGGCGAGGGCGACGTGAGCTGCGCATTCGGCAATGAACCTCCTTGGCCGAGCCTTGCCGATGGCAAGGGCCGCACCCTCGTGCATGTGAGTGGCAATGCTGCCCAGCCGAATTCCTGGGCTGCAAGCAAGCTTGACAAGGGCAATCCCGGTGTCGGTAACGACGAATGGGTGACTCCCGCCGCGGTGCGCATCAACGAAATCATGCCGAACATCGTCGGTGACGATACTGCATGGATTGAACTTTACAATACGGGCGACAAGGAAGTGGATGTCGCCGGCTGGACTATCGAGGTCAAGCGTCGTAAGCAGACGCTGACGATCAAGTCCGGAGCCGTTTCTACGGTCATCCCGGCGAAGGGCTATGTGGTGCTCAATGCTGTCGATAACTTCAGTGAAGAACTGGTGGTGAGCCAGCAGGGAGGCGAATTCTACCTGCATGGTTCGCAGGAAGGCGAGGAATCCAGTATCTGGGTGCCTGCCGGTACGGGTACAAGTGGCGTGATCGACCTGAGCGACGGTTCTACGGCACAGGGCCCGCTGGCCTCCGCAACACCCGGCGCAAAGAATTCTGCCCTCAAGATGGGTTCCGTGTATATCAACGAAATTCACTACCACCCGGATGAATCGAGCGCGATTCCGTTCGAATTCATGGAACTGGTGAACGGTAGTGACAATGCCGTCACCCTTTACAGCTCCAATGTCCAGAAGGGTTGGAAGGTTGAAGGTATCAACTTGGAATTCAGCAATATTTCGATTCCGGCCAAGGGCATGATTCTCCTGATTCCTGCGGAGCTCGATCCGGCGGTTGCTGCTGCCACGGGTATCACCAACTGGGGCCCGAACCTGGTCCGTAGTAGTTTCAGCATTCCGGAAGCGGTGCAAATCGTGACTTATTCCGGTAAGCTTTCTAACCGCAGCGAAACGATCGCTGTCAAGGAGCCTTTTGCCAAGGTCGAAAGCAAGTCTGCTCCGAATGGCTATGCTTACTTCTACATTTGGCACGACGCCACGCTCTATTCCGATAAGTGGCCCGCATTGAAGGAAGCTGACGGTCTCGGATACAGCCTGCAGCGTGTCGACACGAAGACGATGGGTTACGAAGCGGGCGCCTGGAAGGTCGGCGAACCGACCCCCGGTAAGTAAGGCCTGAATCGTACAAGATATTTTCCCCGAGGCTCATTAGGGCCTTGGGGATTTTTTTTATTCTCCATTTGTAGTCGTTTTTCCCCATTTTATCGGAAAAGCCTTGCTACCATAGATGCCAAAAAAAGGGAATTTGCTATTTTATTTTTTGCTATGAGATTGCATTTTACATTTTCTGTTTTTGTATCTGTAGCGGCTGTGGCGGCGCCCCTTTCGCTTCAGGACGCCCTTAACATGGCAAAATCGGGCAATTCGCAGATCAAGGCCGAAAAGGCCAAGGTCGAAATGGCAGAAAGCGGTAAAAACGAGGCCCGCTCGCGTTTTATGCCTACGGTCACCCTGTCTGCGGGTGTCACAAAGATTAACGACCCCATCAATATCAATCTGAACGAAATCCGCTCGGGCATCATCTCGGTGCATGGAGCCGAGGCGTACCAGGAATACTACAAGACGGGCTACGATGCGGCCTACCAGCGTGCTACCGGGGCGGGAATGCCCGAAGACATGGCTATACCCATATCGAAGGGCGTCGGCGATTCCGTGGGAATGCTTGCCAAGATGAAGACGGAATCTGCCCTCGATTCCGCATTGCCGGATTTCAAGAAAAAAGTCCAGGACGACGTGTTCTTCAATGCGCGCCTGTCCGTCGTGTGGCCGATATTCACCGGGCTAAAGATTTATTCCGCCTACGATGCCGCCAAGGAAAACGTGAATGCGCGCAAGGCTGAATTCGACATGGCCCAGAACGCCATCCTCATGGATGTCGCGACCAGGTATTTCTCGTTGAGGCTAGCCGAAGAGCTGACGCTGCTCCGCGAGACGACGAAACGCAATTTGGAAGGCCATCTGGAACGTTCCAAGAAACTTGAAGAGGGCGGACAGATTAGCAAGGCGGAGCGCCTCCGCGCCGAGGTCGCTTTGGCCGAGGCCCAGAATGCGCTGGAAGACGCCATGCGCGACCAGACGCTGGCTCGTCTCGCTTTGGCTAGCCTTCTGCATACGGATACGAGCATTACCGCGACGACTCCGGTGGAGTCGCCCGAGGAATACCGCTCCATCGAAGAACTCAAGGCGATGGCGAGGGAAAAACATCCCGGCCTCAGGCAGTTGCGTACCGAGCGCAAGCGTAGCAAGGCTGCTGTCAGTGCCGCCCGCGCCGATTACTTCCCGACAGTGGCCTTGTTCGGCTACAAGGAACTTTATACGAAAGACCTGACCATGCTGGAACCCGAATGGGCCGTGGGCGCGAAGGCTCAGTGGGACCTGTTCAAGGGCGGCGAGACTCATTCCAAGGTGAGCAGCGCGAAGGCGCTGGACCGTTCGCTGGCCAGTATGGAAGAACAGACTCTGGACAACATAAACTTGCTTGTCGAAAAGCGCTGGCGTGAGATGGAACATGCCAAGAGCCGCCTGGTGAGTTTGCAGAAGACGCGCGAACTGGCTGACGAGGCCCTGCGTAGCCAGAACAAGGCTTATGAAGCCGGGCTTGCGACGGGCTTGGATGTCGTGGATGCCGAGCTGGCCCTGTCGCGTTTGCAGGTGGCCGACCTGAAGGCCCATTACGATGCCGTGATTGCATGGCTCGGTTTGTTGGAATCTTGTGGCGAGGTAGAGAATGCGGGAACCCTGTTGACGAAGTCCAAGCCGGTCGCACCGGTACAGCCGGTTGCGTCTCCTGCGGACTCCGCGGCGGCGGCTCCTGCCGCGGCTGTGTCCGTGCCGGCGACCGCCGGTACAGCCGGAACGTCTGTTGATTCCGCCGCGGCCCCGGCCACTGCGGAAACCCCGGCCACAGCCGAGGCGCCTGCTGCCGCAGACGCCCCCGCCGCGGGTACACCGGCGGCGGAAGGATCTTCTGAAAAGGGAAGCGCGGGAGCGGTTCCCGAGAACAAGGAGAACAAACAATGATCAATGCTTTGAAATTCTTTGGCAAGATGGTTATCGTGCTGGCGCTGGGTGCGCTGGTCGTGCTGGGCGTTGTCCAGCTCAAGAAGTTTGCCACCGAACCCCGCGAGCAGTTCTTGCAGGGGCAGATGGAAGCTCGACGCGTTCTTGTTTCGGGAAAGATTCCCGGACGTGTCGAGACGTTGTTTGTGCGCGAGGGCGACTATGTCGTCAAGGATTCCCTCGTGGCCATCATCAGCAGCCCCGAGATAGAGGCTAAGAAAATCCAGGCTGAAGGTGCTCTCGGTGCCGCGAAGGCGCAGGCGAACAAGGCTCGCAACGGCGCCCGCAGCGAGGATATTGCGGCTCTCAAGGCGATGGCCGACCGAGCCCAGGATGCCGCCACGCTCGCGAAAAATACGTATGACCGCGTGCAGAAACTTTTTGATGAGGGCGTGCTCCCGCTGCAGAAACGCGACGAGGCTGAAACCCAGATGAAGGCGAGCCAGTCTGCCGCGGATGCCGCGAAAGCGCAGTACGACCAGGCAGTGGCTGGTGCCCGCAGCGAAGATAAGGCTGCAGCGAATGCCCTCGTGATGCAGGCCCGCGGTGCCACCGCCGAGGTGGACGCCTACTTGGAAGAGACAAAAATCCGCAGCCCCATTAGCGGCGAGGTCTCGCTTAAGCTTGCCGAGGAAGGCGAGGTTGTCGGGTCGGGCATGCCTGTCGTTGCCGTGACAGACTTGGACGACGCATGGGCGGTGTTCCATCTCCGCGAAGATTTCCTGAAGAACGTTTCCAAGGGCAAGCGCTTCACGCTGTTTGTTCCCGCGCTCGACAACAATATCGAGATGGAAGTGAGTTACATCGCTTCCGTGGGTGACTACGCCACGTGGCGCAGCAGCAAGGAAAGCGGCGGTTTCGACCTCAAGACGTTCGAGGTGCGCCTGCGCCCCACGCAGAAGGTTGAAAATCTTCGTCCGGGCATGAGCGTGCTCCTCTCGGTTGATGCCATAAAGTAACACGGGCTTGCCATGGTTTTGAATGGCCTGTTAAAAACTATACGGAAGATTTATTTCGGCCACAACATCGTGTTGTGGATGATTCTCGTGGTGTTGCCTATCGGCGTGTCGCTCTTTACGGTGGGCATGTTCTCTTCGCAGATTGTGCAGCACGTGCCTATCGGGATTGTCATCCAGGACAACAGCCAGCTGGCCGACAAACTCGAGGCGAAATTGCGGTCGAGCCCCGTACTCGATATCAAGATGGTTTGCCCCGATATGGGTGAGTGCGAACATGCGGTTGTCCGTGGCGACATCCAGGGATTTATCGTGCTCCCTAATGACCTGGAACGCAGGGCCCTCCGCCTGGAAGCTCCCGTGATACCCGTGTATTCCAGCGGGCAGAACTACCTCACCAATATGTTCACGACCAAGGAAATTCGTGCCGTACTTTCGGCTGCGGGGAGTGAACTGTTTACCGCCCAGATGGCGGACCCCGTGAAGGTGCAAATCCATTCCGTAGGCAATCTGAAAAGCAATTACCAGGGATTTCTGGTGCTCGGGCTCGTGACGGCGATTTTCCACCTCGCGGCGATGATCGTGGGAGTTTTTGTGCTGTCGTTCCCGCTTCGCGATCACCGCGTAAAGGAAATGCTCGGCTATGCGGGAGGCTCAAGGTTTACGCTCTGGTTTGCAAGCGTGTTCCCGATGAATATCATCCTCTGGCTCGAAACGGTCGGTTGCTACGCCTATTGCCACCGCCTGCTCGCTCCGTTGACCCTTGACGAGTTCGTCATTACCGCTGCTGCGCAATTGTTTATGATTCTTGCGTGTTCCGGTGCGGGTGTCGTGTTTGTCGGGCTGACAGGCGTGATGAGAATGGCGACCGGTGCAGCGGGTGTTATCGGGAGCCCGGCATTCGCGTTTGCAGGGCAGACGTTCCCCGTGATGGCGATGCCCTTTGCAGTGCGGTGCTTTGCGTTTGTCTTGCCGCTTACCCATGTGCTTATGATCCAGTCGACGATGCTTCTCGGTGACGTGGATATGGCGCCTGCCTGGGAAAGCATGAAGATCCTTATCGGGATGGCCCTGTTCTGGAACATTCTGGGCGCGTTCCTCATGTCGATGCGGTGGAAACAGTTTGCTCGCAGGGAGACCGAGTACGAGGATAAAATGCGTACGGATTCGGAGGCTTCCGCATGATCCGTCGTCTTTGGAAAGTGGCTTTTGCCGAATGGAAACTGATATACACGGACCCTGCCGCGGTGCTCCTGCTCGTGGTGGCTGGGCTCATTTATGCGTTCTACTATCCGGTGCCGTACGTTTACCAGACGGTGTCGAAGGTGCCCGTGGCGGTTGTCGATCTTGACAATACGGCCATGTCCCGCGAACTTGTCCGAATGGCTTCTGCGGCCCAGCAAATCGAGGTGAAGGCGATTTACCCCGAAATGAAGCAGGCCGAAACGGCGATGGCCCGTGACGAGATTTACGGATTCATGGTCATTCCCGAGAATATGGAGAAGAACATCCGCGGCAAGCACCAGACAACGGTGAATATCTTTACGCACGGCGCCTATGTGATGTTCCATGGTGCCATCGGGACGGCGTTCTCCACTTGTGCGCTGACAATCGGTGCGACAAACAAGGTGAAACAGATTGCGATGTCCAAACAGGTCCCGTCGACAAAGGCTATCGCCATGCGCGACCCGTTCCCGGTAAGCATCCAGACGCTGTACAACAGTACCGGCGGCTATGCGAACTACGTGGTGCCCAGCGTGTTGGTGGTTATCTTGCAGCAGTCTCTCATTATCGGCATCTGCGTGTTGGGTGGTTCCCGTGCTCACAGGCGCTTCCGCAAGAAGCTTCGTGACAGCCCTGTCGAGAACGAGTCCCTGCCTTACCGCTATTTCGGGCGCTCGCTGGCTTATTTTGTCCATTATTGCTCGTTTATCTTGTTCTATCACTGCATTGTCTACAACATCTTCGATTTCCCGCGTCGTGGCGAACTTTTACCCATGGTGGTTTTCTCTGTGGTGTTCCTCGCGTCCGTCATCAATTTCGGCATGGTCGTATCGCAGATGTTTTTGCGCCGTGAGTCCAGCATGCAGCTCTTTTTGTACATGTCCATTCCGGTGCTGTTCCTTGCGAATTTCAGCTGGCCCGCTTACCTGATGCCGAGCTGGATGACTGCGATTTCGTACATCCTGCCGAGCACTTTTGCGGTGCCGGCCTGGCTCTCTATTGAGCAGATGGGGGCGGACATTTATGACGTGGCTCCCAAGCTGTACCAGCTCGCCATTCAAGCTGTAGTGTATTTGGTGCTGGGACTTGTTTTGACCCGCGCCCGTGACAAGGCGAAGATTGATATCGGTGATATGTGATTTGAGGGATTAGAGGCTAGAGAATAGAGGCTAGTGAAAAGAATCACGCACTTCGTGCGTCAATAACAGACGGCAAGGCCGTGATATTTCTCCCTAGCCCCTGGCCTCTAGATTTTATCCCCTTTTTTTGTATATTATGCCTTGAGGTAAGTATATGTACTTTGACCCTTTATACATGATGATTCTTTTGGTGACACTAGCCTTGTCTGGCGGTGTTTCCATGCTTGTCAAGTCCCGTTTTGCTGCGGGCCAGAAAGTGAACATTTCCAGCGGCCTCACCGGAGCCGACGTGGCGAAGGCCATCCTTATGGATGCGGGTATCACCGATGTGAAGGTGCTTGTGCATCACGGATTTCTTTCGGACCATTACAATCCGCTGAACAAGACGCTCAACCTCTCGAAAGACGTTTATTACGGCCGTAATGCGAGTGCTGCGGGTGTTGCCGCGCACGAGGTGGGCCATGCTATCCAGCATGCGCAGGGCTACTTCCCGATGTGGTTGCGTTCTGCCATTGTGCCGGTTGCAAATATTGGCAGCAATCTCGGGCCGTGGCTTGTGATTATCGGCATTGTGCTGATGGGCGCCGGCCGTGCGCTGGGTTATACCCTCGCGTTGGTGGGTGTTATCCTCTTTGCCGCCGCGACGCTCTTTACGCTCGTGACCGTGCCTGTGGAATTCGATGCATCTTCCCGCGCCAAGAAGGCTCTTGCCCGTATGGACGTGGTGGCGCAGGGTCGCGAATACAATACGGTTTCCGGAGTGCTCTTTGCTGCGGGCCTCACTTACGTGGCAGCTGCGATATCTTCCATCTTACAGTTGCTCTACTGGGCGTACCGTGCCGGCCTTATTGGTGGGCGCAGGGACTAGGAGGTTCTTATGGCCGTCAGAACGTTAACTGTCGAATGTCCCATGTGCAAGGGCGAACTCGTCGTTGATGCCGACACGGGCGAGGTGCTCTCCCACAAGGAATACAAGAAGGAAGTCAAGTCTTTCGACGAATTCCTCAAGAGCCAGAAGAACCGTGCCGCTGAATTGGACGCACTCTTTGCCGCAGGTAAGGAGAAGGACAAGCAGCGTGCTTCCATCGCCGAAAAGAAGTTCGAGGCTGCCAAGCAGAACAAGGACCTGAAGGATCCTCCGCCTACGATTAACTGGGATTGATTTCTTACGTTTCGTCTGCCGGTTGTTCTCCGGCATAATACGCCTGGGCCTTCTTAATGAAGGCCTCTATTTCTTCATCCGTCATGGGCGTTTCCGCCGACGGCTTGTCTCCAGAAGTGACTTCGCTTGTTTCCGGGGCCTGTTCGGCAACCGGTTCAGCAGTTGATTTTTCTGCACTTGTTTCTTCCGCATTTTCCTCAAACGCTTCTTCTGCCGGTTCAGCGGCGGCATCGCTTGCGGATGCTTCGACAGGGAAATCGGCGGGTGCTTCTTCAAGCATTTCGGAAGGTGTTGCAGACTCGTCCGCAGCGGTAGTGGTTTCGTCGGTTGCAGTTTCTGCGGTAGCCTCGGCATTTGCTGCGGGCTGTTCTGCCACAGCGTCGGTGGTTGCTTGGTGCGTGGGTCCTGTAACGGCGGCATCCTGGACCGGAGTTGCCGTTCCCTGCTCGTCGTCATCGGAATCGCCGAACGGATTTTCCTGCACTTCCGAAATATCTTCGCGGCCTTCGAGCATGGCGGTAAGGTCTTCCTCGGTCACGTTCCTGCCACGTGATGTCCAAAGCACGGCTTCGCGCATCACGGCGGCGATGTCGCCCACGTTGCCCTGCTGGCTGCGGGCGAGTGCCTGGCTGCGGATGGCTTCCACAAGCCCCGGCTTGACTTCGGGATCCTTCGAGAAGAACACCGTCTCGCGGGCCATTTCTTCGGCGTAGTCGGGGTTGTTCTTCTTGCGGTAAATCCAGATGGGGCCAAAGAGTTCGCTCTGGCGGAACACGACCTCGTCGGTCTTGATCATCTCGAGGAGCGCCATGAACGTCACTGCCGCCACGATGGGGTGGCTGTCGTTGTCGAGCAGGTCCTCGAAAAGGGCGCGCCCGTTGACGCTCAGGTAGTTGTTGATGGCCTGTTGGCGGTCCTGGATGGTCACGTAGTCCAGTTCAATATGGTGGATAGTCTCCGAAATCTTTGTCTTCAGACTTTTCTGGTAAGCGCGGAAGAGCTGCCAGATGTTCGCGTCGGCAAGCGTGTCGTCTTCGTTCTGCGATTTTTCGAGGCGCCCGCGGGAATACGTGCCGAAGTTCTTGGATTCCATCTCTTGCAGGCCGCTGGCAACTTGTTTGTAACGCTGGTATTCCAGCATTTCCTTCATCAGCTGCTCGCGGTCCTCGTTGTAGGCTTCCACGAGTTCGGGGTCGCGTTCTTCGGCGGGTAGGAGTTCCTGCACCTTGAGGGCCATCAAACGGCTTGCCATGCACAGGAAGTCGCCTGCCTTGGAAAGGTCCATGCCGGAATAGGCTTCCACCCATTTCGCAAAGTCGTCCGCAATTTCGGCGATAGGAATTTTATCCAGTGCCATTTCTTTTTTCTGCACCAGATAGACGAGCAAATCCATCGGACCGTTGAACGATCCAATGTTGACTTCGTAATCTTCCTGTTCTTCGATTTCGGTCATCCCTTGTGAAAGTTAGAAATATTTGGAAATGCCGATTGTTTTTGGGGAATCCTTTTTGCATATTTGGGAACGGGCCGTTTTTTCACAGGAGGACCCGTTATGGCTATTGCGATGGAAGAGAATCCGAATCCGATGAAGTTTACGAAGGTGTTCAAGGTCGAACCCGAAATGATTGACGACAACCACCATTTCAACAATGTGTGGTCCGTGCAGTGGATCCAGGACATCGCCATCGCGCACTCCGATTCTGTGGGCGGTACCGAACTCATGAAAAAGCTGGGGGCCGGCTGGATGATTCATGTGCAGCATGTGGAGTACAAGAACCAGGCGTTCCTCGGCGAAGAAATCCGCGGGACCACGTGGGTCGATGCTTACGGCAAGGTCGCCTGCATCCGCAAGTGCAAATTCGAGCGCGTCTCGGATGGCAAGGTAATCTTCGAGTCAGAGACGCAGTGGGTGCTGGTCGACATGGGCAGAGGAAGACCCATGGCCATTTCGGATGAGATGAAAGCGTTGTATAGGGAATAGGCTCGGGGCACGAGCTATGAGCAATGAGGCCAAACACCTCATACCTCAAAGCGACCGGAGGTCGCGACTTCACACCTCACAGCTCCTAAGCACTTCCTACTGCCTACTAGTACTCTCGCTACTCCTCATAGAGGATAACTCAACTAAGGCAATAAATTGCCAAGTTTCGTATAGCTCAAGTACCAAATGCTCGGCTCGGCCATGTTCAAGCAAGCTTGACCGCGGCGCTCGCCTTACGCATTTGTCCTACTTTCTCTCCTCATAGAGGATAACTCTACTAAGGCGCTAAAGCGCCTAGTATCGTTTATCTCGTCTAACTATTCCACCGTCACGCTTTTCGCCAGGTTCCTCGGCTGGTCCACGTCGTTGCCGCGCAGTACGGCGATGTGGTAGGCGAGCAGCTGGAGCGGGATGCAGGTCAGGATGGGCATGAGCATCGGGATGGTCTTGGGCACCACGATGATGTGGTCGGCAATTTCGTCGAGCGGGCTACAGTCATCTGTCGTGATGGCGATGACCTTGCCGCCGCGGGCCTTGATTTCGCGGACGTTGCTGATGATCTTGTCGAAGAGCGCATCCTTGGGCGCGATGACCACGACGGGCATGTTCTCGTCGATGAGGGCGATGGGGCCGTGCTTCATTTCGGCGGCGGGGTAACCTTCCGCGTGGATGTAGCTGATTTCCTTGAGCTTGAGAGCGCCTTCCATTGCGACCGGGTAGTTGAAGTGCCTGCCCAGGTAGAGGAAGTTGTTCGCCTTGCTGTAGGCCTTGGCCAGTTCCTTGATTTTGTCGGAAAGCTTGAGTGTCTGTTCGGCAAGCTGGGGGAGGTCCAACATCGATTTCGCGATGTCCGCACCCGTCTCGAAGCTGAGCCGGCGCTGGCGACCGAGAAGGAGCGCGATCATGGCGAGTACGGTGACTTGCGAAGTGAACGCCTTGGTGCTCGCAACGCCGATTTCGGGACCCGCATGCAGGTATACGCCGCCGTCGCTGGTACGCGCAATGGTGGATCCCACTCCGTTACAAATGGCAAGCGCTGTTGCGCCCTTCTGCTGGGCTTCCTTGAGTGCCGCGAGCGTGTCGGCCGTTTCGCCGGACTGGCTGATGGCGAGCACGAGCGTGCCCGGCTTGATGATGGGGTTCCTGTAGCGGAATTCCGATGCGTATTCCACTTCGACCGGTACCCCTGCGAGATCTTCAATCATGTATTCGCCGACCATGCCGGCGTAGTAGCTCGTGCCGCAAGCGGTGATGATGATGCGGTTGATGTTCCTGAGCTCGTTGATGTTCGTGTCGAGCCCTGCGAGCTTGGCGTTCCCTTCTGCAACGAGCAAGCGGCCGCGCATGGTGTTGCGCAACACTTCGGGTTGCTCGAAAATTTCCTTGAGCATGAAATGCGGGAATCCGCCCTTTGCGACTGCATCGGCATCGAAATCCACGTCCTTGACTTCACGCTGGACTTCGTGGCTGTTCATGTTGACAATGGAATAGCAGCCGTTCTTTACCTGCACGATGTCGTTGTCGTCGAGGTAGACAACCTTTTGTGTGTGGTTGATGATGGCGGAGACGTCGCTTGCGAGGAAATAGTCGTTGTTGCTCCCGATACCGAGGATGAGCGGGGATCCGCGGCGGGCGCCGATAAGCGTTCCCGGTTCGTCGCTCGAAATGACGGCAAGGCCGAACGTGCCCTCGACAAGGGTGAGAGCCTTGATGACTGCGGTTTTCAGGTCGCCGTTGTAGAAACGTGCAATCAGGTGGGCCACGACTTCGGTATCCGTTTCGGAGTTGAACTTCACCCCGTCGGAGATGAGCTTGGCCTTGAGGCTTGCGTAGTTTTCGATGATGCCGTTGTGGACGATGGAAATCTTGCCGTCGTAGCTTGTGTGCGGGTGGGCGTTCTCGACGGTCGGGGCGCCGTGTGTGGCCCAGCGGGTGTGCGCGATGCCTACGGTGCCCTTGGGCGGGTCCACCTTGAGCTTGTCTTCAAGTTCCTTGATTTTGCCGGAAGCTTTTACCGACTTGATGGTTCCGTTGTCAATAAGGGCTACACCCGAGCTGTCGTATCCGCGATATTCCAGTTTCTTGAGCCCGCCGACGAGAATGGGCAGGGCTTCGTTTGTGCCAATATAGGCGACAATTCCGCACATAAGATTTCCCTTAAAAGATAAAACTTGAGATAATATACGAAAAGAATGTGTAAAAATCTTTTTTTCGTGCGCTAAATCACTCCCGTTTTGCTATTTTACTGATGTCAATTTAAAAAGAGGACTTCTTATGAAGACAAAAATGATTATTGCAGCTGGCGCCATTGCCATGCTTTTGACTGGTTGTGACCAGTTCTGCCAGGGCCCGAAGACCAAGACTACCCTTGTCACTGAAAAGGATAAGTACAGCTACGCTCTTGGTGCCCATTTCGGCAACCAGGCGCACTTCCAGCTCGTTACTCGCGACTCTATTGATTTGGATATTGACCTCTTCATCCAGGCTTTCAAGGAACGTTATAACGAAGATTCCGCCAAGTTCCTGATGAACGACTCCGTGATTTTCCAGACCCTGACCGACCTCTCCCAGGCTCGCCAGGCCGAAAAGGTCAAGAAGGATAGCATCGCTGCCGAAGCCAACAAGGCTGCCGGCGAAGCCTTCCTCGCCTCCAACAAGACTGCCGAAGGCGTCGTGACGACTGCCAGCGGTCTTCAGTACAAGGTCATCACCGAAGGTACGGGTGCAACGCCTGCCGACGGCGACATCGTGAAGGTGCACTACACCGGTTCTCTCCTGGATGGCACCAAGTTCGACAGTTCCGTCGACCGTGGCGAACCGCTCGAGTTCCCGATCGGCGCCGTGATTCCGGGCTGGACCGAAATGCTCAAGCTCATGAAGGTCGGTGGCAAGGTGACTGCATGGATTCCGAGCGACCTCGCTTACGGTCCGCACGGTCGTGGTCCCCAGATTCCGGGCAACAGCCTCCTCGTGTTCGAAATGGAATTGATCGACACGCACGCTGCTGACGCTCCCAAGGAAGAACCGAAGGTAGAGGCCAAGGCCGCTCCGAAGGCTGCCGCCAATCCGTAATGGGTCTGCCGGTTGCACCGGTTCCATAATCGGCTTTTGCCCTGGCTTTTTCGCCAGGGCTTTTTTTTAATAGTTATCTTTAGTTCGCTTTGTTTATGGATAGGTTTTGATGTCCCTTTTTAGATTATTTGTTCTCTTTGTTTTAGTGTCCCTTGTGGGTTGCCGTGAACAGGCGAAAATTGCAGCCCTGCAGGAGGAAGGCAAACAACTTGCCGCTACGGCGGATTCCCTCAGGCTCGAGATTGACCGGTTACAGCAGCTGCCGGGAAACTGGATTATCCACAACGATACCGTCCGCGCGGGCGATGGACTTTTCCAGGTGCTTTACCGCATGCAGATTAACCAGAAGGAACGAGGCAAGATCGTTATCGGCATGCAGGACAGCGTGGAACTTTCCAAGATGCGCGTGGGGCATGTTTTTTTCGCGGCCATGGATTCTAGCGGCAGCGTCCAGCGTTTCCGCTATGCGCCCAATCCGGCGGTCATCCATGTGATGAGCAAGGTCGATACGGGTTACGTGTACAGCCGCATCGAGAAGCCGGTGAAGGTCCGCCAGTCCGTGTACGAGGGCGTTATCGAGAAAGACGGCACCTTGAGCGGCATTCTGCACAAGGTGGGAATCCCTTCGCGCATGGTCGGCATCGTCGGCGGTGTGCTGCAGTGCAAGGTCGCCTTCAGGCAGGCTTGGCCGGGCGACCGTTTCCGTATTTTGTTGGAAGAGACTTTCTACCAGGATTCCATCTGGATTGACGGCAAGGTGATTTACGCCGAGTTCGAAGGTAGGACTGTCGGCCATCACGAGGCGTTCCGCTATTACGACGGCGATCCCAAGAGCACGTACAACGCGCACTACACGGAATCGGGCGAGGCGCTTATTTTTGACGGGCTGCGTTACCCGCTGGACCGTCTGCACATCACGAGTTCCTACGGCTCGCGTATCCACCCCATTACGGGTAAGCGCACGGTCCATCACGGAGTGGATTACGGTAGCCCCACGGGTTCCCCTGTCCATGCGGTTGCGGCTGGAGTGGTGACTGTTTCTGGGTTTGACCCGTTGAGCGGGAACAAGGTCGCTGTGAAGCACCGGGACAATTCGGTGAGCTGGTACATGCACATGTCGTCACGCGGCGTGGGTGTGGGCGCTCACGTGTCGGCGGGCCAGATTATTGGCCGCGTCGGCTCGACCGGGCGTAGCACGGGCCCGCACCTGCATTTCGGGTTCAAGAACGCAAAGGGCGCATGGATAAATCCGCTCTCGAAGACGATGATTGCAACTCCGAAACTTGCGGGCGAGCGCCTCGCGAAACTCACGAAACAAGTCGCAGAAATAAGAAAGCAGGTGGAGCTTACGCTTGCTGCACCTGCCGTGAAGGTGAACGACACAACGGACGTCATGGTCCGCATGCGTGACGTGACTGGCGGGATTTGACATCCCGCATTTTTAACTAATGACTAGCGGCCCTTTATTGGGGACTTCTTCACCTTGAACGCGCCGAAGTGGTCGCGGCGGTTGAACTGCGGCTTGCCGCCGATCTTGCGGGTGAGTGCAGGGAAGTGGCCCGTGGGCGTGTTGCTGTAGCCTGCGGTTCTCACCATGGTCCCTTCTTCCGCGATTTCGAAAGCCGCATTCACAGCGTCCTTGAGGGACAGCTTGAGGATGTCGGGTTCGATTCCGTAGGTGTGGTAGCTGTTGTGATTCTTGTCGAAGAATTGCGAACTGGTAACACCTGCGTATCCTCCGGCCGGGGTCTCGAAATAGTATTGGCCGATACCCTTGCCGTAACTACGTGTGCCGACAACGGGTGCATTCCTTGCGGCCGTGACGGCGGATATCATAAGTTCTGAACAGCTGGCCGTGCCGCCGTTTTGGATGAATACGATGTAGCGGTCGTTTGCCATTCCGTCGCCGGTCTTGCCGTAGTCGGAAGGCAGCATGGGAACCGTGTCGATTATTTGCGTGTAATCGTGGATGGTGTCAATGTCTGCGTTTATGGAATAGCCGAGGACGGTGTTTGCGGGGAGGAGTTCGGCGGCCATAGGTTCGCAGTGGTCCACCGATCCGCCGCCGTTGTCGGCCAGGTTGATGATGGTCGCCTTGGCTCCATCGGTCTTTCTCAGGGCTTCCTTGAACTCTCCGTAGGTTCCTTCATTCGTAATTGTTGTATCGGTGAATTCGGAAATGGTGATTATCGGGATGTCGCCCCTGTAGTTGACGAAGACGGTCGGTGTCTTGACCTTTTGGACCTTGATGTTCAGAGTGTCCAGGGTTTCTCCGCGCGAAACGACAAACTCGAACTTGTCGCCATCCTTGCTTGCCGTTTCCTGCTCTTCTACGTCCTGGCGGTTCACGGGATTGTCGTCGATGCTGATGATGACATCCCCTTCCTTGATGCCCGCCTTTTCGGCAGGACTGTTCGGGAACACGTTCAGGACGACCGCACTGCCGCTGGCCGGCTGTTCGATGGTGTCAAGCCTGATCCCGAATCCCACGTCGTAATCCGAGTAGAATAGTGCGTCGGAAATCATTTCGCTGAAGCTCGGGTCAAAGTAGTTTGTGAACGGACAGCTCATCTGGTCAAACATGTAGTAGATGTCGCTGTATTCGGCGGGGTATTTCCGGTATTCGGGAAGGGTGCCGGATACGTCGTAATAGTCGTTTCGATCGCCGAGTTCGTGCTTGGTGTGGGCGTACAGGTAGAACAGGTCGAGCAACTCGTAAGTCATCTCGAATTCCTGGAGCTCGATGGGCAGCATCTTGAACTCTCTTTCGCTCAGAGGTAGCGAGAGGCCTTTTTCCCTGGCCGCATCACGGATAGCCTCTTCAAACGCTCCTTCCTCGTCTCTGTCACTCACGAGGATGTTGCAGGATGCAAAAAGGAATGCGCTTATAGATATGAAAAATGGGAAAAAGGAAATTTTTTTCATAGGCTTACTCCTCGGTCAGTGAAACCTTATTTGAAAAATAAGAAATATCATCTTCGCTTTCGGTGTGTGCTCCACCGATGGAGCGTTTCTTGGGGATGATTTTCATGCGGGGCAAGATGGACGCCTTGCCGGACTTCTTTTTGCCAAATTCCGACTTGGCCGCATCGGCAACGCAATCGTAGATGCTTTCGAAGCTGTCGCACGGATAGTCGGGCTCGATACCCGTCTTGTTGTAGGAGCTTCCTTTCGGGGTAATGAATTCCAGGTTCGTGATGATGGCCAGTGCACCGTCTTTCGTATTCCAGGTGGTTTGCCCGATGCCCTTTCCGAACGTGGTTTGCCCGACAACGGGAATCGGAGCGAGTTCCGTGACGGCAGACGTGAATATCTCCGCGCAGCTGGCACTGTTCCTGTTCACGAGAATAAGGAATTTCCCGTTTTCGCCGGGGTCGCCCGTCGTAGCGTAGCGCTTGTCGTTGAAGTGTATCGCTTTCCCTTCCCCGTTGAAAGATCTCCAGTGCCTAGAGGAAAGCATCCCCTTTTTGACGAATAGGTCGGCCATTCCTACGCACTGGCTCACGTGTCCGCCCGGGTTGTTCCTGAGGTCGAGAACGCGCACGTCCTTTACGTCGCTTGTGGAGTCCAGGTGGCTCCTGAGCTCACCCAGGGAGCCGTCCTTCTGGTCGAGGGTTGTCAACTTGAATTCCGTAATTTGTATGTACTCCATCCCGTCGATAGTGTCAACGAAAACCGTCGGCGCATAGATGGTTTCCTTCTTCATCTTGTAGGTGTGGATGCTGTCGTCGATGGCTATCTTGAGGGTAATCTTCTTGGTCTGCTCGACGATGGAGTCATAGACGGCCATGTCCGCGATGTCCGTGATTTCCCTGCCGTTGATGCTGATGATGTTGCCGTAGCGGGGGACTCCTGCCTTGGCTGCCGGGCTTTCGGGATAGACTCGGTAGACGAATAGGGGGTGCTCCTCATCCGGTGCGAGCATGTATTCCATGCCCAGGTCCCCTTCGACGATGCTCGTGTTCATTTGCTGGGTTGCGGCCTCGCTCTTGGAAGGGGGGACGTAGCGGGTGTAGGGGTCGTCCAGTACCTTGTACAGAGCCTGGACGGAGTCGCCATCGGGATCGAGCTTGTCTAGTTCGTCCTCGAACAGGTAGGTGCGGTTGAGCAGCCAGTAGTTGAACTGGTATTCTGTGGGCGCCGGGGTTTCCTTTACCGGCGACATGAAATCGCTACAGGCGGTGAGAAAGACGAGGGACGAAAGAAGGGCGAGGAAGTGGCGGAACGCGAAAGATACGCCGCACTTCTCAATGCGAGTTGCTCTTTCTCCGAGCGAAACGTGGAAGCCCGGAGAAGCAGTCTGGAGATTACCAACCACTAACCACCAACCCCTATACTGGTTACTGATCGATTTTCAGTCCCTTCTTGTCGAGCAGCAGGCGAGGTACGCCTTCTTCCATGGGGTTCTCGATGATGGAGATGGTCTGGAGGCTGTCGCAGTCGGCCAGGGCTTCGGGGAGGGTCGCGAGCTGGTTCGCGTCGAGCACGAGTTCGCGGAGCTTGCCGAGTTTGCCGAATTCGGCGGGGATGGCGCTCAGCTGGTTTCCGGAAATCATGAGGATTTCCAGCTTGCCGAGGTGGCCGAGCGTGCTGGGAATGCTGGTCAGTTCGTTATTGTCGAGATAGAGCTTGACGAGGCTTTCCATTTCGCCGAGGCTTGCGGGAATGTCGGTGAGCATGTTGTCGTGCAGGCTGAGCTTCACGACCTTCTTCCAGTTGCCGATTTCTTCGGGCAAGTCCATAAGCTGATTCTTGGCGATGTTCACCGTATGGAGGTTCGTGAGCTTGCCGATGGTACTCGGCAGTTCGGAAAGGCTGTTGTAGCCCAGGTACAGGTGCTCGAGCTTCGTGAGGTTGCCGATGGAGTCGGGGAGTTCCATGAGGTCGTTCTCGCTCACCGAGAGGCTCTTGAGGTTCTTGAGCTGTCCCAGTTCGTCCGGAAGCTCCACGAGCTTGTTGCGGTCGAGGTTCAGTTCTTCGAGAGACTCTATGTCAAAGAGTTCCTTGGGCAAGATACGGAGGTCTTGCTGGGAAAGGTCCAGGGAAGTGGCCTTCTCGGCCTTGGCTTTTGCAATAACATCCATCAGATTCATAGGGCGTCTCCTCGGGTTCTTACTTCATAAATCATAACATTTTAAATCATAGCATTTTTAACGTGGCTCGTATGGGGTGGAACAAAAAAAAACAGCTATTTGTTCTCTAGGCACCCCATTGACAAAACGGTTCGGATTTGGTTGTACTGCAAATATGATTTTTTTTGAATTTTTATTTAAAATTGCCTAATTCTGCATAAATCAGCAATATTTGTATTGTAATATTGTTTGCTTTCCGTAGAAAAAAGAGGTAGTTTATAGGCATGAAACAGATTACTGAATACACGGATTACCGTCATTACATATTGGACTATTACACCGAGCGCAAAATGAAGGGTGCGTTCACGTGGAGGGAGTTTGCCCGTAATGCGGGCTTCTCTTCGCCGGTGTACTTGAAGCAGGTGAGTGACGGCCAGTTCAACTTGAGCGCGGAGGCGGTCGAGCGCGTGGCCGCCGCCATGGGCCTTACGGGGCTCGAGCTGCTCTACTTTCGCGCCATGGTCAAGTTCAACCACGCGCCCGATGACCGCAACAAAAAGCGGTATTTCGAGGAGATGCTCTCGATTGCGGGCGATGGCAAGGTGAAGGTTTTGGAGGGAGACGCCTTCAAGTTCTTTAGCAGCTGGAAAAACCAGGTGATCAGGGAACTGGCTTACGCCATGCCAGGCGCGAAGCCCCTGGAACTCGCCCATGCTTGTCGACCCAAGATTACGGCAGCCGAAGTTTCCGAAACACTGAAGTTCCTTACCCAGGTGGGGTTACTGCGCAAGGACGAAAACGGAAACTACAGCGTGGTCGACAAGGCCGTGACGACGGGACCCATGGAGGTCACGCCCGTCGCGGTTCGCGGCCTTCATCGCGAAATGGGCGAGTTCGCGCTCGAGGCCATCGAGGGGGTCCCCCTTTCGGAACGTCATTTTTCGGGCCTTACGCTGGGCGTTACCCAGGAGGCCTACCAGAAGATTGTAGAAGAAATTGCCGCCTTCCGCAAAAGGGTGGTGGCCATCGCCACCGCCCAGAGCGAGACGGATCAAGTGTACCGCTTGAACTTGCAGTTCTTCCCCATGACAAAAATCACAAAGAAAAATTCAAAACAATAGGCTAGGAGCAGTATCATGAAAAAGTTTAGCATTTATACAACGGCAGCGCTCATGGCGCTTGCATCGAATTTCGCAGGCTGTTCCTCGGACGGTGACGGTTCCGTTGCCGGCAACAGCTCCGAAGAAACGGGAATCATCGCCTTGGAAAATATTTCCATTGCAGGCGTGGCCCGTGTTGGCTTGATCTTGGAAGATGACCAAGAATCTGATTCTGTACAGCGGGAAGAACCGTTGATTACGATATTCAATAATTTTGACAAGGGTTCGGTGGTGACCCTCCATGAACTGGATTGCAAAACGTTCAACGAAACTGGACGAGATTATGGGGGTAATGTCTATGACGACGAAGGCGCCTACAAGGTCGATAGTATTACGATTACGTGCCCGTATGTTTTGGTTGAGGTTTCTGGAAAACTCAATAAAGGCTATTACGATGATGGTCGCACGGCTTCTCTCCGGGCCTTGGTGGACTTACAAACTTCTAAGGAGGTGAATGTCAACGTATTGACTGGCCTTGCTGTTGAGGGTATTTTGAAAAATGTCAAGGCGGGTTCTAGTTTCGCCAACGCAAAAAAGAATGCGGAACAGGCCGTGCTCAAAACCTTTGGAATCTACGATGGCCTTGCGAGTTTTGATTCCATGGACATTTCGGGTAATACTAGGTCGGACGGCGCCTTGTATGCCGTAAGTTACCTGCTGCGGAACTTCTTGTATTATACGCAGAATGTGGTGTACTTGTCCCAAAACATTGCTAGCGGGGAGGAATGGCTAGATGATTCGCGCATGTTGCAATTTGACCTGCAGGGCGGTACTTACAACAAGTCGACCATAGGTAAGGGAGATTTGGCTGACATGGCGATTCGGGCTCGAATGTACAGGTGGCCGAACGAATGGGTGGCAAAGTACTTGCAGAACTATGTTTTGGTGGGATTTGATTTGGATCGGTGTCAGGAATCCAACCAAGGTACTGAAGTCGCCTTGAAGGAATATTACGTGGCACGCTGTGACTCGGGGCTATGGCTCGTGAAGGCGAATTACAGCAACTATGACTTTGGTTTGAGCTACACTACAGGTACCATGGTGGATTCGAGAGACAATCACGAATACAAGACGGTCACCTATGATGTGGACGGAGTTGTACAAACCTGGATGGCAGAAAATCTGAATTATGCCGGTGTTGATAGTTTGCTGTGCCCCGGTGGAGAGAACGCTAATTGCGATACCTATGGGCCTCTTTACCCGTTGAATGTGGCTATGGGAATCTCCAATACGCAGAAGTTCCCGTTGGGTATTATAAGGTTCGGCTCTATGGAAAACTGCCTTGATGAGATGAAGGATGGTGCAGATTCCAGCGAATGGCGCGCCCATTGTGAGAAATATTTCGATGGAACGTATCTGGTTGTTGGCGGGACCTATAATAGGGGCGAGTACGCTTATGGAAATCTCAATCGTTGCGTGACCGATATGGAAGACAGTGTTTCAACCGAGGATGCAGAGGATTACTGCGGTGTTTTGTTTGGCGAATTACGAGATTTCGGATGGTTTAAGGCTGAGGAAGGAGGCTACGCCATGTTTTATGCCGCCGACGAGGATAGCGTTTACCACCTGCAGCCCCAGGGCATTTGCCCTGAAGGTTGGAGACTCCCAACGGATCAGGATTTCAAAGCTCTTGAAAAGTGGGTTGGGAAAAGCCGATTTGGCGTGGTCATGAAATCGACGACATGGCCCGAAGCATGGGTAGGAGGGCGCCTTATGTTGGAAGGGGCCGATGCCGTTGGGTTCAATGCGCTTCCGGCGGGCTATGCCGGGGAGGACATTTGTCAGTTTGAAGAATGTAATTTAGGTAAGGGGGCGACTTTTGCTCTTCAGGGAGGCTCATTCTATGTAATTAGCTCTGATTATGCGGCAGGATACGCGCGTATAGGCAACATTGCAGTTTCCGTCCGCTGCATCAAGGATTCTGCCGAAGCTCGCGAATAAAGCCCCAAAAAGAGCGCCATACGCCGATTGCCCAAAATGTACGGATGAGCCCTTGTGTAAACAAGCCCGTCATCCGTACAGGAGGGCTTTTTTTATAAAATTTATACAGATGTGCACTAAAACATCCATGTAAGTAGTAGTTTTTGCAAAAGATTTGTTATTTTTGTACTCAAAATCGTGTTTTGAAACTATTTTTAGGGAGCGAAATTCTGCATTGACACTTCATATAACAAAAATATATGATGTGACAATAGTATAATAACTGAGGAAAAAATGGAACTAACAAAATCGCAGGAACGCCGCCTGGCATTTGTTGCTAGCCTCTTAAGTCTCAATCCTAACGACCCCACTGACAGAATTAAAGCTCTCAGGCACCTGAATCTGGATGAAGATGGATGCTTCCATGGATTCCAGTATTCCCAGGGCTTCCTGGAATTCTTTATCTTCCTCGACGAGACCACTCCGCTTGAGAAGGTGGTTTCTCACCTGACGAAGGACCTGAAGCAGCTGCAGATCGCCGTGTTCCGTACGAGCGATCCTGAGAATCCGTTCTTCATGTCGCTCCGCGAAGAGGCTGATCCCTGGGCCATCAACAAGATTAGCGAAGAAGAGGAAGAAGAGGGCGACGATACTCCGGCCAGCCGCCCCTACATGGAAACTCTTGAGATTACCGTGCTCCGCACACGTGCGAGCCGCGACATCACGGACAGCGAACTGGAACGCACCCTCAAGGACATGCGCCGCAAGCTCTCCATCTGGAAGACCGAAGTCAAGGCCAAGCTCGAAATTATCGCCGAGCACGACGACCTGACCCGTGATTTCCGCTCTGTGGACGACAAGCTTGAAATCGTGATGGATTCCGATCCGTTGCACATGACCAGCGAACATGGCGAACTCTTCCTCGGTTTCTGCCCGATTCGCACGATTTTCGATTACCACGTGAACCTGGGTAAGCGTCTCAAGACGAAGCACAACATGGCTATCGTCTCGAGCAACATCCGTACCTACCTCGGCAACCTCACGCACACGAACGCCGCCCTTATCGATGCCTTCCAGACCATGGAACGCGCCGACGACAAGAACGTGGACGTGGAAGATTTCCCGTTCCTGCATAACGGTATGACGCTGACCGGCGACGACCTGCGCCTCAAGGAACGCGACGGCAAGAAGGTGCTGTTCATCGAACGCCCGAAAATCATCAACGGTGCCCAGAGCTTGTTCACCTACGAAAACTATTTCAAGAAGAGCAAGAAGCCGGTGAACCCGAAGGTGCTCGTGAAGGTCGTGGTGCCGTACCCCGGTGCCGATACCTTCCTGAACCAGGTGACCATGGCGAACAACCGCCAGAACCCGGTGTTCAGCTACCACCTGCGCGCCGCCGACGACCTGCAGTTCTTCATCTGGCAGCGCTACCAGGAAGAAGGCTTCACCTACGTTTACAAGGACGGTGTGCGCCTCAAAGCCCGTACCCGTAAGCTCGAAGTCCGCATGCGCCCGGAACTCGCCAAGACGCTGTTCATGATGGACGGCAAGCTCAGCGAATGCCGCTCCAGCGACTGCATCTTCGACAAGGAAACGCTGTACCAGCGTTGCTTCGGCGCCTTCGTTCGCGTTGCCCCCGAAAAGGAAAAGGATTTCGTCCGCAAGACCATCGCCTACACCAAGGCTTGGCAGTTGCTGACTCGTTTGCCCATCAAGATTCGCCGCGTGGTCCCGGGCCAGGGCGTGTCTATCGAGGCCAACGACGATAACCCGCTGACAAGGATTACCTGGAACGGTCGCCTCGAAGACAAGTTCATCTTCCGCAGCGCCGTGAAGGACCTCGTGGTGGCCATTGCGCTCCGCCACTGGCTCATCTACGGCGACCCGATTCGCGATTTCGAGTACCTCGTCGAAAACGAGCTCGACTTCAACGAGTCCCTGCTGAAGTATGCCTCAAAGATCTACAGCGAAGACCTGAAGGGCATCCTCATCAACGAGTTCAAGGACAACCACGACTACTACGACACCATCACGACGATTGACAAGGATTCTGGCGAATCCGTCGAACGTCGCCTGTGGAAGGGCTTTGCCAATACCGCTACCTACGAAAAGGTCATGGACCTCCTCGAAAAGAAGGATCCGGCCTGGAAGAAGTGCCGCGGCGGCATCGAGGCCTTTATCTAAGAATCGCCTCGGCTTAGCCTAAAAAGTTCAAACTTTTGATAAACGCCCGCTTGTAAAAGCGGGCGTTTATCTTGTATAGACAATGTAATACAAGATAGAGAAATGTTAATTTCATTGTAATTATTGCAGTAATTTTCGTAATTTGTATGTATCATGTCTGTTGACGTTTGGGTATTTGTATACTAAATTCGTGATAAGTTCATGAGACAAGGAGCTAATGATGCCTGTAGTATGTGTCAGGATGGATGAGGAAACTAAGAAAAAATTCGATGCGTTTTGTAGTTCCGTAGGCATTACAATCTCGGCAGCCGTGAACATGTTTGCGAAAATGACAATTCGCGAAGATAGGCTGCCTTTTGATGTGTGCGGTTCTTCGTTTGCAAAGCGGGGCCGTGGCAACGTCCAGTGCCCGTCGGATTCGGATAAGGGTTGACTCTTGTTGCCGCTACCTTGCGGCTTTTAAACCTTGAAATTCCCGATATTTTGCATCGGTCCGTTGATTGCGGACATCCCGTTGGCGTGAGAAATTTTACGGGATTCTTTCATTTCTTTCTTTATGCGGTACATTTCTTTGTCGGCACGTTTCTGTACGGTCGAAACGTTCGTGTCGCTGACATTCCTGAGAGAATAACCGCATGCAACGCTTAGGCGTTCCCATGCCTTCTCGGCGATAGTCGATTCGTTCATGTTTTCGTTCATTTGCAGAATCAGCTCGCCGCGGTTCTGAAGATCCTTACCCGTGAGAATGACGATGAATTCGTCGCCGCCAATGCGGAATACGGGGCTGTGGCTGAATGTTGTGCATATCAGTTGGCAGCAGTTGATGAGGTAGGCATTGCCGTTGTCGTGTCCGTAGTTCTCGTTAATGGCTTTGAGGTCGTTGAGGTTGCAGACCATGATGCCGAATTCGCCCAGTTGCCGGTTCGCAATCTTGGTGTCGAGTTCCTTGCAGTAGGCTTCGTAGGCGGTCCTATTGCGTATGCCGGTGAGCGAGTCCCTGTAGGCGAGTCCCTGGATTTGGCCGAGGTATTGCTGCATGTGGTCCTTCGCCGTCTGGAAACTCTTGGAAAGGTCTCCGATTTCGTCGTTGGTCTCGACCTTGAATTCCACCTTCATGTCGCCGTTTATTAGTTTGTTTGCGGTCTCCGTCAAGTTGAGGATGGGCTTGGTGATGGAATAAGCCACCATGGCCGAAACGAAGGAGAAAAGGATTAGCAGGAATATGGCGAAGAGCAGAATTTCGACAAGGAGTTTATAGCGCTCGGCGTTGATTTCTGCTTCGGGAACCTGGATGCCGAAAGCCATGCCGTTAGGTAACTGGGCTCGCAGGACGCGGTAGCCTTTATGCGACTTGAGTGTGGTTCCAGGCTTCTTGGTTGGGTGGACGATTATCTTGCCGTTGTCGTCTTCGAGGAACGCGTATCCGGAGTGGTAGACCTTGATCCCCGAAACGAACTTGATGATGTAGTTGAAATCCAAGTCGATTCCGAGAACGCCGATTTCCTTGTCGAACTTGATAAGAGGCACCACGTACGAAATCATGTAGACGTTGAAATTCTTGTTCTGGTAGGGCAGGAGCCATAGGGGCTTGCCGGTTTTGAGGGGCTGGTAGAACCAGCCAACGTGTTCCGTATCGGTCGTGTCGTATTTCGATAGGTCGGTCGGGGTGGAGTTCTCGAATTCGCCGGTTTCCTTATTCTTTGTGATTAGGATTCCCGACGTAGGTGACGTTAGCTGCGGATTGTAGCGCAGGTAAGCTGCGGTTGTGCTCTTGATGTTGCTCAGGGACGCAAGGATGTACTCGTTGACCTTTTGCGTAATTTCGTCGCGTGTCTCGACTTTTTCGAGGCTTTCGACCGAGGGGATGTCGGTAAGGATTGCCGCCGAAACGCTGGTGGCGTAATGTTCGATGCCGATAAAGAGGGGCGCAATCTTGTGCAGCTCGACGGCAAGCCTGTTTTCAAGGAACTCCTGTGAGCGCTTTTGCAGGATGTTGCTGGTGAAGTACAGCGCAAGCCCTCCCAGCGAGAGGGTACAGAGAATCAGGCCGGATAAGGACAACCCGAATATTTTTTTGTGAATCGGTATTCTCACGTTTCCCCCTTCTGTCATTTCCCTCGCACCTCGACGACCTTCTTATTGCTGGTGCTCCCCAGCACCACTTCTACGTCTCTCTTGTGGACTTTGAAGTGGTCAGCAATAAGCTCGCAGATAGCTTCGTTCGCTGCCCCGTCTACGGGCGGCGCCTTGACGTCTACCTTGAGGCTTCCGTCCGGCTGGACCGTAATACAGTCGCGCTTGCTCCGCGCATGGACCTTGATGTTGATGCGCATGGCCCGATCGTTTCCGTTTATGCGAGGACGTTTCCGATAGGTGCTGTGGACGTTTCCTTCGGAGCCATGGCTTCCAGTTCGCGTTGGTCGTTTTCCATGGCTTCCAGCAGTTCTTCTTGTCCGCGAATAAGGGCTCGGCAACGGATGAAGTAGTTGCTGCGGAGTTGCTTGAGCTGTTCGATTTCCATGCGGAGGTTTTCGGCCTCGCGTTTTGTGTTTTCTACTTCGCGGATAGCTCTAGCTTTTGCCTCGGCAATGATAATCTCGGCTTCCTTTTCGGCAGTCGCTTTTACCTCGTCCACCGTCTTTTGCATGGTGACGACTGCATCCTGGATGGTCTTCTCGATCTGCTTGTAGTAGTTGACGCGCTGTTCGGCAATCTTGAGCCGTTCAGTCAGGTCTGTGCGGTCGCGCGACATTTGCTCGAAGGCTACGGCGGCCGTTTCGAGGAAGGCCTTGACTTCTTCTCCGTCGACTCCTCCGAAATTTTTCTTGTGGAAAGTTTGATTTCGGATGTCCAAAGGTGTCAGTTCCATATATATACCTACCGAGGGTTGCTAGTTGGATAACTAAGAATAATATAACAAAGTAGAGTTTTGGAAAAAACTCCAAAATGTCGAAAAAAGTGGGAAAAGGCTCGGTTGGAACGATGAAACTCAAGCAGATGTCTACATTATCTAGATAATGTAGTACCACTCCTCGCTTTGGGTAATTTCTTCGGTCTTGTGCTTGTTGTCGGTAGAGACGTAGTCCATTTCGAGGTTCTTCATGCTCACGCGCGTATTTGCCGCTACGGAACTCGTGATGAAGGCGTTGCCGCCGATGACTGCGTTTTCGCCTATCACGGTTTCGCCGCCGAGAATGGAAGCTCCTGCGTAAATTGTTACGTTGTCCCGAATTGTCGGGTGGCGCTTTTTACCCGAAAGGCGCTGGCCTCCACGCGTCGAGAGTGCACCGAGGGTAACTCCCTGGTAAATCTTCACGTTCTTGCCGATGACAGCGGTTTCTCCAATCACGATTCCGGTGCCGTGATCGATAAAGAAGTACTTGCCGATGGATGCGCCCGGGTGGATGTCAATTCCCGTTTTGGAGTGTGCGTATTCGGTCATGAGCCGCGGTAAAACTGGAACATGCAACAGGTAAAGTTCATGGGCGATGCGGAAGATGGTTGTCGCCATGAGGCCGGGGTATGCGAGGATGATTTCGTCAAGACAGCAGGCGGCAGGGTCGCCATCAAAGGCTGCGTGCAAATCCGTTTCGAGGAATTCGCGGATTTGCGGAATCTTTGCGAAGAACTCCTTGCAAATACGGTAGCTTTCAATCTTGCGCTCTTCCGAAGTCATGGTGCCACGGAGCTTGCAGTAATCCAGCGCAATCGCTATCTGCTTATGAAGATGGTAAAAGGTGTCTTCGATTAGGACTGCAAAACTGTTCTTGGGATTGTAAATCTTATGCGTACGGTCCCTAAAATGCCCAGGATAGACGACGCGAATCAAGTTTTGCAAAATCGTCTGAATCTCGGCCTGGTCAGGTCGATTGTAGATGTCGATGTTGTCGATATGCTTGCCGCGATTGTAATCGGCAAAAATCGTCTGTACCGCTTTTTCAACTTCAGATTCTTGGATAAGTTCGTGCATAGGGCGTATTAATGTAAGGGAAAATGTTAGACGAGAGACGAAAGACGAGAGACGAAAGACGAGAGAAAAGATTTGTTTAAATATCTCTAGTCTCTCGTCTGTAGGCGCGTAGCGCCGTTCTTTCGTCTTACCTATGCGAATGTCTTCAACGCCCTCACGAGTGCGTCGATGTCATCCGGTGAGTTGTACAATGCGAGGGTGGGTCGCACGGTACTTTCGTAGCCGAAATGGCGGAGAACCGGCTGAGCGCAGTGATGCCCGGTACGTACGGCAACGCCGTATGCGTCGAGTCTCTTGCCCACTTCTTCGTCGGAATAACCGTCGAGCTTGAAGGCAAGCGCCGAAGCCTTGTTGAGTGCGGTTCCCACAAGGTGGAGACCCTTGACAGTCTTCAGTTCCTTGAGGCCGTACTGCAACAGTTCATGTTCCCAGCGGAATACGCACGGCATCCCGATTTCGGAGAGGTACTGGAGGGCAGCACCTAAGCCAACGGCATCGGCGATGCTTCCGGTTCCCGCTTCGAACTTGTTCGGAATTCCGTTGTAGATGGTGCGTTCAAACGTCACGTCGGCAATCATGTTACCGCCGCCATGGTAAGGTCTTGCCGCTTCCAGCAATTCCTTCTTGCCGTAAACGACACCGATACCGGTCGGGGCGAACACCTTGTGTCCAGAGAACACGAAGAAGTCTGCGTCGAGGGCGGCAACGTTTACCGGAATGTGCGCGATAGATTGTGCTCCGTCGATGAGGATTCTCACGCCGTGCCTGTGGGCGATGGCGATCAATTCTTCAATCGGGGTGACCGTGCCGAGAACATTCGAAACGTGTGTCACGGAGACGAACTTGGTGCGCTTCGTGAATAAGGCTTCGTAATCGTGGAGTTTGAGCTGACCGGTGGAATCACACGGAATCACCTTGATAATCGCGCCCGTTTCTTCGGCGATGAGCTGCCACGGCACGATGTTCGCGTGGTGTTCCAGGATGGAGACGATGATTTCGTCGCCCGGCTGGAGCGTCGGCTTCACGTAGGCGTTAGCCACCAGGTTGATTGCTTCAGTGGTACCGCGCACGAATACGATTTCTTCGGCCGAGGGAGCGCCGATAAAGTCGCGGACAATGCCGCGGGCGTTCTCGTAGGCATCCGTCGATGCAGCCGCGAGCGTATGGGCACCACGGTGCACGTTGGAGTTCTCGTTTTCGTAGTAGTACTTGATGCGGTCAATGACTTGCTGCGGCCTCTGCGTCGTTGCACCGTTGTCGAGCCATACCAGCGGATGTCCGTTGATTTGCTTCGAAAGAATCGGGAAGTCGGCGCGGATCTGCGACAGGGTCTTGGAACCGATGCGGATGGAATCGTTGCGGGAATTGGAGCCGCTGTTAGCGTTGCCGGCCTTGTTCACGGAGTCGCCGCCGAGGGACGTCGGAGCGTCGATCGGGCGAGCATTTTCTGCTGCCTGGGTCTTGGAAAGGACCTTCGGAGAATACCCCGTTGCAGGCGCAGGCGCCGCCGGGACGTCGCCGAACTGCGACACAAATTCTGCTTCGGGAACCGCAGGGGCTTCCACGGAGTTGAGCCAGGTATCGGTGGAATTGCCGCCATAAGCGAACGGAGCCGAAGAAGTCGGCTGGTCGCCATAGGTCGCAAACGGATGTTCCCAGTCGAATGCGGGAGTCTGGTTGATGGCGGCTGCCCCTTGGGCGGCGCTCACTCCCTGAGCCACAGAAGCATTCTGCACTTCGGGTGCCGCGGGAGTTGCAGCATAAGCACTGTCCGTCAAGTCGGGAAAGTACTCATTTGCCAACTGCTCCAGTTCAGCCGCATTGGGAACTCCGGCGAGCTCTTCCAGCGATCTGGTTTCTGGATTATTCGTAGTCATAGTATTCGCCAACCTCTACATCTTCAAGGACTGCAATGGCGTCGTCGGCAAGGATAGCCGCAGAGCAGTACAGGGAAAGCAGGTAAGAAGCGACACCCTTGTTGTCGATACCGCGGAAACGCACGGAGAGGCCACGAGAGTGTTCGTTCTTGAGACCGGCCTGGAACAGGCCAATCACGCCGCGCTTGGCTTCGCCGGTACGCACGAGCAAGATGTTCGTCTTGCCTCCCTGGGACTTCGGATCCTTCACGCCGTCGACGAGGAGCTTGTTCGTCGGAATCAGCGGAATGCCGCGCCAGGTGAGGAATTTGCCACCGGCGATGTCCACGACAACAGGCGGCACGCCACGGCGGGTGCATTCGCGCTCGAAGGCGGCAATGGCACGCGGGTGGGCGAGGAAGAAGGACGGTTCCTTCCAAACCTTCGTGATGAGTTCGTCGAGGTCGTCCGGGGTCGGGCGGCCGTCGGCGCGGATCGGCTGGATGCGCTGGGAATCGGCGACGTTCTTCAACAGACCGTAATCGTCGTTGTTGATGAGCTGGCTTTCCTGACGTTCGCGGAGCGATTCGATGGCGAGGCCGAGCTGTTCCTGGACCTGGTCATACGGGGAGCTGTAAACATCTTCGATCGCGGTGTTGACGTTGATGATCGTGGAGATGGAATTGAGCTTGTATTCGCGCGGTTCGGTTTCGTATTCGACGTAGCCTTCCGGGATGATGTCGGATTTCTTGGTCTGGCTGCAGAGCACGTCCAGCGGAGTTTCGCCTTCTACGACCTTGTTCACGCGGAACAGACCGGTTTCAAGGCCCTTGAATTCAAGGAACTTGGTGAGCCACTTGGGAGTCAGCGCACCAAATTGCGGCTTGGTCTTGGTGACGTTCGCCAGGTTGTAGGCAGCCTTTGCGCCAAGCGCATTGATGCCGGTTTTCTTTTCTGTAGCTTCATTTGCCATAGTGGTTTACCTCTTGTTGTGAGTTGTGAAAACTAGATTGTTATAGTTTGTTCCTGTTGTTTCCCTACAATTTTAGTAGGGTTAAGTTAGAAAAAGCGATTCTTACTTTGTTGTTATTTATTTGTGTTTCTCGAAGAGATTTTTTAAGAATTTTGTACTGATTTATTGCGCTATAATCTGTTATTATAGCCATGCGCCTTCATGCGAGAACATGATGTCCTTCATGGCGTCGACACCGCCCTTCAGGTTGTAAAGCGGGCCTGTGTAACCGGCTTCGCGCAGCGTGTTTATCGCGAGGATGCTGCGCTTGCCCTGCTTGCAGATAAAGACGGTATCCTTGTTCGGATCGAGTTCTTTTTGCCTGCGGGCAAGCTGTCCAATGGGAATCACGACGGCGTTCGGGAAGCGCAGAATCGCGCGTTCGTGCGGTTCGCGTACATCCACGATGGTCATCGGGTCGCCGTTTTCGATTTTCTTCGCGAGTTCTTCGGGCGTAAAGCCTTCCACCGGAATTTCATTTTCGGTCTTGAGCCCGCAAAGTTCCTCGTAGTCGATTTCTTCCACGTCGGTGATGGTCGGGTTGCTCCCGCAAATGGGGCACGCCCTGTTGCGTTCCACCTTGAGGATTCTCGAAGTCAAGTTCAGGCTGTCGATATGCAGGAGCTTTCCGTTCAGATGCTCGCCGATACCCAAGATGAGTTTGAGAGCTTCGTTCGCCTGGATGCTTCCGACAATGCCGGGAAGCGGGCTAATCGCTCCGCCCTCGGAGCAAGACGGAATGAGCCCTGCCGGCGGGGGAGAAGGGAATTGGCAACGGTAGCACGGGCCGCCATCCAGATTGAAGACGCTTACCTGGCCTTCGAACTGGTAGATGGCTCCGAATACCACGGGAATGCCGTGCAATGCGCACGCATCGTTGATCAGGTAGCGGGCCTTGTAATTGTCGGAACAGTCGACCACCAAATCGTAACCGTCGATTTCTTCCAGGATGTTCGAGGAATCGAGTTTTACCTTTTCGGCGACGAGTTCGATGTTCTTGTTGATGTTCTTGACCTTGTCCTTGGCCGATGCGACTTTCGGACGCTTGATGTCGCGTGTGCCGTGAAGTACTTGACTCTGCAGGTTTTCGAGCGAGACTTCGTCGAAGTCGATGACCTTGATGGTACCCACGCCTGCAGCGGCAAGGTACTGGATAACCGGGGAACCGAGCGCGCCTGCACCCGCAACAACGACTTTGGCAGCCTTGATGCGCTTTTGGCCCTTGACGCCGATTTCACGCAGCATCAGGTGTTTGCCGAAGCGTTCCACTTCGGAATCATCGAACGAGACCGCCTTTCTTCTTTCGTCCGAAATGAGGCTGTCTACCGTCGTATTGTCGACAATCGGTGCTCCGCCTGCGATGGCGGGCAGCAACAGGATTTCGGTATCTTCGGGCAGGGGCGTTTCCCAAAGGGCCTCCACCGTCAGGTTTTTGCCGTTGATATAAATTTGTATGAAGTTCCGGAGCTTGTTGTTGTCGTCGTAAAGGACGTTTTTGGCATCCGGGTACATGTCGAGAAGGATGGCGAGAGCCTTTCTCACCGAACTTGCGGGTATCTCGACCTGGGCATTTTTCCCAAAGAAATTCCTGAGAGTAGCAGATATGTATATTTTCACTTTTTCCTCCGTACAAAAAAAGTGTAATTCCGTACACGGCCAAATATAGATTGGGCTTTTAACGTTGTCCAATACAATATTTTTATGCAGAATTATCGCTTTTTCTTATAACGCTTGCAACTGGATTCGTTTTTCAGTAATTAATATCTTTTTTGTAATTTCTGATGTCCTTGACACCGTCTTTTGTCACGGATAAAATAACATAGACGAGTCCCGGTACCATGTTGTCGTAATCCTCATCCGAGGGAACTGCCGCACAATCAGGGTGCGAATGGTAAAAGCCGATTACCTCGATTCCGTTACCTTCGATTTCGCGCTCCACCTGGTAAAGGAACAGCGGATCTATCCTGAAATGGGCGGATTTCTGCGTTCCCTGAATCAAGTTGGGGGCTTCGCGGGTTTCCAAAACTTCAATTTCACCGTTTTCGCCGGATTTCCCGAGCAAAATTCCGCAGCATTCGCCCGGGTAGGCGGCTTTTGCGGCGACCTCCATTTGACAAGACGAATTTTTGCTCAGGTTGATTTCCATAAAGAATTCCGAAAAGAAGTGCCCCCAGAGTCGGAATTTCACAAGGACCCCGGGGGCACCATTGTACGGAGTCCTTTATTCTATCACCAAGCCTTCGTTGGTGGCATCCACACCTTCGATGTGGAAGGAATTAAGCACCGGTTTTACGCGGTCCTGTAGAGAAAGAATCAAGTAGCTCGCCTTGCTATCATAAGCGAGACGCTTGTCTTCGTCGGAGGGACGCGACGGCGATTCCGGATGGGAATGCCAGTTGCCAAGCGGGGTAAGGCCGTTTTGGCGCATGTCCTTGATGGCTGCGAGCTGTTCCTTGGGATCAAGCGAAAAATGTTCGTTCGAATGGTCGATATTCGTGAGCAGGTAGACCTTCTCGATATGCTTGTTTTCGCCATCGATACGCCCCGCAATCAGCCCGCAGGCTTCTTCCGGGAGGTTCTTCTCCGCATGCGCGAGGATTTTTCCGTAGTTGTCTTTTGAAATTGTAATCATATTTCTCTCCTCGAAGCGAGTGTAGCGAGCGTCCCCACACCTCAAAGGACCGTAGGTCCGCGCTCTTACCTCTTAATGCTTCAAGTCGCAAGCCACTTGTTCGTAGTCAATCAGCTGCGTGATGGTCGGGTGCGTACCGCAAACCGCGCAGTCGTCCGTCTTGGTCGGGAGTTTGACCTTGCGGAATTCCATGGTAAGCGCATTGTACGTGAGCAGGTAACCCGTGAGCAGGTTGCCCACGCCGAGGATGTACTTGACCGCTTCCATCGCCTGCAAACTTCCGATGACACCGCCCATCGCGCCGATGACGCCCGCCTGCTTGCAGGTAGGCACGGCGTCTTTCGGAGGGGGTTCCTTGAACACGCAGCGGTAGCACGGTCCCTGGCCCGGAACGTATGTCATGAGCTGGCCCTGAAAGCGGATGATGCCCGCATGGGAGAAGGGCTTCTTCGCCATCACGCACGCATCGTTGATGAGGAACTTCGCCGGGAAATTGTCTGTCCCGTCAATCACGAAATCGTAATCCTTGATGAGGTCAAGGATGTTCTCGCTCGTGACGAACGTGTGGTACGTAATCACCTTCACGTCGGGGTTCATCGCTTCCATCGTCTCTTTTGCGGACTGCACCTTCAGCTTGCCCACGTCCTTGGTGGCGTGGATAATTTGGCGCTGCAAATTCGAGAGATCCACGACGTCGGCATCGGCAATACCGATAGTGCCGACACCTGCCGCCGCGAGGTACATGGCGGCAGGGGCGCCCAGGCCTCCTGCACCGATAATCAGCACCTTCGCGTTCAACAGCTTCTTCTGGCCTTTCGCACCCACCTCTTTCAAGATGATGTGGCGGGAATAGCGCTCGAGTTGTTCATTGGTAAAAGCCATTAGCAGCCACCTCCCATGAAGTAGAGGAATTCGACGGTATCGCCGTCCTTGAGGGTGGTGGATTCGAACGTGCCGTTTTCGACAAATTCCTCGTTCACGGAAACCGTGACGTAGAGCGGGTTGTCAATCTTTTCGGCTTCAATAAGTTCTGCGACGGTCAGGCCGTCCTTGTATTCTTTCTTGTTTCCTGCAACAGTAATAAACATGTTTGAAATTCCTTTTAGTTAAATGTTTTCGCTGTCATCCCGGATTTATTCCGGGATCGCCTTTTTCGGTTAGTCCCCGACCTTCTTCACAATCAGCGTAAACGTTCCGTCCTGATTGTCGGTGAGTCGTAGAATTTCGTGGCCTTCTTCCTTGATGCTGCGCGGCACGTTCTGCACCGGCTCGCCGTCGTTCAGGCGTACCGAGAGAATCTGCCCGTCCTCGAGCTCTTCGAGCGCGACCTTCGCCTTCACGAAAGTGGTTGGGCACACGACATCGGTAATGTCTATGGTGTCATCTATCTTAAATTCAGGTTCTGCCATTTTTGCCTCCGTACATATTTTGTTTGTTGCCAAATATAGAACGCGGCATTTGCTGCGTCCAATACTAAATACATATGGCTTTTAATAGGTTTTTTCTATAAGTTGAACGGTTAAATCAGTTTTGTTGAATAATAAAACGCTCCTGACGTCAAAAAATCACGTCGAGAGCGCTGGAGTGTACAACAAAAACCTACTGGATGGTTGCGGTGATGCGGGCGGCTATGGCGACATCGGAGATTTCCTTCTCGCTGTAGGCGCTAATCTGCAACTTGGTGCGTTTGCCGAATTTCTTGATGGCGCTGACGGTCCAGGCGATTTCATCGGCACCTTCGGTGATTTCATTGCGATCGCCGACGTATTCAAGTTCCGCATAGAGGCCGTTCAGGATTCCAGCGGTCGGAATTTCGACACCCACGAAGAACGGGAGGTAATCAGTTCCCTGAGCGTATTCGGACTTGATGCCATTCCGTGCGCTGAGATTTTCGTCGTCACCCGTGGTGATGTAGGCGATTTCGCCGTAGAGCGCGAAGTTTTTGAAGAAGCTGTAGCTTGCGCGACCTGCGATGCGGTGCGTGACTTCGGCGGTATGCTGGATCGGGTCGAGAACGTTGCCGCGGTAGGCAGCGCTGATTTTTGCGTCACCGAGTTTGACGGTCTCTTCGAAGCGGAGGTAGCCCGTGTTGAAGTAGGAATCGTAGGTACCAAGCAAGGCACTGAATGTGGAAATACCTTTCTCGAAGCCGAATGCGATGGCGTCATGCTGGTAATCGCGAGCGAGGAATCCGCGCTTGGAGAGATTCACGTCGACATATGTACCGAAGTTGCCTGCCACCGTCCAGTCGGTGCGGAAGCGACCAAACTGCAAGTTGAACTTGCCGAATTCCGAATTCCACTTGTAATTGGCGTAATAGGTATCGGCGCTAATCTTGTCGAAGCTGAACGTCTTTCCTTCGCCATCCTTGACCTTGTTGCCGAAGGCGGGCGAGAAAATGCGCAGGTTGATTACGGCGTCGAAGTTGTCGGAAGAGTACTTTCCGCCGACGTTTGCGCGCAGGAAGGAATTGTCCAGCGTATTGTCTGCTTCGTTGTCGTAAACGGCCTTGATGGCTTGCGCCTGCACGTTTCCGGTGAGTTTGAAAGCGGGTTCATCGGCCTTCTTCGCTTCTTCGGCGAAGGCAGAGAAGGTGAAGACGGAGGTTGCAAAAACCGCAGCGGCGGCAATCTTCTTGAAAATCTGATTCATTCGAAAGCTCCTTGATTGTAGTTGAATTTTTTTGTATTGTTTTTTTTGTGCGCACAAATATAGAAGGGGCTTTGACGCTTGTCCAATACTTTAAAATTATGTGGAGTTATCGACTTTCTCTATCAGATATATGTTATTTAATTTGTTTATAATATTACTAACAAAGTAGGTTGTTGAAAATAAAAAGTTCGCACCTGGAATGAATCCGGGGCGGGCTCAGATGGGTGTGATAATGAATATGTTCGGATTTGGCGCGTAAGTTAGTGAATCACTACCTTGCGGTATGTGTCGAAGGCCGTCCACTTGCGGAAAAATTCTTCGCGGTGGTCGATGCCTGCGGCTTCGTATTCACTGAGTAACTGCTTCACGTCTGCATCGGAGTGGACCTTGATTTCAAAGCCGCGCCCATTGATGACGGGAACGCCCTCGTAGCGATAATCTGCGGCGGCCAACACGCCTGCGATGCGCTTGCCACGAACCTTGACGGCAACACTGTCTCGCAAAATGATGATATCAAAATCATCGGGGTAGTGGTAGCTTTCGCCTGTGGTGGGAATTTCGTCGCCAACCGTGTAGTGTTGCTTTACAGGTTGCTGTTTTACGACAGAGAGCGTTGCTGTATCGTAGAAAAATTCTTCAAAAATTTCTCCTCGACCATGGCGCTCGCCTTGCACAAAGGCTGCCTTTTCGTTGGATTGAAGTTGCTTTTCGTAGAGCCCTTCAACAACGCCGCAAGCGGCTGTTGCATGCGTTACGATGTCAATGAGAATGAGCTCGCCAAGCGTTTTGTGCTTTTCAAAAAGATCAACGACAATGGCTTCGGCGAAAACAAGTTCGCAGACGGCAATCCCGTTTTTGGAAATGCTTTCTGTTTCTAAGTGTGCGCCTGTGTTCACGTCAATGGCATAGTCGATTTTCGTGAGTGTTCCAGGAATAATCTTTGTCCCGATTTTGACGAGGTAGTCTTTGCCTAGCGAAAGCGGCTCGTCATCCATCCACAAAAGTGACGCCTTGATTTTCTTGTAGCTACCGATGCTTGCATCTCTAGCGAGCACGCAACCTCTCGATACGTCAACTTCACGGTCTAGCGTAATCGTGACCGGTTCGCCAGCGTGGGCTTCTTCGACATTCCTGTTTGTGTAGAGAATGCTTTTGACGGATGCTTTCTCGTAACTCGGGAGGGATTTGATGACGTCTCCGACGCGAATCGTTCCAGATTCAATTTGTCCTTGGAATCCGCGGAATGTACGGTCGGGGCGGCTCACGCGCTGCACGGGCATGTAAAATCCCTTTTCTAGTGCAGAGCTTGATGTATCGACATTTTCAAGGTATTCAAGTAATGCAGGACCTTGATACCATGCAATGTTTTTCGATTTGATGGTAACGTTGTCGCCTTCTGTTGCCGAAAGCGGAATAACTTGTATGTTGCTCAGGGAATGAGTCTGTGCAAGTTCTGCGATTTGTACCTTGATTTTGTTGAATACATCTTCGCTGTAGCCCACAAGATCCATCTTGTTCACGGCAAAGACAAAGTGGCGAATACCCATCAGCCTGCAAATGCGGGCGTGCCTACGCGTCTGTACGAGAACGCCTTGCGATGCATCTACGAGAATCACTGCGAGGTCGGCAAAAGATGCGCCCACGGCCATGTTGCGGGTGTATTCTTCGTGCCCCGGCGTATCGGCCACGATAAAGCTGCGGTTATCCGTAGTGAAATAACGGTATGCGACGTCGATGGTAATGCCCTGCTCGCGTTCAGCCATCAGACCGTCAAGCAAAAGCGAATAGTCAATCTTTCCGCTGCGGCTACCGACCTTGCTGTCCAATTCCAAAGCCTTTTCCTGGTCGGTGTAAAGCAATTTGGAGTCGTAAAGAATGTGGCCGATGAGTGTGGATTTTCCGTCGTCCACGCTGCCGCATGTAATAAACTTTAACAAACCTTTCATTAGAAATATCCCTCCCTCTTGCGGCGTTCCATGCTTCCGGCGGCTTCGTTGTCGATGACGCGCGAAGTTCTTTCCGAAGAGACGGCGCTCAGGGTTTCGTCAATGATTTCATCAAGCGTGGTGGCGGTCGATTCAACGCCGCCTGTGAGTGGGTAGCAACCGAGCGTGCGGAAACGTACCGACTTGATTTCGGGCTTTTCGCCTTCGCGCAGCGGGAATCGTTCGTCATCCACCATGATGATGTTGCCGTCGCGCACTACAACCGGGCGCGGGGCTGCAAAGTAAAGCGGAACGATGTCAATCTTTTCGCGCTTGATGTACTGCCAGATGTCTTTTTCGGTCCAGTTTGAAATTGGGAAAACGCGGATGCTTTCGCCCTTGTTGATTTTGGTGTTGTAAAGTTTCCACATTTCGGGGCGCTGGTTTTTCGGGTCCCAGGCGTGTGCAGAATTGCGGAACGAGAAGATGCGTTCCTTGGCGCGGGATTTTTCTTCGTCGCGGCGTCCACCGCCAAATGCTGCGGTAAAGCCGTACTTGTTCAGCGCCTGCTTCAAGGCTTGTGTCTTCATGATGTCGGTGTAGGCCGAACCGTGATCGAACGGGTTGATGCCTTGCTTGACGCCATCCTGGTTGATGTATTCCAGCATTTCGATGCCGAGCTTTTTCGCGATGTTGTCGCGGAACTCAATCATTTCGCGGAACTTCCATGTGGTGTTCACATGCAAGAACGGGAAGGGCGGCTTCTCGGGGTAGAATGCCTTGAGAGCCAAATGTAGCATGACGGAACTGTCCTTGCCAATCGAATACAGCATCACCGGCTTTTCGCATTCGGCAGCGACTTCGCGGATGATGTAGATAGCTTCGGCTTCCAGCTCGTCGAGGTGTGAATATTCGCTCACTGTGAAACTCCTAATACTTGTTCGATTCTTTGGGGTCGATGTCGATTGTCTTTACGCTCCCATCGGGGAACTCGACAATCCATCGTACGAGACCGTTTACTTTTTCGGTGTGCACCTTGCTGCCCTTGCCGCCGATGTCTTCACCGAGGAAGAAATGGATAGCATGAACGGGGCATTCCTTGATGCACGAGGTGCAACCCCAACAATCCTTGGGGTACTTGATAAATGCCTTTTTATTTTCGTTTATCTTGATTAGCGTGCCGGGGCAAACATCGTGGCATTTCCCGCAGCCAATGCATTTACTTTGATCAATGCTGATGCTCATAGTTTCTTTGCCCTTCTGCGGTGAGTTCGCGCAAGATGATTTTGATTTCGCCGTTTTCGAGGCGGGAATTCACATATTTGCGGAAGTTGATATTGTCTTTTTCGGGATAGTCAAGGTTTTCTGCGAAGCTGTGCCAGCGGGTTTCATGGCGTGCCGCGAGGTGTGCGATGACGCTCCTGCAAACCGTAAGGCGTTCCTTGAGCTCGTAGATGTACATGACCTCTTGCAGGTCTGCGGCTCCCAATTTGTTGGTCAACTTCTCGATTTCTTCAATTTCTTTCTTGGCAAGTTTCAGCTGGTTTTCGCTATAACGATAACCCGTCTTTATGCCGCCTGCATAAGTGTCCATAACAATTTGCATAGTCTCTTCAAGTTGTTCCGTTGTGAAGTCGCTTTTTTTGTTTTGGAAAAACTTTTCGATTTCTGCAACATGACTTGCGATGTTGGAATCACTGATGTTGAGCGGTACTTCTGCGTCTAGAGCCTGCCCCGGATTTATTCCGGGGGCATTGCGAGACCCCTGTAAGGGGGCGTGGCGATCCACCTTTGCTTTTATATACTCTACGGCAGACTTCGCCGCGATTTCGCCTTCGGCAAGTGCGCCGGTCACGTACTTTTGCGGTGCACCTCCGGCTACATCGCCTGCGGCGTAAAGCCCTTGAATGGTCGTGGCGCGCTTGGTGTCGACCCAATAACCGCTAGCGGTGTGGCCGCCAACAATGTATGGTTCCGTACCTTCAATTTCAACATTCGCTTTCGACGGCGTTTCATTTTCAAGCCAGCGGATAGTCTGCGACGGGGCCATATTCAGGTAGGCCTTCAAAAGCGATTCCTCTTGCTCGGCAGAAATGCCTTCGGTTCTCAAATAGCAGGGCCCGCGGCCTTCCAGATTTTCGGTCACCGTTCCGTAAACGCGTTCTGAAGTCGAAATGCCGTATTTCGTCTCGTAAATTTCGCCGAGAGAATTCACCTGCTTTGCGCCGACACCTTGCGCGAGTGTTCCCGTGGGCGCAATCGTATCTTTGCAACGTAATGCAATGAATCGCATTTCGAAGGTTGTCATCTCGGCACCGTGACGGATACCCATCGCATAACCTGCGCCCGTATTGAACGGCGGGTACCACATCTTGTGTCGGGAAAATCCCGGATTGTTCGGGCGGTAAAGTCCGGCGGCTCCGCCCGTCGCGATAATGACTGCGCCCGCTTCGATGGCGTAGAATGTATCGTTCTCGATTCCGAAACCGAATGCACCGTCAATTTTATTGCCGTGTACCGAGAAGTCAAAAATGTTCACGTGATTCAACACGGTCACATTGGGGAGTTCCTTGACAGCCTTGGCGAGAATCGGCTTGATGTTTTCGCCGTTGATCTTGATGTTGCGATTCCCGCGAGTGACATATTTGCCGTCCTTGTCCTTCAAGATGACAAGGCCCAATTTTTCCAGATGGGCGGTGACTTCGTTGAACTTTTCGGAAATGCTGTAGAGGAGGTCTTCGCGAACGATTCCGTCGGCGTCTTTCTTGGCGTATTCTACGTAATCCTTGGGCGTGCGACCTTCGGTAATGTAGGCGTTCAAGGCGTTCACGCCAGCGGCAAGGCAACCACTGCGCTTGATATTCGCCTTTTCAACGATAAGGATTTTGAGGTCGGCACTTTTGTTGCCTGCGGCATTTGGCGCAGTATTGTCCGAAGTGGCAGTAATGGCGGCATAGCAACCAGCCGTGCCGCCACCAATAATCAACAAATCTGTTTTAAGTCGTTCTATTTTCATTGGCCGTTATAAGCGTCTTTGATTTTTTGCGCAAAGACATCGTGGCCAATGCGGTCTATGGTAAACTTGAAACGTTCGCTGGGCTTTGCGTTTTCGGCAAAGAACGTGATGGCTGCATCACAGATGTTAAGCAACTTTTGCTTGTCCTCGACAAAGGGGATAATCGTTTCGCCCTTGTTGATGCTGTTACCGAAAAGTCCACCGAAAGACACGATGTAGCCGTGCGTGGCGTCCCATGCGTCGGTGGGGCATGACTTGTAACAACGTCCGCAGAAGTTGCACTGGTTTTCGTCAAAAATGACTTTCTTGTTTTCGACCTTGATAGCGCCCTTGCGGCAAGATTTAGCGCAGAGTCCGCAACCAATGCAGCGGTCTTCGGCCCACTTGACTTTGATGGCTCCCTTAATGCCCACGTCATTTTCTTCGGCTTTCAGACAATTGTTTTGGCAACCGGTCACGCCGAATTTGAACTTGTGGGGGAGTTCGCGGGCGAAATAGCGATTGTCCAGTTCCTTGGCGAGTGCGTAGGTGTCAATGCATCCGCTGGGACAAACGGCTTCGCCTTGGCAAGCGGTAATCGTGCGCACGCGGGGGCCGCAAACGCCAGGCTCTACGCCGCCTTCGGCAAGTGCGTTTTTCACGTCGTCGACGTTTTCAAGCTTGATAAAAGGAATCTCGACACTTTGTCTAGAGGTCAAATGAGCGTAACCTTCGCCGTATTTCTCGGCGACTTCGGCAATTTTTGCCAGCTGGGTTGCGGTCAGGTTTCCGCCCACGACGCGCACGCGTAGCGAGAAGTTATTCTTCTGCTTCTGGCGCATCCAACCGCCTTTTTTTAGAGTTGCATAGTCCGTTGCCATGAGTTGCGTCTCCTTGATTTCCTTTATTAGTTACGTCGCCAAATATAAAACGCAACTTCTGTCGCGTCCAATACTAAATAAGTATTGCTTTTGATAGATTTTTTCTATAAATTTTTGTTCCGCAAAGGTTAAATTACCACGACAGGCTCGCGGAGCGATTGGTTTTTCAGCAGGTGCGCCTCGTTGCCCTCGGTTACGAAAAGCCGGTACAGGAAAACGTCGACCTTTTCTCCCACTTCCACCTTGGGCTCGTCAAAGCTCCTGCGGGCAGTGAGTTCCACGCCGTTCACGCGTATGCGAAGCTCGATTCCGTAACTGCGGAAGTTGACTTCTTCCACGATGCCCTCTTCGGCGGACTTTGAGTATTTCTGCACTTCGCTTTTTTTGGTGACCTTTACAAATTCGGGACGGACAACTGCGTTATCAATTTTTTCGATAGCCTCGAAATTGCGGAATCTGCTGTAGTCCTTGAAAATGGAGGGCTGCCCGAAGAAAGATGCGGTGAAGGCGGTTTTCGGATTGTTGTAGATTTCGTAGGGGGTTCCCACCTGTTCGATGCGCCCCTTGTTCGTGATGATGAGCTCGTCGGCTACTTCGATGGCTTCGTCTTGGTCATGCGTTACAAAGATGCTGGTGACGCCGAGTTTCGCAATCATTTGCTTGAGCCAATGGCGCAGTTCCTGGCGAACTTTCGCGTCGATGGCGGCGAAGGGTTCGTCGAGGAGCAAAAGCTGCGGGTTGGGGGCAAGTGCTCGTGCGAAGGCTACACGCTGGCGCTGTCCGCCCGAAAGTTCGCTGGGGTAGCGTTTTTCAAGGCCCGAAAGGCCTACCAAATCCAGAAGTTCCAACACGCGCTTGCGAATTTCTTCCTTGGATTTTTTTGCGATTTTCAGGCCGAATGCGATATTTTCAAAAACGGTCATGTAGCGGAACAATGCGTAGCTCTGGAAAACGAATCCTATGCCGCGCTTGCTCGCCGGAATGTTATTCACGACTTTGCCATCGATGATGATCTCGCCGCTGTCCGGATTTTCGAGCCCTGCAATCATGCGGAGAATTGTCGTCTTGCCGCTACCACTCGGGCCGAGGAGCCCAATCAGCTTACCCTTTTCAATCCCGACTGTCACATCGTCGGATGCCTTGAAATTGCCGAAATGCTTGTTGATGTGTTTTAGTTCTACGTACATAAAATCTCCTGTTTGTTGCTTTCGACCGATTCGTCATTGCGAGGAGCCGCAGGCGACGTGACAATCCGTTAACCCTTCTTTCTTCCCTTGTGTTCTATCAAACTTCTCGCGACCAGAATGAGAATGGCGAGCATCACCAGTATCGACGCCACCGCAAACGCGGGCACGTACTGGAATTCGTTAAACAAAATTTCTACATGCAGCGGAAGCGTGTTCGTCTTGCCGCGCAAATGCCCCGATATCACGGAGACGGCGCCGAATTCGCCCATCGCGCGCGCCGCACAAAGTACCACGCCGTAAAGGAACGCCCACTTGATATGCGGGAAAGTGACCCTGCGGAAAATGGTAAAGCCCTTCGCACCCATAAGTGCCGCCGCCTCTTCTTCGTCGGTTCCCTGCGATTCTAGTACCGGAATGAGTTCGCGCGAAATGAACGGGAATGTGACAAATATCGTTGCAAGTACAATGCCCGGAACCGCAAATACAATCTTGATGTCCCAATCCTGCAACAGCGGGAAAATCGGGCTCTGCCTGCCGAATGTGAGCAGGAAAATGAGGCCTGCGATAATCGGTGAAACCGTCACCGGTAAGTCAATCAGCGTCGCCAGAATCTTTTTGCCCTTAAACTTGAACTTGGTAATGGACCATGCTGCGCACAAGCCAAAAATCGTGTTGATGACGACCGCGAAGAACGTCGCCTCCAGCGTCAAGAGAATCGCCTTGACGGTGTAATTGTCGGCTATTGCCTTGGAATACACTGCAAAACCTTGCTTGAATGCCTCGGTAATCACCGTAATCAGCGGTAAAATCAGCATCAAGAATATGAACGCGAAACTGATGCCGATAAGAGTCCACTTGACGGCCTTCGAACCTTTGCTTTCCTTGAGAGCGACTGCTTGTCTTTCTTTTGAAATAGCTTTTGACATTAGCGGCCTCCCTTGAGAATCTTCGAATTTCTCGCCTGCGCAAGGTTCACCAGGAACAATGTTGCAAAAGACGCCACAAGCATTACGAGCGCAATTGTCGTGGCGCTTGCATAGTCATATTCCTGCAATTCCGACATGATAATCAGCGGCGCAATTTCGGTTTCGAACGGCTGGTTACCCGCAATGAACACGACGCTACCGTATTCGCCGAGGCAGCGTCCGAACGCAAGGCCGAATCCGGTAAAAATCGCTGGCTTGAGTTCTGGCAGAATGATTTTCCAAAAAATCGTCGCACGGCTTGCGCCCAGCACGCCTGCGGCCTCTTCGTAAGCGGGGTCCAGTTTTTCGAGCACCGGCTGCACCGCGCGCACCACAAACGGAATGCCGATAAACACGAGCGCCACCGTAATGCCCACTTGCGTAAATGCAATCTTGATTCCGAATTTAGCAAAGAATCCGCCTATAAGTCCCGTATCGGCCGTGAGTGCCGTGAGTGCGATGCCCGCCACCGCTGTCGGGAGCGCGAATGGAAGCTCAATCGTTCCATCTACTAATCGCTTGAGCGGAAATGTATAGCGCACCAAGACCCATGCCAATATGACTCCCATCACCGCATTGATCAGCGACGCAATAAAGGCCGTAAAAAAACTCACCTTGAAACTCGAAAGCACACGGGGCCGCGTAATGACATCAATAATTTCGCTTGCACTCATTTGGGCCGAAAATACGACCAGCGAGGCGAGGGGAATCAACACCACCACGCTCAAAATCGCAAGCGTAACGCCCGTAGTAAGGCCAAAGCCCGGTATGACAACACTGTTTCTTTTCATAGGTGTCGCAAATATAGAACCCGCTTTTTGAGGCGTCCAATACTAAATTCTTATGCGGAATTATCGCTTTTTCTTATAGCGCACGTAAAAAAACTTCCTGTACTTGCATACAGGAAGTTTTTTAATTGGCTATTTATGGCAAAAATCTAGGCGATTACTTCTTCTCGTAAATCTGGTCGAAGATGCCGCCGTTGGAGAAGTGCGTCTTCTGCGCCTTATCCCAACCGCCGAAGCGTTCGATGCTGAACAGGTTCACGTTCGGGTCGAATTCCTTGTACTGCGCGAGGATTTCCTTGTTAGACGGACGGTAGTGATTCTTTGCGGCAATGTGCTGGCCTTCGTCGCTGTAGAGGTAGTTCAGGTATTCGGTGGCAAGTTCGCGGGTGCCGCGCTTGTCAACCACCTTGTCCACGATGGCGACGGAGGGTTCAGCCAGAATGCTGATGGAGGGAATCACGATTTCGTAGTCATTCGGATAATCTTTGAGCGCGAGGAAGGCTTCGTTTTCCCAGGAGAGCAACACGTCGCCCTGGCCGTTTTCGATGAAGGTCGTCGTAGAGCCGCGGGCGCCCGAGGCGAGCACGAGCACGTTGCCGTAGAGTTTCTTCACGAAATCCTTTGCCTTTTCCTGGTCGCCGTTATACTGGTTTTCGGCCCACGCCCAGGCGGCAAGGTAATTCCAGCGCGCACCGCCGGAAGTTTTCGGGTTCGGCGTGATAATGCCGATACCGGGCTTCACGAGGTCACCCCAATCCTTCAGATTCTTCGGGTTGCCCTTGCGGACGAGGAACACGATGGTGGAGGTGTACGGAGAACTGTTCAGCGGGAATTCCTTGACCCAGCCGTCTTCGATAAGGCCTGCGTCGCGCACGGCGTTCACATCGAATTCGAGGGCGAGCGTCACCACGTCGGCTTCGAGACCGTTGGCTACTTCCAAAGCCTGCTTGCCGGAACCGCCATGGGACTGCGTGATTTCTACATCCTTGCCGGTCTTTTCTTTCCAGTGCTTGGCAAAGGCGACATTGTAGTTGGCGTAGAGTTCGCGTGTCGGGTCGTAAGACACGTTGGTGAGCGTCTGCTTTTCGACCTTGGCGTTGTTGGATGCACCCTTTTCTTCGGAAGATTCGCAAGCGGTAAGGGCGAGAGAGAGAATAGCGACAGATGCAATAGTCAGTTTCTTAAAATTCATGTTTAGTACCTCGTGGGCTATAATTTTTTGTTTTGTCATGCCCGTCTCAGCGGGCGTCTCTTATCCCATTTGAAAAAATTGCGTTTAGAAGATGGGCTCCTTGATGGGGTGATTTTTTTACGCGGCAAAATATAGAAGGCATTTTTGCCATTGTCCAATACTTAATTCTTATGCGGAATAATCATTTTTTTCTATAGGTTTACATCGGCTATATAAATAATCGTGCGCCCTTGAACGAGCCATTAGATTAACCGATAATCCGCTATCAAAAAAATGTATTAGAAATGGGGTGTACGGGGTTCTATCTTTATTCGGTTAAAGTATAAGACTGAAAAGGTAGAGCTATGTCCGAAGTCAAGAATTTCCCTGCAAAAGATTTCTACAAGATTGATTTAAACAATTCGACTTTGCTCGATGTTCGCGAGCCGAGCGAAGCGATTGTGCGGCCTGTAAACGGCGCTGTTCAAGTTCCGTTTTTTGAACTTTCCAAGAAAGTAGATTCCATTCCGAAGGATAAACCTGTTTACGTGTTTTGCTCGACAGGCGACCGTTCCGAGCAGGTGGCGGAAATCCTTGCTGACAGGGATTACGATGTACATAATGTGGAGGGCGGGCTTGACGCTGTGCCTAAAGTACACTTTGTCGATGCCAAGGGTTTGAAGTGCCCGGGGCCGATTGTGCAAGTGGATGAAGCGGTCAAAAGTGTGTCCGTTGGCGAAGAAGTTCAGGTGGAAGCGACTGAAAAAGCCTTCCGCTCGGATGTTGAAGTTTGGTGCCAGCGTACCGGCAACGAACTGAAATTGCTTTCCGAAAAAGACGGCGTGATTTATGCGACGGTCGTGAAACGCGATGCGCCTGTTCCTGAAAAGCGGGAATTTGAACACGGCAAGACTTTTGTCGTTTTCAGTGGCGATTTGGACAAGGCGATTGCGTCGTTTATCATGGCGAATGGTGCCGCGGCGATGGGTCGCCCGGTCACGATGTTCTTTACCTTCTGGGGCGTGAGTCTTTTGCGCAGGCCCGAAAAGGTTCGCGTCAAGAAGTCTTTTATCGGGAAAATGTTCAGCATCATGTTGCCCCGCGGCTCCAAGAAACTCGGGCTTTCCCGCATGAATTTCGGCGGCATCGGCGCAAAGATGATTCGCGCCGTGATGAAGCAGAATGGAGTCTCTTCGCTTGAAGAACTGATCGAAAACGCAAGGCAGAAGGGCGTGAAGTTTGTCGCCTGCCAGATGTCGATGGAACTCATGGGAATCACTGCCGAGGAATTGATTGACGGCGTGGAACTTGGCGGTGTCGCGACGATGCTCGGCTCCACTGAAAAATCTGACCTGACATATTTTATTTAATGTCGCAACCAATCTACGTCATTGTGAGGAACCGAAGGTGACGCGGCAATCTAAATATGATTTCGACATCGTAATCAACCGGCGGAATACGGATTCCATAAAATGGAATGTCGCCGAAAACGTGCTCCCCATGTGGGTGGCGGATATGGATTTCCAGACCGCTCCCGAAATTCTGGATGCTCTCAAAAGCCGTTTGGATCATGGTGTTTTCGGGTATGCGGATGTTCCTGACGAATGGTACAATGCCTACATCGATTGGTGGAATCGACGGCATCACCTGAAAATGGAAAAGGAAAATCTGATTTTCTCTGCGGGCGTGATGCCTTCGATTTTCTCCGTCATCAAGCGTCTTGCCGCTCCTGGCGCGCATATCGTCATCCAATCGCCGGTTTACAACAATTTCTATAACTGCATCGTAAACAGCGGTTGCAATGTCGTCGAGAATCAACTCGTCTATAAAAATGGCGAGTATTCCATTGACTTTGCCGATTTGGAACAGAAACTTTCTGATTCGCAAACAAACCTGCTGATTCTCTGCAATCCCCATAATCCGATTGGCAAAATCTGGAGCACAGAAGACTTGGCGAGAATCGGCGAACTTGCCAAGAAGCATAATGTCACAGTCGTTTCCGATGAAATTCACTGCGACATTACGGAGCCAGGGACGCACTATGTGCCGTTTGCTGCAGCATCAGAAACTTGCCGCGAGGTAAGCATTACTTGCATTGCGCCCACGAAGACTTTCAATTTGGCGGGGCTCCACACTTCGGCGGTATATGTCGCCAATGCATCGTTAAGGCGAAAGGTGCGCTATGCGCTGTATACAGACAAGGTGGCCGCTCCCAATTCTTTTGCGACTGTAGCTGCGATTGCCGCGTTTGAACATGGCGAGCCATGGCTTGAAAGTCTGCGCAAATACCTTTGGGAAAATCGTAAATTGGTCGAAGAATTTTTGGCGAAGGAACTTCCTGAAATCAAGGCCGTCAAGGGTGACGCCACCTACCTTGTGTGGCTTGATGTTTCGGCATTGCCCGAAACAGGGCGAAATATTGCCGCCCATTTAAAACGTAAAACGGGCCTCTTCGTTATCGGCGGGGATGCCTACGGCTCCGGCGGCGAACATTTTTTGCGAATGAACGTCGCCTGCCCCAGAAGCGTGTGCCTAGAAGGTCTAAGCCGACTTAAACAAGGAATTGCGGAATTGTTACAACTTTAATATTTATGATACCAGCAGAACTGATACCTTCATTTTTATTCTACGCATTCGTTTCGGGAATTACGCCGGGCCCAGCCAACTTGAGCTCGCTTTCGATGGCCTTGCGGCATGGCAAGCGGAATGCCATTCATCAATGGTATGGGCTTTTTGCGGGCTACACGACCATCGCACTGCTTTCTGTATTCGTTTGCTATTTCATCGGTACGGTATTCGAGCAACATATCAAGACACTTTCGTTAATAGGCGTTATCTACATTGTGTGGCTTGCGTTCAAGTTGTTCAAGGAAGCCTTTTCCCCGCAGCAATCTGAAACAGACGACAAAGTCAAGGGGACATTCATTACCGGTTTTTTAATCCAGTTGACGAATGTCAAGATTATGGTTTTCTGCGTGACGGCCGTATCGATTTATGCGCTACCTTATAACGCTGATTTCCCATCGTTGCTTTTGTGTGGACTGCTTTTGCCATTTACAGGCCCCGTATGTAACTTGGCGTGGCTTTTCGCCGGAGTAATCCTTAAAAAATTCTTCGGAGAATACCACAAGACCATCAACATTCTGATGGGGCTTTCGCTGTTGTTCTGTGCGGCAAGTATTTTGATGCAATGACGGATTTATGCATCAGTGATGATGCGAATGGTCATGCATAGAATGGTCTTGCTGCAAAAAATCCTGTTGAACATCGCCGTGCGAATGATGGTGGGAATGATTCATTTCGACGGATTGTTTTGCTGGCTGGTAGCCTGCAATGGATGGATCTACCATGCCGAAAATCATGGCGATGTGTGAAAGAACCAGGAACGCCGCCAGCAAAGAGATGCGGATGACGTGCCTTTTCTTCGGCTCCGAACGCTTAAAGAGTAACTTCAGGTTGAGCAGTGCCAGCAGAATCATCGGGATGCCCGCCAGCAGATACGAGAAGATGGCGACCGCATCGACCCATGTCCTGAACTGCCCATTGGAAGCTATCGGCAGGACCACCGTCGGGAAAAGATAAAGAATAATGCCGATAAACGCAACACCTGCAAGTACGCCGCACACGCGGTTCACTTTTTTCATCAACTCGGCCCTTTGCGAAAGAAGCGGAATCAGCAGTTCCGTAATCGCGATGGTTTCTGCCAAGACAACGGGAATCGCCATGAACAGAATCAGGTTCCACGGCGAATTCTGCATCAGTAAATCCATGTAGTGTGTGGATGCCATCTTTTAGCTCCTAAATACTTTCCTATGTTTTTAATAGGAAAATAACAAACGGCAACTTTAAAAACAATATTTTGGCTTATATTATTTTTCTATAGGGCATGCGGCTTCTTTGATACAACAACGCCTATTTAGCCTTTTCTTCCGGTTTGATGTAATTCTCCAAATAGCTGTGCACTTCCCCGTCAGTTTTATAGCCCGGGAAAGTCTCGATGTTTACTGAATGGATGCTGTTGAAGATGCTGTTCTCAATTTTGGGGTTGTCCCGTTTTAGTCTTCGAATCAGCGTCTTGATTTCTTGTCTCTTGGAGCCGCCACCTCCGTTGTCGCATATAGAGCAGTTTTCGGTAAACCGGCAGGCACACTGGATAAATTCAAGTTCATTATAGTTTCGCCATGCAAGAATATCTTCCTCGCGAATGCAATACAGAGGCCTAATCAGTTCCATCCCTTCAAAATTCGTGCTGTGCAGCTTCGGAAGCATCCCTTGCAACTGCGAACTGTAAAACATTGCCATGACCGTCGTTTCAATCACGTCGTTCATGTGATGCCCCAGAGCGATCTTATTGCATCCGAGTTCCTTCGCTTTTGCGTAGAGATTTCCTCTTCGCATTCGCGCACAAAGATAACAGGGCGACTGATCGGTATTATTGGCAACATCAAATATATTGGTTTCGAATATCGTAATTGGAATATGCAGAAGAGCCGCGTTGCTTTCGATTTTCTGGCGGTTCACCTCGTTATATCCCGGATCCATAACAAGGTATTCTACGTCAAACGGGAAATCGCTGTGCCGATGCAGCATCTGCATGAGCTTTGCCATCAGCATGGAATCTTTGCCGCCGGAGATACAGACGGCGATCTTGTCCCCTTCATGAATTAGCTCGTATTGTTTAATGGCCCGGATAAAGGGCGTCCATAGTTCCTGATTATATTTCTTTTGGATGCTGCGTTCTACAAGCTGAAACTTTTCTAGCGGTTTATTCATACTGCGATTTCCTTCAGACATTGATCAAAGATTTCCAAGAACCTTTCAATCTCCTCTTCTGTTGTCAGATGGCTCAGGCTGATTCTCCATGAAGATAGCGCGTTCTTTCTGTCTTTGCTGACTGCAAAAACGGCCTTGGAAGGAGTCCCTTCCGTAGAGCATGCCGATTTGACTGAAACGCATACATCTCTATCGGCTAAGAGTTGCTGCATTCTTGAACCTTTGACGCCTGCAACACTGACATTCAGGATATGAGGCACAGCATCGTTAGGGCTGTTGATTCTAACCTCTGGATATGCCTTAAATGCACTTCGCAAACGTTCGTTCAGATAATGCACCTTTTCCCGCCGTTGTGGCAAGGCTTCCAGCGAAAGATGCAGAGCCGTTTCAAAAGCGACTGCCAAAGCCAATGTTGGTGTCCCGCTTCTGTAAAGCGTCGCACCGGAGCCCCCGTGGATCAAAGGATCGATTACAATGTCTTTTCTCTTAAATAAAATACCGCTACCGTTCAGTCCGTAAAACTTATGGGCGGCAAGGCTGATTGTGTCGAATTCATCAAAAGAGAAGGGAATTTTTCCGATGGCCTGGGTGGCGTCCACATGGAGTCGGCAATTTGGTTTCGTTCTGACTATTTGTGCGATTTCTTTTATAGGTTGAATGACGCCCAGTTCGCTGTCAACCGCCGTGACTGCAACAAGGATTGTTTCGTCCCGCAGCAGTTCTTTCAAATGACCTGTATCAATCTTTCCGTCTCTTGCGATATCCACCAGATCAATCTCGTAGCCCTGTTCCTGAAGCCAGGTCAGTGGCCCGCTAACAGAAGGATGCTCCAAAGCTGTGGAAATGATGTGTTTACCGTAGTTCCTCTGCGCCCTTGCGATCCCCTTAATTGCAAGATTATTTGCTTCGCTGGCACCGGATGTATAGATAATTTCGGATGCCTGAACTTTAAGAAGATTGGCAATCTTATCCGTTGTCTCCGCAAGTTTTTTTCTGGCTGCAGCTCCGGCAGGATGTGAAGAATTGGGATTACCGAAAAAAGCGCTCTCCGTCTGTGCAAACGCCTCTAGCACAGAAATGTCCGCCGGTGTATTGGCTGAATAGTCAAGATAAATCATGTCACAATCTCTTTTGACACGCCTAAATTTATTTCCTATATTTTTGGTAGGGAAAAGATAGTAAATGGCAACAACAGTTTTTTACCATGGATCGACAAACCGCTCTTGAAATATTGAACGCAAACGCGGTTTCCTTACCGAACTTGATTGAACAGGCGTATCAGTTGCGCACGAAGTACAAGGGGAACCGCGTAAGCATCCAGTTGCTCACCAATGTCCGCAGCGGAAACTGCACGCAGAACTGCGCCTATTGCGCCCAGTCGCGGGATTCCGAAGCGCCGATTGAAAAGTACCGCTATGTAGAAGACAAGAAACTTTACGGCGACAACGACCTCGTTGACGAAATGCATTTGGCGAGGCACTGCATTGGGCTGAGCGGCATTCGCTTCGCCGACGACGATATCGAAAAACTCGCCGAGCGTATCCGCAAAATGAAAAAGAACGATACGCAAATTTGTTGCTCCATCGGATTCCTGACCGAAAAGCAGGCGTTGATTCTTAAGGAAGCGGGCCTCAACCGCATCAATCACAACCTGAACAGCAGCCGCCGTTTTTATCCGAACATCTGCACCACGCACACTTACCAGGAACGAATCGACAACCTGAAAATGCTCAAGGGTCTCGGTTTTGAGATTTGCTCCGGCGGCATCATCGGCATGGGCGAAACGCCCGAAGACGTGGTGGACATGCTTTTTGAACTGCTGGAGATCAACCCGGATTCGGTGCCCATCAACTTCCTGCTGCCGGTAGAAGGTACGCGCCTTGCGGAACGCGACATTTCGGCACTCACGCCCGAATACTGCATCAAGGTGCTTTGCCTTGCGCGCCTCATGCTCCCCAAGTCGGATATCCGCTGCGCTGCCGGCCGCGAGGTGTATTTCAAAGGTCACGAGAAGACGCTCTTCAAGGTAGCCGACTCTATTTTTGCGTCAGGCTACCTCACCGAAGGCGGCCAGAGCCTCGAAGAGACCTTCCGCACCATCGAGGCTGCCGGCTTCACCTGGCAAATAGAAAGCGAATCATCCCACTAGCTTTAAAAAATACTGGTGAATACTCGTGTCGCTATTGAGTTCCGGATGGAACGAAAGCGCAATCTGGTTTCTGTAACGAACGGCAACAATCCGCTCGGGAGCGTCTGTAGTGTTCGAACTTGCCGTGCGCGAAAGGACTTCGACTTCGTTGCCGACTGATTCAAAGAAGGGCGCACGAATGAATGTCTGCGGCACGTTTCCAACGTGTGCGACTTCGTTTTCCGTAAAGAAGCTGCCGAGCTGCCTTCCGTAGGCATTCCTGCGGATGATGGCCGGGAGCGTGGCAAAGTGCGCCTTGTTTTCGCCAGCAATGTGCTCCGCAAGGAGGATTGCGCCGGCACATGTTGCAAGCACCGGCAAACCTTCAGCAATCTTTTTACGCAGAGGTTCGAAAAGTCCCAAGTCGCGCAGGAGCTTCCCTTGCACGGTGCTTTCACCGCCGGGGAGCACGAGACCGTCTAAGTGGTGGTCAAGATCTCGTAACTGCCTGATTTCAAAAACTTCGGCGCCGAGCGATTTGAGAATGCGTTCATGTTCGATGAACGCCCCCTGCACCGCGAGCACGCCGATTTGCGGTTTGTTAATTCCCATTACTTTCCCCTTTCGGCCATCAGCAGCGCGATTTCTTGTTCGTTGATACCGACCATGGCTTCGCCCAAGTCTTCAGAAAGTTTGGCAATGAGTTTTGCATCGGTGTAATTCGTCACGGCCTGCACAATGGCGGCGGCACGCTTGGCGGGGTTCCCTGACTTGAAGATTCCGGAGCCTACGAATACGCCTTCGGCACCGAGCTGCATCATGAGGGCTGCATCGGCGGGGGTGGCGACACCACCGGCAGCGAAGTTCACCACGGGGAGTTTCTTGTTGTCGTGAACGAAGCGCACCAGGTCGTACGACACCTGGAGTTCCTTGGCACGGTTAAAGAGTTCGTCTTCGCGCAGGCTCGAAATGCGGGCGATTTCCTGGTTCATTAGGCGCATGTGTCGTACGGCCTGGACGATGTCGCCCGTACCCGGCTCGCCCTTGGTACGGATCATCGATGCGCCTTCTTCGATTCGGCGCAGCGCTTCGCCCAAATCCTTCGCGCCGCACACGAACGGGACGTCAAATTCTCGCTTGTTGATGTGGAAAATGTCGTCGGCGGGGGAGAGCACTTCGCTTTCGTCGATGTAGTCAATTTCAATTGCCTGCAAAATTTGCGCTTCGGCAAAGTGGCCGATGCGGCATTTTGCCATCACCGGAATAGAGACCGCATCTTGAATGCCCTTGATCATCTTGGGGTCGCTCATGCGCGACACACCGCCTGCGGCACGGATATCGGCCGGAATACGCTCCAATGCCATTACGGCAGCGGCACCAGCGGCTTCGGCAATTTTGGCTTGTTCGGGGGTCGTCACATCCATAATGACGCCACCCTTGAGCATTTGGGCTAGGTTTTTGTTGAGTTCGTAACGATTCTGGTCAGCCATATAAATCTCCTTGAAAGTGATTTTTTTGTTTACGGCGCTTAATTTAAAACATTCGCTTGGCCTGCACAATATTCAGTTTTTTACTATTTTTGTAAGGTCAGTTAAATACCAGATTTGAAAGATTAACAAGGTCAGTTCTATGTTTACTTACGATATGTCCAAGGCGGGAGCAAACAGTCTCTACCATTACCTTTACCAATGCATCAAAAAAGATATCGTAAGCGAAAACGTCCTTGCCGAAGAACAGCTCCCTTCCAAACGCAACCTCGCGCAGAATCTTGGCGTTAGCGTTGTGACCGTTGAAAACGCTTACGCACAGCTCTTGGCCGAAGGCTACATCTACTCGCTCCCTAAAAAAGGCTTCTTTGTCGCAGACGTCAACGCAACAGCGGAACTTAACGCTCAACGCAAACGCAAGATGCCGCGTACCCGCAGGCTCCGCGCAGAACTCCCCGATGAATCAGAACATATCAACCCGAAATATATCGCCGACTTTGCCAGCAACGGAGCCGATATTGAGGCGTTTCCCTTTACCACTTGGGCGAAAATCACTCGCGAAGTCCTTTGCGAAAGACAAAAGGATTTGTTGCAAGTTTCTCCTGGAATTGGTACTTTGGAACTCCGGCGCTCCATTGCACGCATGCTTCGTGAATTCAGAAATATCCACGCGACTCCCGAACAGATTGTCATTGGCGCAGGAACCGATTATTTGTACGGATTACTTGTGCAGTTACTGGGCTTTGATAAATGCTACGGCGTTGAAGATCCCGGCTATGGAAAGATTTCAAAAATATATGGCCAATACGGTGTTGAAGTTTGCCATATCCCTATTGATGGCGAAAAATTTGTCGATGCGCTGACAAAATCTAATGCCGATATTGTCCACATTTCGCCCGCGCACCATTTTCCGACAGGCAAGGTGATGCCCGTTGGCGAACGCTACCGTTTGCTTAGCTGGGCGGCCGAATCGCCCAAGCACTACATTGTAGAAGACGATTACGACAGCGAATTCCGCATGACCGGAAAACCGATTCCTGCGCTCCAAAATATTGACGTCACTGAAAAGGTTATTTATCTGAATACATTTTCCAAAACGATGACTTCGGCCATTAGACTCGGTTACATGGTACTTCCGTTGCACCTCGCTGAAAAATTTCAAAACGAACTTTCGTTCTATTCGTGTACGGTGTCGAATCTAGATCAGTATGTGATGGCGAAATTCATTGACCTTGGTTACTATGAGACGCATATCAATCGTATGCGCAATCTGTACCGAGGTAAGCGTGATTTTTTACTTAATGTAATTGCAAAGAGTCCGTTATCGAAAAATGCCTCTGTATTGGAAGAAAATGCTGGACTTCATTTTATTTTACAAGTGCAGACGAAACTTTCTGACGAAGAATTTTGCAATCGCGCCCGAATTCGCGGGGTAAATATCCGTGCCCTTTCGGAGTATTATTTTGAAGCTCAACCCTCTGCGCATAAATTTGTTATCAACTACTCTTCCGTAGAGAAGAAAAACATGCAAAAAGCTATTCGAGCGATTGAGGAGTCGCTGCTTTGCCTATAAGCCGCAGTAAATCAGGTGAACGCCTTCGAATGCGGAAAGTTCCGTTGAATCTTTGAAAAAAGCTTCGTCGAGATCTTTTGGGGTTAGGTCGTGGCAATATTTGATGCCCGATTTTTTGGCCAGTTCGACAACTTGTGCGGGGTCGTAACCATCAGCCATTCGTTCGCCACATGCGGCGGCAATTTGCTTTAGGCGGCTGATTTTAGTGGAGCTGTCCGCGCTGTTCCGCTCTTTTTCGTAGTAATCGAAAACCACCACGCTATTAGTCGCTGCAATCTGGGAAATCTGCGAAATGGTCTTGAAGAAAATTTCAATCGGAATGTAGTAGGACACTCCAAGAATCGAAAAGACGGAGCGCTTTTTGGGATTAAATCCCGCATTCATCAATCTATCAATGATGCTGTCTTTGTTGAAATCAATTTCTACAAAGTGAACTTTAGGTCGCCTTTTGGTGAAAAGTTCCCGCATCCGCTCAATCTTGAAAACCTGAGTTTCATAAAGGTCCAATTCAAAGACATCTACATTTTGGCTTTTGTTCCTAAGCGCAAAGGAATCTAGGCCCGCACCCAAGAGCACATATTGCACGTCTCCTGTTTTCTGCTTGGTATTGACAATATCTTCGGCAAAGCGGTTGCGCGGAAGGACAATGGGTAGGAAATACTGATTCAGTAAATCCTTGGTTAGATAATCTTTAACGCCTGGCTTTTTCGCAGGGAGAAAAGTCCTTGCGAGATTGCGGGCGTGGCGATATTCCTTTAAACCGACAAAATCCAGAGCAAATTCGTCTTCAAAAATCTTTTCGCTTTTACTGTGGGTGTGCATGGCACGGGCAAGAGCGCACAAAAGCGCAGTTTTGCTAATCATGTCTAATTCGCCTTTGTCCAGAATAGGAGTTTGCGTTTTACAAATTCAAAAAGTTCCATAATCGCAAGCACTACGATGCCTGTCCAAAGAATTCCTGCAACCATGTTGGGGTAGTCGGAATAGTCCGCATAAAATTGCACAAAGTGCCCAAGCCCCGTATTTTCGCCGAAGAGTTCTGCGACTGTGAGCATGATGAACGAAAGTCCCATGCCTACGGAAAGCCCTGAGAATATGGACGGAAGGCTTGCTATAAGGGCAATTCTCCACAAGTATTCAAAGCGACCTATTCCAATAATAGCGGCGTTGCGTTTGTATTTTTCGGGAATATCGGCGGCACCGGCTGCCGTATTCAAGTAAATAGGCCAGAATGCAGCAATAAAAATGATAAACGTAGATGACAGGTAAAAAGTCGGCAGAATCGCTATAGCGTAGGGAATATAAACGTTGGGCGGAATCGGGGCCGCAAATCGGGAGATGGGTTTCAGCATGTTGCTTATCCAAGAAACAGACCCGGAAAGAATTCCGATGGAAATGCCGACAATCGCCGCCACCAAATATGCGGGGACAAGTTTCAAGAGGGACGCTCCCGCACTTCGCAAAAGTTCTTCACGAGAATCAAAGAGGGCGTTCGCTATCGCCTTGGGCGATGGAAACAGGTATTGGCTGCTCCATTCCGGGCCACAACTGATGAGAGCCCAGATTCCCAGTAAAAACAGGAGGAATAGAATTCCTGAAAGCTTGGAAAGATATTTTGTGAAAGTTCTCATATGCTTGCACCCCCCTGTACGATATGTCCGAGTTTTTCAAGGACATCTTTGTGGTAAGCATCTTCAATGGCTACGATTGTTTGTTGTACTTTTTCGTCGCGGAACCAATCGCTACGATTTTTCCTTACTGGGAAATCCAGAGGAATGTCTGCAATGATACGGCCTGGTGTCGATCCCAATACGACAATTCGGCTTCCCAAATAAACGGCTTCTCGAATATCATGAGTTACAAATAACGTTGTAATTGGTCGGTCTTTTACGCCACGGCAAAGTTCCAAGACCAAATCCTGAAGGCTTGCACGGTTTACGGGATCAAGCGCTCCGAAGGGTTCGTCTAAAAGAAGGGCGTCGGCACCAACGCTCAGGGCTCTCGCAATAGCCCCGCGCTGGCGCATTCCGCCCGATAGTTCAAAGGGATATTTGTTGAGGCTTCTCGAAAGTCCCACCAAGTTCAGGTATTCTTCGGCCAAATGTTTCGCATCGCCACTCTTGACTTTTTTAGTCTTCTTGATGGCGAGCGTGACGTTCTGGAGAAGGGTGAACCAAGGGAAAAGAGAGTAGTCTTGGAAGACGACACTCCTTTCGGCGGAAGGTTTCTCGATTTCCTTTCCGTTCCAATAAATATGGCCCTCGTCCGGCTTGGTGAGGCCTGCGAAAAGATTCAGCAAGGTAGTTTTGCCGCTGCCGCTTTCGCCCAGCAGGCACACGAATTCACCTTGATTGATAGTCAAGTTGATGTCTTTCAGAATGGCCTTGCCATCGTAAGAAAAACCGAGATCCGTCGCTTCAAAACCACTTTGCTTTTGACTCATGTTGTCTCACCTCTAGTTTCTGGACTTGAATATTTTTTCAGCATTCGCGTAGAACTCGGAATTCGGCTTTTGCTTGCGGAGTTCTGCAATGGCTTTCTGGTAGAAGTCGGTACGCACATATTCAGCGACCTTCTTGTCGGACTTGATGAATTCAGCATCCTTCAAGAAATCCCAGAAGAATTCGACGCCCTTCACGTTCGGGTCGGTATCTTGCGTGACATGACCGCTGTAGAACGCCTTGTTGACAAGGGCTGTGTCGAGCTTGATCCACTTGGCAATAATTTCCACGCTCTTCTTGTGGTCATTTTGCACCAGTTCTTCGGCTTCGATTAGCGACTTGACCAAGCGCTTGTAAACGTCATCACGGCCTTCAATTTTACGGAGCGATGCGATAAGCCTGCAGCAGATATGGCCCGGATTGATGTCCTTACTGCGAAGTACCACAGAAAGGCCGGCTTCTTCGGCGCGGAGGTCATGCGGGCCCCAAGTGACGCCTGCGTACACGCTGCCGTTCTTTACAGCTTCGATTACTGCAGGCGGGTTCTTGAGTTCCACGATGGTCACGTCTTTGTGCCAGTCGATGCCTTCTTTCTTGAGGCCGCCACGAACGATTGCATCGGCAGTACCCAAGCGAATCGTCGCGATTTTCTTGCCCTTGAGATCGCTCAACTTCTTGACGGAGCCAGCGTTTTCCTTGCGCGTAATGACAGCCTGGTCGCCACCCATGATACCGCCAATGACGCGGATGTCTGCACCCTGGGCGATATGGATGAGCGGAGCGAGAGAGCCGAATGCACCGGCGTCGAGTTTGCCCGCGCGGACTGCGGCGATGCCGTCACCGGAATTCGAAAATTCCACCAAGGTCACGTCAAGGCCGTTCTTCTCGAAGATGCCGGCATCTTTAGCGATGAAGAATTTTCCCTGACCCGTAGAAGAGAGGTAACCGATGGAAATCTTGTCTGCGGCAAAAGCAGATGCGGCACAGACGAGAGTGAAAAGGAATGCCAAAGCAATCCGAGAATGCTTTTTATGAAGATTATGATTCATTGTCAAACCTCCTTATTAGAATCCGTATGTTGCGGAAAGTTGATAACGGTTCAGGTCGGCTTCCTTTACTTTCTGGGTGCCGGCCGTCAGGTAATCCGTTTGGATGTGAAGGTATTCAAATCCGAGCGAGAAGGCGTCGGTTAAGTTGTAGGTCGCGTTTGCGAAAACGGAAATGTTCTGTTCGCGGCCGCCAACGGTTTCGATGTCGTCTCGGTCCAGTTTGTCAATACCAGAACCCACGTTGATTGCCAGCTTTTGAATCAACTTGGCCTGCAATGCAATCCATCCACCGTAGGCCTCGATGCTTTTTACGCTTTCAGGATCGTTGGCCTTGGCTGCAAAACCGCGTCCGATGCCTGCGGCGTATGTATCCAGGTTTTCACCGATGAATCCTTCACCAAGAATGGCGATTGTGCCGGTAATGGGAAGGGTCAAGTCCACATTCGCAGACCATGTGGGGATATCCTTGGCATCGCCAGTGTCATCCAGGTCGATTTCCTCCTTGCCGTAATGGCCCGAAACGCCGAGGCCGACCTTCTTGTCTTTTACCCACAGCGGAACTGCAATGCCGATGCGTCCTTGGAATGTGGGGATGTCTGCATCGGTGCCGGTTTCTGAGGCGGAAGTCGTGTTGTACGGCTGGTTTTCGCCGATGGTGCGGACAACTGCTGCGGCAATGTCCACGGAACCGCCGGCAACAGGGATGCGTTCTGTGAGCCTGAGTTGAGCCCTGCGAAGACCTGCGTCTCCCGAGTTGTTGAGTACGCCCGCGTTAAGCGTCGGGGTCACCAACGGAGAAATTACGTCCCAGGTCTGGCCGCCCAAAATGGAGAAGCCGGTCTTGCCGAACGAAATTTCTCCATAACCGTGACGGAGTCTCGGGTTAGGAGCGTTGCCGGAGCCGCCACCGTAGAAGTCCACTTCGACCTTACCGTTTGCCTTGAGGTATGTCGAATCGTCACCGCTCGAAAAGTTGAGGCCGATTCGGGTCAGATTCGGGGTCAGATGCCAACCGCCGTCGTTTTTATTGGTGATGTCCGAAGCCGCGACAAAGTTGGCGAAGTTGCCGTTGTTGCTTTTCGAGTCTTCGTAGGCGGCGTTAAGAGATGCAAAACCGTAGAGAGTTGCTGTTACGCCGGATTTCGTGGTGACTGAAATGGACTCTGCGGAGAATGCTGCGATTGCAGAGGCGAGAATGATTTTAGCTGTGGTGTTTTTTGTGAGATTCATTGAAAATCTCCTTTTTTTGATAATTGTTGGATAACCACGCAGAAAATTTTCTGCGAGCATTTGGGAAAATGCCGAATGCCTAAAAAAGGCATCGGCTTATTTACAGGGAATTGCTCGTGTGTGGCTTTCCCAACATGTCATCTTGCAAAATGCAGATGCTTATTGGAGAATGCCCTGAGCCAAAGTACAAGTACTACACATATAGGTATCCTCGTTCTATTTTGTTTGACTTATTTGTTTATTTTCCGCCAACGGATGCGCTGTAAATCTTTTCGAGCAGATTCAGCGCGCCCTTGTAACCGACGAAACTACGATTGATAATCAAGGTTTCGCTGGAAGGGGGAGTAACTTCGAAGAACAAAGCTCCCTTGTCGTTGGCAAGATTGATTTCCCACGAAGAAGCGAGAATCAAGGGCTTTCCAGAAGAGAAATCGACTTCCTTGATTGACTTTTCAATCAGGTAGCCATCTTCCTCAAATTCCACCTGGACATCGACGCCTTCGCTAATGTTGTGGAAGGCTTTTTCGATCTGCTCGCGGAATTTCTGCGGAGGATCGTCGCTGACAATTGCCTTGCGCGGAATAAGTCCGATCTGGTCGGCAAGGAACTTGGTGTAGGCAAGCGTGTAGGCAGAATCAGCGGTGATGGCGAATTCGCTCGGCATGCCGTACCAGTATTCAGCGAAGAATTCAGAGAAGTGTTCCAGATAGTAGTAATAGATACCATTTTCTTGTTCAATGAACTTTTCGCTCTGTTCCTTGTCGATTCCGGCAAATTCGACAACTTTACGGATGAATTCGCTTGTCGCTTCGGCGCCGATGGGAATTTCAGGAATGTGAAGGAATGGCTGACCGTATTTTTCTTGAAGGTGTTCAGCATTACGAACACCAACCCACGGCGAAACCACCAGGTTGAACTGAGCTTCCGGAATGCGCAACCAGTCCTTGACACCATTATTTTCGGGTCCAAACAGCACATTAACTTCAAAACCTGCGCCGCGAAGAATGCGGGCTAGTTCCTGATAATCACCGCGCCAGTTCTGGTTGTAATACGGAACTTCGGACCAGAGGTTGATAAGGCCTTTCTTGCGTTCGCCCTTGTAATCGCCCACGAACTGGTCAACGATAGCGTTCACGACTTCTTCGTGACCGAAAAGGTTGTTGCCCTTGAAACCTGCGGTATCAACAGCGACAATCGGGTAACCCAAATCGCGATATTCGTTAACCAGGCTCGAGACATCGTCACCAATGAGGCCGCCCACGCAACCGGTGAGAACGACATAGAGGTCACCATTGAAAACCTTGAGCGTCGATTTGATCAACTGATCCAAAGTCTTGATGCCGCCAAACACAATGTCGTTTTCGGTGGAGTTTGCGCTCGGCATGTTACCGGCACCGGCGTAAATGCTACCCTGGAAACCGTTTTCGAACGTGAGGAAAGCAGTTTGCTTGAGCTGGCAACCCGGAGAGCAGTTGGCAATAGGCACGGCACCCTTGATGCCGACAACCGTATTAGACGCACCAACTGCGCAAGAATAGCGGGGGTCCGAAATAGAATTGCTTTTTTTCTTTGTTTTAAGTGCTTCTGACATTTTCGAAATCTCCCTTACTATGCGTTTTCCGAATAGGGTTCTTTATCTTTGCTGAACTTGAGGTTTCTCGGTTCAGGAAGGTCGTTAAGTGTTTCCGGGTGATGCGTCAGGTAGAACGGATCGTCCTGAGCGAGCCACCAATCAGAATACGGGAGCTTTACATTACGCTTGAGAACCTGGTTGAACTTTGTACGCGAAAGAACGCCCTTGAGCATTTCGCCAATGCGGAGAATACCTTCGTAGCCCACCGGAATATGCTCGTCGCCCATGGTGAGGGTCGGGAATCCGAGGTGGCCCGCAACAGAGGCAAGACCCGGATGACGAATGAGCAAGAAGTCCGTCTTGGCGCGCTTCAAAAGCTGCGGAAGCTGGAAGGCGCGGGTCTTACTTACGGTATAGTGCGGAATGTCGCCGTAAGTTTCCACAAGCTCTTTCAACGTGTCCTGATGTTTTCCAGCACCATCGTAAATGGGGTCGTGATGGAAAACGAGGGCTGCGTCGTGGCCAATTCCCAGCTCCGAAAGAACGCTGATAAGGCCGTGAGCATAAGCAGAACCCGTCATCACGATGCCGTTTTTGCCCTTGAAAAATTCGCGGAGTTCGGCAAGTTTCGGGGCGATACGCTTGTGTTCGCTTTCGATGTATTCTTCGACTTCCTTTTCCTTGCCGACAACCTTTGCAATGGCGCGGAGCCATTCGTCTGTACCTTTGATACCGTAAGGCTGCGGGGCGTCAATTTGCGGAACACCGAAGGATTCTTCAAGTGCGGTCGCCATGTAGCCGCCCAACGTATCGCAGAAGGTAGCGGTCGCGACAGCTTCGGAAGCCTGGCGGATTTCTTCGAAGGATGCCGTATCCAGAAGGTAATTCACGCGCAGCCCAAGCGGAGCGAGCATTTCGGAGAAATAGTCCGAACCCCAGAGGGCAACGATGTTAATCAAGTCATTCTGCTTCTTGGTCGGGTGACGTTCCACAATCTGGCGAAGAACGCCATGGAAGGCAATGTCAAAGCCAGTAGACCAGTGCTTGGAGCGGAAACCTTCGCAATGCAGCGGAATGATAGGTACGCCGACTTCGGGTTCCATTTCTTCGGCAATGGAATCGATGTCTTCACCGATAATAGCGGTAGCGCAAGCCATGCCGATGAAAATAGCCTTGGGGTTGAAGCGTTCCTTCGCGTCACGAATCGTTTGGCGAAGCTTTTCGGAAGCGCCGAACACCATGTCCTGTTCTTTAAGGTTGGTGCTGATGTTCAACGTATTTTGCAAAGGCTTGCCGCGACGCTTAAGGCCCACATGCATAGAAAGGTTGAATTTGGAGTTTTCGCCACTGCAGCCAATCGGAGAATGGTCAATCAGGGCGCAGTCCGTCAAATTACCTACCTGGCACTGGATAATAGCGTTAGAGCACATGGTTTCTTGGTTGAGTGGGGACGCTAGCTCGCAAAGCTTACAGCCACTACCCTTGCCTGCACAGCCGCCATGTTTTTTTGCGCTGCGTTCGTCATAGGCAGATTCCTTAATCAGGTCGCTCGCCTTGCCGTCCCAGCCGATAATCGTACCCAGTCGATATTCGCGGTTTTCGACCGAGGTCATGTTAAGGTTAATATTGGTCGATGCCATAGGATTTATTTCTCCTAAATCTGGTAGTCTTTTTCCATCATGCCGTAGTCGATAAGAATCTGTTCCAGGCGATCCTGCGTCATCGGGGTCGGAACGGTGAACATTTCGTTTTCGTCGATGTTCTTGGCGAGTTCGCGGTAGACGTTTGCTTGGCTGGACTTCGGTTCAAATTCAATCACCGTCTTCTTGCGAATTTCTGCCTGCTGCACGATGTTGTTGCGCGGTACATACTGAATCAGCTGCGTGTTGAGTTCCTTGGTAAAGGCACGGAGCAAATCGAGTTCGTTGTCGACGTTACGGCTATTGCAAATGATGCCACCCAAGCGCACTTCGCCATGCTGGGCATACTTCGCGATACCCTTACAGATGTTGTTTGCTGCATAAAGGGCCATCATTTCGCCGGAAGCGACGATGTAAATTTCCTTGGCCTTACCTTCACGAATCGGCATGGCAAAACCACCGCACACCACGTCGCCCAACACGTCGTAGAAAACGTAGTCAAGGTCTTCGGTATAAGCGCCGAGCTGTTCGAGCATGCTAATGGAGGTGATGATGCCGCGACCTGCGCAACCCACGCCCGGTTCCGGGCCGCCGGATTCCACGCAGCGAACGCCCTTGAAGCCCACTTTTTCGAGGTCAGAAAGCTGAATTTCAGTCTTGTTGTCACGAATGGTGTCAAGCACCGTCTTTTGGTGAAGGCCACCGAGCAAAAGACGGGTAGAGTCTGCCTTGGGGTCGCAACCGACAACAAGAACGTGTTTGCCTTGTTCTACAAGGCCTGCGGTCAAGTTTTGAGTCGTGGTGGATTTACCGATGCCACCCTTTCCATAAATAGCGATTTGACGTAAACGTTTTGCCATAATTTTAAGTCTCCTTAGGTTGTTTGTTGCCTACAGAAACGCTAGGTGGCGAAATTTTAGAATTGTCTTTTTTGATATCCAATATCTTTCGGGGATGTTTTTTGAGAAAAATTCAAAAAAATCTCTCAGCCATAAATGCTCCCTATAGTCGGATTTGGCTCCAATCTATACCTAGCGCAAAAAAAGTTTTTTTTGTCTTTTTTGCCATCTGATTCGTCTTGGATTTTGCTATTCGGCTTTTTAAATTCTAACCCACTTGTTTCATAGAAAAAACTGATAAGCTGCGGAACGCTAGGTAAATGTTCAACAATTTTTCAGCAGAGACTATGGCAATAAATCAAGAAACTGTTTTTAGAGAACACCCATGCTTTGGTGCGTGCAAGAACAGAAAAGGACGCATTCACTTGCCGGTTGCTCCGGGATGTAACATTGAATGCCGTTTTTGTGACCGCCGTATCAACGAAGATGCGCAGGTTCCCGGGAATACGAGCAAGGTTATCAAGCCCGAAGAAGCTTGCGGATACATCCGCAAGGCACTCGAATACGTACCGGAACTTACTACCGTGGGTATTGCGGGGCCGGGCGATACGCTGGCGACCCCTTTTGCGCTGGACACGTTCCGCCTTGTCAAGAAGGAATTCCCGAACCTTATCCGTTGCATGAGTACTAACGGGCTCTTGCTCAACGACAGGGCGGATGAAGTCATTGAAGTTGGAATTGATACCCTTACCGTCACGGTGAATGCCGTGGATCCTGAAATCGAGGCGATGATCAACGCTAGGATTTTTTACCACGGCAAGACCTATACAGGTGTCGAAGCGGCCAAAATCCTTATCCACAACCAACTGGAAGGCATCCGCAAGGTTGCCGCCAGCGGGACACTCGTGAAGGTAAATACTGTGCTTTGCCCGGGTATCAATGACAAGCACATCGAAGACGTTGCAGCCACCGTCCGCGAAGTCGGTGCAATCATCTACAATATCATTCCGCTCATTCCGCAAAACGGATTCAAGGATTTGCCCGCCCCGAGTGCAAAGGCGCTTGCAATCGCTCAGGAAGAAGCGGGCGTATTTATTAACGTCTTCAAACATTGCTCCCACTGCCGTGCCGATGCCGTAGGCGTTCCCGGCGTTTACGATATCGGTGCGCAAATCTACATGGACCGTATCCGTGTAAAGGAGACCTTCTCTCATGGCTAAATATAAAATCGCAGTAGCCACAAATGATGGTGTGAATGTCAATGTTCACTTTGGGCATGCTGCCGCATTTGATATTTATGAAGTCGATGATGCGAGCGGAAAATTTGAAAAGATCGAAGTTCGCGTAAAGCCGGAACATTGTGACGGAACGTGCGGGGACGGCACTTGTGGCCAGCGCGATATGGAACATTTGTCGATGCTTACGGCGGCAAGGAATCTATCCGATCTGGATTACGTTCTTTGCTCGCAGATTGGCCCGCAGGCAATCCAGGCTTTGGCGCGCTTTAATGTCCGTGCGTTCGATATCGGTCTCCCGGTTGCTGACGCAATTGCTAAAATAAACTTATATCGCAATAAGATTGCTCAAAGAGCCCTAAAAATAAGGGAAAGCATAGTCTAAATCTATAGAAAGTCCTAAAAAAATTGTATTAGACGCAGCGACAAACGCGTTCTATATTTTTTGCCCGCTATTGGGGTGCTTTACATGGACTATAAAAAGACTTTGACTTTTCAGCAATTGCGTTATGCCGTCGGGATTGCCAATACGGGCTCGTTCAGCAAGGCTGCCGAGATGCTGTTCATATCGCAGCCATCGCTGACAACGGCAATTCAGGATCTGGAAAAAGAAATTGGCATTACCATTTTCAACCGCACGAATCGCGGCGTGACGCTCACGCCCGAAGGCGAGGAATTTATAGCTCGCGCAAATGAGCTCATAAACCATTTCAAATCGGTTGTAAAGCGCTATGGCAAGGAAGAACAGAAGAAGAAAAGATTCGCTGTTTCGACGCAACACTATTCCTTTGCTGTCAAGTCCTTTATGAATATGGTCAAAAGCTACAATATCGATGATTACGACTTTGCGCTCCGTGAAACAAAGACTAAGGAAGTCATCGATGATGTGATAAGCCTTCGCAGTGAAATCGGAATTATCTATCTGAGTGATTTTAACCGGAAATACATTACTTATCTACTCAAGGAAAACGATCTCGTTTTTCAGAAGCTGATTGTCTGCAACGCTTACGCCTACATGTGGAAAAATAATCCCCTAGCATCCAAGCAGTATGTCACTCTTGAAGATCTTTCGCAGTACCCGTGCCTTTCGTTTGAACAGGGCGAAAGCGGAAATTACTATTTCGCCGAAGAAATATTGAGTACAAATGAATATCATAAGACGATCAAGGCGAATGACCGTGCTACCATGCTGAATTTTATGGTGGGGCTTAACGGCTACACGCTTTGTTCTGGAATTATCAGCGAAGAAATAAATGGATCCGATTATGTTGCCGTTCCCTTCAAGGACGATAACGGTGAAAACGACCGTAATATGGAAATCGGTTACATTGTCAAGAAAAACTTCATGTTGAGTACCATTTGCCGCATCTATATCCGCGAAATGGAAGAATACTTGAAGGCTTATACGAGTGGGCGCGATTCCCTTATTGCGTAGCCATCATTTATACAAAAAAAATAGGAGAGTTATATGGATCAATATAAATTGTTCGTAATAGCAAATCTCGTGTTCGGTGTATTGCTGGTCGCTTTTGCCCAGGTGATTTTACCGGTTTGCGGATCTATGGGAGGCATTAGAATGCGTTGTGGAACATCTGCAAGCATTGAAGCCATTCTTGGAATAGCCTTGCTGGTGACTGCTGTTGTGGGGGCTGCAATTATCAAGAAAAATGCTCACCTGGTTCTTTCTATGGTAGCGACTGCTATAGGTGTATTTGTTTCGCTGGTGCCGACCATTATTGTTGGGACGTGCCCGCATGTCCATATGGCATGCCATGCGGTGACTGCTCCGGTGTTTGCCTTGACTGGTGCTGCAATCGTCTTGTTTTCGGTGGTGAACTTTGTTCTTTTGAAATTAAAGAGGCGAAATGAACAAGACTGATGTTAATTTGATTGTTGAAAATTACCTGCGAAATCCGTTCAGGAGTTTGGGGCTTTCGTTGTTGATCGCCTTGCTTGCTTCGGTTCTTCTGGTAGGCGGACTTTTGTCGCTTTCGCTTTCAAAGGGCTTGGACCGTTTATCGTCGCGCCTCGGGGCCGACGTGATTGTCTTTCCGCAGGGAAGCGAAGTTGACGACCAGACGATTCTTTTGCAGGGCGATTTCAAGTATGCGTACTTGCCACAGAGCTCGCTGGAATTTATACGCGGACTTGACGATGTCGAAGTGGCGACTCCGCAGTATTTTTTGACGTCGCTCAGTTCTAGCTGCTGCGATCAGAAAGTCTGGATTGTCGGATTTGACCCATCATCTGACTTTGTGATTCAACCGTGGATTCGTGAAGTTTTTGAAGACAAGTTGGTAAAGGGAACTATCGTTGTCGGTAGTGAAATCAGCGTGGGAGAAAAAAAGACGGTCAAATTCTTTGACCGTGAATATCCGGTGGCCGCAAAGCTTGAACCAATTGGCAACGGGCTTGACCAGGCCGTTTTTGTAGATGTCGCGACACTTGCGGACATTCGTGGTGCAGCTAAAACCAAAGGAGTGCGATTTGATTCTAGTTCGGTGGGCTATTCAAGCATTTTGATTAAGTTGCGCCCGGATTCCGATACAGAACGCCTCAGTCGCGAAATTTACGCCCGTTTTGACGGCTTGCAGATTTTTAGCCGCAAGGATTTGTTTTCGGGGCTTGAAAAACCGGCAAATGTCATGCAGGTGGTTGTATGGATTGTTGTTGCATTTTTCTTGGTTATCGCCGCTGCAGCAATCGTGATTTCATTTTCGCTTTCGACACGTGAACGCAAGCGCGAATATGCGCTCCTTCGTATTCTGGGTTCTACCCGCAGGCGCTTGAAAATCCTTGTGCTTGGCGAGGCCTTGCTTGTTTCGGCAGTGGGGACTTACATTGGCTTGCTATTTTCGAGCGTTTTCTTTTTCACTTTTAAGATTTGGCTTGGCGAACATATCGATATTCCGTTCATTGTTCCGGAGAATGCTGAAATTGCGGCCGTGTATGCCGTTATCATTCTGTTGCTCCATTTAATTGGCCCGGTTGTTGTTTACGGTGTGGCGAACAAGGTGAGTGAAATCGATGCCTACGTCGCTTTGAGGGAGGTAGAACATTGATTCTGAACGTCTCTAATTTATACAAGACCTATACGCGGCGCGGCAACGAATTTAATGCTGTAGAAGATGTAGAATTCTTTGCCTGGTCCGGTGATTTCTCAGTAGTAATCGGTGAATCCGGAAGCGGGAAAAGCACGTTACTTTCTTTGCTTGCGGGAATCAATCACCCTACGAAAGGCACAGTCATCTTTAATGGATTTGATTTTGCAAATCTTTCGGATGCCGAAATTTCTGCAATCCGGAACGACAAAATTGGTTATGTACCTCAAGAATCTGTTTTCTTGCCGCATTTTACAGTTCTCGAAAATATCCTACTTCCGCGGGCCATTCGTGACGGCAAGAAAATCGAGGCTTACGGTTTGGCAGATACGACAGATATCGATATCATTTCGAAACTTGAAACTCTCGGCATTGCTCATTTAGTGAATGAGATGCCTGCGGAACTTTCGGGGGGTGAACTTAAGCGGGCTTCAATCGTTCGGGCGTTGGTCAACAAGCCTGATATCATCATTGCGGACGAACCTACCAGCAATCTTGATGAAGCTAACGGCAAGATTGTCTTTGACCTTTTGGCTGACCTTGCACGGTCGGGAACTTCGGTGCTTGTGGCGACACACGACCCGCATGGTTTTAAGTACGGCGATCGTGTGTATACCATGCACAAAGGGCGACTATTGCCTAGCGGCGAGTCCGATTATGGTGGATTGTAGGAATAATTTTTTTGCGATAATTGTTCTTTATCCCGCATTTCCCGCCAGCCCGATTTCGGCGGCGTGTTCGCGCATGCCTTCGATGCAGATTTCGGCGACTTCCTTCACGTCCATGCCGAGCAGCGCACAACCTTTGAGAATGTAGTCGCGATTGCACTTGGCGGCAAATTTCTTGTCCTTGAATTTTTTCGCGAAACTTTTTACTTCCAGATCCAAGATTCCGTTGGGGCGCATTCTTGCGCAGGCCTGGATGATTCCTGTGAGCTCGTCGACGGTGAACAGGCTCTTTTCCATGTTCGTCTTGGGTTCCACATCATTCACGATTTCAAAACCGTGTGCCAAGATTGCGCGGACATCTTCTTCGGAGACCCCTTCGGCGAGCAGCTCCTTTTCGGTATGCTGCAGGTGTTCTTCCGGGAATTCCTGGTAGTCGAAATCGTGCAGGTAACCCACGCCTTCCCAATGGTCTATGTCTTCGCCAAAATGCTTCGCCATGGCACCCATCGCATAACATACATTGAGCGAGTGGATGACGAGCGATTCTTCGGTGACGTGGGTCTTGTTGATTTCTTTTGCGCGTTCAAGAGTTAAGTTCATTTGAAACCTCTTCGGATAAGATTGCGTCTCTACGCCCGCAATGACAATATAGTAACCTACAAATCAATGTTCTTGATTGCCTGTTCGAAATCTTCCTTGAGGTCTTCGATATCCTCGATGCCCACGCACACGCGGATGGTGCCTTCGAATACGCCGGCGTTTTCTTTTTGTTCCTTGGTGCCGTGCGCAAAGATGGTGCTGTCCGGGTGAATCACGAGCGTGCGTAAGTCGCCGATGTTGGTTGCGATGGTCGCATATTTCAAGTTGTTGATCAGCTTGAAAGCTTTTTCCTTGCTCCCCGCGTCAATCGTAAGAATGGCGCCGCCCTTGCCGCCAAACTGGCTCTGCACTAAATCGTAATAAGGGCTCTGCTTGAGAGCGGGGTAGTTGACGGTGATGCCTTCGAAGCCTTGCAGGAATTCAGCCAACTGGAGCGCATTGCTGCAAAGGCGGTCCATGCGCAGCCCGAGCGTTTCGAGGCCGAGCGAGTTGAGGAAAGATGTTGCCGGTGCCACGCAACAACCTACGTTACGCCAGATGCCGTTGCGGAGCTTGGCGATGTAGGCGAACTTGCCGAAGCGCTTGTATTCTTCCAAGCCCTTGTACCTTGCGAAATCCCATTTGAATTTTCCGCTGTCGACGATGATGCCGCTGATGGCACTTCCGTTCCCGTTGATGTACTTGGAAGAGGAATGCACCACGATGTCGGCGCCAAAATCAAAGGGACGCACAAGGTAGGGGGTCGCTGTCGTACTGTCGACAATGAACGGGACGCCTCCCTGATGCGCCACGTCCGCGACACTCTTCAAATCGACCACGTTCAGTTTAGGGTTGCCGATAAGCTCGGTGAACACCGCCTTCGTCTTTTCGTTCAGCTGGGAGCGCACCGTTTCTGCAGTGACTTCCGTGACAAAGCGGGTCTTGATGCCGAACGCTTCCAGGTCGCGGAACAAGTCGATGGTGCCGCCAAAAAGCCCGGCGCTTGCAATCACCTCGTCACCCGCCTGCAGGATGTTCAAAAGCGAGATGGTCACCGCGGCCATGCCCGAAGAACACGCCACCGCACCGACGCCCTTTTCGAGCGATGCGATGCGGCGTTCAAAAGAATCTGTTGTGGGGTTCCCGATGCGCGTGTAGGCAAAACCGGGTGCCCTGTTGTTAAAGACGGCTTCAAGTTTTTCCGCGGATTCCTGCGAAAAGGCGCTCACTTGGTAAATGGGTGTAAGCGTGGAGCCCGTACTTCGATCACTACCAAAATCCTTATGCAACAAAGTCGTATTAAAATTCATTCAATTCTCCGCACATTTTTTTCGGCTTATTTTGCAAGGGCTAGCCGATTTCCGCTATAACAAGGGCGTTTCTTGATGCGGCCTGCATCAGTACACATAGACGCTTGCATTGCCTTTTGACTGCTCTATACAATGGATTCGTTCTCATGGTACCTCCGCATGAATGATTTGGTACCGCCAAATATAGAAGGCGTTTTTTTGTATGTCCAATACTAAATTTGTATCGCCTTTTATAGAAAAAATTTATTAGTACAAAAAATCCCCCGTATGGGGGATTTTGGGCTTACTTTATTTGTCCTTGGACTATTTCTTCAATGCCTTGAACGAGGATGTCCTGGTCTTGACGATGTACATGCCCTGGCGCAGGTTGAGGCGGAGCGTTCCGTCGGCGTTGAGGGCTTGGCTCCTGAGGCCTGTCCAGACAAGGTTTCCGTTCAGGTTGAAGATTTTAACAGGGGCGTTGCGGTCGTTCGCGATGAATTTGGACGGCTTTGCGATTCCGGTGGTCGTGCAGCCCGTGGCGACAATCTTTGCGATGTAGATTCCGCTGGCGTCGCTGTTGAAGGTGAGCGCGGTGGAACCGTTTCCGCCTTCTTTTTCGAGATCGACGGTCGTTTCGCTCCATTCACTTGCCGATGCGGTGCGGCCGTACTGGTAGTCGACCCAGCTGCTGCCATTGGCTCCGCCCACGTTCACGTAGGCGTTGGACGTTTCCTGGCTACGCATGGTGATGGTGAGCTCGCTGCAAGTCGCGATGGCGGCCGCTGCTTCCTCGCTGATGTTCAAAAGCTGGTTCTTGTAGCCGCAATCGGCCTGTTCGCAGCCGGCGAGGGGCACGCTGACGTAACCGGTGATGCCGTCAAGTGCGCCTGCGTTGTAGGTGACTGCGTCGAGGTCTTCGCTGATGGCCTGCCAGGTCGAAACGTCGGTTGTCTTGGAGTAGTCGACGATGACAACGTCGGCTGCGGGCGTGACGACCGGTTCGGTGTAGTTGGGGTCGGTCGTTTCGTCCTTGCAGGCGGTGACTGTCGATGCGCTCGCGGTCTTTGTATAAACGAGCGTCGTCACTGAACGGGCCGGGAGCATGTAGCAGCTGGCGATGGTGATGCCTTTGCTCTTGAAGCCGTTTTCCTTGGATTGTACGGCGGTTGCGACATTCATGCCGTTTACGGTGGGGGCGTCGAGCGAAATGGCCGTCTTTCCGGTGTTGATTACGACAACCGTGACGGAGTCATCCGAACTGCTTGCGAAGGCGACTGTCTTGAGGTCGTTTTCGGCGGTGGTGGCGGAGACGGCTTTCCAGCCCGGATTGACGAACTTGGAGTAATGGCGCATTGCGTGGTATTCGGGGCCGATGACGATTTCGTCTTTCTTGCAGCTGCCCCAGTTTTCGGTGCACACGCCGATCAGCTGGCCAGTTCCGTTGCCCCAGAAGAGTTGCCAGGCAACATAGCCGGCGAGCTGGCCGTCGGTAAAGCCGACCTGCATAATATGGGCGAGGCCGATCATGTCCTCTTCGCGGGTCTTGTCGAGCATGTTGCAGAATTCGGTCATGATGATGGGTTTTCCCTTGCTGCCGTAGGCAGAACCGATGGCCTTCATCGACTCGCGGAAATTTTCGGGGGCGAGGTAGTTGTTGCCGGAATTGTCGTTGCCGTTGCCCGCATGGTAAAGGTGGTAGGCGTAGCCGTCCAGCTTGGTGTCGTCGAGTTCCTTCGCGTACTTTTCAAAATTGCTGTAGCCGATGCCGAGCGGTTCGGGGCCGAGAATCTTGGTGGTGCCCTTCACGGCGTCGTACACGGCGTTCAAGGCTTCCTTGTAACCGGCTTTTTCGTTTGTTTCGGTGGGCTCGAACAAGGTTTCTTCATAGTCGGCGTTCATGTCCGGCTCGTTCTGCAGACTGATATAGTCTGGCGTGATGCCGGCGGCGGTGTATGCCTGGAGGCTCGTTTTCCACCAGTTGGCGAAATCGCTATAGGCGTATTTGCCGTAGGGGTCGCTCGAGGCGGGCTTGAGCGAGTTGGCAGATTCGGAAGACCCGTCCTTACCGTTCACGCTTCCGCTGGGCTTGAGTTTCCCCGGTGCAGACCAGCTGGACATCTCGATTTTCAGGTGGTTGCCGAGGCGCTGCTTGGCCGCCTGCACGATGGCGATGTCGTCGGGGCTTACTTTGGCTGTGTCAGCCTGCAGCCAGTTGCCAATGCGTAGCAGCGAGAGGTTCAGGCCTGTGAAGGCAGTGTCGAAAAGGGCTTCCTTGTTCTGGTCGGCGAGTGCCGTAATCCAGCTCTGGTAATAAACGGATCCGCCTCCGAATCCGACGATTTCTTGCTTTTTGGCGGAGGGGTCCACGGTGATGCTTGCCGCGGCAGCGATAGAGGCGGCCGTGAGCGCCATGGTCGTAAATTTCCTAATCATATACACTTCCTTTTTCGGAAAGGAAAATAGCTTTTTCTGTGTGGCCGATACTGCAAATGTATGACGTTTTATGAAAAAATCGGTTAGGGAGTGTCAACGAGGCTTGACTTCGCTGAGATGCGAGTGTATATTATATGTTATTATATGTTAACGCATCTGCACAGGTTCGGATGATTGACAAAATAAAAAAGTTCTGGAGCGCACAAGATACCCTAGAAAAGACTCTTTTCTGGGTCATTATGGCTTTGTGCCTTGTCGTGGGAATTTGCTCTACAATTCTTTCCGCTTACGAACGTGTCGGCACGGTTTCCGTAGTTGTCGGCTCGGCTTGCTGTATCTTGTTTGTCGTGCTGAGCATCTTTGCCTATAATACTCATATGTATGCCTCCTGCCATCTGGTAATGTGCGGCATCGTCTGCATGTTCTTGCAACCGATGTTGTTCTTTGCCTGTGGTGGCTTTGCTAGTGCGATGCCGCTATACTTTGTGGCAGGTATCCTCCTTTTGTCTATGGGGCCGACAGGCTTGGCGAAAAGAATTTTGTTCGTGCTTTCGCTGTCGGTGTTCCTCGCCACGTTCCTGGTTGCCAGTTTGTATCCGCAGGTTGTGCTTCCCATTTCGTCCGAGATGATTTTTGTGGACATGACGGTTTCCCTTGTGGTCCTGGGTTCGGGCGTGTTTGCCCTCGGCAGCTATGTGCTTAGGGCTTACGAGAGGGAGGTCGTGGAGAAAAAGAACTTGGTGGCAAAACTCGATTTTCTTGCAAATCACGATTCCCTTACGGGGCTCAGCAACCGCCGTCACCTGTTGGATTATCTTGGCAATATCGTTTGGCTGCAGCGGAATAACTTTTACATCGTGATGTACCGTATAAACAACATAGAACAGCTTCGTGAGACTTACGGCCCGTTCTTTTGCGATGGAATCATTTGTGACGTGGGCCGTTTGATTGGCCAGATGGAACTGGTTGATGGAGGCGAGTGCGTTGCCTATTTCGGCAATCACGACTTTGTACATGTGATGCAGGTGGAATCGGAGGCGGAGGCCTTGACTCGTGCCGAGAAATTCCGCGAAGATGTGACTCACCTTTCGTGGGCGGAGCACAAGGACGTACACATAACCGTGAGCGGCATTGTGGCGGCGTGCAATAGCCACGGATTCACGAATACGACGCAGCTGTTGCAGACCGTGTATGGGCAATTGTCCCACTTCAACGTTACCGACAAGAATACGATAAGGAAGATTTAGAGGACGAGGCTGTAACTCGTGCTCCGTCCGCCCTTCTTGCTGGGCTCGACGAGTTTTTGCGCGATGAGTTTTTGGATGTCTCGCAGGGCGCTGTCGTGGCTTGTGCCGGTGAACCCGGCGACGTCCTTGACCTTGAATGGATGCGGAATTTTTCCGGCGATGACGGCGTCCACGATTTTCTGGGCGCGGGGCTGTAAACCCTCGGCACTTTTCTTGCCCTTGAACTTGACCATGTCCGCACGCATTTTGATGGCGGCGAGACCATTTTGGATTGCCTTGCGTAACGTTTGCAGGAACCACAGTATCCATTCCGTGAGGTCGCCGTTGCCGCACTGTGCCGCACCCAGGATTCTAAAGTAGCTGTCGGAATCGCCGAGGACTTGTTCGTTGATCGAGTATTGCAGGCGTCCTGCCGATTCGGCGCGGACGAGAAGCCGGTTCGTGATGAGGCGGGCGATTTTCCCGTTCGCCTCGTCGAAGGGGCGGATGGTGAGGAACCAGAACTGTGCGATGGCCGCCTTGAGGACGGGATCCAGCTGCGCGGTGTTGAGCCACGTTATGAAGTTTCCCATTTCGTGCTGGAGTCGTTCCGGGCCGGGGCCTGCGAACACGACCGAGTTGTCGGTGCGCGAATGAATTTGTCCCGGACCGCTGCGGTATTGGCGTTGCGGCTTGCCGGTAATCGAAGCGTGCCAGCCCAAGATCCGTGCCTCGTCGATTTCGTCGCGGAAGTTCCTGACGGCTCCTACCAGGCTACGGAATGCGGCCTTGTCGGCCTTCTCCTTTTTGTTGACCTGCTCCTGCACCAGTTCGCTATTCAGTTGTTGCCCGTCGATGGCGTATGTCGCGACGATGTCGCGCACGATTGTTTCGGCTTCGAGCGTGTCGTCGTCGAGCATTTCCGAAATGCCCAAAAGCCGTCCTTCTTCGAGGCGGACTTGGCCGAGCTCGTTGATGATGGCCTTGGAATCGAACCGGAAACGGGTCCAGTCGGGGAACTGGTGGATGTACAGCATGTTATCAATATAACATTTTCTACGCAAAAAGTGCGTTATATGCTGCAATGCCGCCAGACTCGCTTAATTTTTTCGTAAATTTACGGTATGCAGAAAGTCGATACATGGTACAAGGCGGAGGGCTATTGCCCTGCCGAAGAATTTGAACTGGCAAGCTACCTGCTTTTCGAGGCAGGCGTGGCGACGCTCGAGGAACTGGACCCCAAGGCGGAAGGCCGTACGGACTTTTGCTTTTATACGGGCGACAAGGCCGAACGCGACCGTATCGTGGCCGAGTTCCCGCAGTACCATTTCGTGTTGAGCGACGAACCCGCGAAGGATTGGGACAAGTGGTGGCGCGACCGTGCGCAGCCCGTGTCTGTTTCTCCGCATCTCTGGGTGCGCCCGCCCTGGGTGGAATTCACGCCCGACGACCCGCAGGCCGTGGTGCTTGAACTCGAGGCGAAGACCGCCTTTGGTACCGGCGAGCACGACACGACGAGCAGTTGTGCGACTCTCATGGAAAATATTGATTTCAACGACAAGACGGTGCTCGACATCGGTACGGGTACGGGCATCCTCGCGATGTACGCCCGTCGCCTGGGTGCAAAGCTTGCCGTGGGCACGGAAATCGACCCGCTCACCATTCCCTGCATTGCCGAAAACTTCGAACGCAACGGCTTCGACAAGAGCGACTGCATTCTCGGATTTTTGGATGCGTTCAAGGATGGTGCGAAGTTCGACGTCATCCTCTGCAACATGATTCGCAGTGAACTTTGGCCGTTACGCGACGATATCGAGGATTTGCTTGCCAAGGGCGGTGAACTCATCATCTCGGGGCAGCTCATTATCGAGAAGGACTATATCCTCCGCTGGTTCGAAGAGGCCGGCTTCAAGGTGAAAGTCGAGCGCGAAAGTGGCGAGTGGTGGAGCGTGCTGGCTTGTTCTTAATTTGTGCTTAGATGGGTCTTGCCAAAAGAGCTATCTAGAGTATATATTTAGAACGGTGCTTGGGAGAAGGGGTGATAATGAGTAAAGCCTTTTCTTTTGCCTGTTTCTTTGCGCTGGCTGTATTCGCACAGTTCTCTTTTGCTGCATGGGATGGCTCCGCCAAGATTCCAAAAACTGTGGGCAGCGGAGATTCTATCTATTACGAAATCACGTCTCCCGAAGAACTTGTCGGATTTTTAGATTCCGTGATTGCGGCGCAGAATTCAGACATGGATATACGCGCCTACTTGAAAAACGATATCGTGTTCGGCTCGGATACATCTACGCTGTGCACCAAACGCTGGAACAGGAGCGACGTCCAGGGTGCGTTTGGGGGCGAATTCGACGGGCGCGGGCATACCATTTACGGCTTGAATGCGGAGAAATCTCTTTTTGAGAAAATCGTGCGGCAGAGAGCGGAGGGCGTTCACGACCTGAACATTGCGAACAGCGCTTTTGTGAGCGATTCTGTTCTTTACGTAGCTGCCATCGTCAACACGCTTAATTCGATTGTCAGGAACGTGAACGTCTATAATACCGATATTCAAGGGGTTCAGTCTGCTGGTGGAATTGCCGTATCTGTGATTCCGACGGAGACGGACACCGCCTTAATCCAGAATTGCAATGTTGTTGGCGGTTCCGTTGGCGCCACGGCAAGAGCCGGCGGCATTGCCGCTTTTGCTTCGGGAGGCATCTTGGACTGCAGTAATTCGGCGAAGGTGCATAACATAGATAACTTGCCAGAATACCTGCATGTGTATGAAGTCTTTTTTGGCGGTGTTGTGGGGCAATCCCGTGTGTTGGATGGCATTGCCATGGCAAATTGTATCAATCGCGGAAAAGTCGAAGTGGATTTGTCGAGCCGCATTGCCTATGTCGGCGGCATTGCCGGTAATCTCGTCGGCAATGCCGAAAATCTCCAGAATTACGGGGACGTATCCTCCAAAGTTGTCATTGACTTGTCAACAGTGGGTACAGGATTTTTGGCTTCTTATTTTTCGTCTTATGTCGGTGGCGTTATTGGCCGGCATATTAATGAATCGGATATCACGAAACTCAGGACGCATGTGGATTTGAAGGATTTGTTTAACAGCGGTAAAGTTTCTGCAATGTATCAAAGCAACGAACAGATGACTCTACTTTATGTTGGCGGTATTCTGGGTGATTGCGCTTGGGCGAGCGTAATTAATGCGTTGAATTTGGGTTCGGTTGAGGCCCGCGGTGATGCAAAGGGATTGATTTTGTTTGTTGGCGGTGTTATGGGCGAAGGGCTGACGGCTTATAAGGATGAAACTTTTACGATGCTCAGGAACCATGGTAACGTCACTGCCGAAGGTTCGTTCGAGACAATGGTGGGGGGACTCGTGGGCCGGATGAGCTATTGGTCTCGCCCAACGATATATAATGGCTTTGCGTTGGAGAAGTCTTTTAACTATGGTAACGTGACTGGTATTACATCGGATACGGCGACGAGTTCGGATTCCCTGCATGTCGGCGGTCTTGTTGGCGACTCCTATATGGCCCGAATAAGCGATGCCTATAATCACGGGCGAGTCGAGGCGAAAGGCAAGTTGGCTCGTGGTGCAAGCTGTGCCGGCGGGCTTGTGGGTAAAATGGACGATGCAGGGTGGTTTTTGGAAAACGTTTATAGCGCCGCACCCGAAGTAAAGGGCGATGTTGTAGGAGGGCTTGCCGGTTATGCACAGATCATTAAACGAGTGGAAACCGAATTCTTTGATGGATCGCTCGCCAATATCGCTTCTTTCGGTGTTGCTTACGATACGGTCGCCTTTGCGGGTGTCAATAAAACGACTGCGGAACTGCAGAGTGATACGATGGTAACCTTCTTGAATACTTCGGGTGGGACGGAAGCCGACCGCCAAATTTGGACGCGCCACGGTGGATACCCGATATTTGATTTCGACACACTTAAGTTTGATTCGCTTCCTTGTTGCCAAGACAGTGATATTACTCTATTGAAGCAGAAGCCTGCGGTGCCCTTGTTACGGTTGGATGTGTCTTCGCGCCTTATTACCATTTTTGGTGTGGCAGAAAACCACCCTGTTGCCGTATTCGATATGCGTGGGAAGGTCATTGCGATTACGCGTGCCCACGGGGCGTCTGTGAATTTGGAAGTGCCGCGTGCTGGCCGTTACATTGTGCGTAGCGGTTCGCAGGTGCGGCTTGTGACGGTGCGGTAAAAGATTTTTTGGTTATCGTCCGCGGCGGCGCGAACTGAATTGCACAGGGGAGGAATTTTTATTCCCGCCCTTGTTTCCGCCGTTATTGCGGTTGTTGTTGAAGCCGCTGCGGTCGCGGTTGGCATGAAATTCGCGGCGACCTTCCTCACGACGGTCGCGATTGAATTCGCGTCGCCCTTCCTCGCGGTTGAATTCCCGGCGTTCGTTGCGGTTGTCCTCGCGGCGCTGGTTGTTGTCGGACGCCTCGCCGAACTGCGCAGCGCGCCTCTCCCTGCGGGCAGAATTTTCCCAACGGCCCTTCTCGCCGACTTTCTTGGGCACGATGGTGACGGAGCGCTGTTCGCGTTTCTGCTGTTCGCGCTCGCGATAGTCGGCATTTTCTTCGCGCTCCTTGCTCGGGAAGAATTCCTTGCCTTCGGCCTTGGCGCTGCGGCTTAAAAGCAGGCGTCCAATCTTGCCGAGTTTCAAACGTTCAAGTGTCGTGCGGATTTGCGGACGGTTCTCCGGAATGTACCAGAAGAAGAACTGTCTCTGGCTCTTTTTTTGCTCCGGCGTCTTCGCCACGTAAAGCGGCTTTCCGTCGGGCGTAAGTTCGCTGTAGAACATCTCGGTCGCAATCGTCATCGGCGTGGGCGTGAAGTCCTGCACCTGCTCCAGCTGGAACCCGAGCTGCTTTGTCTCGAGGGCGAGTTCCGCCATGTCGGCTTCCGTACAGCCGGGATGGCTGCTGATAAAGTAAGGTATAATCTGCTGGCGCTTTCCGATGCGCCTGCATTCGTCGTCGAAGAATTCCTTGAACTTGTGGAACAGCGTGAAGCTCGGCTTGCGCATGAGCTTGAGCACTTCGTCGCTCGTGTGTTCCGGTGCGACTTTCAGGCGGCCGCTCACGTGGTAGTCGATGAGTTCGCGGGCGTATTCCTCGTGGTCGCGGCGCAGTTCTTCGTCGTCGGTTTCCTGCAGCAGCATGTCGTAACGCACGCCACTGCCGATGAACAGGTGCTTCACCTTCGGGTGGTTGCGCACTTCGCGGTAGAGTTCCAGGATTTCCTTGTGGTGCGTGTCCATGTTGTCGCAAACCTTGGGTGTGAGGCAGCTGGGGCGTGCGCACTTCTGGCAGCGGCTCGGGTCGCGACCGCGCATGTTGTACATGTTGGCGCTCGGTCCGCCCAGGTCGGTGATGGTGCCGGCAAAACCGTCCATCTTGGTAATCAGATCGACTTCGCGCAATATGCTTTCGCGGCTACGGCTCGCGATGAACTTGCCCTGGTGCGCGTTGATGGCGCAGAAACTGCAACCGCCGAAACATCCGCGGTGCGTATTGATACTGAACTTGATCATGTCGAACGCAGGGACGTTTCCGCGCTTCTTGTAACGCGGATGCGGTTCGCGGGCGTACGGGTATTCAAAGCTTTCGTCGAGTTCGCCGTATTCGAGCGGCGGGTACGCGGGGTTGATGACGACCGTCTGTTCTGCGACATCCTGCAATACGCGGCGCTGGAACCACTTGTTGCATTCGATGTCCACCTTGCGGCAGTTTTCCATCTGGGTTCGCTTGCTGGCAAGGCATTCCTCGTAGCTTGCCAGGCGCAAGTCTTCCCACTGGTTGCTCTTGGGAATGTTTCCCTTGGGGGCCAGATAGGCTGTCTGCGGGATGGAATGCAGGCTGGAGAACGGCACTCCCTTCTTTAACAACCTGACCATCTCCTTCAGTGGCTTTTCGCCCATGCCGTAGACGAGGAGGTCCGCCTGGGTGTCGAACAGGATGCTCGGCTTGAGCCTGTCGCTCCAGTAGTCGTAATGCGTCACGCGGCGCAGGCTCGACTCGAGTCCACCGATCATCAGCGGCACGTCGGGGTAGAGTTTCTTCAAAATCTTTGCGTAGGTATACGTCGCGTAGTCGGGGCGGAACCCCGCCTTGTTGCCGGGCGTGAAGGCGTCGTCGCTGCGCAGGCGCTTTGCTGCGGTGTAGTGGTTCACCATGCTGTCCATGCCGCTCGAAATTGCGAAGAACATTCGCGGGGCGCCCAGCTTCTTGAAATCGCGCAGGTCATCGCGCCAGTTGGGTTGCGGCAGAATCGCGACTCGCAAGCCCTCGTGCTCGAAAAGTCTGCCTACCACGGCATGCCCGAAGCACGGATGGTCCACGTAGGCGTCGGCGCTGACGATAATCACGTCCACATAGTCCCAGCCGAGTTCGTCTAGGTCTTCCTTGCAAATGGGCAAAAAACGCGGGTCATAGGAACGCATTAAATAAAAAGATAGAAAAAGTTCTGATTTTGCCTTTATTTTATATATTCAAGATTGCATAAATGCTTTTTTTTGAAACTTCCAAAATCTATATTTATCAGAAAAAAAGGATGTCGGAATGAAAAAACTGCACTCCATTGTGTTTGCCTCCTTCGCAGGAGCTCTGTTTGTCTTGACGGGCTGCGCATCGTATAGCATGGTCCAGACACCAACAATGAAAGATAGGCCTCCTAGTTGCGAAGACCTGCATATTCATTATGCCGAGTGGAATTACAAGGATACCTTTGGCAACGATTACCATACTGTGGGACGTTGCGTGAAAGGCATGATGCACGGCGAGTTCTCCTATATGATGAACGGCAATCTTATTGCGAGGACGAAGTATACTCGAAATGCCGAAGTGAAGACAGTGTGCCTTGTCGGAAAAAAACATGCTTCTCTGTTGAGCTACTGCTTGAACGAAGCCGTCCAGATGCAGGGCCGCCATCCCGATGCGCAATCGACGTCGCAGGTTCCGCAGTCGGCCGCTCCCGCCGGACAGCAGGCTAACGGTGCAGTTATGATGGTTCCTGCGCAGCCGGGTCAGGAAGGCGCTGTCTTGATGGTGCCAGCTAAGCAGGGGTCGGATGGTGCTGTTCAGATGGTTCCTGCACAACCGGGTCAGGAAGGTGCAGTTTGGATGGTTCCCGCACCGCAGGGGGCGACTCCTTAGCTCCTTTTTAGGGCGCTTGTCGACGCGGTTCCCGATGAAAAAAATTTAGACGTGTTTCCCCGTATCGCTAGATGTGTGGAAATACGTTCTTTTTTTTTGTAGGAGTACCCGTAATTTGTCCGTTTTTTTTAAATTTGCGCCAAATATTGTGGATTTTGAATAGTAGAATTCTGTATTTTGAGGTCATTGATTTTTAAACGAGGACTACATAGGGCTTTATCTAGGTATCTTGCAGGTGCTTTCTTTGCTGCAGGTTTCGCCTTTTCGCAGGCGTCGGCCGCTTCCGATGCGCAGTCTTCGGACGTGGATTCAACGGCCGCTGCCGACCCGGCCGAGACGGAGTGGCAGCCGACAATCAACTATATTGCACTTCCGCCCTCTGCAACTCCGCTAGACAACCTCCTGCCGTTCAATGGGGTGGGGGCTAACCCGGGCTTGATGAATACGAGCAAGGGTCGCGTGTTCAACCACGATATCGATATTGCGACCCGTGAACTCGATGTGAGCGAGAAGCGAGTGAACTCGGTTTCCCGCGACACGACGACTTTGTGGAGCGCGCATTACCCTGAATTGGCCGATTACGTGTCCGACATGTACGACGTGGGCCGCAAGCGTTTGTGGCTGAACGGCCTTATTGGCCAGGCGAATGACGGCTACGAGGCCCCGGAGACGGGTTCGGTGTTCGACATCACTATCCCGATGAACATGCCTGCGTGGATGAGAGATTTTGGTCTCGATAAGCCCAAGCTCATGTTGCAGGGTACAATGGATATCCGCTTGAAGGGCTATGGCGAAAAGGACGATGCCGAGGGTAGCGAGAACACGAGCCTTTGGCCTTCGCCGTCGCTATCGTACGATCCGAGTTTCATGGTGAAGGGCAAGATCGGTCCTTACATTACGGTGGAAATCAATAACGTCGAAAGCGGCCTTGGTGTCAAGAACCAGGTCCGCGTGGTTTACGAGGAATCGTACAAGGATGAGTTCGAGGACTACATCCTGCAGCGCGTGGAAGCCGGTACTACGTCTTTGTCGCTTTCGGGTACCGAATTGACCGGTTACTCCGAGCAGCACCAGGGGCTCTTCGGTATCAAGGCCGACTGGAAATTGGGCGACTGGCGCCTTACGACGATTGCTTCGCAGGACGGTGGAAGCCAGGAAGAATACTCCATCAACGCGAGTGTGTCTACCACGGAATTCCAGATCCTGGACAAGCAGTTTGTCCCTTATCGCTATTACTTCTTGAACCACGGTGTGAGGAAGGCGTACATCAATGCGGCTGTATACTCCGGACGTCCGGTTGTTAACTACACGGCTTCGAACCTCAAACTGTATAAGCGCATCGCGACGAAGGTCGATAAGAGCGAGAACGTTTTTGACGACATCACGGTCGTCTACACGACGCCCGATGGCAAGAAAATCAAGAAGACCGTGACTCGCATGGCCGCGATTCCCAAGGAAGATTTCGATTACGATCCCAAGACGGGTATCTTGAAGATTTCCGGGGCGAACCGCAATACGTTGATTGCCGCTAGCTGGGATACCGATAGTACCGACCGTAAGGGGAGAACCGTCCGTGACGGCGATGAAGTCGTCTTGATCCAGTGGGACGCGACTCTTTCGGAATTGACGGATATTGACAAGTTGATGCTCAGGAACGTGTATTCCATCGGCATTTCCGACGCGAGCTCGACCAACTTCGTGTTGCGCATGAAGAACAAGGCCGGCGTGACGAATTCCTTCTTGAAACAGCTCGGCTTGGCCGACTCGACTACCGGCAGCCCCCTCATCAACGACGCTACGATTTTCAAGAAGGACAATGCGGGAAACTACACGGGCGAAATGTGGCTCCCTTGTAAAACGGCCTCCTATTATAGAGATAGGAAAGTCCCGAATCCGGAAAAGCGCGCCGAAGAGAACTGTTTGGAACCGCTGCGTAATCTGGATTCCTCGTCTGCCATGGCCCAGCTCTATACGCTCCCGGTCTATAACCTAAACCGCTATTCCAGCAGGTTCTACTTCGAATCTGTGGGAAAACGCCGCAATTCTACCATCAGTGTCCGTGACCCCAACTCCAGCTACTCCGTGAGTGCCGGATCGTGTATGGATATTTCTCCGGGTTCCGAAAAGCTTACCGCCGGTTCTACCGTGCTCGTCCGTAACGTGGACTATGAAGTCAACTACGAACTTGGACAGATCGAACTCTTGAGTGAACGAGCGCTTGATCCCAACAAGGAAATCAAGGTGACGTTCGAGTGCGAACCCTTGTTCGAGATAGACAATAAACTCTTGCTTGGTGCCCGTGCCGAACTGCCGCTAGAACGTTATGGCCTTGGCTCTGGATCTGTGTTCGGCATTACCGCTCTGTACAAGAGCCAGAGCTCTACGGCAAGGACGCCGACGCTCGGTAACGAACCGTTCAACAGCTTCCTCTGGGGCATGAATGTCCGCTTGCAGGATACGGTCTCCGCATTGACCTCCCTTGTCAACATGATTCCGTTCATCGAAACTCAGGCGGCCTCCAACTGGCGTTTCGAGGCGGAATTCGCGAGCAGCCGTCATAACGCCAACACGAGCGAAAGCGGTTCGGCCCTTGTCGAGGATTTCGAATCTTCTGCGACGGGTCTTATTTTCCCGCTGTCCAGGCTTTCTTGGTATCCGGCATCCCCTCCGGGCGGCGTGGCCGGTACGCAGACATATATCGAGAACCAGGATTTCCGCCACAAGGGCGAATTCATCTGGCATAGCAACAGTACCGAGCTTTACAAGTATATCTACCCAAACGTGGGTAATTCCGATGTCGATAACCAGCACCTGACCGTGCTCAAGATGACGCTTCGCGCAAACGACAACCTCATGGGCAATTCCTGGGGTGGTATCATGCGTCCGAACAGTTCTTACTACCAGGATCTGAGCGACATGAAGTACATCGAGGTGGTGGCCCGAGGAAATGTAGGCTCCATCTATATAGACCTCGGTCTCGTGAGTGAAGACCTTTCCATTAACGGTGGCGCGCCGGACGGAAGGTACAACGGCGAAAACGAACTGGGCACGACGACTGCGTTGCACGACAAGGGCCTCGACGGCGTATCGGGAACTGACGAAGTGGATACCGTTTGGGACTGCCGTATCAGCGGGTGTATCGCGAATGTGTACGATGCCAGCCATCCTGGTTCCTATACGACCGACATCGCGCGCGACAACTATTCCGACAAGTACGATGATGACAGCGATCCTCCGATGAGCATCAACGGTACAGAAAACAACTCCGGCGAACGCAAGTACGATACCGAAGATATCAACAAGAACGGTTCTCTCGATTTGGATGTTAGCTTTGTCCGCTACCGCATCGACCTTGCAGATACGGTTTCTGCGAATTTCGAAGTGCTCAAAAACGGCTGGCGCAAGTGGCGCATCATGCTGAACCAGTACGATACGATTGTGTCTCCGACGGGCGGCAATTATCTGGAAATTTTGTCGGGTGCGCAGTACACGCGCTTGTGGCTTGGAAACTTGAATCCTGGTGTTGCCGAGTCCAAGGTGCAAATCGTGAGCATGGGCGTCATGGGCAACTCTTGGGAAGAAACGACCGTTGCTGACCAGTTCGTGACCTCGACGAGCGAAAATTCCCAGATCGTGGAAGTGAATGGTGTGGAAACCGAGATTTCCGAATCGATCGCAATCCGCGATACGAGCTATATCAAGGTATCCACAATCAACAACCGCGAAAATTCCAATTCCTATTATAAGTCCCCGAACATCAAGACCGAACGCGATACTGAAACAAACGCTCCGCTCAAGGAAACGGCGCTTGTGCTCAAGTACCAGAACTTGAGCCCTGGCCAGGAAGTGGGTGTGACGAAGATTTTTGAGACGGACAAGAAAGACTTCTCCATGTACAAGTCCGTCAAGATGGAAATCCACTACCAGACGAAGGCCGAACTGGTGCCCGTGCGTTTCGCCTTGCAATTCGGTGAAGGCTCGCTTGAAGGTTCCAACGATTACTACGAGTGGAGCTTCCGTCCGGTGAATTTTGATTCTACCAAGTTTGAACGCATCCAGGACTGCCACGAAAGCAACTGGCTGGATAACGCATTCGCCATGAACGTCGCCGACTTCTCCGCCCTGAAGCGCGGACGCCGCCCGCCGTTCCTGGAGCCGGTTGTCAAGGATCTCGGCGGCGACCGCGAAGAACAGCTGCGTTTGGTGGGTAACCCCTCCATCACGAACATTGACTGGGTCCGCTTTGTAATTATCGCCGACTCCAACGCCTCGATCGCCGATCTCGATTCGGGTACGTTCTGGGTGAACGACCTCCGCCTTTCCGACATGGACACGGATTGGGGCTACGCCGCCCGAGTCGGAGGCCAGATCGACTTTGCTGACTTTATTTCTGTGGCCGGCGCCGTGCGTTACCAGGATGGCGACTTCGCGACGCTCTCCTCCTCCGGCGGCTCCCCGAAGCCCAAACTTTCCGAGGCCGCGACACAGCTCGATGTGTCGGGTGATGTCAACTTTGCACTGAACAAGTTCCTGAACGACAGCCTGGGATTCCATGTCCCGTTGAGCTTGGGTTATGCAAGTTCCACGAAACGTCCGTACATGAAGCCCACGGACGACATGATTCTTGAAAAGAGTAGCTTTACGGATATCACGGGCGACATGTTCCAGAACGAACTCAGCGTGACTTCGAACAAGAAGGAACAGGAGCTCCGCAATGCAGCCAAGTCCAAGGGCTACGAGGCGTACACCCGCGACAAGACGTTGGGCTTGAGCTATAGCAAGGACTACAAGGGCCACGAATCGGTTGTGGGCGAGGTGCTTTCGCAAATCTTCCTCGAACGTCCGGCATGGAGCTACTCTTTCCACGAGACGGAAAGCCGCTCGACGACAATCGCTGATTCTACTTACGCCTACCATACGACCCTCGAGTACAAACTGGGTACGTTCAGTTCGTTCAAGCTCAATCCGCTCAGTTCGCTGTCCAAGTATAGCTGGGCTTCCGACCTTTCTAGGATTGAGTTCGAACCGTGGCCGCAGACATTCGACGTGACGCTCTTCGACTTGAGCTATATCCGTTATGTGGACCAGGACCGCGATCCCGATTTCGTGGATCCTCAGGTGGACAAGGTTGTGACCTACACGACGGACCTTACGCATAAGCTGAACATGCGTTGGAACGTGTTTAACTTCCTCTCGACTTCCTATAGCATAAACGTGAAGCGCGACATGTATGGTGGCGGCGACCGCGAGGCGTTCGTCAAGGAGAACTTCTTCAGCCCGGACGATGGCGGTCTGTTTGCAAGCGACGTGATTTTCGATTACGACCATACGGACCGCAAGGTGTACGTCTCCAGGGACAGCTTGGTGATTATCCCGTACGACACGATTCCGCGTGTGAGTGCCAATGGCGACACCATGCCTATCGACATGCAGAACCCGGACAGTTACCTTATCCGCTATGATACCACTTCGTTCTACAGGGTGGATAGCGTTGGTACGCGCGAGTACGGCAAGTCTTACGGTATCCTGCGTAACGAAAGGTCGAGAGCGCAGCAGTTCAAGATCAACTTCAATCCGGCGCTTATCCCGTTCATCCCGTTCACGACGTCGTTCGCTTCGGACTTCAGCCAGTTGAAGACGATTCCTGACGATTTCAATATCTACGACGAGACGAACATCGATAAGAACTACTGGACGATATCGCAGACGAACCGCTTCGATTTCAGCCCGACCTTCAAGATTCTCGACTTCGTTAAGATTTTCGGCAACCAGAACGTTGTGGCGCGTGCGATGGATAAACTCCGTTGGCGTGAAATCCGCTTCGCCTGGAACGCGACGACCAACACTGTTGGTGAAAACTTCACGCTGGCGCAGTTGTACGATGAACAGGGCGTAACCCCGCTCCAGTACTACCTCTACGGCCTTGGCCTTGGTAACGGCTACCGCAACCGTGGGTTCTGGAATATCGTTTCCGGCGACATGGGACTTGACCATCGCGACGACTACGTTGACTTTGGCGAGTACCGCAACCGCCATGTGGACACGCTTGTCTACCAGGGCAGTTTCCGTCATTCTGTTTCTCGTTCCTTCCAGACGGGGACCGGCATCACGCTGCCGTTCTGGGATATCGGCTTGACCGGGGACCTGCAGTGGAAACAGGATTTCGCCCAGTCGCGTGAATACCCGCTCTTCATCGATACGACCACGGTTTGGCCGAAGGTCGGTGTCACCCTCAACGTGCCGAATTTCTCACAGAGGATTTCGATCCTGAACAGTTTCCGCAGCGTTTCGTTGAACAGCCGTATGGACTACACCCATATTACGACGGTACGTCCGTTCCAGAGTTCCGAAGATTCCTGGAGCACCGAGTGGAACTTCAACCCGCTTGTCCGCGTGACTTTCCTGACGCAGAAGAATATCCGCATCGAGAACTCCGTACGCCTAAGGTTCCAGGATGTCGACCGCCGTCCCAAGGAAGAAGTTCTCACTTCCACGAACTGGCCTGATTCTACCGGCAACGGAATTGACACGTCGAAATACTTCTGGGAAACCCCGTGGATCCATACCTCGTTGTACAACGACTTCGACATCAATGTCGGTGATGACTTCTCTATCTCCTATCCGTTCAAGACGAAGCGCGGGTTCCAGGTTTGGAAGTGGTATTTCAAGCTTGAAAACGATATTGACCTGAAGCTTACCGCCGGTTACGATTACAAGAAGAGCATCCGTAAGGAATATAGCACCGATCCGGATTACGACATGTGGAACAAGGAAAGCGGGACTGACGGCATCTTCAGACAGTGGGATTTCGGCGATTGGCAGCCCACGGTCTACAAGCCCAAGCTCACGAAGACGGATCGCACCGTGCCTTCCCGTACGCATGAATGGTTTATCCGCCCGAGTGCCGGCTACCAGTTTAATAAGATTGCCTCCATGAGCAGTTTCATCGAGTATAGGCAGATTCACGAGAAACTGGACGACGAAACCGCCCATCTCCGTCAGATATTGCAGTTCGAAATTGCCCTGATGCTCAGGTTCAACTAGGCCTAAAAAAAGCGTATTTCCTGAAGTTATATGGAATACGCTTTCTTTTTTTGTAAAAATAACTTATAATTATATAGCAATGTCTTCGCTCAGAAAAAACAAAAAATCTCAGGCTATTTCGGCAGGGGAAGCCCTTTACCGTATACGTCGATTTATCCGGAACCGTTTTTTTGACAGGCTCGCGGAAGATGATTACGGTGTAACTCTTCCCATTCCCGAATGTGGTATTATCAATACGCCCGACGCCCATTTCCACTATCCGATATTCGATTCCACTATCGATATCTATAAGGAAATTGACTGGCCCCTCGATGTGTCGACGGGCAAGCGTTTCCCCGCTGTATTCGCAAACGACATCAATGTCTTTGACGGCAAGATCGGCAACGTGAAGTACGTGTGGGAAGTGAACAGGATGCAGTTCCTTTTGCATCTCGCGGTTACATACGAGACGAGCAAGGAATTGAAGTATCTCGTCTTGTTCTGCCACTACATCGCTACGTGGAGGGAATCGAATTCCTACATGATCGGCGTGAACTGGTTCAGCAACATCGAAGTGAACATGCGTCTTATCTGCTGGTTCTTCTGCTGGCATGTGCTGGACGTAGACGATTTGCGTAAACGCGATAGCGCTATTGATGAATTTATCGGCGATGCGTGGCTGCCACTGGTTTTTGAACATGCGGAATATTCGTATCTTCACCCGTCGCTTTATTCTTCGGCGAACAGCCAGCTGATTGTCGAGTACGTGGGCCTTTTCCTGGCTTCGGTGGCGTGGAAGATCCCGCACAGGTCTGCTCGACAGAAGTATGCGCACAGCGGCCTGGAACGCGAAATACTCAGGCAAATCACGCCGGAAGGCGTAAACCGCGAGGAATCCGCGGAGTGTGTCCAGTTTGTCGGCGAACTGTTGCTGATTGCAGCGGCCGTGGGCAAGCAGGCTGGAATAGAATTCTCGAAGACGTACAACGACCGCCTGTATGCGATGGCTCGCTACATGAACGCATTTCTGGATTGTCAGTGCAACAACCCCATGTACGGCGACATCGATGACGAGTACGTGCTGCGCCCGGATGCCGGAGGGCATTTCAACAATTTCAAGTCCCTGCTGGTCTCGTTCGCGACATATTTCGGCGATTCCTCTTTTAAGCGCGAGGGACTTGTCTGGGACGAGAAGAACAGCATCCTGTTTGGTGACGAGGGCAAGAAGGTGTTCGAGTCGTTGGCCAGTACGCCACTCCAGAGTTCGAACAGTTTCTTCCCGCAAAGCGGACACTTCATCTTCAGAAAGATTGTCCCGGTAACTGCGGACGACTCCGACTCTTCCGCTGGAAAAATTCGCGAGATCTTTATGCATTTCGATGCGGCCCCGCTGGGCTACCTGAACGTCGCAGCTCACGGCCATGCCGATGCTCTTTCGTTTGTCCTGCATGTGGATGGACATCCTATTCTTGTCGATCCGGGGTCGTATACCGATCATGTGCACGAGGATATGCGGCGCTATCTTGTGGGAACTCTTGCTCACAACACAGTCTGCGTGAACGGAAAGAACCAGGCCGAACATGTCGGCCACACGATGTGGCTGAACCATTATCGCGTGAACGTCGTTTCGTCCGACGAATTGGCTGACGAGGTGACTGCCTCCCATGACGGTTATGCTTCCGAGGGCGTGACGCATACTCGCCAGATAAAGTATAACCGCGAGAGGGACGAGTTTACCATTACGGATTCCCTGCAGTGTTCACATCCGGTTTCCCTGGAAATTCCATTCCATATGCATCCGGACGCGTCCATGACGCTGCAGGGCTCGAATGCCAACGTTTCTGTTCCGGGATGCCGTCGTGTGGCGATTGAACTGGATTCGAAACTTTCCTATAGCGTTCGCGATGATGGTTGGTATTCCGAACATTTTGGCGAGAAGGTTCCGGCAAAGTTCCTTTACGCCAAGATTGAATGTATCGGTGACGTCAAATTTGTAACTAAAATACGTATATGCGGATAAACAAATTATCGGTTATTTTCTTTTGTGCCGTCACAGTGCTTTTGACGGCTTGCTCTGGTTCTCACTCTGGCAGCGTTAACCCTGCATGGAAGAATAATCCGCAATCCTTGACGGTCATTATTGGTGAGCCATCTGTGTTAAATAAGGACGACCTCGAAGATGACCTTCCGGAACACGCCAATAATTTTACGGCGTGGGTTTCTCGACAGATCCAAATGGGAGTAGAACTGCGAACGAACATCAAACCCGAAATAAGGGTTGAAAAGGAAGAGAATTATGAAATTGCGCGCCTTCCTGTGGACCAGTCTTTAGTGTCTATCCATCTCCCTAATCCTGAAAAAATCAAGAACCTTCACGGAGTCGTTCTTACCATCAATCCGATTCAGTTCTGGCGCCGAGAAGATCGCTGTTCTCAGCATCCGTTTGGTTGCTATTTCACGCAGCACCTGATGGCCAAGGGGACTTACGCCTATACGGACACGGAGCGCCAGGAGGTTCTTGGCTATGGTTTCTTCTTTGTCCAGAGCAGCTTTACCTTTGCGATGACCAGCGGAAACTGGGAAGAGGCCGTTAAAGATATAGTTGCCAAGGTTCTCGATGAAACTCCGCTACAAAAGTAGCGGCCCTCTGGCAGTCTTTGCTGCTGTTACTTGACGATTCCCACGTTCGACTTTTTCACGAAGCCGCGGATGGCATCGCCCAGGCGAATCTCTACGAAATTGCCCTGCTCCGAAAGCACTTCGAAACTCGTGCCTTCCGAAAGCGTATTGAGTGTCTGCGAACGGTCGTTCGGGGCGCTGGTGATGTCTGCGTCCTTCGCCGTGACGACACCCGTAATTTCGGTTTCGGCGACGAATACCTTGTAGGCGGCGCTGGTGCCGATGATGCCGAAAACGATAGTCACGATGAACACCGCTCCCATGCAGGCGTTCTTCGCACGATCCCCGTGGACAAGAATGCGCAATACGGAGACAATGGCAATCAGCCAGAACAGGGCGAGCAGCGTGAACAGCTGGGCCTTGAGCGACATTGCGTGGTGCGCCTTGTACAGCGTGGAAAGAATCGGGTTCTCTTCCTCGTCGTCGACCTTATCCTTCGTCATGGCCTGGGCGTATTCCAGGTTGTGCTTGAAGTCGTCGTCGTTGGGGCGGAGCTTGAGCGCGACCTTGTAGTTGTAGATGGCGAGCCCGAGCTGTCCGTTACGGAAGTAGGCGTTGCCCAGGTTGTAGTAGAGGTCTGCGTTCTGGAAGCCGTTGTCGATGCAGTTCTGCCATTCGTCGATGGCCCGCTCGAATTCGCCTTCGTTGTAGGCCTTCGTCCCGGCTTCGATTCCGGCACAGCCCGCGGTCTCCGCAAAGCCAGCGACAGTACCGCCAATCAGTACGACCAATGCGAATAGAAAAAGTTTTAACTTCATATTACTACTTCCTACTTCCCACTAATTCACACAACTCTTCCACGCTCTTGAGCATGGCGTCCTGCTCGTCGCGGGTGGTGGACACTGGCGCAAACCGTGCAAATGCGCACTTTTCGAGCCACTTGTCAATCTTGTCGATGGCGCCCTCGTCGAGCCCGAGCTTTCCGAGTTCCAGCTTCATCTGATCGCGGGTCATGCCCTTGAATTCCAGGTTGTTGATGTCGCTCAGGTAGTCGATGAGGCCTGCTTCGAGCGCTGCGTAGAACGCCTTGGTGTCGCCGTTTTTCATTGCCTCATGTGCGCTCGCGAACTTGCCCTTGAGCATCTTCTTCGCCTTGCCCTTGCGGATGAGCGCCGCGTCGCTGCTATGCTTGCGGTGGCTGCGGATGAGGCAGACCGCCACGAGGTAGAACGGGATGGCCGCGGCAAAGAGAACCCAGAACAGGATGTCCCTGTGGGGCGTGGGGGATTCCTTCTTGTCCGAGACCTTGTGGATGAAGCGGATGTCGCTGCCGAGCGCTTCGATTTCCTGCTTCTGCACTGCCGTGGGGCGCGTTGCCGCCGGCATGAACGCCGCTTCGGCCGTGGCGTCGCCCTTCTCGACTTCGATGGTCCAGGGGCCGAGCGTTTCGGACTGGTATGCCCTCTTGGCCGGGTCGAACCACGAGTACGAAATTTCGGGGATTTCGAACGAGCCCTTCTTTTTGGGGTAGAGGAAAATCTTGATGCTCTTGGTCGTCACGACCTTGCCGCCGGACACCTTCTTGTTGATGCTGTTCTCGGGAGGCACGGAGCGGAAGTCGTCAAAGCTGGGCAGTTTCGGGTCGGTGATGGTACCGGGGGTGCCGTCGCCCTTGATGGTGATGGAAAGCGTGAGGGCCTCGCCGACTTTCAGGTGGTCCTTGTCGAACTGGGCGTCAAAACTATAGTTACCGACCATCCCCGAGAAGTTGGCCGGGCGGCCCTCGGCGGGGAGGGGCTTCACGTTGATGTTCACGACGGGGGTGGCGGCTTCGGTCTCGACGGATTCCTGCTTGACGCTCCGGCTCGAGAACGACATGTTGCCCATCTGCTTTTTCTCTTCGACAATCTTGGGCTCGCCGCGCTTGGTGTACTTGAACTTGAAGGCGGGAATCTGGAGGTTTCCGCTCTTGGTGGGGCTGAGCCAGGCGAACTTTGCGCTGGCCTGCATTTCACGGCGGGCACCTTCGACCGGCTTGAATTCCATGTTGGAAAGGTCGCTCCTGTGGACGATGAAGTCGCTGCCGGTGTTCATGTCGGTGGCCTGGAGGTTCCCTTCGAAATGCTCGAAGGTGTGGAAACCGAGGGTCACGTAGAACTGTTCGCCTTCGTAAATGCTCTTCTTGCTCGGGGTCAGGCTCACGGCCAGGGCGTCGTCGTTGTAGGAACGCTGCACGTTGACGGGGATGCTCCCGCTGACGGCCTGTCTTTCGCCGTTGATGGTCCAGAAAATCTGGCCGACGTCAATCTGGCCGGTCTTTTTCGGGGCCCGCACCTTGAAAGTGTAAATACGCGCCTTGTAGGCCCTTCCGCCGCCGCCGAAGAACGATTCGAACATGTCTTCGAAACCGGGACGGATCAGCTGGTCCGTACTGTCGAGACCCATGAAGGTAAATCCGTTTTTAGTCTCGATCTGGATGACCTCCCTATTGGCCGGGAGTTCTTGCAAAGGAACAACAAACTGGAGACCGAACGTCTGCCCGGCCTCGATACGCTCGCGGTCCACCTGGAGCGATGGCCGTGCCGCTGCGATAGTTGCGAGGGCGAGGCAAGTAAGTAAAACGCGTTTCATGCCCTAAAATTTACCAATTTTCGCTGTGCGAAATGTAGTCGGGGGCGGGCAAATGGAGCCGTGGAAACAGCCGCCAGGGAGGAATCTTGCCCGGTAATGAAAAAAAAGTATTTCTTATATACTTTTTTCCCTTGAAACGTTAGTAAAAAATTGTTAATATTGGCGCCGACAAAAGAAAACGGCGATAAAACGTCGGAAAACAAGGTTAAAAGGAGAACAAATGTACTGCATACTCGCTGTCCTGCTGGTCAAGAGCTTCAAGAAGTACGCTAAGCACGCCTAATTGGCGAAATTGGCTAGATTTTTGGGATTCTTTGGAAAGGTTAAGCCCCCGGTTTTTCGACCGGGGTTGTTTTTTTGGGGTAAAAACGGCGTTTCCGGTTGCCGATTCCATTTTTTTGCGTTATTATTATATAGAAGGCTGTTTCCAGGAAATTGAAGAAGGAGAAAAAAAATGGAACAGAAGAAGGAATACGTCGCTCCCGAGATGGATGTCGTGGATATGGAGTACACACAGATGCTGTGCGACAGCACTCCTACGATAGGCTGTGACGAAGGAGTTATTAATTGTCCTGAAGGTGAGGGTGGGTAGCGTCCGCTCTTCTTGCTAGTTATATATACACATTGAAAACCCACGCAATATGTTTTTGCGTGTATAAGCACACTCCGGTTATCCCGGTGTGCTTAATTTTTTTTAGGTCGGTTGCCTTAGTCAAAATTTAAACTGCGCCGATACGGCGTGAATCCTGCATTCCGTATAAATTCTTCGGCCGCCTCGATGGTTGTGAGCCCGTGGTTCTGTAACACGTTTTCTTCTATCACGATGCTGTTGATGTCGTCGGCGCCGCTGTGCAGCCCGAGTTCGCCGAGCGATAGCCCCATGCCGAGCAGCGAGACTTCGATGTGCGGGATATTGTCGAGGTAAAGGCGGCTGAGCGCGAGCAACTTGAGGTATTCGTCGCCGCGCACATGCCGGATGGGGAACTTGTCCGTCTGCGGCTGGAATGTCCACACCACGAAACTCTTGAATCCTTGCGCGATGTCCTGCGTCTTGCGCACGTAATCCAAATGCTCGATGATTTCTTCGGGCGTTTCCACGCTGCCGAACACGATGTTCGCGCTGCCGGGGAGTCCCTTCTTGTGGCAGGCGGCGAGCGTATCGCACCACTGCTGCGCGGGGAGCTTCTTGGGACTGAGCATTTGTCGCATGCGGTCGGAGAGGATTTCGGCGCCTGCTCCCGGCACGGAACTGAGCCCTGCCTCTTTAAAAATGTCCAGCAGTTCGTCCAAAGTAATGTTGTTGAACTCTGCAATGCGCACGAGTTCCACCGGCGAGAACCCGCGTACTTTCACGCCCATTTCTTGCGTGAGCATCTTGAGCACGTCGGTGTAGTAGCTGAGCGGGATTTCCCGGTTCACGCCTCCCTGCAGAAAGATCTGGTCGGCGCCTTTGGCCTTCGCTTCAATCGTCTTCTGCCGGATTTCGTCCAGACTGAGCACGTAGGCTTCGGGGCTGTGGGCGGGCCTGCAAAAACTGCAAAAGCTGCACGTGACTTCGCAGACGTTCGTGTAGTTCACGATGCGGAATGCCGTGTAACCCACCTTGTTGTCGGGGTGCATGCGCCTGCGCACGGCGTCGGCGGCTTCTGCGACCTCGGTCCACGGGGCGTTTTTCAATATATCGAGCGCTTCGGCGGGGGTAATTCGCCCGTTTTGAACAGCTTTTTGTAAGATGGGGTTCACGCAAACAAGATAATTCTTTTCTTGTCGCTTGTAAACTTTTTGCCGTGGATTTATTGTCCATGAAAAACATTCCGGGGCTGTGACGTTTCCCACATTATGAGGATATCTTGATAAGGCAATATGAGGAATATTGGCAATATGAGGATGTTTTGGTATGAAAAGTACACTAGCAATAGCTGTGTCGCTCGTTTTCTCTGTTGCTCTCTCGGCAGTTGAGGCGAGTGCGTTCACCGTAACCGGCAAGGTCAATGACGAAAGTGGCAAGGCTATCGAAAAGGCTTCGGTCACTCTTTTGGGCAAGGGCCTCCGTGCGGAAACCGATGCGACGGGATCGTTTACCCTCCATCAGGACGAGGCCGTTCCAGGGACTCCGGGTGATTCCGGCCAGGTTCCGGGTGTCGGCCAAACCCCAGGCGATGCGCCGTCCCCGGCAGAGGTTGGCGGAATCGATGGCCTTGCAGTATCGCGTTCCGTGGGTTTCCTTTCGGTGAATGACGGTATTCTCTCGTTTTCACAGAGCTCCAGCGCTCCTGTCCGTGTACAGGTGTTCGACATGGTGGGCAACCGCCTGCTCGACGAGACCCTGTACGGCACGGGAACGGTAGACATGAAAGCGTCCATCAAGGCTAGGGGTACTTACTTTGCCCGCGTCAAGGTCGGTAATGCACAAAAGAACTTCAGGTTCACTGCCGACGGGAGCTTTTCCGCCACATTCGGCGAAAAGGCCCGCGCACGGGCTTTACTCAAAGTGGGTGACAACGACGACCTTCGCGTGATTGCGAATGGCTACGATACACTCACGGTTCATCTGACCAATTTAGATACGAACTTGACGCTCGTCTTGAAAAAGCCTGCGCCGCCACAACCGCAGTATGCTTACGGCTGGGGCTTGAAGAACGACCCCGTTCCCAGTAGCGGTTGCGGTAAAGACACCAAGCTCGACTACAAGTACCGTGGTGACAAGCCCTACATCGAATTCAAGTGGAGCAAGGGAACGCGCACCGTGCGCATCGATATCCCCAAGAGTTACGACAAGAACAAACCATACAAACTCATTTTCGGAATGCAGTGCATGGGCGGCTGGGCCGGCGGCGTGCAGGACGAAGGCTACTATGGTCTGAAGCAGTTTGACAAGGATGAGACTGTCATCTTCGTCGCTCCCGAGGGCAACGGAAACCAGGCCCCGTGGGCTCAGGATGACTACACGCTTTTCGATGAGCTGCTCGCTTATCTCGAAGGTAACTTCTGCATTGACTCTAGCCGTGTGTTCTCGACGGGCTTCAGCTACGGTTCCATGTTCAGCAACGGGCTTTCGTGGAACCACCAGGAAGTGCTCCGCGCCGTGGCCGTGTACGAGACCGCCGAACGCAACATCTGGTTGCCGCAGCGTAAGCAGATGGGTATAGGTTGGATGGGCGTGCTCGGCTTGCAAGATGACCTTTGCCGCCCCGAAATGGGACGTGCCGCTCGCGACATTATCCTGGAACTCAACTCCGAAGGCGGCAAGGCCAAGAACGAACGTGCCCAGGAATACGGCGGAAACGGCCCGCACGTGTGCTACGACTATACGACTGTTGAGGACCGCTTCCCGGTTCGCTGGTGCACGCAGAACGGCGGCCACATCTGGGATCACAAGGATCCGGGCCAATTCCAGTCTTGGGTTCCGCAGACTACATGGGATTTCTTTAATAAGTTCTAGATAAGAACATTACTCCTCCAAAAACAAACATCTTTCTGCATTGCAGAAAGGTGTTTTTCTTTATGGGTTGTTTGATGAGATGGAAATTCAAGGGTGGCACCGCATAGGGCCGTTTTCTATATTTGATATTATGGAATTTAAGCGTTTTGAAGCCTTAATCGAGATGTTCCCGCAGGTGCAGATTTTCAGCACCGAAGGCGAGGACTTGGATAGGGTCATTACTCATTTTTTGAACCAGCAGAAAAACGTCTCCACAATGTCGGAAGCGATGCAACGTAAAATCCAGCATGCGCTCGCCCCGTTTTTCCAGCAGCGGTTCATCAGCCTGCACGACGAAGAAGCTCCGTTGGTGCGGCACCTGCTTTTGAAAAAGAAGTTCTTTTTGCAGACGGACCGCTACATCGACGATATGGCTTGGCCGGAGACCGACCCCGAGAAATTGGACGAGGCGCTTTCGATTGCGGAACTTTCGCCGGAAATTCTCGACCGCAAGTTGCTGAGCCTTTCGAACGGCGAACTGCGCCGCGTGCTGCTTGCTCGCATGTGGATGGAAAAACCGGAATGGATTTACTTCAACGACTTGTTCGGTGGACTCGACCCGGAATTCCGCAGCCACTTGGCCGCGAGTGTGGTGGACTTGTCGAAACGCCCCGGTGTGAAACTTGCTGTGCGCCTTGCTCGCGAAGACGAACTGCTACCCGAAATACCTGCGTTCGTTTATGCGAATAAAACCTTTACGCAGTACGCAGGAGAACTCCCGAGTGCCGCTGCGAAACCCAAGTACACGAAGGCGGAGCTGAAGGACTACGAGATTGTTGATTTGAGACGAGAGGCAAAAGATTGTCATTGCGAGGACCGCAGGAGAGCCTGCCGCGAGGAAGACAACTCTATTTGTCATTGCGAGGACCGCAGGGACGCGGCAATCTCCGCTGGTCAAAGCGGCACGGTCCTCTTTGAACTTAAAAACGTCAACGTTCAATTCGGTGACACGACGGTACTCAAGAACCTCAACTGGACGGTGCGCAAAGGCGAACACTGGGCGGTGATGGGCGAGAACGGTGCCGGCAAGAGTACGCTCCTCGGGATGCTTACGGCCGACCACCCGCAAATCTACAAGAATGACATTACTTTGTTAGGAGAACGTCCGGGGCATGGCCTCAACATCTGGGACCACAAGGCGAAACTCGGATTCTTCTCTCCTGAACTAGCGCTCCAGTACCGCGAAGACCTGGACCTTTCCGAGGTGCTTTGCACGGGCTTTACCGCGAACCTCTGCAAGGCGGAGAACACCACCTGGGAAGAGCGCGCGAAGGCGAAGGAGTGGCTTGAGTACCTTGGCTTTTCGGATGTGCATGCCCGCTACCGCAGCCTTTCGCCTATCGACAAGCGTGTTGTGCTCATGGCGCGTGCCGCTATCCGCCCGCCCGAGGTGCTGCTGCTCGACGAACCCACGCAGGGGCTCAAGGGCGAATACCGCGAGAAACTCTTTAACCTGCTGCAACTGCTTTCGACAGAGACGACCATCATTCTGGTGAGCCACTACGAAGAGGAATGGCCGCCCTGTATGACGCATCTGTTGAGAATGCCTAAGTTTTCGGGGTGATTATGCAACTGAGTGAACAAAATATTCTAAGTGCCTTGCGTGCGGTCCAGGATCCGGACCTGCACAAGAACATCGTGGAACTGAACTTTGTTCAGAACCTGAAGATAGAGGGCGACAAGGTGAGCTTCGACCTGCGGCTCACGACCCCGGCATGCCCCATCCGGGACCAGTTCAAGGACCAGTGCATCGCCATTGTCAAGAGCCTCGGCGCAAGCGAGGTGAACGTGACGTTCACGGCGCAGGGCCGCGTGGACGGCTCCAATGCGGCGACGCAGGCCCCGAAGGTTTCCTACATCGGCGAAGTGGCGCATGTGGTCGCGGTCGCGAGCGGTAAGGGCGGCGTGGGCAAGTCCACCGTGACGGCGAACCTCGCGATGGCGCTCAGCCTCTCGGGGGCCCGAGTGGGAATCCTGGATGCCGACATCTACGGCCCGAGCATGGGGCTCATGTTCGGCATCGACAAGGCTCCCGAAGTTTTTGACGACAATACGATTGCGCCTGTCGAGGCGAAGGGCGGCATCAGCATCGTCAGCATGTGCATGTTTGCCGACTCCGACAAGGCGACCATCTGGCGCGGACCGATGGTTTCCCAAATGATACAGCACTTTATCCACCATGTGCGGTGGGGCAAGCTCGACTACCTGCTGGTGGACTTCCCTCCAGGAACGGGCGACATCCAGCTCACGCTCACGCAGAACTGCCCGATGGCCGGTGCCGTTGTGGTGACGACCCCGCAGGAGGTGGCACTCGCCGACTGCCGCAAGGGGCTTGCGATGTTCGATTCCGTGGGCGTACCCGTGGTGGGCGTGGTCGAGAACATGAGTTACTTCATCTGCGACCAGTGCGGCAAGCACCACAACATCTTCCGCGAAGGCGGCGGCGAACGCATCGCGAAGAGCTGGGGCGTGCCCCTGATTGCGAAGGTGCCGCTGGAACCTGCGGTGGCGGGCTGTGGCGACGAAGGTACCCCTGCGGTGCTCCGCTACCCGAACTCCGAATCGGCAAAGGCGTTTATGCAGGCGGCCGATGCCACGGTGCGCACGCTCTCGATGTTCGCATCCGAAGGTGACGGTGTGCTCAAGAGCTTCAACTACGAGTTTGAACAACTTCCGGTGGAGGACGCATGATTCAGCCCAAGAAGATTTTCAGGACGAAGGACGGGAAACTCGGCTTTGAATGGAGCGACGGGACTCGCGGTACATGTGGCATTCGCGAACTTCGCCTCGCATGTCCCTGTGCGCTGTGCGTCGATGAGCATACGGGAGAGAAACTTTTGGACGATTCCACAATTCCTGCGGACATAAAACTTACAAGGATTCAATCCATCGGTCGGTATGCTGCGGGACTCTCCTTTAGCGATGGTCACAATTCGGGAATTTACCCTTACGATAAATTGTTCAATTTGACGAAACGGGAGTAAAAAACCATATTTGTTTGACCGATGGTTTTTTTCCTGAGGGATTGATAGGTGTGTGTCTATGAGTGATTTTAACGAAGCGCTATACTTCCGGGATTTGAATAGGTATCCTACGCTGACTCCGCAGGAGGAATCGGCGTTGTTGAAGATCATCAAGACTGGAGAGACGGAAGAGATTCGCAAGTCCGCACTGCAGCGCCTTATCCGAGGCAATTTGCGCTTTGTGGTCAGCGTTGCGCGCAAGTACCAGGGCCGTGGCCTTTCCCTTTTGGATTTGATTAACGAAGGCAACCTTGGTCTTTTCAAGGCGGCCAAGCGTTTTGATATGGACAAGGATGTCAAGTTCATCAGCTACGCCGTGTGGTGGATCCGTCAGTCCATCCAGAAGGCGCTGTTTGAACAGGTGGGCGCGGTCCGCATTCCGCCGAACAAGCTTGCCTTGGTGAACCGCTTCAAGCGTGCGTTGATGCAGAACGGCGGTGACTACGAAAAGACCATCGCGATGGAAGAATTTGCCCCGTACGAGAGGGATATCGTCGAGGTCATGGAAAAAATCGTCGACATTTCTTTGGACGCCCCGATCGGCGACGATGCCGGTGGTGGCTCCAGCAGTGCGGATTCGGTGAGCACCCTCATGGATGTGCTCGGTTCCGACGGCAACCAGGACGAGGACCTCGAGCGCGACGAGCGCCGCAAGCTCATCCAGGAGACGCTGTCGTCCTTGCCGCAGCGCGAAGAAGAAATCCTTCGCATGTTCTACGGCCTGGATACCATTGAGGACACGACTCTCAAGGATATCGGCGAAGACCTGAAACTCAGCCGCGAGCGGGTACGCCAGATAAAGAACAAGACCCTCCGTAAATTGCAGAAGAGCAAAGAGCATAAAGAAAAACTCGTGGACTTCCTGGAGCTGTAATGTCTACTCCGTCGGCATTTGCCCGAAAGGCTGCCTACTTATTCCTGGTTATGTGTGTCGGCGCGGCAATCGCGTTCGTTGGCTATTACTTTTTCAACGTCTATGGTCCGTCCAAGGTCACGGTCGAAGGAGTCCCCTTCGGGCTCCCGGCTGGCACGTCTTTGATGCTGGGCGACACTCCGGATTTCCAGAAGGGCGTGTCTTCGCTCCCCGTCCAGACGCAGGCTGAACTGCGCCGCGCGACGGAACTTTCCCGTTCTGGCTCGCTGAAGGCCGCCTACGACATTTACGAGGCTATCGTGATGTTGTTCCCCGACTGCATACCGGCGGTGTGGGGTGAAGCTAATACTTTATTTGAAATGGATACGCTTACGGATGCCCAGCAGAGCCGCATGAACATGCTGGTCGCAAAAATCCAGGGGCGTTTTCCCGGCTCGGGCGTGGCGGCCTACATGGATAGCCGCAAGGCCTACGCCGTCGGCAATACCAATGCGTCGTTGGAGTTGGCCCGTATCGCTTGTGACAAGGCCCCCGCCTTGTACGAGGCTCGCCTCTGGTATGCCAAGTTGCTTGCCGAACATTCCCGCGTAAACGAAGCGTTCGCCGAGGCCCACGCCGCCGTGAGCCTATCGTTCGGCAAATCTTCGGAAGCCTTCGAGCTGCTTGCGGGCATGTACCATTCCCAGGGCATTTTGGACAGTTGCGCCTCCCTTGTGGACTATGCGCTCTCGCAGTATCCGGTGAACGTCCGCCTGCTTTTGCTGAAAGGTTATTTGGAAGAATATAAGGGACACTTCGATTCTGCCGAGAAGATTTACCAGCGCATTTTGGCCATCCGTCCGGATTTCAACCCGGCCCGCATGGCCGTGGCGACCATCGGCGAAAAGCAGTCGCCTGTGGGCGGCATGGGTACCCAGCTGACTCCGCGTGACAGGGCGAAGGTCGCCTGTGAAATCCTTGAACCGCTGGTGGAACGTTATCCCGAAAACCTCCCGCTGCGCGAGGCCCTTGGCCTTGCCTACCTCAACGGTCGCGATTTTGATTTGGCCCGCAACCAGTTCCAGGAAATCATGGCTCGCGATCCGGAATACCCCGATATCGCCCAGCGCATCCAGGAAACCAAGGTCAAGAAACCGGTGGTGGTCGAGACGAACAACGCCGGGCTCGCCAGCGATTTGAATCGCGCCGTCGATAGCCTCCGCCAGTCGATGGAACCTGCGACAACACACGATTTTTCCACCATGCTTGGACATTACCTTGTTCGCTATGGCGCCACCCCGCGCGAGTTCTTCAAGAGGTATTCCATCTCCAACTTCCGCCCCGTTGCAGACAACGTTTGGCAAGAATCCTTCTATGTCGCGCCGTACATGCATCGCTATACGGTTGTGTTCGATTCCAAGAAGCAATTCCGTGAAGTGCACGTAGTGGTGTACGATTCTTCATCGGTATCGAACCACCTGGGCGTCGCTCCCGAAGTCTACACGCGCCTGCTCAAGCAGAACTCCCGCATTTCGGGTATCGGCAACAGCACCGGCGAAACAGACTGCGGCGACGGAGTCGTCATGGATGCCGCCGTGTGGGAAACTCAGGACAACTTCGAAATTCTGGCCCGCTTCATCGGCAAGCCTGCGGAAGTCCGCATGGTCCGCTTCGACAAGAGCGCACTGCCGCCGGGCATCAAGCTCTGCGACTACGTCAAGTATCTGAATCAGTATTAGGCTCGGGGTACGAGGCTCGGGGCACGGGCCTCTCGATTCTATTCTCTCCTTAACATTCTCACTTCTTACTAATCTCCCCATACTCCGCTCGCCTTACTTTTTTGTATCTTTGCGCTATGCGTTTTTATCGCTACATCGCGCTTGCTCTTTTGGCCCTCCTGTTCGAGGGTTGCACTTGTTGTGCTTATCTGAATCATATGTTCAATGCGGAACGCCTCTACGACGAGGCGACGGAGATGCGTACGGCCCGTCTGGACAGCGTCCCGGACGAGACGGCTTCCAAGCCCAGCAACGAGGAACGTCTCAGGTACGACAAAATTATAGAGAAGGGTTCCCGCGTCCTCGAACGCTTCCCCAAGAACAAGAAGCGCACCGCCGAGGCCGTGTTCCTTATCGGTGAATCCTTCCGTCACAAGGGCGAGTTCGACAAGGCCATCGTCAAGTACGACGAGTACGAGCGTTATTTTGCCGACTACGATTCCATGCGCGCCGTCGAGTACCAGAGGGCCTACTGCCTTTACCGTACGCGCGAGTATAACCTGAGCCGTTTCGCGCTGGAGCCGGTTGTTGCCTCCAAGAAGCATCCTTACTATTTCCAGGGCTTGAACCTGATGTCGCTCCTGGATGAGCAGTCCGAGTCCCCAGACCAGGCCATCGACGCCCTCGAGGCGCTGCTTGCTGACACGGCGGGAACTCCCTTCATGCGCGGCAAGGCGCATTTCCGCCTGGCCGGACTTTATTTCGCCAAGGAAAACTGGGACAAGTCCCGCGAGCATTATCAGGCGAAGGAAATCGAGCAGCTGAATGTCCGCGAAAAACAGGCTGCCGCCGAGCAGGCTGCGGAATGTCTCGTGAACAAGCAGGAATACCTGGCTGCCGCGGACGAATACAAGGTCTTGTACAAGAACGAGGAGTACGAGAAGAAGCGTCCCGAATACTTGGTGCGCCTTGGCGAAATCATGTTGCTCGCCAAGCGCTACCCCGATGCGATTGTCGTGCTGAACAAGGTGAATTCCGAATACGACCGTTCCATCCATGCCGCGAGGAGCTTCTATGCGCTGGGCGACTACGAGCAGAACATCACGCTTGACTACGAGCATGCGATGGTCTACTACGATAGCAGCTTCATTTCTTATTCCGCTTCGGAATGGGCTCGCAAGAGCCGCGAACGCCGCGATGCGCTGAAGCGCCTTATTGCGATGCGCCAGCAGAACGACGACGATCTCAAGAAGGATTCCATTCCTAACGTAAAGAACTTCTTCAATACCGAATTCCAGATAGCGGAACTGTTCCTCTTCAAGCTTTCCGAGGTGGACAGCGCCGTCAAGCGCCTGAATAGCGTCATTGAGGGCGACAAGGACTCCCTGAAGGTCATGCGCGCCACCTATGCGAGGGCGTTCATTTACGACGAGTTCAAGCACGACCCGGATTCGGCGGAAATCCTGTACAAGGAAATCATCGAGAAATACCCGAATACGGATTACGCAAAGCAGGCGCAGGTGAACCTCGGCATGCGAGTCACGATGCAGACTGACGAGGACAAGGCGAAGGCCCGGTACCTGCAGGCGGAAAGCCTGTGGACCGCGGCGACGGAGGTGCCCATGGATCAGATGGAACGTGTGGACTCCGCCTATCTTGCCGCTTTCACCGCATTCGACAGTCTCTATAGGGAATATCCGAAAACGCAGGCCGGCATCCAGGCCCTGTACATGAAGGCCGTCTACTTCACGCTGAATCCCGAACGCAAGGATAGCGCTGCGGCAATCTACAAGCAGTTGCGGAATGAACACGGATCCACGCCGTGGGGCAAGGAATCCGCAAAGCTCCTGAATACGCGCCTTTCGCTTACCGACGACGATATAAACCGTCTCCGCAAGCGGGTGCAGCATTCCGTCGAGCACATCGACAACCTTTCCAAGCAGTATTACGAGTCCTTGAGCAAGAAGCCCGAAGAGAAGAAGGCCGAAGTCAAGAGCAAGGAAGACGAGGTGCTTGAGAACACGTACAACAGCATGTACGATTTCGAGTAGGTTTGATCCGTAATGCAGAATGATTCATTCCAGAAAGGGAGGGTGGCGTCGCGCAGGCTGGCTGGCGTCACGTTGCTCCTGTGCTTCTTGGTGTCTGCATTTGTTTTTCCGGGATGTGCCGGGAGTGCGAGCATCGCCGCGCGTCCGGGCTTCGACAGGGGATATTCCACGTCGAATCACCCGACTTCAAAGAAGAAGGCTCCAATAGGAACGAAAATTTCTGGGAGTGCCAGCTATTACGGCAAGGGCTTTGACGGCAAGAAAACTGCGAGCGGGGAGATATTCGACCAGAACGCCTATACCTGCGCGCACCGCTCGTTCCCGTTCGGCACCAAGCTCAAGGTCACGCGCAAGAGCAACGGCAAGAGCGTCATTGTCCGCGTGAACGACCGCGGCCCCTATGCCGGGAAGCGCATCCTTGATTTGAGCACTGCCGCCGCAAAGGAACTCGGTCTCGAAAAAGCCGGCCATGCCGAAGTCGAAGCCGAAGTCGTAGAATAAAAAAATTTTCGGGAAAATGCCGGATTGTCACTTTTTGACATTCCGGCGTATTTATATTTGGTGTTCAGAAGGGCACTTGCTTTTTTGTGTGTGAAAAACAGGCCCCAAAAGGAAAATATGGAAAAGGAAGGTAAAAAATGACGATGAAGAAAAAGAAGGTTTCTCCTTTTGGAAATTCGGGAAGCGCAATTGTGGCCGGTGCCGAACCCAGCCTTTGGAATACGGGTTTTTCCGCGTTCAAGCGGCGCATTGGCGAACAGCTGCAGCTGGGCGGCTTTGATGATTCCGTCGACGACGAAACATTGCTCCCTTTTTACCGGATGGGCGAAAGCGAGACTTATGTGCTCAGCGCTCTCGGTTGTCCTGTTGGAATGTAGGCTACCTTCTGTTGATGCGGAACAACAGCTGCACGGAGTTCATGTCGTGCTCGTGGTGGTAGTCGTCAGTCTCTTCGTCGCCCGAACAAATATTGTCGAATTGCCACCTCAGTGCAACGCCGATGTTTGCTCTGTCGGAGATGTGCCAGTCTTTTCCGATTTCAAGGGATAGGCCAACGGTAAAATAGGATTTTAGGTCTTCGGTGGTTTTATAGCCGGGCATATTCAAAACGATAATGCCGTATACAAGTTTCGCACCTATAAAGGTCCCCTGCAGGAAGTTTTCTGCTCTGGAGAACGGGAATGCCGTTAAGCCGGGAGCGAGCGTCAAGATTTTTCCGTCAATCTCGGTGTCGGCGTCGGCATGCTGCATTTCGATTATGTCGTAATTTCCATCAAAGCTGGCAAATCCGAAACTGACGTGTCCGGCGATAAGTTCCCTGACCAAGAAGCCCAACGTAAATTCTGCGATATACCCGATTCCGATACCTTCGTACTTGCTCCTGAAGTCATAGTAACGGTGGTTGTAATAGATGTACGGGATGTCGAGACCCAGGCTCCCGTTTAGGTAGAAACTGTTGCGGCGCTCGTTGGTCTTAGGTTGCGGTGGGAGCGGCTGGGGCGCGGGCTGCGGAACCGCTTGATAAACCGGTTGGGGGGTAGCCTGCGGAACTGCCTGATATGTCGGTTGCTGTGATGTCTGGTAAATGGGCTGGGGCGCGGCGCTCTGGGGTACTGCCTGGTAGACTGGTTGTGCTTCAGCCTGCGGAACGGCCTGATATGCCGGTTGCTGTGGTGCCGCCTGTGGCTCAACCTGTGCGTCCGCCTGGGGAACCGCTTCAGGTGCGGCCTGGGTGGCTTGGGGCTGTGTCACGAAGATGGTGTCCTGTGCAAAGGCAGTTTGTCCGATAGCGAGAACGAATAGTGCAAGTATGGCCGGATTCAAAATGCTTTTCATGGGAACCTCGTTCTTTGGCTACTTTGCCTTGTAGCTGACAAAGCGGATGTTGCCGCAGTAGTCCTTGTGGATTCCCTCGAAGTCGAGCCAGGGGTAGTTCCCGGCCTCGTTTTTGAGGACTTCCGCCTGTTCCGAGCCGATTTCGAGGAGGATGGGGGCGCCTGCGGAAAGCTTGCCTTCGGTCTGCTGGAGCAACTTGCGTACGAGCGTGAGTCCGTCGGGGCCGCCGAACAGTGCGAGTTCCGGGTCGTACTTGTCGACTTCGGGCTGGAGCTTACCCTTCTCCCCGTCGGGGATGTAGGGGAGGTTTGCGATAAGGCAGTCGATTTTTGCCGCCGCGTCGCCTGCGGCGGTTGCCACGGCATCGCCAGTCACGGCGTCCAGCAGGTCGCCCTGTGCAAATTGCAGGGAGCCCGGACGTTTTTCGCCCGGAGCGCTGCTTTCGCTGGCGGTTGACGATAGTTCGTTTGCTTCCGCGTTTTCGCGGGCAAGCGAAAGGGCTTCTTCCGAAATGTCTGTCGCAAGCACTTTCGCTCCGGCGATTTCCTTCGCGCAGGCGATGGAAATCGCCGCTGTTCCCGTGCCCACCTCGACGATGAACGGGGATTCTACGCCTTTCAGGCGCTCGATCGCCATGTCTACCAGCGACTCCGTCTCGGGGCGCGGGATCAGCGCCCGCGGGTCGCACTTGACAATGTGTCCGCGGAAGCTCGTGTCACCCACGATATGCTGCAGCGGTTCGCGGTTGGCGCGGCGTGCGACCAGCGGCCGGAGCGTATCGAGTTCCGTCGCTGTCAGCGGCTTTTCGAAATTCAGGTACAGGTCCATACGGCTTTTCATGCCGAGACCGTGACTGATGATGTACTCGGCGTCCAGGCGCGCGTCGGGCACGCCCTTCTTCTCGAAGAAGACCTTGGTGCGGTTCAGAATTTCAAGTACGGTCATCTGCGGCATTGGACTTTCCTTCTAAAAGCGTGGATTGCTTCGGGGCGTTGCCCCTCGCAATGACATCAGATGCTTGTCATTGCGAGGAGCGTTGCAGAGCCTGCCACGAGCAAGGCGTGGTGGCGGCAATCCTTTAAGCGTTAAATTTCCCGAGCTTTTCCTGGGCGTTCGCCATCTGGAGGCCGTTGATGATTTCGTCGAGGTCACCGGTGATGACTTTGTCCAGGTTGTACAGCGTAAGGCCGATGCGGTGGTCGGTCACGCGGTTCTGCGGGAAGTTGTAGGTGCGGATTTTTGCGCTGCGGTCGCCGGTTCCCACCAGCGCCTTGCGGCTTGCGGCCTCTTCCTTTTCCTTTTTCGCGATGACCGCGTCAAGGATCTTGGAACGCAGCATTTCCATGGCGTGCAGGCGGTTCTGCAACTGGCTACGCTCGGTCTGGCAGCTCACCACTACGCCTGTCGGGATATGGGTGAGTCGCACGGCGGAGTCTGTCTTGTTGATGTATTGGCCGCCCGCGCCCGAGGAGCGGTAGGTGTCCATGTGAATGTCGGCTTCGCGGATTTCCACGTCGACTTCCTCGGCTTCGGGGAGGATGGCGACCGTCGCCGCCGATGTATGCACGCGGCCCTGCGTTTCGGTTTCGGGAACGCGCTGTACGCGGTGTACGCCGCTCTCGAACTTTAGAGTTCCGTATACGCTGTCGCCTTCGATGAACACGCGGATTTCCTTGTAGCCGCCCACGGTGCCTTCGCTCGCGTCCTGCACGGTCATCTTCCAGCCCATGCGGTCGCAGTAGCCACGGTACATGCGGAAAAGGTCGCCGGCAAACAGAGCCGATTCGTCGCCGCCGGTACCGCCGCGGATTTCGAGCGTCGCGTTGCGGAAATCCCACGGGTCCTTCGGGACCATCAAAATCTGCAGTTCGTCGGTCAGTTCAGGAAGAGCCTTTTCGATTGTCGCGAGCTCGGTTTTTGCCATTGCGACCATCTCGGGATCGGAATCTCCGAGCGCCATTTTCCATTCTTCCTGGTCATTAAGCATTTGCAGGTATTCCTTGGCCTTGAGCACGGCCTTTTCGATACCCTTGTACTGCTTGTGGATCTTGTTGTAACGGGCCTGGTCGGCCAAAACGTCGGGATTCCCGAGTTCCGACTCCAGTTCCTCATATTTTTCAATAAGTTTACGGGCTTTGTCTTTCATCGGGCTAAATTTAGAAATTATGTGGCCCCCCTGCAATAATTCGGGAATAAACAGGGCCGCTTACGGAGATTGCTGTTTTTTTGGCTTTTTCCCGATATTATCCATATTTTTACATTGCTATGATGCGGTAAATCACGTTTTTTTGGCTTCGGCTACAATTGAAAATTTTTTTTGAAAGAAAAAATGGAAAAATGATATATATTTACAAATCAGAGATGAAAAACTTTCTTTTTAGAGGTTCTTATGAAAAAACTTATTGGATTGCTAGCTACCGGCTCGATCTGCATGCTTGCAGCCTGCTCTAGTGGCGATGATGATAATTCTGTCGTCCCGCCGTCCACCTGGCAGCAGGGAAACAATAATAATCAGGTTACTCCGGAATTCTGCCAGACGAGTGTGCCGGGCTCTGTCTTCCAGTATAACCCGCAAACGGGTACGCCGGAGTGCGTATTCCCCACGTCCGCCAGCTCCACGCCGGGCTACTCCAATGGAGTTGTTAATCCGGGTGGTGGAATAATTCCGCTGTCTTCTGGTGGTGGAATTATTCCGGTAACAAACACTTCTTCCTCTGTTGCGCCGGTTGCGATTGCCAGCAGCAGCTCTGTGTCGGCTCCGGTCACAGCGCGGTCCTCTTCTTCCCAGAGGCCGACAACGACGACTCCCACCTCTACGGCAACGACCACTCCTCCTGCGGATGATGGCGATGGCAAGTGGCACCTCGGTCTGTGGGATGGCACGGCCGATGCAAATCAGGTCCCGACCGGAAACAAGACCGGTGGCTACTGGTATAGCTATACTGACTCTGGCGACAAGGGCAAGTCCTCCTTCACTTGGGCTGTCGATGTGACGGGTGAAAATGGCTTTGCCGACCTTATCAAGGAATGCCACGGTATTTGCGGTGAATTCTCACTGATTGTTGGCACCAACCCGTATAAGCCGTACGTCGGTATCGGTTTCAACTACTCCAAGAGTGCGAACGAAGCCGCCGATGCGACTTCTTCGAGGGGTGTCTGCGTGACCTACAAGTCCGACATCGATATCATTCTGGAAATGGGCCTGGGCTCCCAGGATTCGAAGATAGGCTATGCCAACCCCTTCGTGCCCCTCCCGGCCTCTACTTCCGCGACGACGGCTGACTTTGGTTGGGGTGAATTTAAACAGCCGGATTGGGCCACTGCCGCACAGACCATCTCTAACCCGGAAAAGCAGCTTGTTTCCCTCAAGTTCAAGTTTGCCGGCGATACGGACGGTGAAGATGGCGGCTCCGGCACCTTCTCCATCCTGAAGGTCGGTGCTACTGGCCAGTGCAATTAAGTTGCCTTTTAGGATAAACAATTGTAAAAAGGACATCCTACGGGGTGTCTTTTTTGTATTTATTTATATATTTACACATCATTGAAAAAAATCACTTTTGAGGTTCTTATGAAAAAACTTATAGGTCTGCTGGCAACAAGTTCCCTGCTTATGCTTGCTGCTTGCTCTGAAGATAACAATTCTCCCGCAGCTCCGGCGAATAGCGCCGGCAGCAGCCAGATTACTCCGGAATTCTGCCAGGCCAACGTGCCGGGCTCTGTGTTCCAGTATAACGCGCTGACGGGTGCGCCTGAATGCGCTGTTCCCACGCTGTCTTCTTCTAGCCTTGCTCCGATCCAGACGACGTCTTCTTCTATGCAGGTTCCTGTGGCTGAATCTTCTTCTTCCGCTCCGGCTCCTTTAGCCCAGAGCAGCAGCTCTGTGGCGCCTTCGGCTCCGTCGTCCTCGGCTCCGGCTCCGGCTTCGTCCGCTCCCGCTGCTGATGAAGGCGATGGCACGTTCAAGCTCGGCCTGTGGGATGGCACTGCCGGTGATGCTCAGGTCCCGACCGGAAACACGACCGGTGGCTACTGGTACAGCTACACGGACAAGGGCGACAAGGGTCTGTCGACTCTCACCTGGGATGCTGCTGACGATGGTACGTCTGCCGATGGCCTTGTTCCTGTTATCACGGAATGCGGTGGTCTCTGCGGCTCGTTCGACTTGCTTGTCGGCTCCAACCCGTACAAGCCGTACGTCGGTATCGGGTTCAACTACTCCAAGAGCGCCAACGAAGTGGCCGATGCTACTGCCAGCAAGGGTGTCTGCGTGACCTACACGTCCGATATCGCAATCATCCTCGAAATGGGCCTGGGTGCTCAGGATTCGAAGATTGGCTATGCCAACCCGTTCGTGACGCTGCCTCCTGCAACTTCCCCGACGACAAAGGACTTTACGTGGGCTCAATTCGAACAGCCGAGTTGGGCCTCTGCCGCTCAGACTGTCACCAATCCGGAACAGGCACTTGCTTCTCTCAAGTTCAAGTTTGCCGGCGAAAAGGATAGTACGGACGGCGGTTCTGGAAAGTTCAAGATCATGAAGGTCGGTGCACCCAATCAGTGCAACTAATTTCCTGAAACGGATTTTATAGGAATGGCGTCCTTCGGGGCGCCGTTTCTTTTTTATACTATGTTTGTTCTGTCTGTGACTAACCCGGCCCAGAAATATGCTCGTTGAACCGATTGGCTTTTTTTACGGCGATGCCGTCTACAAGTACGACGCCCCGAGGCAGGGGCGCCTGTTTGCGGGGCATCCCGGGCGGATCGAACTTGCACGCGGGAAGAACTTCGAGACGGCGCTCCGCGACCTTGATGGGTTTGAGCGGCTGTGGGTCATTTTCCAGTTTCACGAGAACGAGGGCTGGAGGCCTACAACCCGTCCGCCGGTCCCTGCCGAGGGGCGTGACCGCGTGGGTACTTTCGCGAGCCGCAGCCCCTACCGGCCCAACCCGATCGGCCTTAGTTGTGTGCGCCTCTTGCGCGTGGATGGGCTCGTGCTGCATGTCGACGAGGCCGACTTGCTGAACGGGACTCCCGTGCTCGACATAAAGCCGTACATCCCGATGGCGGATGCGTTCCCGGATGCCCGTGCCGGCTGGGTGGAAGCCCAGGCCCATGACTTGTGGAGCGTCTCGGCGGTCGCCAGGTTCGCCGAACAGAACGCCTGGATTGCGGAACGGTCCCCCTTTGACCTGTTCAGTTTTGCCCATGTACAGTTGTCGCATGGCCCGTTCGACGATACCCGCCGCCGCCTTTCGGTCAATCGTGATTCATCGACCGGAATGCTTGCGTACCGGACGTTCCGGATTTTCTTCTCCTTCGATAGTGCCGTCCGCACGATTCAGTTGGATCGCGTCGAGTCGGGGTATACTTTGTCCGAACTGGAAAACCCGGACGACCGCTACGGCGACAAACAACTTCACCGCGATTTTGTGGCGTTATGGCAATAAAAGCGTAAAAAGCGTGCTTTTTGCCACAGAAAATGGTCACTTTTGGCGAAAAAATGCCAAATAGTGATTTTTTTTTGTTCCAAAGGTAAATATTAAAGGTAATTTAGGAAATTGAACGAGTTTTGTATGAATTTCGTAATATCGACAGTTTCCCTTTGCCTGATATGCGTCCTGGTCGTCCTGACTGTGGCTGTGGCCGTGGCGTGCTTTAAAAGGAAAAATGCGATGGCCCGGAGCCTCGGGGTGTCGGGTATTGCCTGCTGTGTTGCCGTTGTCAGCTATTTCTTTGCGATGAGGTCGTCTTCCGAGATATGCCTCTCTATAGGGACGACGTTCTACTTGATTAGCGTGGATGTCGCGTTGGTCTGTTTCCTGTCGTTTGTGCTGCTCTTTTCGAAGTTTTCGGATGACCCTTGGAAGGTCGGGTTCGTGCGCGTCGCCATTTTTTATGTGTGCTTCGAGACAATGGTCTATTTCGTAAACATCTTCTACCCAATCGCCATTGATTTCCCTGTCGGCGGTGCTGCTGCACACGGACCTTTTGATCGGGTGACCGTGCTGTATTGGGCACATGTGGTTTTCCGTTATGCTCTGATTGTCGCCATACTGGTCGTGCTTTTCCGGCAGTCGCTGCGTATTCCGAAGCAGTTCGGGCGCCAGTACATTGTCGCTACGTCGGTGCTTGCGGTTATCCTTGCCGTAAATATCTACGGAGACGGCTTCGGTAACGGGTTGTTCGACTACAGCATTGTCGCCTACTGCATCATGGTGCTGTTCATGTTCTGGTACGCCTACAAGTATTCAGTTCCCGAGATGCTCAATGCGTTCAAGACGAACATTTTTGACAACATTGAGCAGGCGATAGTCCTTTTTGATTACAGCGGTCGGATGGTCCTCCGGAATGAACGCGCCTTGCAGATGTTTTCCAACATCAAGCTAGACGAGAACCTTGACCAGGCGGCATTCGTGAAGGCTTGCAACATCACGTTCGACTTGGAAACCGGAACGGACGTGTTTTCGTTCCAGTGCAACGTGAAACCGGAATCTGTTACCATCCCGCTTCGCTGCAATTTCCGCCGCATGCGTGACCGTTTCGATAAGGTGCTCGGGACTTTGTTTGTTTTTTCGGATGCGGTTTTGGAGACCGACAATCTGACGAGTTTTCAGGATTGGGAGAGTTTCAAGCTCTTTGCCACGAACAACAAGCATGCCTTCACGTACCCGATGATGGCCGTGGTTTGCGACATCAACAACCTTTCCGTAATCAATAGCGTCCGTGGTCACAATGCCGGAGACCGTATCATGCGCGACTTCGCCAAGTCCATGAAGGAAAACTTTCCGCAGGGGACTTACTTTGTGCGTGGCCTCGAGGCGGAGCTGATTGCCCTGAGCTATGGAATGAATCCGCTACAGGTGTCGGACTGCATCGATAACATCCGCGCCAATTTTGATGTGAAGTTCTTGTATGCCATCGAAGAGGCGACGGAGTGGACTCCCGATATCATGGCCGCTATCGAGTCGGCACGGCACGGGCTACGGCAAAAGAAACTGCTCGACAAGGACACGATGCATTCGGAAATGCTCGCATCGCTGGTCAAGTCCCTGCAAAAGTGCGATAGCGATATGGAAGCGCGAGTGCGGCGTACCCAGAAGATGTGCGAGTCGCTGGGACGCAGGATTGGCCTTACCGACCGGCAACAGAGCGACCTCTCGCTGTTGTGCCTTTTGTACGACGTCGGCAAGATTGCCATTCCGATGGAAATCCTGAACAAGCCGGGCAAGCTGACCGACAGGGAATGGAAAGTCATGCAAGGCCATGTTGAGAAGGGCTTCCAGATTGCCAAAAGTTCCAAGGACCTTGCTGGTGTTGCCGACCTGATTCGCCACCACCATGAACGTTGGGACGGAAAGGGTTATCCCGATGGGCTGAGTCGCGAAAGCATCCCGCTGCTGTCCCGCGTAATCTGCGTGGTCGATTCCTTCGATGCAATGGTTAACGACAGGCCTTATCGCAAGGGAATGTCGGCCGATTCCGCAATGACTGAACTCATGCGGTGTGCCGGTTCGCAGTTTGATCCGTTCCTCGTTTCGGAATTCCTGCCGATTTGCCAGATGTTCGTGCCGGCGAAACGTGAGGATGGAGCCGGGCACGACGTTCCTTTGTCTGGCGACTTGGCTTCACAGGGAGGGCGCGATAGGGAAGTCAAGATCGGGCATGTGCACGGGCTTTGCTATAGCCGTTATGCCGTTGATTCGGAATTGAAGATTGTCGAGGTCGATGACAACTTTGAAAAATTGACGGGTTATAGCCGCGAAGATGTTGCCCAGCAGAAACTGAGCCTGAACGAGCTTATTCCCCAGGAAGACATTACCGAATTCCTGTGCCTTGCGACGGGTTCCATAGCCAATCGACAGGAAGTTTGTTGTGAACATAGGATAACTTGCAAAGATGGCGGGATGATTTACGTGTTCTGCTATGGCTGGACAATCTATGGTGCGGATTTGAATGCAAAACGGACTGAACTTGTTATCACGAATAGCTCCGACAGCTATGCGATGAAGGCTTTCGCCAGAGAGGAAAAAGAAAAGTCGGGTGCCCAGCTGCGCCGTTGGGAGGAATCGTTCCGTCGGGACTCGTTGACGGACCTGTTGAACCATGCGGCGTTCCGCAACGATGTGGAACAAAAACTGCTCGAGAAGGGCGTCCGCACGATGTTCCTGATGCTCGATCTCGACAAGTTTAAGGAATACAACGATTCGTTCGGACACCATGCCGGTGACGAGTTGCTGGTGTCTGTCGCAAATGCGCTGCGCCATGCCTTGCGCGGGACGGACTTGCCCTGCCGTATGGGCGGTGATGAGTTTGCGGCGGCGCTGTTCTTTGAAAAAGGACACGATACGGTCTTTATGACCATGAGGGCGCAACAGATTTTTGATAGAATCCTTTCGGCGATGATGTCGGGCGAACATCCGGTAAGCCTGTCGATGGGCGTTGCCATCGCGGATGACGAACTATGTTCGTTTAACAAACTCTACGAGGCTGCCGACAAGGCGCTATATGTTTCGAAGGAAAATGGCCGCGGAAAAATGTCCGTGTATAGCGACAGTGCTCATGCTTGACGGCTGAGCTTCCATTTGAAATAACCCGCAATTTGCAACGGATGGTAGAACGAACCGTCCGCTATTTTCTTCTGCAGCTCGGTATCGTCAAGTTCGGATGACTCGATGTCTTCGGTACTATCGAAGTGCGTTCCACCTTTTTTGATTACGTTGTCTATGAATACCACGTGGAATACGCCACGATGCCTGTCCGGATTCACCGGGTAAGCACCAAGATAGACGACCCCGCTCTCGTCTCCCGTCTCCCGTCTCTCGTCTAATCCATACCCGCATTCTTCCTGCAACTCTCGAATTGCGGCTTGTTCGGGCGTTTCTCCTTTGTCTATAATACCGGCAGGGAACTCAAGTGCGATTTTCCCGGTGCCATGACGGTACTGCTCTGTCATGACCCATTTGCCTTCGGCCGTGCGTGCCAAAATAAGCACCCAGTCGGGTTGCCATAGCGTGTAAAAGTCATCGATGACTTTCCCGTTCGGCAGTTCGCATTTTTCCTTGGCGACTTTCAGCCAGGGGGCGTCCACCAAGTATTCCGTATTGAGCAATTTCCAAGGCTTCATAAAGGGGAATGTAGTAAATAAGGGGTAAATGTGAGCGTGGTCAAATTGTGACGTTCTCGAAATGGCGAAATTTTCAAACAAATTGACATTTTTTCCCGAAAAGGTGACCTCAAACACAACGGCGGGAGAACTTTGCCTAGATGTGGACATTTTTCAAGAAATAAGAGTATTTTATTCGTTATGAGCGTTTTTGTATTTTATACGGAAGTGAGTATCGGATGCGCATGTGTCCTGATGCTTCTCTTGTATAGTATTAAGCGGCTTCCCACTCCGCAATTGCGATTCACGCTATTCCACAGGTTGGTGCTGTGGCATATTCTTTATTTCTTTAGCGATGCGCTTTGGGCGCTGGTGAACGATAGCGTCCTTCCGAAAAATACGTTCAGCGTTCTGGCTGTGAATTACTCGAATGCGATTATTGCAGCGATTCTGTTCTATAGTTGCTTCATTTATGCAGAAATGAGTACGCGTCCTGAGATGACTCGCGTACAAATTCGCCATCTCCAGTCAAGGTTGCGGATTCCGATTTACGTGGAAATTGTGTTGTTGCTCGTCGCATTTTTAGTTGCTCCGGATTTTTGGCTCGATGAAAATCTAGAACCATGCAACCTTTATTACTTTATCTTGTCGTTCTTGCCGTTTGTCTACATCATGACGGTGACGGTCCGCTGCATTGTCCGTGGGCTTAAACCGCAGAATCGGCAGAACCTAAAGACATACTTGGTTATAGCGAGCTACACTCCGGGTTGCATTGTTGCAGCCGGGTTACAGATATTCTTATCGCTGACAACGCCGGTATTCTGCTTCTGGTGTACCATGATAATCTTGTTTGTCTATCTGAATTCGCAGAACCAACTGATTTCGACGGATCCCCTGACTTCGCTCAACAACCGTAACCAATTGCAGCGGTATCTGCTCTTGCAGCGGGAAGCGAAAAGTTCCTATGTAATCATGGTGGATATAGACCATTTCAAGCAAATTAACGATACCTGTGGACACATGGAGGGCGACAGGGCTCTGGTGCTTATCTCGCGGGCGCTCAAGAATGCCTGTGGCCGATTGAAAATGTCGATATTCCTGTGCCGCTACGGTGGAGACGAGTTCTTGATGATTGCGCAGACCAAAAAGCCCGATGACGTGCTCAAGGTTGTTCGGGAATGCTTGAAAGAGGAAATCAAGAACAGGAAGGGTCCGCAGAATTATACACTCGAGGCGAGCATGGGCTATGCCAGCTGGGATGGCCGTGCCGCAACCTTTAGGGATAGCGTTGTCAATGCCGACCAGAAAATGTACGAAGACAAGCGCTCTACGATCCAGCCCCTGGATCCCAGCCTCCAGCCTCTAGTTTCTAGCCTCTAGATCCTAGCCTCTAAAACCCTATCCCTCTAATTTATTTTTCAGGTAGTGCCTTGCGGTCCACGTGAAGTACAGTATGTCGGCGATGATGAGCGCTACGCCGCATGTGAAAAAGACCTGCTTATGCATGCCGAAGTGTGCTGCCATCGTGCCGCCCACCAGAATTCCCGCACCGATACCGATGTCCCAACCGCTCAGGTAGGTGCTGTTGGCCGTGCCGCGCTGGTCGTGCCGGGCGAGGTTCACGCACATGGTCTGGTATCCCGGGAAGATAAGCCCGAGGCTTGTACCGATAAGGAATGCCGCGATAAAGAAGGTCACGGGCGAGTGGCAGAATGCGAGCATGAAGTAAGCGACGATGTTCAAAGTCATTCCGGTGCCGACGAGGTGTATCAGGTAACCCCTGTCGATAAGCCTGCCTGTCATGATGCGGTTGAGAATCAGTCCTGCGGCAATGAGCGCGTAGAACCAGCCGGAGCCCCCGATACCGAGTTCCTTGGCATAGAGTGCGATATAGTTGGTGACCGGCCCGTAGGCGAACCCGACAAAGATGAAGTTCACGAATTGCGGAACGGCGCGGGTCAAGAAGAAACGGTCGAGCGAAAGCGGCGCGTGCGGCTTCTTTTCCTTCGGGGCGATTTTCAATGTCTGCACAAGGATGAGGCCGATAATGCAGAGCGCAATCGAAATGACGAATACGATGGTATCGCCGAAGGCCTCGTACAGGAACATGCCCGTCATGGGACCGGTGGCGAATGCGAGATTCACGCTGATGCCAAAATAGCCGATGCCTTCGCCACGGCGGCTTGCGGGCAACGAGTCAATCGCGACCGTGTTACTTGCCGTGGTGGAAATCCCGAAGAAGAGCCCGTGCGCAAAACGGACGACGGCAAGGATGGCGATGATACTTACCGCCTTGTACCCGACAAAGCATGCGGTAAAAGCGAAAAACGTCCAGAAGTAGAGCGGCTTGCGGTTGAGCGTGTCGACCAGGAATCCGGCAAAGGGCCTGCAGGCGAGTGCGCCGATGGTGTAGAGCGAGATGATAATGCCTGCCGTTGCATTGTCTGTCTGGAATTTTTCGATGATGTAGAGCGGAAGAATCGGCAGCAATTGGTAAAAACTGAAGAATAGCAAAAAATTCGCGGCTGCGACCTTTACGAAAGTTGCTGTCCAAAGTTTTGAAGGTTGTGTATTCTCAGAAACTATTGAATTCTCCATCTTACACCTTTGATTGATAAACAAAAGTTAACAATTAACGGGGCGCAAAAAATGGATGGCGCTCGGTAATGTATGGTTAAAACCTCAAATCACGTTTTTTTTGTCATTCGGTTTCTTTTGTGAGGAAATATCATATATTAGGGTTTATGAATTTTCTCTCCAAAGGTTTGGGTTTCTTCTTACTTGCTTTTTTGCTGGCATCGTGTTTTTTCGATGAGACTTCTAGTGGCTCTCCGTCTGGTACAGATACGGTGTTCGAAAAAGATCGTGTGCCTGGCATGGTGCGAGTATTTTCTAGTGGCAAGAGTACCATTTTAGGGACGAATGAACCGACTGCAAAGGTGGATGAGCGCCCGCAAATGCGTGTCGACTTTACTTACGACTATGCCATTTCCCGCCATGAGGTTATCTGCAGTGATTTTAACGAGGTGATGAAAGATGTTTCTGGGTTGCAATTGGAATGCGCCCAGGATTCTATGCCTGCATCTAACGTAACTTTCTTTGACGTTGCTCTTTATGCGAATGCCATGAGCAAAAAGATGGGACTCGATTCTGCCTATGTATTTTCGTCGGCGGAATTTGATGCTGGGAAGCACTGCATGAACCTGAACGATTTCTCCTTTAGGCCCGATGTCGCCGGCTTTAGGTTGCCTACCGAGGCGGAATGGGTGTTTGCCGCAGAGCAGGTCTGGGATCCGGAAAGGGGTTGGAATTTCCTGAATTCGGATTATGCCATCCATAAGGTGTGTACATCTGCTGAAAACACTCAGTATTTTTGCGATATGGCTGGAAACGTGTTGGAGTGGGTGAATGATGGGCGTGCTCTGTATAACGATAGTGCGGTGACGAATTTTGTGGGGGGCGTCGTCAACAGCAATACCGCGGCGGGTGTTGTAAAGGGCGGTAGTTTCCGCAAGGCTCCCAATGAAATGTTCCTGTACAAAAGAGGCGACGATTATCCTATCGTTTATTCAACCAGAGCTGACTATGTTGGTTTCCGTCTTGCTTATGGCGCGATTCCCAATGCGACGTTTTTTTCCGAGAATGGCGATGCATCGCTGACACCAATAAAGGTCTTGGTCAATGATGCGGAAATTATGAACCTGACGGAATCCTACAAAGCTAAGCTTGCTTTTAGAAACGATGAATCTGGCAACCTGGTCTATGTAAGTTTTTCTGCGAAAGGCGCCAACATTGTTGAAATCCCGGATACCATGGAAGTTTACCATCCGGAAATATCTCCTAACGGACAGCGCGTTGCCTTCTGTACGTCTGCGGAGGGCAAATCGGGACATTCATCCATCTATGTCCGAGATCTTGACGACTTCAATCACAATCTGGTAAAACTTGATGTACCGGGGGGTGCCGCCATACCAAGGTGGAGAGTGAAGCCCAATGGGGATACGGTCATTGTCTATGTGACATCGCCCTATAATAACGATGGCGATCAGTTCTTGCAGGAAAGCACTTGGGAGGTCCCGTTTGCCGATCGCAAATTTGGAACGCCAACGAAGTTGTTTGACGGCGCGTATCATGGAGGAGTTTCAGATGACAATCGACTGGCTGTTTCGGGATCGTCTAGACTCCGTGCACGTGAAGAGACTTTTAATGAAACCTCTATTGTGGCGATTGATGATATTTGGTATAACCGAGAACAGGCTTGCAATGTATCTTTGTCGAAGGACGGAACCAAACGGACGTTGTTCTTGGATTTTGGCGGAAGCGTTGGCCGGAGCTTTGTCGGAACCGATTATAAGGTACACGAAGAACTGTTGATTGCTGATAGCGCGGGCAATCTGATCCAAGCTGTTCCGACTCTTGCAGGATTCCGTTTTGATCATAGCGAATGGGCCGGTGGCATATTGAAGAATTCTGCCAGCAACCTGGTTGTCGTTTCGCTGACCAATATCAACGAGGCCCATGAATACATTGCGTTAGTGGACTTGAAGGACAATAGCGTCCATCCCCTTGTTCAGGGGGGCGACCTTTGGCATCCGTGTCTGTGGGTGCGCCAAGAAAACGCCAGCCATCCGAAGCCGGTTGTTGACAAGGACAGTGCCGGAGCCTATTTCGAGTACGATGCGTCGAATCCGCTGATATTCTCTTCGGTAGAATTGGCGATGCACATGAAGTCGTTCTGGAAATATTGCGATAAAGTCGAGGCGGTCGCGTTTGGAAGTTCCATGACTTTGGATGCCGTTATTGAAACGACCACGGAATCCTTCTTCCTCATGAATATGGGGGTGTCATTAAGCGATGTCCATCTTGCTGAATATTTGCTGAAAAACTATTTCTTGCCGTATGCCCCTAATCTTAAGGTTGTTATTGTGGAACTCACGCCAGGCCTGCTTTTTAGATATTATGAAGAAAATACGGGCTGGCTAATTAACCATTCGCCGGGACTCATGTACGATATGAATCATTTGTCCAAAGAAACAAAGGAAGAAATTGCCGATTTCAGTTTGGATCAGGAATATCCAAAAGATTTGTTTTCGCAGCAATATCTCCCAAATACGTTCCTGTTGCCGCCAGCGGGTTGGTTAGCGCCCAATATATCCGTGAACGTGTCGGAGATGCATGCTGATATGCAGAATGTCCAAAGCAGTTTGGATGCTATCAAATCTATAAAACGGATGGCTGATTCTTGTGGCCTTGCCCTTGTTGCTGCGATAACTCCGCGTAACCCGGCATACCGCGAAACGGAAGCTTATGATGTTTTTGGTCCTTCATGGGATGTGGCTCACGAATTGATACAGGCCGTTGCCGATATGGGAATACTGATTTTTGATGAGTACAAAGATGGCTTACACGATTACACTGATGTAATGGCAGCAAACGAGTATCATGTGAGTTATCTTGGGGCGATGCAATTCACCGAACGGCTGGATTCCCTGCTGAAAACCTTGCCCGTAAAAAAATAAAATCCTTACTTCTTCTCCAGCATCACGATGGTTTCGAGGTGCGGGGTGCCGGGGAACAGGTCGAGCGGCTGCACTTCGCGCACGCGGTAGCCGTAACGTTCCCATTCCTTGAGCGAGGCGGGAATCTCGTCGGTGCCGCAGAACACGTGGGCCACGCGGACGGGCTTGCGCATGGCGAGCGCATGAATCACTCCGGGTTCGCAGCCCTTGCGCGGCGGGTCCAGCAGGATTTTTTCCGGTTCGTTCGGGATGGGGCGCGGGAGCCTGGTTTGAACAAAGTCCTCGTCGATCTTGCCCGCGACAAAGCGGTAGTTTTTCTTGAGGTACTTGGCCGACGCCTTCGCGCTTTCGATGGAGAGGCCTTCCCATTCCACGCCGAGTACGGACTTGGCCGCTTCGCCGAGTGCAAAACTGAAGAGCCCGTAACCGCAGTACAAATCCAGGAAATGGTCTTCCTTGCTGAGCGAGAGCATACGGCTCGCCGCCTTGATGAGGTTGTGGATCTGGCTCTCGTTAATCTGGCTGAATCCCGTGACCGGATACTTGAGGCTGAATTTCCCGAGGTTGAGACTCAGTTCGCGCGGGCCGTAGAGCTGCTTGAAGTTGAGGCCGTCTGCCGGGCGCTTCGCTTCCAGGTAATACGCAGATTCGGTGGTGTCCACGTAGGCGTGCGCAGCCGTCACATGGAGGGGGGAATCCTTCAGCGCGTCCGAAATCAACTTGAGCTTGCGCACGATGCTCGCGTCAATCTTCTTGATGTTGAAAATGACAACGCGGTACTTGTACGTGCCGCGGATGATAATCCAGTTGAGCGCGTAGGCGAGCGGCTTGTACGCAGGCGAAATCAATTTCTCAAAAAGGAAATCGTAAATCTTGTTGTGCTCTTCAGGTTCGAGCATCGATTCCTGACGGTCGAACTGGAGGTTGCCCGGCTCCATGTACACGCGGCGCTTGCTTGTGGTGCGGTAGCCTCGGGAGAGCGGGCTTGCGATCACCTTCTGCGGGTTGCCCGCGAGGCGGTTCACGTCCCAGAATTCCTGGATGGCGAGGTCCTTGATGCGGAGCTCGTCCTTGTAATCGAGCATGGCGAGCGATTCGCCGTGGGCGGAATCGGCTTCGCGGGTGTAGTTCGGAATCTGATGGGCGATGGCTTGTTCGAAGAACATGTGAACCTCTTTTTACAAGGTCAAATTTAAAAAGTTCCCGGAAAGTTTAAAGTGGATATTTATATTATCTACTGGTAGCCAAAAAATTTTGGCATAAAATGAGTTGGACAATCTTATGAAAACGCCGATTTTCTTGGAACTTGCCGTAATGTTTATGGTAGCCGGATACATTGCTACCGCTGCCGGTAATTCGCAGCAACCTGCGTCTGATTCTGAAAGTAAAATGGCAGAAGCTCCAAAGGATACATCGGGCGCTCAAGGCCGTTCCTCCGAAAACATTATGGAGGTTGTCAAGGTAAATACCCCGAACCGTTTGAAGCCTTTGTACAATAATTTCTTGCTGAGAAAGCCGGGTTTTGAAGGTAAGATTTCGGTGAAGTTTAAAATACTCCCAGATGGCAAAGTGGAATCAGGTGAAATTGTCAGTGCGACTACGAATTTCCCTGAATTTGAAAAGGAAGTGCAGCATGATGTCTTGCAGTGGAAATTTGATGCTGGGAATTATAAAAATTGTACCGTTACGATTCCGTTTACGTTCGTCGATGAAGGGCTTGTTAAAAAGGAATAATGATGGTGCTGCAAAAAAATCGGTTTTACTTATTTTAGCTTTGCTGTGTCGGGTGAGGTTGGTTCGAATTTTGGTGATTTGACGAAATTATCCCAAGACATGTTTGATGTGGTGGGGCTTAAAATGCCTCCCCAGGAAGAGGTGAAAAAACATCAGAGATGCTCTTGCGTCGTTGGGCGTGAAAATAAAACTCTACGAGCCGTAATATTTGAAAATGATAATCGAGATATGGTGAGTAGAGACTCGATAGAAGTAAACGCCCCTCATAATAGGGGAGTAATACAAATTCTTAAAGGTAATTAGTTGTAAAAAGAGCCCTCTTTGAGAAGTAAATACAAAAAAAGACCCCTCAAAGAGGGGTCTAAGAGCGGCGGACCGGGATCGAACCGGCAACCATTAGCTTGGAAGGCTAAGGCTCTACCATTGAGCTACCGCCGCGAGCATGACCAATTATACAAAAATATGCCCGATTTTAAAGGGGTGCCTTGAAAGCTATTGGAGTTTTTTCGAAAAAATGCTATCTTTTGGCCCACGTTAACCATTTTTCAGAGGTAGCTCAACTTGGCGATACAAAACCCCCGCGACCGCCGCATGCCGAACAGGCAGAGTGACGGGACCCGTATCAACGAAGATATTCGTATTTCCCCGATCCGTCTCGTGAAGGAAGACGGCGAAGCTGTCATCATGGAGACCAGCAAGGCTCTGCAGATGGCGAAAGACGCCGGACTGGACCTGGTGGAAGTCTCTCCCAACGCCAAGCCTCCTGTATGCCGTATCATCAACTACGGCAAGTACAAGTTCGAGCAGCTGAAGAAGGCCAAGGCCGCCAAGGCCAAGCAGCACGTGGTGAAGCTCAAGGAAATCAAGATGCACCCGAAGACTGCGACCAACGACTACCAGTACCGCATCAAGCAGGCCGGGGAGTTCCTGCAAGATGGCATGAAGGTCAAGCTTATTATGCAGTTCCGTGGGCGCGAGATGGCGCACATGGACTACGGCAAGCGCCTCATGGAACAGGCCAAGATCGACCTTGCTCCGTATGGCGATTTGGAAATGGATTCGCGGGTGGAAGGCAACACGATGCTTTCTATCTACGGTCCGAAACGCGGTGCAGGTGCTGCTAAAAAGCAGGACCAGGCACCAAAGCCCGTAACCGAGCCAAAGGCAGCAGGTGAGGCTTCAACTTAATAACCGAAGAGGTAAAAATGCCTAAGATGAAAACACATAGCGGTGCTAAGAAGCGCTTCCGCGTGACGGGTTCCGGCCACGTCAAGTTCAAGCGCGCTGGTATGCGCCACATTCTTGCCAAGATGACCACCAAGCGTAAGCGTACCCTCCGTAAGGGTGCCCTCGTCAAGAAGGTCGACATGTTCCACGTCAAGCGTCTGCTTGTCCAAGCATAAGGAGTGTAAGAATGCCACGCGCTAAAACCAGAGTTCCTTCCCGCGAACGCCGCAAAAAAATCCTCAAGGCCGCCAAGGGTTTCTATGGCCGTCGCAAGTCGAACCTTCGCCTTGCCATTGACGCCGTTGCCCACGCCGGTCAGTATGCCTACGCTCACCGCCGCGACAAGAAGGGTGACTTCCGCTCTCTGTGGATTGTCCGCCTCAATGCCGCTGTTCGTGAATTCGGCATCAGCTACAGCCAGTTCATTTACAAGCTCTCCAAGGCTGGTATCAAGATGAACCGCAAGGTTCTCGCCGATATGGCCGTCGCCGACCCCGAGGCTTTCGCCAAGGTCGTGGAAGTTGTGAAGGCTGCCTAATTTGGACGAAAGTTCAGGTTAGCTGTAACTGCATCTTAAACGCGAGAAATTGCACCCTGCTTTGCAGGGTGCTTTTTGTATGTAGTTTTCTTGATTTCTTTTGTTAGAAAAAGTCCGTGGACAGTTCTGTCTTCTTGCGGCCGGCCGGCTCGATGACAGCGGCGGAGAACTTCGCGGCCTTGAACAGGTTGCTCGTTGTCGCGACGACTTCGTCTTCGGTCATGGAGAGGATGGTCTTCTCGGATTGTTCCATGGTGCGGAATTCGCCGAGATGGAGCGTCTGCTCGGCCATGCGGATGACGCGCTTTTCGGGGCTGTCGGCGCCGAGGTACATGCTGCCCAGGATGTTCGCCTTGGTGCGCTCGAATTCTCCCTTCTTGAATCCGTGCTTCAAAAAGTTGCGGGTCTCCACGAGCGAGAGGTCAAGCGCAGTCTTGAGCTGGTGCGGATCGGTGGCCAACGACACTCCCCAGTCCACGCAGTCGCAGTAGATGTCGGCGGTGGAATACACGGAGTAGGCGAGACCCTTGTCTTCACGGATTCTCTGGAACAGGCGGCTTGCCATGCCAGCACCCATTGCCACGTTGAAAAGCGAGAGCGCGCAGCGGGCACGGTCGTCCATCATGCTGCGGTCAAAACTCAACCCCCAGAAGAGGTTGGATTGCGCAATGTCCTGTTTTTGCACGACCTTCACGCTGTTGTGAGCTTTGTAAGTATCCGCTGGTGCTGTGTGGGTTGTTTTCTTTTGTATGAATTTTTCAGAACAAAGTTCTACAAGGGCGTCGTGGTCGATGCGGCCTGCGGCACATATCAACAGCGGAATCTCGTTTATGACTTGCGCCCTGTACTTGAGCATCTGCTTGTGCGTGAGGGCCTTGACCTGCTTGATATTGCCCGTGATGGAATGTGCGATGCCGCAGCCCTTGAAGTGAATGGCGTTGAATACGTCGCCCACGATTTCTTCGGGGATGTCGTCGTAGCTGTGGATTTCCTCGATGATGACGCGGCGTTCCTTTTCCATCTCCTTCTTGTCCATGCGCGGGTGCATGAGCATGTCCGCGATGACGTCTATGGCTAGCGGGAGTTGGTTGCGCTCGATCTGTGCGTAAAAGCCGGTCTCCTGGCGTGTGGTGTAGGCTTCGAGGTTCCCGCCGTGGTCTTCGATGGCGCGGGCGATTTCGAGTGCGCTCCTGTTTTCGGTTCCCTTGAATACTAGGTGTTCGTAAAAGTGGCTCAGTCCGTATTCGTCTTTCGCTTCGTGGCGGCTCCCTCGCGGTATCCATGCGCCGACGGCGACGGAATAGGCGTGCGGCATGTAGTCTGTGAGAATCGTGATTCCGTTATCGAGAACAGTTTTTTTGACAATTTGCTTCATAGGTTATTAGGGAATAGGATCTAGAGGCTAGGATCTAGGGGGTAGATCTCCTCTCTTATTGGCGTACTCGCGGTGCTTTGCCTTGATTTCTTCGCTGACGTTCGTGCATTCCTGGAGCTTGTAGTAAAGGTTTTCGATGTGCTGTTGCGTATAAATTGTTTTCCTGTTCGTGATGCGCTTGAGCAGGGCTTCCTGCAGTTCGCTACAATGGACGATGCTCCAGAATTCGTTGTTCTTGGGAACCTTGCGGAGTGTGCAGCGGTCGCTGAATACGATGATTGAAATAAAATGCGCTTGTTCGCGGCGGATTTTCAAGAAACGTTGCAGCGAAAGGATGTGCCCGATGTTTTGCCGTACCGGGTTATAGAACGTGTGCTCGGTATTTGCGTTCAGGTGCTGGTTCCAGCGCTCGCTTTCGAAGTCCCCGGAAATCTCGCCGGAGAGGTTCTTGCTTTCGAGCACGTAGATTCCCGACTGGTGTAACAGCAATGCGTCCACTTCGGTGTAACCGGTGCGTGCCGGCACGTAGAGGTTGCGAAGCAGTACGTACTTGCGTTTGTCGGTGTCGCAGACGCGGGCCACGAGGGCGGCCATCGCCGCTTCGCCGAAAATGCCTCGCGGGTCGTTTACGATGCGTTCGTCGTTGAATTTCGGGTCGGGCTTGAAAAAGGTTTCGTTGCGGGTGGGCGCCTGCGTCACGCCGAAACCGCCCAATTCGTAGGGTCGCCCGAATTCGTGCAGGTTGCTGCCTTGGTGCCGTTCGTGCTCAAAATCGCGGAATGTCTTGCGGCGTCCGTCGCCATGATACATCTTCGGGTTTTTCCTGGGCGCCTTGCTCTTGATCTTGAAAAAGATAAGAGCGAGCAGCAGGATTAAACCGAGAAGAGTCGTTAGCGAAAAGGACATGCCGTAAGTATAGAAATTGTCTTACACTCTGCCGAAGCGGCGTGTCTTGCGGAAGGGTTTGTCGCCGAAGCTGCGCTCGTCGTGGTCCTTGTGGAATTTGCGGTCGCCGAATGCCTTTTCGCGGCGCGCCTTGCGGTTTTCGAAAGGCTTGTCCCCGTCGAATTTGCGGCCACGGCGTTCACCGTCGCGATGGAAACTGCGGCTGGCGCGCGGTCGCGTGCCCGGCGCGGGGCCGCTGGGCGGCTCGTCGGTCATCAGGCGGAAGCGGGCTTCGTTCCCGCGGATGGTCATACCCGACAAAATGTCGAGGACTTCCTGCGGCATGGTCTCGGGGAGTTCCACAGTGCTGAACTTGTCGAACAGCTTGATGCGCCCGATGTTGGAACTGCTGATGTTGCCTTCGCCGGCGATGGCGCCCACGATGTCCTTGGGGGTCACGTGATCTTTGCGGCCGACGCCCAGGTAATAGCGCAGGTAGCCTTCTTCGACGCCGTTGGTGCCTTCTTTGCGTTCCTTGCGGAGACGGCTCTTTTCTTCGCGGTCGAGCCCGAAGTTGTCGCCCCTGTCGCCTCTATCGCGGCCACCGCGTTCGCGCGGGGCGTCGAGCGGCTTGAGTTCCGGGAAGAGCGGCTGCTTTTTCTGCCACACCTTGATGACGGCGGCGGCGATGTCGATGGCGGTCAATGGCTCTGTGGAGCGTTGTTCGGTCACTTCGGCAGGCTCAGTGACCTTGCTTGCTTCGGTTGTAGACTCAGGTTCCTGAGCTGGTTGAAGAGCCGAGCCTTCATTGACCATGCTCTGCACGAGTTCCTTGAACTTGTCGAGTTCGCCGTAGCTGAGGACGCTCTTGATTTTTTCCTTGAACGCATTGACGCGCTTGGCGCTGATGACGTCTGCCGTGGGTGTTTCCATCGCTTCGATAGGCTGGCGAGTCGCCTTCTCGATAATCTTAAGCATCCTCTTTTCGCGCGGCGTGATGAAGAGGATGGCGTTTCCGCTGCGGCCTGCGCGGCCCGTGCGCCCGATGCGGTGTACGTAGGATTCCGTGTCGAAGGGAATGTCGTAGTTCACCACGTGCGTGATGCGGTCCACGTCGATACCGCGGGCGGCCACGTCGGTCGCGACGACAATATCGAGCTTGCCCATCTTGAGGCGGTTGATGGTGCGTTCGCGCATGGACTGGGCGAGGTCGCCGTTCAGCGGAGCCACGTTGAAGCCGCGGCTTTCGAGCTTTTCGGCAAGTTCGGTGGTGTTCTGCTTGGTGCGCACGAAAATCAGCACGCCGTCAAAGTCTTCGCCTTCGAGCACGCGGGCGAGCGCTTCGAGCTTGTGCTCGTTTTTCACCAGCAGGTAGCGCTGTCGGATGTTCTCGACAGTGGTCGTCTTGCCTTCGATGCGGGCTTCTTCGTATTCGCCCAGGTGCTGGTCGATAATCTTCTTGACTTCCTTGGGCATGGTGGCGCTGAAGAGCGCGCGCTGGGCATCGTTGGGGATTTCCTTGAGGATGGTTTCCACGTCTTCCATGAATCCCATGTCGAGCATTTCGTCGGCTTCGTCGAGCACGATGGCCTTCACGCCCGAAAGCACGATGGAACCGCGCTTGATATGGTCAATGAGGCGGCCCGGGGTGGCGACCACGATGTTCGCCTGGTGCTTGAGGGCGCGGAGCTGCACGGCGATGTCTTGCCCGCCGTAGACGGGGACCACGTGGACCTTCGGCATCTTGACTGCGTACTGCTGGATAGCTTCGGCCACCTGGATGGCGAGTTCGCGGGTCGGGGTGAGCACGAGCATCGAGGTCTCGTGCCCGTTGAAACTGAGCCTCGAGAGGAGGGGGAGCGAGAATGCGGCGGTCTTTCCGGTGCCGGTCTGTGCCGTACCGAGCAGGTTTGCCCCCTGCAAAAGTGCCGGGATTGCCTTTGCTTGGATAGGGGAGGGCGTCTCGTAGTTTAGGGCCTTGATTGCTTCAAGAACTTCGTCCGCAAGTCCGAGGTCTTCGAAGGTCACGAGGGCTTCGTCGCCCAGATCGTCGTCAGAATCGGATTCTTCAGCCGGTTCTTCGTCTGAGGATTCTTCTGTAGCCGTGTTTTCAGGCTCGGCTGTTGCATTGTCTTGCTCGGGCGTTTCCTGTTCTACAGGCTGCTCGGCGCAGTCCTTCTTGGATTCTGCGTAGTCTTCGTCGCTGTCGTCTTCTTCGGGCTGTTCGGCCTCGCCTTCTTCGAATTCGACCTTCTCGCCGACTTCGATGGCGGATTTTTCCCCTTTCTTGAGCACGTCGCCTTCTTCGTCCACGACGACCCCGTTCGGGTTCAGCGCGAGAAAAGCGGCTTCGTCAGCCTCGTCCTCGTCGGCACCGCCGGCAATCGCGTCCAGAAAAGCGTTGGCCTCGCGAGCGATTTTGGATTTGGGGTCAATAGATTCTTCAGGAATACGTTCTTCGGTATTCTTCGTCATAATGCACCTTCAGGACCCTTAAACTTCATCTGCGGCCCATGCCGCACTATCAAAAGGTTCGAAAATTCCTGAAAGTTTCGGGAAAATGAACCTAGAAAAGCCCCGAAGCGCACTCGCGCTTATAAACCTGAAGTCTTTTTGGATCCGATTTTATTGGATTTGAGGCCAAATGTAGAAATAAAAAAACGGAATCAAAGGGTTTTTGTTAGGGGGATAGACAAAGGGATGTTTTTTTTCTACATTGTGCGAACCTCGGAGAGATGCCAGAGTGGTCGATTGGGCCGGTCTCGAAATCCGGAGTCTGTCACAGGACCGAGGGTTCGAATCCCTCTCTCTCCTGAAAAAATATGGAGCCCCTTGTGGGCTCCATATTTTTTCATAAGGGATACTCCGAACCCTCGAAGAGGGTTCGACAGACGTCTGCGGAACGAAGTGAAGCGCAGACGTCTGAGATTTTGGCCGAAGGCCAGAACCCGAAGGGCAACAATTGAACGAAGTGAGATTGTTGTCTTATCCCTCTCTCTCCTGAAACAAAGGCTATACTTTCATAAGGCTGCGCGGGAACGTAGTGACCGCGCAGTCCATCCCTCTCTCTCCTGAGAGAGAGGGATGACAAAAGATCGAAGTGAGATTGTTGTCTTATCCCTCTCTCTTCAGAAAGAGAGGGTCGAAAGACATCTCTCTCCTGAGAGGACGAAAGAACTTTCCGTCAAACGCTCGAACAATTCCGTTTAGAACGTCATTTAAAAACGTTTCTAGGAAAACTATTTGATGTCAATTAAGTCAAAATACATCAAACGGGTGTGCAATGGTTTACTTGCCAGTAATTTTATGTTAACGCCTAGAGCTCTTGCCTCGTTGATTTCTGAACTATACAGGAACTTGAATTGATTCTTTTGATAGTAATGGATAACACCGGGCTCATTAATTGCATCGACAATGATAAAACGACATCCAGTCTTGTTCTCATCGCTACGGAACCAAGCTTTTATAAAATCCATTACCGCAGAGCCAATGCCCTGCTTTGCGAAATCAGCATTCGTTCCCAATCGTCCAACTAAAACACCTGGGTAACGCCGAAGATTCTTTTCGCCGTTTTCCGTGACGTATTCTATTTTGGCTTTGTCTTCTGGAGCGAGTTGCTTTATTCGAATGGAGTCATTTGAAATTGTAAACGCAGCAATAATACAATCCGGTTTTTCTTTTAGGCGAAAAACATAGGTTTTGCCGAGAAGTTTTTTCCCATATAAAAGAAAATCCTCAGTGAAGAATTCATCGAGATCCGAATTACCGCATTTGAATGGTTTGCAGCTTTGTAACAGTTCAGGCGTGAGCCTCGCGAACGAGCCGCGATTTAAAAAATAGGCAAGATTCATGCCTAGAAACCTTGCTCACGAAGGAAATTCCTGACCAACAGAATTTTTTCGCCAAAATCCTGTTTCTGGTCGTTTTTCTCAGCAAAATCGGCTTCCTTGAGAAAACGTTCAGCGTCTTCTCCCTGAAGGGTCGGTATAGATCTTATTGCTACGGCCATAGGATTGTTCCTCTATTTACAAAATAGGTTTTTGGAAAGCTGTTGTCAATTAATATTTCAAACACCGACAATATAAACCGGCAAGAAGCACAAGTCAAGCAAACTTAATTTTCCAAAAATAGGACGACAAAAATTCCGTTTGAAACGTCCGTAAAATTAGGGATTCTATTTCTTACCCACAGAATAATTGCCAGTCACAACAACAAGACGCGGGTTTGCAATTTTGCGTAACGCAACGGTATCGCCTTTCACAACGTTAATTTTAACAGGTGGAGGCGATCGTCCCCATTCATCCAAATCATGTGGATTGCTGTAAAACGTCCATTTAACGCTGTCGCTTTCCATTATCTGGAACTCAATAGTTAAAGGGTTGTCGAAATCAATGTCGGCAGGTAAATCACTATTAAGAAGTTGCAGTCCATGGCTATCATTATAAAACCAACAGGCCCCATTCTCCGCCCATACCGCACTGTCCGTCATTATCTCATGAGAAAATCTACCCATAGAAATTCGAGCTTTAATCTTCAAGCCTTCAACAACTTTCAGGTATCCCGCATTCGAAATGAAGTCAAAGCACAAATTTATATTAACCGTCCTTCTGCTATCATGTTCCTTTATGTGAAATACATGCTTTTCCGTATTGGACAAATCAATCGGAATTACTCTCATAACTTTGAAATACCCAAAAGATTTGTTTATAAACCGGATTTGCTCACTAGTACAAGCCGTCAATAAAAATAAAATACCCAATATGTACAGCAGTATTTTTACCATACGAATCTCTGTAGCAAATAATCAAAGTCCATCGTATCATAAATATATACAGAATCGCCTTAAAGCGAACATTTGTTCGTATTGGGAACTATGGCTTGGCGATTTCGGTGTATCGCCCTTTTCTCTGGGGTGAAAAAAGCACAAAAAAAGAACCCACCTTTCGGTAGGTTCTTTTTTATACCCCCAAGCGGGTTTGAACCGCTGTTGCGGGAATGAAAATCCCGAGTCCTAGGCCACTAGACGATAGGGGCGTCTTGCGTAGGGCCAAATATAGGAAAATATGTGTTTTAGTCAAGGGCCCCCAGTGTTTTTTTTTAATTTTTTATCGTGATATTGCAAAAGCGGCTCAAAAAATCCATTTTCGGCGGTCTGTTCCGGTTTATTCCCGTTGCTCTTTTGGCGAGTGCATCGGATGCGGCCCTGCTTTGGGGAATTCGCGCCTTTATGCGGATTCTGTCGGGCGAGCCGGTTGTCGGGCTTACGGAATGGATTGCCCTGATGCTCCTTTTGACCGTTTTGCGCTTCGTGTTTATGCTCTGGAAGGTCCGCATTTCCGAAAAGTGGGCCTATGGCGTGGGGGCGCTCGTCATGGGGTGGTTCCTGCGCACGTTGAGGAACCTAGCCCCGTCGAATTTTCATGGTCCGGAGGGGGAGCGTGCCGTCGAGTCGGCTTACGAATCGACCCAGGTGTTGCAGTCCAACAGTTCGGTGTGCTTTCAGGCGGTGCAGGCGGTGTTGCAGCTCGTCGTCTTTTTGCCGGTGCTTTTTTACATCTCGTGGCCGCTTACTTTGTTCCTTTTTGTGGTGGTCGTGCCGCTGATTGGCTGGATGCAGCGCAAGATTCACCGGATGGGGCCCGAAGAAGAATCCCTTTTGGAGGCTCGGGCCGTGTTCCGCCAGGATTTGGGCCTTGCCCGCAAGTTGTTCTGCCGGTGGAGTTCTCGTTACGAACGGAACCATGTTTCCGGGGGCCTCATGCAGTCGGTGCGCTCGCTGCGGGAACGCGGGCTCTCGACTTCTGTCCGCAAGGGGGCGCTTTCGCTCACGGCAGAGACGGTCTCGGTGCTTGCCATGGTGGTGGTTTTGGCGTTCTGCGCCAAGCTGATTTCTTCGGGCTGGATGGACGGTACGGGGCTCGTGCTGTTCTGCTCGGCCGTGCTGCTTTGCTATAAGCCGGTCAAGGAATGCGCCAGGGTGGTGCCCCAGATGCGTGCCTCGGCCACTGCGTACAACGTTCTTGTCCGCTTCGGCAATCTCCCCAAACGCAAGCCGTGCGGGGGCAATCGCGATGACGGCCTGCATGTGGATGACGGGCGCTTCCAGTACGAGGGGAGCGATGCAGCCCTGTTTTGCGGGATTTCTTTTTCGTGGGACCGTTCCAAACCGGTGCTGCTGCGTGGCCGCAACGGGGTGGGCAAGTCGACGCTCTTGCGCCTTGCGGCGGGCTTGGAAGAATGGCAAGGGGATGCCAAGATGCCCCGGGACGTGTTCTTTGTCGCGCAAGACCTGGAACTCCCGCCAAGGTTCATTTTGCAAGAGCTTCTCAAGCGGAAATCCGGCGCCCTCGACAAGTTTATTCAAGCCTCCGGGACCGAAAAACTCGTGCTCAGGGAAAGCCTTTCCGGGGGCCAGCGTGCCCGCGTCGCCTTGCTGTGGGCGCTTGCTTCTGATTCGAGTACGGTGCTCCTGGACGAGCCTTTCGCCTCCATCGCCCTTGCCGACAGGGAACCGCTTTTGGAGTCGTTCCTGGATGCGGCGGCTGCACTTCACAAGTGGACTATCGTCGTGAGTCACGACAGCCTGGGTGCCTCCGTCGAAGGGCGCTTCCGCGTTGTCGACATGGAAGCCCTGGTGGGAGGTGGCGTTGTCGAAGGTTAGCCCGTTCATCTACCGGTATCGCGGGTACATCCTTGCCGTCATGGCGCTTGCCATGCTGCTGCTCCCGTTTGCTCTGGATGCCCGGCCCGCTGACCCGTTGGGCTCGGCTCTTGGGCTTGCCGCCATCGTGCTTTGCCTCTTGTGTAATGCCCTTGGCTTTGTGCTTCGTGTGTGGGCGCGTCGCCATATTGGTGAACATACCCGCGGGAGCGTGCATGATGCCGAATCCCTTGTGACCGGCGGCCCTTACGCCTATATCAGGCACCCGCTTTACGTGTCGAACACGGCTTTTGCCTGCGGGCTGGTGCTGCTCCAGTTCGGGATTTCTCTTTTGGCACTCCCTTTCGTGCTGGCCGTCGTTCTTTTCGAGGTGGCGCTTTCCCGTGCGGAGGACCGCTTCTTGGAAGGGCGTTTCGGGGATGCTTGGCAAGCCTGGGCGAAGGAAACGCCCCCATTTTTCCCTAGATTGAAAGGCCTTGTGGGCGGTGGACGGAAGGCGAAACTGGCCGAGGAACGGGCCGGTTCGCACCGGCACCTTGCAAAACGCACCCGTTGGAAGGCCTTTGCGGCCGATGCCTCCACGTGGGCGTGGCTCGTGTTTGTTAATTTTCTTGTGGTATGCTTAAAGTTCTGGATTTAGCGCGAGTGGCATTGGGTTCCGTCGCCCAGGCGGCGGCGAAGGTGCCGGTTGTCGAACAGACGTTCCATATGAAGGAACGTCTTTACGGGCCGTGGCCCGAGGGCCCGTTCCTGTGGATGCACGGGGCGAGTCTCGGGGAATGCAAGATGCTTCTGAATCTCGCGACCTTCCTGCAGCAGGATTTGCCCGGTTGCCCCAAGATTTTGCTCACGACGCAGAAGGCGGAAATCCTCACCTTCCTCAAGGAATCGGCGCCTAACGTGGAATCCGCTATTGCCCCGGTTGATACGCCGAGCGCAATGAAAACTTTTACCCAGACCGTCCGACCGATTGCGCTCATTCTCGGAGAAAACGAACTGTGGCCGGGCTACCTATCGGCGATGCGCCGTCGTAATGGGCTCTCTCCCGTGGCGCTCGTTTCCGGACGGTACCGCTCTTCGCTTCCGGGTGTAGACATGTCTGCCATCGGCTTTGCCTGTATGCAGACGGGTGCTGACCTTGCGCGCTTCCTGAATGTCGCCGCGAGAGGCAACATCTCGAAGATGATGATCGGGGGCGACTGGAAACTTTTGCCTTGGGCGCGCTCGGGCGGAAAGATTGAACCTCCCGAGAACCCGACCGTGGATACGGCCTTCATTTCCGTGCATATGGCGGAATGGGCGAGCCTTTCCCGCATGTTGGTGTCTTCGATCAAGCGCCAGGAGGCGGTGGTCCTCGTCCCGCGTCACCTTTCCGAGTTGGATGCTTTCCGCAAGGCTTTGCACGACCAGGAACTCATGGTGTTGGACTGGCCTTTGGTGCAGAAAGGTGCGGTGTCGGTGGTGAGTCAGTACGGTCGTACCAAGGAAGTGTTCGCGACGTCGCGTTCCTGCGTCATCGGCGGCTCGTTCTGCCGTAACCTTGGCGTGCATGATTTTTGGGAACCGCTTCAGATGGGGGTTGCGACCTGCATCGGTCCCTATACCTCCGGCAAGAAGGAAGGTGTCGAGGCGCTCCTGCGCGAAGGCGTTGTCGCCCAGTTGAAGTCGACCGCCGGCTATTCGAAGCGCCCCCTGCCCGACATTCGTCTGGTGCGGACCTTCCTTGCTCACGAACAAGCTAAGATTATGGATTCCTACAACCAACTTTTGGATTACCTGAAGGAATTGCTTTGATGAAAAAACTAGTTCTTGCAACGCCCCGCGGATTCTGTGCCGGCGTGGACCGTGCTATACATGTGGTCGAGAAAGCCCTTGAAAAATATGGCGCCCCCATCTACGTGCGCCACGAAATCGTGCATAACCAGTTCGTGGTGGATTCCCTTAAGAGCAGGGGAGTTGTCTTTGTTGACGAGGTCGACGAGGTGCCGGAAGGGTCTGTGGTCATTTTTTCTGCTCATGGTGTAGCCGAATACATCTATGCCGATGCCGAGAAGAGGAACCTGCATGTGCTGGACGCAAGCTGTCCGCTGGTGCTCCGTGTGCACTATAGCGCAAAACGCCATTACAATGCCGGTCGGCACATCATCCTTATCGGACATGCTGGCCACGCCGAGGTGGAAGGAACTCTGGGGCAGCTCCCTGCGGGGGCTATCACGCTCATCCGTAACGAGCAGGACGTGGACAACCTGGTCGTCCCTGATGGCAAGGAACTGGCCTACATTACCCAAACGACACTTTCGGTGGCCGAGACCCGCAAGATCATCGCCGCGCTCAAGCGCCGCTTCCCGAATATTGTCGGGCCTGATGCGGGGGACCTCTGCTATGCGACCGGTAACCGTCAGGCGGCGGTTTTGGAACTTTGCCAGCAGGTCGACATGCTTCTCGTTGTCGGCGCCAAGAACTCCTCCAATTCCTCCCGTCTCATGGAACTGGGACTGGAACAGGGGATCAGGAGCCATCTCATTGCCGACGTGAACGATCTGGACCCGGCTTGGTTCAACGACGTGGACTCCGTCGGGCTGTCCAGCGGCGCCAGTGCGCCCGAAGTCTTGGTCCAGGAAGTCGTTCAATGGCTTAAGGACCATTTTGGCCCGATTTCTATCGAAAATTTCGTAAAATTGATCGAATCGACCAAATTTAACCTCCCAAAAGAGCTGCAAAATTGAAATTGCAATGAAAATGGTTGACAGTTTCGAAACTTTTAACTAAAATTGGTGTCCGTAAAAAACAACGGAGTTTTATTATGAGCCGTATTTGTGAAGTCACCGGAAAAGCCGGCCTCGTGGGCAACATGGTTTCCCACTCTAACCGTAAGAAGTTGATGAAGCAGCTTCCGAACCTCCAGAAGAAGCGTTTCTATATCCCTGAAGAAGATCGCTGGGTGACCCTCCGCGTGAGCGCCGCTGGCCTCCGCACGATCAACAAGCTCGGTATCCAGACCGTAGCTCAGGAACTCGGAATCTAATTCCTGTTTCGGAACAAAATTTAACCGCCAAGGCAGCCCTTGGCGGTGTTTTGTGTATCTTGTGAGGTGAGAGACTAGAGAATACCTTTGACCACTTAGTGCTTTAGCACTTATGTGGGCATGGCCCCTTTTGGGGGAGACTAGGATCTAGTGAATAGAAATCACGCACTTCGTGCGTTAATAGCAGACGGCGAAGCCGTGATATTTTTCCCTAGCCCCTAGATCCTAATCACTTCTTAATAAACTGCGGTACGCCTTTGTACTTGGCCATGCTCTGCATGATGCTGCCGAGTTCCCAGTCCTTTTCCTTGAGTCTCCTGCGCAGCAGGGCGACGAAGACTTCCATGAGCATTTCGCAGTCGTAGACCGCGCGGTGCATCTTTTCGGAGTCGATTTTCATCGAGATTTCGCCACGCTTCATGAACAGGCCTGCCATGTAGCCGAGCTTGTGGTTCGGGAGTTCGGGCAGGATGGTCTTGCTGATGGCGAGGCTGTCGACGACCGGGTTGCCGGGGACGAGCTGGGGGTTCTTGGCATAGGCTTCGCGGAGAAAACTCGCGTCGAAGTTCGCGTTGTGGGCGAGGAGAATTGTGCCCTGGCCGCAGAAGGCGGTGAATTTCTTGAGGCATTCGCCTACCGGGGGAGCGTCTTCGACCATCTTGTCGGTGATGTGGTTGACGCTTGAGGCTTCGGCGGGGATGAGCATGTTCGGCTTGACGAACGTCTCGAATTCCGAAATCATCTTGGGGACGACTTTGCCATCACGAGTCTCGACGGTAAACTTTACCGCACCAATTTCAATGATTTCGTCCTTTACGTTGCTAAGGCCGGTGGTTTCGAGGTCGAATGCTACGAATTTCGGAGGTAATGCAATCACGGATTTCTTCCTTTCTTTGGAACCATAAATCAAATGGTTGGGCTTGCCCTAAAGATACTTAATTTCGACGTCAATTGATGACAGCGGGAGCGGTACGACGAACTTATCCCATGTGTTGAGCGTGAAGTGCGCCCCGTAGTGTGGGACGATGTGCCAGAGGGGCGTGCCGCTGCTTTCGGCAAGCCACTTGGAGCCGGGCTTGACTTCGAGTGCCGGACCGCGGGGGCCATCGAGGGCCATCCCGGCGAACCTTCCCGCACGCAGGCTGCGGAGGATGTGCCGGACGTTCAACGGACCTTCTGTATCGGAACCGCGGGTGACTTCGAAGCCGAGCGATGTTGTCGCGAGGGCGAGAATTTCCCCGTCGCCGGATTTGGAGACGAGGATGTGGACTCCTTTGTCCTTGAAGGCGGCGCAGCTCGCGAGCAAGTCCCGATGCCACAATCCGAGCACCCCGGGGCGGAAATCTTCCGGGGTGTGCAGACGAATGCGCAGGCTACGCATCCAGAGAGCACCTAATTTGGCAAAAAACTTTGTTTTTAACGGGATTTTGTTCATCATGGTCAAAGATAGTTTTGTTTTTTTGTTTTTTTTGCGAGTTAACCCTTGGAAATTTGTCGTTTTTTACCTATATTACCCGCATCTTTGGCGACGTACCCAAGTTGGTAAGGGGCGGCTCTGCAAAAGCCTTATTCATCAGTTCGAGTCTGATCGTTGCCTCTTGGAGACTTCCTCTTAAACGAGGGAGTCTCTTTTTTTTGTCTTGGGGATATTTGGCCGACGCTTCTATTCTCGTGTACGAAGAATATTATTCCCAATGGCTGAATAGATTCGGCGCGATAGATTTTGGGTATGCTGTGGTAGGTTTGTTAAAATACGCTTTTAGATGTGGGGAAGTGGCTAGAGGGAATAAAAAAAGGTAGCCCGGAGGCTACCTTAAAAAGTTTTGCTTTGATACTAGATCCAGCGAAGGATTTCCTGGGTCGTCTGCTCGGCGAAGGTGTTGTCTTGCACGAACCGGCGGACTTCGATGGGGTTAATCCTTGCGTATTCGGACAGGGCCCTGCGGATGCCGTTGCGGATGTAGTAATCGTCATCCTTGGCGCAGGAGAGGCAGAACTGGCGCAGGAGCGGCCAGTCCGTGTGGTCCTTGTACTGGATCTGGAAAATAATGACGCTGCGGCGAATCCAGATATTGGGGTCGCGAATCCAGGATGCAATTTTGGTGCGGAGCACCGGCAGACGCCAGACCAGGTCGCCCAGGATGCAGGCGGCCAGCGTGTCGACCGTGTCATGCCAAGCACGGGTCTTGATGAGTTTTTTCAAGAAGACCAGGTGTTGCCCTCCCAGCATGTGACGGTGTCTGAACAGGTAGTCGCAGGCGGCGTATTGGATTTCTCTGTACGGTTGTGCCCACATGTCCTCGATTCGGCTGACTAGCTCGGCGTCGTCCTTGGGCGGGTTCCTGTCGAAAATCGGGTAAGTGACTTCACGGCGAGGGACTAGCTTGACCCCGAGAAAGTCGAACTGCTCACGAGCCTTTTTGGACATCTCGTGCGACTCTTCTTCGTTTGCGATTGCGCGGAGCGCGAGTAGTATTTCTTGTGTAAAGCGAAGCATTGTTACAAAAATAGTCCAGAAACAATTTATTTTCTAGGCCTTGACAAAAAGTTTTTTGAATTTTTTTTATCTTTTGACACAAACGTGACAAAAAAAAGTCAAAAATCACTCTTGACAACTCGAAATTTTTTCTAATAACTCGCTCGAAAGCCTATGAAATCTAATGTTGCAGCCGATTTGCCTATTGTGGAAGTTCCCTTGGAATTGCGTGGTTTGTCCGACGAAGAAATCGTCAGAAACTCCGAATCAGGGGGAGAAAGATCGTATCGTGCCCGTCCTTCGAAAAAGGAACGTATCCTGCGTAAATTGAATGCCGAAGCGGCCAAAATGAGGAAGATTGCCTCGGATTATGGTGAAAACAGGATAAATAGGCCAATTTCGATGGCTGCATCGCTTCCGATGCCCAAGATTCGCGACTTCGTGCAGGGTGCCGGAAAGTCTGCTTCCTACGCTGAAAAGCTCGATGCTGCCGCGAAGAGGCCTGTTCCCGCCGTTCCGGCGGCAAACACGGCCTCCCAGAAGCCGGCGGTGCCGCCGCGCCCGGTGACCGGGCGCGTGCTGAAGTCGTCTTTCTGTGGCAAAATGGGCTTCACGTTCAAGGCCCAGGCCGTTCCCGAGAAGAAGGCCGAGCCGGCTCCTGCCGCTAAACGCGGCCGCGGCAGACCCCGCAAGAATCCGCTCTAGCTGCGATTTGCGCTAAAACTCGTCCTTATTTGTAATAAAGTAATCTAACATGGCGTCTTTTTTCTCGCTGTTACATACTAAAACAGAGTTTTTGGGCGCTTTAGTATGTAAAAAAGGCTTTAAATCATTCGAAAACGTGCGAAAAACGCCTCGTCAGGCATGCTTTTGGGGGTGAAATGGCTGTTTTTTCACTGGAATTACATACTAGATTCTCCCAAAAGGGCATTTAGTATGTAGAATTCAAAAAACGTTACATACTAAAGGCGGGATTTTTCGTCTTTGCTATGTAAATTGGGCGTTTTGCCCGCTAAATTACGCGTTTTGCCGGGCTTGCTGGGCTTCTTTTCGGTGTCATCACGCAGAGGGAACACGTATTTCCCGTACAGGACGCAGCCTGCGTCCCCAGGACAGCATTCCTTCTTCCTCTTGTCGCAGAAGGTCTCGCGCAAATATTTGCATTCCCAGCTCATGTCCGCTAATTTAACAAAGTCCCTGCCGCAAAGCGTAGGGCTTGGCTGCTTTTCTTCTTATAAATCGGTTTTTGCTATTGGCCTTTCATCTTATGTCTATTTATATTTTGCAATATGAGATATGGTGATATTTCCTCTTTCCAGTCGGGCGTAGCCGTCCCGCTGTTCAGCTTGCGCAGCCATGCAAGCATCGGCATCGGCGACTTCCTCGACCTGATTCCCCTGGCCCGCTGGGCTTCCCTTTGCAACTTCGATATTATCCAGTTGCTGCCGGTGAACGATACTGGTTCCGAATCGAGCCCTTACAGCGCTCGGAGTGCATTCGCGTTGAACCCCGCGTTCATCAACATCCAGTCGGTTGCCGGTTCGTCCGCCTTCGAGGGCGAAATCAACGAGGCGAAGGAATCTTTCGAGAAGTCCGACCGCGTGGAGTATTACCGCGTGACCACCTGGAAGCGCGCCATTCTCCGCAAGATTTTCGATAACTCTTACGACCAGATTCGCCACGACAAGGCGCTTACGACCTGGATCGAACGCAACGAATGGGCCAAGCCCTATTGCGTTTACTGTACGCTCAAACAGCAGAACAACGAAGCCAGTTGGAAGGACTGGAGCGACTACCGTGACCCGGATGCCGAGCAGGTGGGCAAACTCTGGACGAAGTTCCGCAAGGATTGCCTCTACCACGCCTGGATGCAGTATGTTGCCGAGATGCAGTTCTGCACGGCCGTGAGCGAAGTTTCCCAGATGGGCTTGCATATCAAGGGCGACATCCCCATCCTCATCAACGAGGACAGCGCCGACGTGTGGGCCGACCGCAAGTATTTCTCGCTGGCCGACAGGGCGGGCGCCCCTCCCGACATGTTCAGCTACGCCGGCCAGAACTGGGGCTTCCCCACGTACCGCTGGGATGTCATCGAGAAGGACAACTTCTCCTGGTGGCGCAAGCGCCTGGCGCAGGCGAGCAAGTTCTACCATGCGTACCGCATTGACCACGTGCTTGGTTTTTTCCGCATCTGGACGATTCCGGAGCAGGAAGTCACGGGAATCCTCGGCCATTTCGAACCGTCTGTACCGCTGACCTGGGACGTGCTTCATGGCGCCGGGTTCTGCAGGCAGTCCCTGGAATACCTGCGCAACCCGAACTATTCCGTCGACCAGCTTCGCGGATTCTTGGGTGACGACACGGAACGCCTCGTGGCGAAGTGCTTCGAGAACCTGCCCAGCACGACCGACCGCTTTATCTTGCGCGACGAGTATTCTTCTGAAAAGCAGATTTTGGCGATGGAGGAACCGCAGGCTGTCAAGGACGCCATGCTGCGCGTCTACTGGAACCGCGTGTTCATCCCCACCGGCAGCGACGACGTGTTCTACCCGTATTGGTACTGGTACAACCAGCCGGTGCTCTACACGCTGCCCCAAAACGAGCAGGACAAACTGCACGACATCATCCATGCGAATGAACATGCACAGAATGCCCTCTGGGAACAGAATGCCATGAAGCTCCTTTCTGTGCTTGCCAACGAGACGGACATGCTCGTGTGTGCCGAGGACCTCGGTGCCGTGCCTCCGTGCGTCCCGACGGTTTTGAACAAGCTGAACATTCTTTCCCTGCGCATCGAACGCTGGGCCCGCAACTGGAACGTGCAATATTCTCCGTATTACGATATGGAGGAATACCCGCGCCTTTCCGTTTGCACGACGAGCTGCCACGACACCTCGACGCTTCGCGGCCTGTGGAAGGAACCGGATTTCGACAAGAATCTGTACTGGTCCCATGCGCACCAGATGGGCTCCGCCCCGGACGAACTCACTCCGCCTGTGGTCCGCAACATCCTTACGCACGTGTTTTCCACGAACAGTTTGTTCTGCATCTTGCCTATCCAGGACTATTTCGCGCTGTCGTCGACGCTTTCTGCCGGCAACCCCGAAAACGAGCGCATCAACGTGCCCGGAACGGTCGGTGGCAACAACTGGACTTACCAGCTGCCCTGCCTTGTAGACGAACTGCTCAAGCTGACGTCGCTTTCTTCCGAAATCAGGAAACTGGTCGACGAGCGCAAGCGCCGCGCGATGTGGAAAATTTAGAGGCTTTTGAGTGACGAGGTCGCTCGTAAACTCGCTTTGAGGTCGCTTCGCTCTGGGCAAAAGACCTCAAGGGAACCGGATGCGACCAAACTCACGCCATATACCTCAAAGGGGCGAAGCCCCGACCTCATACCTCGAACCTCGTAGCTCCTATGTTTTCTCCCGCCTGGGTCAAAGACGCTGTTTTCTATCAGATTTTTCCGGACCGGTTTTGCCGCAGTCCAAAGTACAATGCCGTAGGCAAGTTTGTCGATTGGGATAGCAAGCCCACTCGCTCGAACATGTTCGGTGGGAATCTCGCGGGCATTGAAGACAAACTTGAATATATCAAGGGGCTCGGTGCGACGGCGCTTTACCTGTGCCCGATTTTCAAGAGCAATTCCAACCACCGCTACCATACGGTGGACTACTTCGAAATCGACCCGGTGCTCGGCACTTTGGAGGACTTTGACCGCCTCGTGAAAAAAGTGCACAAGCTCGGGATGCGCATCATTCTGGACGGTGTGTTCAACCACTGCTCTCGCGGATTCTTCCAGTTCAACAGCCTCATGGAACTCGGCGAAGATTCCCCGTACAGGGACTGGTTCCATGTGCATTCTTGGCCAATACACGCCTACTCGGGCAAGCCCAATTACGAATGTTGGTGGAACTACCCGGCGCTCCCCAAGTTCAATACAAACTGTTCCGACGTACGCGAATACCTTTTCTCCGTCGCCGAATACTGGACCAAGCGCGGTATTGACGGCTGGCGCCTCGACGTGCCCAACGAAATCGACGACGATAGCTTTTGGCAGGAATTCCGCCGCCGCGTGAAGACCATCAATAAAGACGCCTATATCGTCGGTGAAATCTGGGATGCCCCGGAACGCTGGCTCAAAGGCGACCAGTTCGATGGCGTGATGAATTACGTTTTCCGTAAAGCGGTGATGCAGTACCTTTTTGACGAGAAGCCGATTTCGACAGAAGAATTCTGCAAGCGACTCCAGGCGGCATTCCCCGAAGGCCGCGGCGACATGCCCATGAACCTGCTCGGGAGTCACGATACCACGCGCCTGATGTCGCAGCCCTGCACCAGCTGGGAACGCATCAAGCTCGCGCTCACGCTGCTGTTCTTTATGCCGGGGGCACCTTGCATTTACTACGGTGAAGAACTAGGGATACACGGGGGCAAGGATCCCGACAACCGCCGGAGTATCCCGTGGGATAAGTTGCCCGAAATGCAGGAAAAGCCGGTGTATGCGCTAGTGCAGGAACTTACCCGGATGCGCCAGGATAACCCAGTCCTTCGCGACGGCAAGATGGAAATTACCTGCGACGGAGAAGGCTTCACTGTCGTGCGAACCCTCGGTAAAAAGAAAATGACGCTTGCCGTTGATTCAACTCGATTTGATTTTTTGCTGGAAAAGTTATAGATTCTATTTAGGACCATTGCCAGGGGTATTTATGAGGCGCTTTTTTATTGATTGTGCTTTTCTTGCTTTGCCAGTTTTGTTGGCCGCATGCAGCGAGGATTTCTACAATTCCGGTTTGATGGAAGATGTTCCTGAAACGGATATTGTCGTTACTACGTTTGATGATTTGCCGGTTCACAGTTTGGCTGTGACGTCTACGGAATCATCCTCCAGCGTAAACAAGAAAAAATCTTCTTCTAGCTTCAGCGAGAAAGAATCCTCCAGCAATTCTGAATGCAATCCGGATTCTTCGGTACAAGATTCATCATCCAACTGTTCTGGATGTAACCCTGATTCCACGGTAGAAGGTTCATCTTCCAGTAGTTCTGAATCTAGCCCTGATTCCTCGACGCACGACTCTCTCCAGGTACTCGAGTATGACTTCATCTCGGGTTATGCCCAAAAGGGCCCCTTCGCATCAGGCACAATCACGCTTTACGAGTTAGACGATAAGACCTTTGCTAGGACTGGCAATATTTTTACTGGAAAAATTGCCAGCAAAAATGGCGACTTCCGCATAGATAGTGTGACTCTAAAAAGTCCGTACGCCCTTCTTGAAGCCAAGGGCCTTTACTATAATGAGGTAACCGGCAAACAGTCGAACGACACGATTACCTTGAATGCGTTGATAGACTTTAGCAATCGAAAAAATGCAAATGTCAATTTGCTTACGCATCTGGAATACAAACGCGTCCTTTACTTGATGAAATCCGGAATCGAAATGTCTGCAGCAAAAAAACAGGCGCAGACTGAGATTTTCAATGTGTTTAATATACAGGGCGAATTTGCAGCTTCGGAAGATTTTGACCTTTTGAAACCGAGTGATGGAACAAGGGAGCTTTTTGTTCTTAATGTGCTTATGCTCCATAATCTTAATGATACGGATTTTGCTAAGCTATTGACCCAATTTGCAAACGATATTGAAAAAGACGGTAAGTGGGACGACGAAGTGACCAAGGCGAAAATTGCGGACTGGGCTCGTTTTGCATCATTGACATCAGGAAAAATCACAAACATTCGCATTATGTGGCAAAAAGCATTTGGTAGCACAATGTCTTATACTGTGAGAGACCGCATAGATAATTTCTGGTATGTAATCTACGGACTCGGGGATTGCGATTTCGAAAAGAAAGGTGTAATGGAACCTGTAAAGAATGAGTATAGTTCTGATTATGGTTCGGATGTACGTTTTATCTGTAGTATCAGCTATTGGCGTGAAGCAAGCGAAACAGATAAGGATACTTACGGGTGGGAAGCGGGCGAAGATGGTGAACTTAGGAGGGGTGATTTCTACAAGACGGCGATGTATAAGTACGTGGGAAGTAGGTCCAGTGGCTTATGGAAACCGGCCACGCATAACGATACAACTTTGGGGTTGAAAGGCTGCACGTATAACCGTTTGGGTGAAGTTGGTAAGGGTGTCGATGGATTCTACTATGTATGTGCTCCTCAAACAGTTGGATGGGATTGGATCAAAGCTGATGATGGTGTGGTAGCTGATCTTAATGGTGAATTGTGCACAGCCGAGAACGTCGGCAAGGTCATTAAGGGTGCGGTGACTAGCACAAACAGGTATTATTGCGCCGCAAACGGCTGGATTGACTTGATGGGGGAAAATAGTTGGTCTTTGAATGTGCCCAAGGAGGCTCGACTGAATCCAGATATTGCCTATGATAGCATCGTTGATTCCCGCGACGGCTTTGTTTACAAGACGGTGAAAATCGGGAATCAGGTCTGGATGGCTGAAAATCTGAATTATCGTGGCTCGAATGGCTGGCGTGCTGGCAATTTTTATGATTGGCTGAGCGCCATTGACTCGGCTGCTCTTGCGAACGATCCGGATAATCCACAACGATGCAGTTCCGATAGAACCTGTTCTATTCCGGATACGGTGCAGGGGAGGTGTCCAGATGGTTGGCATTTGCCGACGAAAGAGGAGTGGGAGACATTGTTCGATGCTGTTGGTGGACAATCAACTGCGGGAAAAATTTTGAGGTCGCAGTCTGGTTGGGAGGGCGATTCTGCTAACGGAACGGATGATTTTGGATTCTCCGCGCTGCCTGCGGGTTTTGAGGAATTCTATTACGAGATTGTCGACATAGACGAGCTGCCTTATGGAAATTATGAACATCAGTTTAAAGGCGAACACGCTTGCTTTTTTACCTCCACTGAAGATAGTAGATTTTCTGCTTACATCGTACTCATAATGAATACGCATGATAACGCGATTTTTTCTGGGAGAACCAAAAAAGATAGGTGCTCAGTCCGTTGCGTCAAGAATTGATTCCGCCGAGTAGGGCGCATCTTCCTAGAGTGCTTTTTTGTCAAAAGCGGGAAAAATGAGATTTAAAGACGAGTTTTGCCGCATTCTCCCGGCTGTCGTCTTTAATCTTTCTGCTATTTTTCTATCTTTGACCCGCAACTAACGCGTATTAATGCCTTATTAAGGGATTGCAAATGAACAACAAAAAATTCGGCATGCGAGAATTTATCATTCTCCTCGTCATCGTTCTCTCGGCCTATACTGTTTGGCCCTCTATCCAGGTTCACTCCAAGAAGGGTGATGCCAAGAAGACGTTCCTCAAGGAAAATCCGAAACTGGGCGCCAAGTCCATCAATTTCGGTTTGGACCTTGCCGGCGGTACCAGCATCACGCTGCAGATTGACCAGTCCGGCCTCAAGGACGGCGAAGATATCAAGGATATTCAGGCCCAGTCGCTCGAAATCATCCGTAACCGCGTTGACCAGTACGGTCTTTCTGAACCGCAGATTTCCCCGAGCGGCGACGACCGAATCTTGGTTGAACTGGCGGGCGTGGATGACTCTACCGCAAAGGCCCTCGTGGGTTCTACCGCAAAACTCGAATTCAAGATTTTGGCTGAATCCGATAAGTTTACCCAGGTCATCGGCCTTATCGACCAGTACTTGACCCGCCAGACGACCGACATCGTCGGTGCGGATTCCGCTGCTGCCACTGATTCTACCGTGGCCGCCGATTCCGCCAAGCCTGCGGATAGCGCTGTCGCTGCCAAGTCCGACCTCTCCGACGAAGAACTTCTCGCTGGTGCCGGTGCCAAGGCCGAAGAAAAGCCCGCTACGGAAGATTCCGCCAAGGAAGCCGCTGCGGACAACGCTCCGGCTGGCGAAGTCGGTATGGCTCTCTCTGCCTACTACCTGAGCTTCGGCAACGGTGGCTTCATCGCCGAAGAAAACGTCGAGAAGGTGAAGAAGCTCCTCGAGACCGAAGGCGTGCAGAAGCTGATTCCGCGTGACGTGGCCTTCGCTTTCGGTAGCGGCCTCGAACCGGTGCAGCGCGATTCCAAGATCAAGGCCAAGCGCCTCTATTTGCTCAAGCGCCGCGCTGAGATGGGCGGTGACGACATTTCCGACGCCCGTCCGTACCGCGTGGGTGATGGTACCAACGCCGGTGAAGTGGCTGTGAGCCTCCGTTTTGCAGGCATCGGTCCCAAGAAGTTCTCCGCTGTGACTGCCGCGAACGTCGGCAAGCAGATGGCTATCGTGCTTGACAACCAGGTGATTTCGGCTCCGGTGATCCGTGACCGTATCCCGAACGGCGAAGCCCAGATTACCGGCCTCGACGACATGGCCGAAGCCAACCGCCTCGCTGTCGTGCTCCGCGCCGGTGCCCTCAAGGCCCCGATGAAGATTATCGAAAGCCGCAGCGTCGGTGCCACCCTCGGTGAAGAAAACATCGTCCAGGGCTTCGGTTCCGGTGCCGTCGGTCTTATCCTCTGCTTGGTGTTCATGGTTGCCTACTACCGCCTCGGTGGTCTTATCGCTAGCTTCGGTATGGTCATCAACACTCTCGTGACCGCCGCTGTGATGTCCGTGTTCAATGCGACCCTCACGCTCCCCGGTATCGCGGGCTTCATCCTCGTGGTGGGTATGTCTCTCGACGCGAACGTGATTATTTACGAACGTATCCGTGAAGAAATCAAGAACGGCCTGACCGCCCGCGCTGCCGTGGCCAAGGGTTACGAACGTGCTTTCGGCGCCATCTTGGACTCCAACTTGACGACCGTGCTTACTGGCCTTATCCTTTACAAGATTGGTACCGGTTCCGTGAAGGGTTTCGGTCTTACGCTTACCATCGGTATCCTGACCTCCCTCTTCTGCGCCATTACGCTTACCCGCGCCATCCTCGACTGGAAGCTCGCCAAGCGCGATGCTACGACGCTTTCCATTGGTGGCGGCTTCAAGGCTATCAACGAAGCGAACCTCCAGATTATCCCGAACCGTCGCCGCTTTGGCATTGTGTCCCTCGTCCTCATCGTTGCAAGTATCGCTTTCATCGTAGTGAAGGGATTCGACTTCAGCATCGACTTCACCGGTGGTCAGGTCTACACGGTGCAGTATCAGGATGATGCCAAGCACGAGAAGGATTTGAGCAATGCTCTCTCTTCTGCCGGTATCTCCGGTGCGAAGGTCCGCACGCTGGGTGGTACTTCCGCTAACTCCTACCAGGTGAGCATGCGCGCCTCCGACGACGCACAGTTCGAAATCAAGATGGCCCAAGCCTTCGAGAAGGCTGGTCAGAAGTGCGAAATCGTCGCCAAGGACAGCGTGGGTCCGACCATCGGTAAGGAACTCCGCTTCAACGCTATTTTGTCTGTGATTCTCGCCTGGCTCGGCATCCTCCTTTACGTGTGGTTCCGTTTCGGCAAGTTCGGTCTCGGTTTCGGTGTGGCCGCCGTGCTCGGCCTCGTGCACGATACTGTCATCACGCTCGGCTTCATCTCCGCCTTCGGTCTTTCTTTCGATGGCGCCTTGATTGCTTCGCTCCTTACGATGATTGGTTACTCTGTGAACGATACCATCGTTAACTTCGACCGCATTCGTGAAAATACGGCAATCTTCGGTTCTGCCAACTTTGCCGACACCATCAACAAGTCCCTGAACCAGTGCTTCAGCCGTACCATGGTGACCTCCCTCACGACCTTGTTCGTGTGCGTGATTCTCGCCGTGATGGGTGGTTCTTCCATCCGCGACTTCGGTCTCGTGCAGTGCTTCGGCATCCTCATCGGTACGTACTCTTCTGTGTGCGTCTGCTCGCCGGTGGTCCTCTGGTGGTCCAAGCGCTTCAAGAAGGGCGTGTAATTAGATCGCTGTGCTTGTAGAACGCCGCTGCGCGGCTACAGACGAAAGACTAAAGATTGCCCCGGCTTCGGCCGGGGATTTTTTCTTACATCTTTATTCTTTTTACTTCTTACTGTCTACTGACTACTGCCTACTAATTACTATATTTGACCCGTTCGATCAAAGGGGGCTCCATGCTCAAGTATTACAAAATCGAATCGGGTCGCCTTGCGGTTGCCCCGAACGAAGACGCGGCTGACATCGTCATCATGGGCTCCCTCAGCCAGGAACAGCGTAGCGTTCTAGTCAAAGAATACGAGATTACCGAGCATACTATAGCCTCCGCATTCGACTCCGACGAGCTTTCCCGTATCGAGTACGACGACGATTTCACGACCATCGTGTTCAAGAAGCCGAAGAACTACTCCGCCGAGGACAATTTCCAGTTCCGCGTGGAATCCTTCGGCATTTTCATCTTCAAGGACTGGGTTCTGCTTCTTACGGACAGCGAGATGCCCGTTATGGATGAGCGCAAGTTCTCGAAGATTGACAGCCTGAATACGTTCGTTTTGCGCGTCTTGAGCTATGCCATCGCGCACTTCAACGAACACTTGAAGATTATCAACCGCATCAACGACGACTTGGAACAGCGCCTCAACACATCGATGGAGAACAAGTACCTGCTCTCCATGTTCAGCCTCAACAAGGGCTTGATTTACTACGTAAGCGCTCTCAACAGCAACGACACGCTGTTGCGCAAGTTGCAGTTAGGCCGCAGCCTCAACTGGACCGAGGCCGAACGGGAACTGCTGGAAGACATCCAGATTGAGAACGGCCAGAGCTTGCAACAGGCAAACATTTACGCAAACATTTTGACATCCATGATGGATGCGCGTGCAAGCGTTATCAACAACAACGTGAACCAGTTGATGAAGAACTTGACCATCGTGACGATTTCCATATCGCTCCCGACGTTCTTCGCGAGCTTGTTCGGCATGAACGTGAAGCTCCCCTTCGGCATGAACGGGGATGCGGTCACTGGTTCGGCGATAGCCTTCTGGGGCATCATCGCAGTCTGTATTCTTTCGGTGGTGGCGTTCCTGAGCATCTGGATGCGCAGGAAATAAATACCTAATTTCCGCGGTCGCTCATGCTGGAGAACATGGCGACGATTTCTTCGGTAAACGTGTTCTTGGGGAACTTGTCCGCAATTTCAAGAGCCTTTTCCAAGTGCTCCTGGGCTTCGGCCTTCGCCTTGTCAAAACTCTTTTTCGCGTTCAGACGCTCCAGGATTTTTTCGGCGACGCCTTCTTCGGAGGCCTTCTTGATGAGGGCTTCCATCTCGGTGCGTTCCGAGGCATTGCAGTCTTCGAAATAGTACAGCAGGGGCAGCGTGATGAGCCCGTTGGAAAGGTCAGTGAATTTCGCCTTGTCCAGGTTCTTTGAACCGTAGCCGTAGTCCAGCAGGTCGTCGATAATCTGGAAGGCGATCCCGAAGTGTGCGCCCATCTTGGCGCATTCGTTGACGAGGGGCTTGTCGAACCCGGCCATGATGCCGCCGATGCGTGTCGCGGCTTCGATGAGGGCTGCCGTTTTTCCGTCGATAATCTCGTTGTACGTGGACCTGGAGAGCGTTGTTTCGCCGCAGTGGTCCAGTTCCATGATTTCGCCTACGATGAGCTTGTCCGCGGCATCGGAGATAATGACCGGAACTTCGCGGTCGTTCTCGTTGATGACGCAGCGCATCGACTGCGAGAGCACGTAGTCGCCGATAAGGACGGCTACCTGCGTACCCCATTCTTTATGCGCGGTAATCTGTCCGCGCCTGAGCTCCGTACCGTCGATGATGTCGTCATGGACGAGGCTTGCCAAGTGCAGCAGTTCAACGCTGGCGCAGGCGTGCGCGACCCGGGAACTGTCGGCCGGGGAATTTCCGCAGTTTGCGATGAGGCAAAGGAGTGTCGAGCGGATGCGCTTGCCTTTGCGCCCGAACAGGGATACGAGACGCTCGGAAATGCCCGCCGGCGCTGCCGCCGCGACTTGCATGATGACCTTGTCGGTCATGTCCAGCTGGTCGTGCACGAGTTCGCGTGCCTGTCCCAGGATCAGTTGAAAGTCGGCCTTCGTAGGACTCATTTAAATATCCAGTTCGCCAAGGACCTTGTAGGCGTTTTCTTCGATGAACTTGCGGCGCGGTTCCACGTCTTCGCCCATGAGCATGCTGAAAATCTGGTCGGCGAGCACGCCGTCTTCCACGTAGCACTGCTTGAGGAAGCGGGTCTTCGGGTCCATGGTCGTTTCGTTCAGCTGTTCGGGGGACATTTCGCCCAAACCTTTGAATCGGGTAATCGCGACGTTCTTCTTGTCTTCGACTTCGGCCATTACCTTGTCCTTCTCGTTTTCGTCGAACAGGTAACGTTCCTTCTGGCCGACCTTCAGTTTGTACAGAGGCGGCATGGCGAGGAAGATGTGGCCTGCGTCGATGAGCGGACGCATGTAGCGGAAGAAGAACGTGAGCAAGAGCGTCTGGATGTGGGAGCCGTCCACATCAGCATCGGTCATGATGATGATCTTGTCGTAGCGGAGCTTCTCAATCTTGAATTCCGTACCGATACCCGTACCGATGGCGTTCACCAGGTTCTGGATTTCTTCGGTGTCGAGCACGCGGTGGAGGCTTGCCTTTTCGACGTTCAAAATCTTACCGCGGATGGGGAGGATGGCCTGGAATTCGCGGCTGCGGCCCATCTTGGCCGAACCACCAGCGGAGTCACCCTCGACAATAAACATTTCGCATTCCTTCGGGTCGCGGCTACTGCAGTCGGCAAGCTTGCCCGGAAGTCCACCGCTCTCGAGGACGTTCTTGCGACGGGCGAGGGTACGGGCGCGATGCGCCGCCTCGCGGGCGAGGGCAGCATTGTAAACCTTGTCCAGAATGACTCGGATAGCTGCCGGATTTTCCTGGAAGAATTCTTCCAGCTTGGCACCGAATGCGGAGTTCACGTAGCTTGCGATTTCGGAGTTGCCGAGCTTGCGCTTGGTCTGGCCTTCGAACTGCGGCTGCGAAACCTTGATGGCGATAACGGCGGTGAGGCCTTCGCGGATGTCGTCGCTTGTAATCTGGGCTTCTTTCTTGCCCTTGGGCATGTCTTGCGCGAACTTGCTGATAACGCGGGTGAGGGCCGTCTTGAAGCCCGTCACGTGGGTACCGCCGTCATAGGTGTTCACGTTGTTCACAAAGCTGAAGAAGTTTTCCTGGTAGCCGTCGTTATACCACATGGCGACTTCGAGCGGGTACTGGCCATCGGGGAGCACCAGGTGAATGGGCTCGTTAAAGAGCGGGGTGCGGTGTTCGTCCACGTAGCGCACGAATTCCGAGACGCCACCGGGGAAGCAGAACGTATCGCTCTGCTTGTTTTCGGGATCGCGCTCGTCGGTAAGCGTCAGGCGAAGCCCGCTCATGAGGAAGGCGAGTTCGCGGAAGCGCGTGGCGAGCGTATCGTACACGTAAACCGTTTCGGTAAAGATGGAGTTGTCCGGATAGAACTCGACGCTCGTACCCGTATCGTCCATGTCGCAGGTACCGATTTCCGCCTGCGGTCCACGGGGAATGCCCCTGGAGAATTCTTGCTGCACGACCTTCCCGTTACGACGCACCGTAACCACGAGCTTGTTCGAGAGCGCGTTCACGCAGCTCACGCCCACGCCGTGCAGACCGGCAGAGACCTTGTAGGAGTTGCTGTCGAACTTGCCGCCGGCATGCAGCTTGGTCATGACGACTTCGATGGTGCCGATGTGTTCCTTCGGGTGGATGTCGGTCGGGATGCCGCGTCCGTTGTCGGTCACGCGGATGCCGTTCCCCGGGAGGATGGAAATTTCGATATGGTTGCAAAAACCGGCCAGCGCCTCGTCGACGGAGTTGTCGACGACTTCCCACACCAGGTGGTGCAGGCCGCGGATATCGGTCGAGCCGATGTACATTGCCGGGCGTACGCGGACGGCTTCCAATCCCTCCAGGACAGTAATGCTCGAACCGCTATAATTCTTTTCTGCTGCTTCGTCAGCCATGCTTTCTAGACCTCAATAACAAGCCCGCTTAGACGAAACGGATGTTCCGTACGAAGGGCTTTCCTAGTAGGTTATTACACTTGTCAATAATAGCTTTTTTTTGCAGGAACAATTCCTGTTTCCATGCGGAACTGGCCGCCTTGAGCACCAGTGTGTTCTTGTCCAGTTTCACTAGCGAAACATGGGGCAAGAGCAGGTTTCCGACCACCTCGCCGAACCTCTCCGAGAGCACCTTGAAGTTCATGTCTTCGGAGATATGGTGCTTGTCGAGAACCATCTGCAAAAGGACGCCGATGTCGAGCACCTGCTTCCCGCTGATGCTTGCCCTCCTTTTTGGTCTCTTGTATTCCGGTTCGATCATCAGATGAGCAGGAGCTTGGAAAGGACGAAACCGCCGATAAGGATGCTGGTCATGCCGGCCACCACGGTCGCCTTGGTCGCGCGTCCCACGCCTTCGGCACCGCCGTGCGTGGTAAAGCCGAAGAAGCAGGCGTAGCTCGCGATGAAGTAGCCATAAAGCGTCGCCTTGATGAGGCCTACGATGAGGTCCCAGTTCTGGTAGAACATGCGCACGCCGTAGAAGAACACGGAGAACGAGACTTCCTTGTAAAGATGTGCCACTTCGTAGCCGCCCACGATACCGATGAAGATGCTCAGCACCGTCAGCACGGGAATCATGATGACGGTCGCAATCAGGCGCGGGGCGAGCAGGAACTTGTAGGGGCTGAGTCCCAGCACTTTGTAGGCGTCAAGCTGTTCTGTCACGGCCATCGTTCCCAGTTCGGAACACATGGAAGCGCCGATTCGCCCGGCGAGCACCATGGCGGTCAGGATGGGGCAGAGTTCCACCATCACCGACTTGCCCACGGCCATTCCCACGAACATCATGGGAATCATGTCGCCGAACTGGTAGGCGAGCTGCCACGACATGATGGCACCTGTCGCAAGCGATGCCGCGAACACCACGGGAATGCTCGTGATGCCGACGTTTTGCATCTGCTCGACGGTCGTGTGGAAATTGAGGAAGGCTCCGGGGATGTTCTTGAACATCTCCCATACGAACAGGAAGTACGAGAAAATGGTATGCAGGAACTTACGGACCAGCCATCCGAGTCCATCTGCAAGCATGTTCAAGGCCCTGATCAATCTAGGTCGTCCCTACTTTTTCTTGTTGGGGGCCTTCTTGGACGCTCCCTTCGCGGGGGCGCTGATGGCCTTCTTGTAAAGGTTCATGTCGGTCAGGTACTTGATGGCTTCCTTGAGCTGTTCGTCGCGCTTGAGCGAGAATGCCGTGCTCACGGAGTCGTTGACCATGGCCGTAAGAAGTTCGCGCTTGATGCCGTCCTTGATGTAGTCCTTGTTCTCGTCGAACTGGGCGTCGCGCTTGTCCTCGAGGGCCTTGCGCATTTCGGCAAGGCGCTTCGCGAGCGTCGTATCGGTGACCGTCTTGGAACTGTCGCCCATGTAGTTCTGTTCGCGGATGATGCTCTTCTCGAGCTGGTCCACGCCGATGAGTGCGTTGCTCTTCACCTTCATGAAGTTGGTGTCCTTCATGCAGTAGTCCTTGAACTGCTTGTAGAGCGAGTCGGGGACTTCCCAGTTCGCGTCCACCTTGGCTCCGGCCTTGTCGAGACCCGGACGGGCCTTGACGGCGAACTTGAAGTACATCGCCATGCGTTCCTGCACCTGGACAACCCAGGGCATCGGGGAAAGTTCAATGTCGACATCCGGCGAGATGCCGCCACCGCCGAACATCATGCGTCCGTTGTTCGTATAGAACGTGTCGCGGACCACGGTGTCTTTCTTTGCGGAATCGGCCTTGGCTTCTTCTTCCTCTTCGCTGTCCTCTTCTTCCTGCAACTTCAGACCCTTGATGCCGTTCTCCGGCTTGTTGATGCAGCGGCCGAAGGGCAGGTAGTAGAATGCCGTGGTGAGCTTGAGTGCGTTACCCTGGTTGTCGAGCGGGAAGATGGTCTGCACGGAACCCTTGCCGAAACTCGTCTTGCCGATGATGAGGGCTCGGTCCCAGTCTTGCAGGGCGCCGGACACGATTTCGGCCGCGCTGGCGGAACCCTGGTTCACGAGGACGACCATGGGGACTTCGGGCTTGACGATGCCGTTCTTGCGGGCACGGCTTTCTGTTTTCTGGGTGCGGCCGCGGGTGCTCACGATGACGTTGCCCTGCTTGAGGAACAGTTCGCTAATTTCGACGGCCTGGTTCAAAAGTCCGCCCGGGTTGTAGCGGAGGTCGAGGATAATCTTCTTCATGCCCTGCTTCTGCAGCGCCTTGATGGCGTTCTCCACGTCGCTCGTGGTCTTGTCGCTGAAGGTGGCGAGCTTGATGTAGCCGATATCCTTGGTGACCATGCCGTAGTACGGAACCGCGTGGACCACGATTTCGGCACGGGTGATGGTGAAGTCCATGAGGTCGGGCACGCCTTCGCGCTCGATGGAAACGGTCACGTTGGTGCCAATCTTGCCGCGGAGCTTGCTGACGGCGTCGTCCAGGGAGAGACCCTTGGTTTCCTTGCCGTCAATCTTGCGAATCTTGTCGCCTGCACGGATGCCGAGCCTGAACGCGGGAGTGCCGGAAAGCGGGGATATCACGGTAAGCACGTTGTCGCGGAGGCTGATGGTAATGCCCACGCCGCCGAACTTGCCTTCCATCGAGACCTTGAGGCTCTCGTAGTCCTTGGGCGAGAACACGGTGGTGTGCGGGTCCAAAATATTGCGGATGCCGTTCAGCGCCGCGTCGGTGAGCTCGGTGGGGTTGACGTCTTCCACGTACTTGCGGTTGACTTCGGAAAAGACCTTGTTCAGGCGAGAAATTTCATCGTAGAAATCGCCCGGAGGGGTCTGCTTCTTGTCTTGGGCTGCATAGCCGAGGCAGAGGGCCGAAAGGGCGAATATAAAACTGTTGCGGATAATCTTCGTGTAGGAATTCATGCTTAAAAGATACAATTTCCCGTGGTTCGGGGGGTAAAAAACGGAAAAAACCGGCCAAGAATGGCCGGTTTTTAGAAGGAGAGAGATGAAAAAACTTTCTATAAGGTTAAGCAGCTTCGTTCAAGAGGGCACTCGCGCTGTTGTTGCGGAGCTTTGCGAGGGCGGTTTCCTTGAGCTGGCGAACGCGTTCCTTGGAGAGACCGACGATGGGTGCAATTTCCTTGAGGTTGATGTCTGTTTCGGACTTAAACCCGTAATAGAGCTCGACAATCTGCTTTTCCTGGCTGGAAAGGTTGTCTGCGAGCACCTTGGAGAATGCTTCGGCACGGCAGCGCTTCTGGGCGGTGTCGTCGGCTTGCAGGGTCTCGTCCGATATCGTGTCGCCGAGGGTCATGTCCCCGTCTTCGCCGAGCGGGGCGTCGAGGGAGGCGGCCTTGTTGCCCATCATGAGAATCTTCTCGATTTCGGAGGCTTTGTACTTGGAAAGCCCTTCGAGGCTCTTCGGGTCGATGGCGACCGTTCCGCCGATGAGTTGGCGGGATTCCTTGGCATGGCGGCTGAAGCGGCGGAGGATAAGTTCCTTTTCGGCACTGATTCGGACCAGGCGGCCCTTTTCTGCGATGGCGCGGGTGATGTTCTGGCGGACCCACCACACGGCGTAGCTGATAAACTTGATTTTCTGGTTGGAGTCAAAACGGCGGGCGGCTTCGATGAGGCCCATGTTGCCTTCGTTGATGAGTTCGTTCACGTCGAGACCCTGGCCCCTATAAAGCTGGGCGATGTTCACAACGAAGCGGAGGTTGGACTTGACCAAGAGATCCATTGCGGCTCTGTTGCCCTGTTGGACTTTGCGGAGAACGACCTTCTCCTGTTCCTTGGAAAGCAGCGGGTATTGGGATATATCATTCAAATACTGAAAAAAGATGTCCTTTTCGTCTCTGCTGCGTGAAGTCTTAAGCATTGTAGCCTCTCTTGTTGAAGACGTTATCAAATGTAACTCTGGAGGCTGTCTTGTGTGTCAGCAATAAGAATGCGGTTCGCAAAAGTTAAATTTGATTTTTGTCGCAAAAAAATGCATTTTCGTCATGATTTTGTCATAATGGCCTGCATTTAACTCAATAATTGACTTAATTTTAAGAACATGACAGAAGAAATGCAAAAAAATCCGCTAGTCCGCTTCTTTGATGAGAAACGTTCTCTGTTCGAAAGTTTGCAGGAAATGAGCTTCGAACGAGGCGAAAAGAAACTGATTGACATCCTGAATTCGGAAAATGAAGTGCTGAACTATCCGGTTCCAACGTTCGTTCCGTTTTTTTTGCTCTGGGTCTTCATCATCCTCTTTCCGTTGATGCTCATTGTGGACCAGGGGTACTTTTCCCTGAAGGAAATTGATGTAAGGAATATCCTGTCGTTCTATGTTCCACTGCTGTTAACATTGTGCATTTTCCAAATAAACCAAAAATTCCTTGTCCCGGGATTCATCTTCAAGAAACGTTATTTGCGTTATTTTATATCGAATATCGTGTTTGTCTTGGTTGCACTCTTTATCCGTGAGGTGATTTTCTTTCTTTTTGACCGTGCACCCGGAGATTCGTGGGGATATTTCGTCAGCTCGTATTGCTTCTCTGCGGTCAAGGGACACTTTACATTATGGACGGTACTTTCCTTTGTGTTCTTTGTCGGGCTTATCTGTCTCATCTGCGTGGCTTATCATGTAATGCTCCGCCAGATTATCAGGACGTTTGTTAAGCGTGAACAGAAAAGGTTAGCCCTACAATACGAACTCGACTTCCTCAAGAGCCAGCTGAGTCCGCACTTCTTGTTCAATACGCTGAACAACATTTCTGCACTCATCCGGATTGACCCGAAAAAGGCAGAATCGTCGATGGAAAAGCTTTCGAAGTTGTTGCGCGTGATGCTCTACCAGACATCGGACCAGTACATTACCTTGCAGGAGGACGTGGATATCCTGCAAAAATATGCGTCGCTCGAAAGACTCCGCTTTGACGATAATTTTGATTTCCGATTTGATACCCAGTTGGAAAATCCCGACTGCAAGATTGATCCGCTGCTTGTGATGCCCCTGGTGGAAAATGCGATAAAACATTGTGTCAATCCCATGGGCGGGAGCTTTGTCCATATAAGTATCGTACAGAAGGGCCTTGATCTCGAGTTCCATTCCGAGAATTCTAATTTCCCGAGAAAGTCACAGAGCAAGTCTAGCGGGCTTGGGCTCGTGATGTTCGAAAAGAGGCTTACGTTGCTGTATGATGGCCGTTACGAATACACGACATCTGTGGAGGACGGTGTGTACAAGTGCAACCTTAAATTGAAGCTTCGCATGCAGGGGCGGGGAAATACAGACGTACGAAAATAGTTTTTTTTCCGTAAAAGAAAAATTGCCTTAATTTGCTTTACAAAAGCTTCGCATGAAGTTAATTTAGAATCAGTCCGACGGTATTGATTCATTCGCGGGAATTCCGCGGATGCTTTTTTATTGGATACTTTCCGGATGTTTGATTGATGCCTGGAATCAGGCTTGGCTTGCGCCTATTTGATTTATCCACATTGCATATAGGAGATCCTATGAGTAATAGGATGTTGGGGCGTATTGTCTCTATTGCCGCCTTGACGGTGATGGCGGTTCATGCCCAGGTATGTGAAGAAAAGGTCCTTTACAACGGTGCTGGTACGCCGGGGCAGATGGATGTTTCGAGTAGAACTTTTCCCGAGCCTCCAGAGTGGCTTACCAACTGGGGCGAGATGGGTTCGATGAAGCCGCCTTATATAAGGTTGTCTGGCATGAAAAACGTAAGGGGTGACTGGATCGGTGCGCTAGCCTTGCATGCGCTGCCGGCGGACGTTCAGGGGGGATTTCTCCGCCTGAAGGTCCGCACGACGCAGAGAGTGCGGCTTGGCGTATGGCTTTCCGGTACAAAGGGGGTAGGGAACGTCGTGTTTAACGATGTTCCCGCAAACGAAACGCGGGAACTGAAGGTTGCTGTAGAAAAAGTGCTCGGCTCGGGCATGCATCGGGTGGAAAAGGTGTGGATTGGCCTGTTCGGCGTCCCCGCCTACCAGTACACGACGCTGTTTGTCGACGACGTTGTGCTCACTTGCTCTGTCAAGCAGTCTGCGCCGACAGGGCCTGCTGATGGAGGATCGGGTATGGGTGTGGCGGCGGGGTCGCCGAGCGGGTATGTCGCGACGAATACGGTTGCTCAGTCGCCCGCGCGGGCGCCGCTGTGCCTCTCGAGCACGGCGGCACCATCGAGTGCAGCGTATTCCGATGAAGCTCGCAGGCGTCTTGCGGATTCCACGACGGAAAAGTTTGCGGTGAGCTTCAAGGAACACCGGCAAATCCGGGAGTCCCTTGCGCAGGATGAGTGCTCCCCCAAGGAATGCCGCCGACTATGGTACAGGAACATGTTCTTCGTTGACAGGAACCGCCTTCGGGATAGTGTCATTGCTAATCCCAAAGGAATCTTTGACGAAGCCGTTGCGCTTGCCGCGGCGAACAATTATTCATTCATGCCTTTGCTCGTTGCCGATGTAGCTTACGCTTTCTCGGAATGCCAGGATACTCTCTGCTCGGCGAGCCGGTTCACGAAGGCGCGCTTGTTGCAGGCAGGCTTGCCGTCCTCTTTTGTACGCGGGTCCAAGCTGACGCTCGTGTACGACCCGTATTTTGCAGTGACGCAAAACAAGACCTTGCCGCAGATTGACGTGTGCGTTTCCGACAAATGCAGCCGTCTGCCTGTGGGCGGAAAGACCGCACTGGAATTTGAATCCGCCGGCGTGCAGAAAATTGTCGTCAAGTTGACTTCCGGTGGCGAAACACAAAGGCAGAACCTTTACGTGGAGGTGAAATAATGAAAAAAATCGTTAAACTCCTGTGGTTGGCGCTGTTCGGTTGTGGTTTTGCGTTCGGGGACAACCTGCAGATGTTTTTTGCGACCTGCGGTAACGAACTGTGCATGTCGACGACGGATATTGCCCAGGTCCGTTATACGGCGAATCGAACTCCGCTGCCATCGCCCGTTGCGTCAAGTGTACGCACAATGATTTTAAATTCGGTAAAGGACGCATCGGCGGTTTATCGCACGCGGATTAATCGGCCCGTATTCATCTTGGACGGCATATACCTAAGCACGGATGAGGTGCGTACGGTTGATGACCTTTACAACGATGTTGAAGAATTCGGTATTCCGGAAATGCTTGTCAACATGGGATACACGCCTATCCTTGTGCAGTTTTCCGAGACTGTCTCGCGCTCAGTCCGCGATAATTCCGAACTCTTTGCGAAGGTGCTTTCCTTCTTCAGCTCAAACGTGTTTGTGTCGTTCCCCAATGCCGTGAATGACGGTGTCGTGGTCCTTGGTATTAGTCAAGGCGGGATTATCGGACGCTACGGAGCGTACCTGTACGATACGCACCGCAAGAATACGGATGCTCCGATCAGGCTGTTCGCCTCGCTGGATTCCCCGCACCAAGGGGCGGTCATGCCGAAGGGCCTTCTGGAAACTATTGAGTTTTGGGCGAAAAAGGGCGGTTCTGCCGATGCCGAGGCTTTCCTTAACCTAATTCAAGCGCCGGGAGCGAGCGACTTGTTGCTTCGTCAGGCGTCGTCTGGCAACGAGGCGAATACCGATCCTTCCCGCTTCCTTTTTGGAGAGTACCGCAAGGCCTGCGACTACAAGGGTTTCCCCGTGGTCCTCGTGGCACAAGGGCAGATGAAGGGAATCTCGCCAAAGCATGGTTCGGAATTGTTCGCTTTAAAGCGCGAAGCCCAACGTAAAGGCTCCACTTATGGCAGCGCGATAAGCAGGCTGTATTCGGATGCTGTGCCCAACACGAAGGTCGCGTACAACTATATGTACGAATTCATGGAAGGGAGCAAGGAGTCCAATGCCGTGGGCAATCCGAGGCTGGATTTTATCCAAGGTTCCACGTATCCGTTTGCAAGGACGATGTACGATGCATTGCGTGGGGGCTTCCTGAAGGAGATGCCGAATTCCTTCGAGTCCGGCTTTGGGCCAATTTCGTTGACCTTCCATTCAAAATGGCTGGCCGATACGCTGATGATTCCGAGCAGCACGTTCATTCCGACCGTAAGTGCCATGGATATGAAGTGCGATGGTGATCTTGCCATGAGGAAAGAGTGCGCCTATACCGCTTCTGCGGCGGGTTTCCCGTTCGAAAATCCAGGCAACCGATCTTCGGCAGACAAGGTGTATGCGGTAGATCCGACACATCCCCGCTATGCATCGGAAATGAGCGGACGCCATATCGAACCGTCCATTCGCGACGACGGCTCTATTGACACGTTGGTCCTGCGCGGTATGCAGACGGACGTCTGGCGTGTTTTTTGCGAGCTAGCCAAGGCTGACTATGACCCTGCGGCAGGTGCGTTCCGTAATCCGAATCTCACGGGCTTGTTTGCCCCTGGGATTAGCTGCATGGATCAGTCAAAAATTCCTGATTTGGTGCGCAATGGAGGCGTTTTGCAGAAATCCCGTTTCCCTTATGCGCGTTATAATTTCAAGGCGTCTGCGTCGGAGTTGGACGACGTGCTCGATTTCGACTTGCCTGCAGGCTGGCAGAAGGTTGCCCTGTTCGACTATGGCGGCGACATTCCCGCGAATTCCATTTTCGAGGTGCAGGTCAAGGTGGATTCCCCGAAGTCAAACTGGATGAAGGCGGAACTGATGGTTCAGAAATGGAGGAGCGGAATTGGTGTCCAGATGGAAGAAATCAATGTTGCGCAGGACGGAGCGTATCATACAATCCGCTGGCAGATGCCCGCTGCCCAAGGGGCGATGGCGAACTATCGCTGGTTCTGCCTGATCTTGAATTCTGCGGGAGCCAAGGTGACGCTGTCTGCGCCACGTCTTGTGAAAAGTTCCGTGATTTTGCAGCAGGTTCCCGCTGCTATCGGCTCCGCGATTCTTTATCCATCGTCGTATAAACGCATTTCTTGGAGCGAAAATGTAAAAATATCTGATTATTCCGATAATTTGGGCGCTGGATTGTCAATTGGGGTTGACAAACGGTATGATGGTATGCACTTGGATTTTGGCCGTCAGGTTAATTTAAACGCATTTTCTATGTTGGAGGTGACATACTGGCCTGGTTCCTGCCAAAATATTCGTGTATATTTTGATTCAAAGGTTGTCCAAAATGCAAACTTGGGCGGTGGCGTGATTAAGAATGGTCTAGTAGTGAAACAATTGCCGCTGTCCGAAATAGTCAACACGGAAATAACTCCGGAATCCAGTTTCTCTGTTTCACGTTTGAACTTGCAGGGAACGGTTGCCGGGGAGCGCTGTATAGTGAAATCTATGCAGCTGAAGTAGCAATACGTTGAACAATCATCATAGGAGGAATCGGAATGAATAGGATAAAGGCAAGTTTCGCTTTCGTTTTAGTCTGTTTCTCGACGCTTTCTCTGTGCGGCTGCTTCATGCCGCGAGCCCATTCCATGGGAGCGTCGCTCATGACCGTTCCGCATCAGCCAAGGGCTTCGGCGGATAGCGCCAATTCGGAGATGTCCGTGGCGGTGGGCGCTTTCGGCAGCCTCGCTGGTGAGGGGCTGAATGTCAACAAGGTGAAGACCGGTGGTGGCGACGTGTCGTTCATGTACCGTATGGGCGGAGCAGTGTCCCCGCTGTTCTTCTCGGCGGCCGCTGGCGGGATGCTGGGCAAGTTGCGGTTTGACTGCAACGAGTCTCGTTGTTCCGATAACGCAGAAATGTACAAGGTATGGCTCAAGACCAAGGAAGGCAAGAGGGAATACTCCTTCTGGGATATGCAGGAACGCCTGCTCCTGGGCGGTGATTTCAATGTCGGCCAGTATGTACTTTTGGGCTTGGGCGGCGGAGTGCAGTTCTTCCAGGGTGGCGGTAGCTATGACGACAATCGCGACGAACTGGAAGGCAATAAACTTGTCGAGAATGTTGACGGGTATATAGGCTTTGCTCCGGTTTCGTCTGTTTGGGTCGGATCGCGCCTGGGGCATGGCGGCAAGTGGGGGAGTGTTCTTGCTGAGTTCGACATGTCCTACAAAGGCGATATAGAGGACTGGACATCGGCTATAATGCTGAGCTATTTCCATACGACCGGTTTCTACGGGGGCATCATGTGGAATTCGCAGCTGGGCTACGGGCTTAATCTCGGCAAGACCTTCGTGTTCTAGCTAGATTCCGACGACGCTGCAAATCGGGCATTCTTCGGCCTTGTGCCCACGCGCCTTGCAGTAGGTGCGGCCGAAGTAGATGATTTGCAGGTGACGTTTTTCCCATTCGTTTTCGGGGAAGGCCTTTTTCAGGTCCTTCTCCGTTTTTTCTACGGAACTCCCGTCACTGAGCCCCCAGCGCTCCGCCAATCGGTGGATGTGCGTGTCTACCGGGAACGCGGGAACATTGAAAATGTGGCTCATGACGACACTTGCGGTCTTGTGGCCTACGCTGGGGAGCTTTTCCAGTTCTTCGAAGGAGTGCGGGACTTCTCCGTTGTACTTCTCTACGAGTGTTTTGGAGAGGTTGTAGATTCCGGCACTCTTGGTGTTGAAAAATCCACAGGGCTTGATGATCTCGGCGATGCGTTTCTGCCCGAGCCTGACCATGGCGGCCGGGGTGTTCGCCTTCTTGAAGAGAACCTTTGTCACCTGGTTGACGCGGATGTCTGTACACTGGGCGCTCAACACCACGGCGACAAGCATCGTGTAGGCGTCGGTATGGTCGAGCGGAATGGGCGGATTCGGGAACAGTTCGTCCAGCTTCTCGGAGATGAATTGGATTTTCTTCTTGGCGTTCATGCCAGTAAAACTAGTTTATTTGGTCGGCTATACGAGGGTGTTTTCGATGCCGAACACTTCGACGAGCTGCTTGTCGTCCATGTCGGCAAGCCAGGTTTCTCCAGCGCTTACGGTCATTTCGGCGATGGCCTTCTTTGTTTCCAGCAGCGCGTTGATCTTTTCTTCGAAGGTCCCCTTGGTGATGAACCTGTGGACCTGAACGTTGCGCGTTTGCCCGATACGGAACGCTCGGTCGGTGGCCTGCGCCTCGATGGCCGGGTTCCACCACAAGTCGTAATGGATGACCTGCGATGCCGCGGTGAGGTTGAGCCCGGTGCCGCCCGCCTTGAGCGAAAGGATGAGCACCTTGCAATCGGGGTTTTCCTGGAAATCGCGGACCATTTCGGTGCGCTGCGTCTGTGTGCAACCGCCGTGGTAAAAATGCGTGCGGAGGGAGAGTTGCTTTTCGATGGTCGTTTTCAGGAGCTCGCCCATTTCGGCAAACTGCGTGAAGATGAGCGTCTTTTCGCCTTGTTCCTGAATGGAGGCGAGCAGGTCCAGCAGCATTTGGAGTTTGCCGGAACTGAGCAGCGGGCTATCGGGGGCCGAGCCGCTCCCGCTTTCGTGTTCATTGGCGCTGACGGCAATATCCTTGAGCTCTGCGGCTCCCTTCAGGAATGTCGCGGGGTGGTTGCAGATCTGCTTGAGAGCGAGAATCATCTGCAATATGATTCCCTTGCGCTTGAAGAGGGCGTGGCTGTCGTGCGTGAGTTCGCTCAGTTGCTGTTCTTCTTCGAGCTGGGCGAGGAAGCGGTCGAGGGTACGCTTGTAGAGCGCCGCCTGCGGTTTGGTGAGCTCGGCGTATTCGTCCTGGATAATCTTGTCGGGCAAATCGGCGATGATGCTTTTGTCCGTCTTGAGGCGGCGCAGCATGAAGGGCGCGGTGATTTTGCGGAACGTTTCGGCGGCGTGCTGGTCGCCGTTTTTCTGGATGGGGGTCTCGCACTTATCGCGGAATTCCGATGCACTCGGGAAGAATCCCCTGTTTGCGAAATCCATGATGGTCCAGAATTCCATGAGACGGTTTTCTACCGGGGTGCCGCTCATCGCGATTTTCATGGGCGCCTGCAGGTGGCGCAGGAGCTTGCTCTGCTCGCTGTCCGCGTTTTTGATGTTCTGCGCTTCGTCGATGACCACGACTTGCCAGGGCTTTTCCTTGAGCGCGTCATAGTCCTTGCGGAACGTGGCGTAGGTGGTGAGCAGGATGTCGGCGTTGAATTTCTGCAGGTTGCGGTTTCCGCCGTGGTAGGCGGCGAACGTGAGTTCCGGGGCGAATTTCCGGATTTCCACTTGCCAGTTGCAGAGAAGGCCCGCGGGCATCACGACGATGCCCTTCTTTTCGGCGAACTTGCCTTCCTGTTTCATCTTCAGGAGGAATGCGATGACTTGCAGCGTCTTGCCGAGGCCCATGTCGTCGGCCAAAATGCAGCCGAAGCCGATTTGCAGGTTCTTGTACATCCAGGAGTAGCCGCGCACCTGGTAGGGGCGGAGTGTCGCGTTCAGCCCTTCAGGTAGCTGGATTTCGGTGTCGGCCCGCCAGGCGTCGAACTGCTGCTTGAATTCGCCTGCCATTTCGACGGGTACGTTGTCGCATTCGCCGGTGAAGCATGCCTGAATGAGTTTGGCTTGCGTGATGCCCTGAGTTGGGCTGCTTTCGTCAGTTTCCTTGTCGCTGTCTTCGTCGTTTTCCTGACGGTTCTCGCTGTTTTTCTTTGCGGGTTCTGCGCGGCCTTCCAGCTTGTCGCGGAGTTCCTTGAGGTCTTCCTCGGTGATTTGTACGTACTGCGACTTGTATTTTAGCAGGCCGTCGGCGTTTTCGGCCATGGCGAGGAATTCCTCGGCAGACACGTTCTCGTCGCCGATGGCGACTTCCCAATCAAAGTCCAGAAGGTCGCCCGCTGTAAACGCACCGAAGCTCATGCTGCCCTGCAGGCGCATCTTGGGCTTTGGCTTCCCGATGTTCAGCAGGCTCTTGGGAATGTCGGTGCGGATGCCGAATACCTGCAATTTCTTGAGGCAGTCCTGCAAAAAGTCCAGAAGCTCGGCGCCGCGCATCATGATGGGTTCGGAAGCCCGGCGTTCCAGGTACTTGCCCATGGGCGTGAAGTAGTCGGCCACGCCGTTTAAAATGTTCAGCACCGAGAGCAGACGCGTGTCGTTGTTCTCGAATAGGCTGGCGAGCGGCGTGCGCGTGCCGGAAACCTCGTCGTCGAGGATGAAGACTTCGAGCGCGACTTCGTCTCCGCTTTCGCGGCAGGCGAATAACAGTTGGCTCCTGAAATCGAGACTGGAGTAAACAGAGAACCACTGCTGGATTTTTCCGGGGATGGCGTGCGCATTGTTCGCGAGCTTGCCCGAAACGCAGTCAAAGAAGAAGGAGAGGAGGTTCCCGTGGTTTGTCTTGAGTGGCTGCTTGTAGGTGCGCGCAAACCGCAGAAGCTGTCCGATAAAAAGCGAGAGGATGTGCTCGGCGGGCCCGGCGATTTCTTTGAAATCGCCCTCGCCTTCGGAGAAGGCGAACCCCTGCGGGGCGCCCGCCTCCAGGTCTGCGACAATGCCCAGAATGTCGGGGAGCATTTCTGCGGGCAGCCAGCGCATCTGCGCCACGTCCTTCTTTATCCAGAAAACTTGCGGGTAGATGGCCCCGGTACGCACAAGATAGAATGCCGCCTGCAATAGCAGGTGCAGGTATCGCACCGTGTAATGATGCCACGAGAAGTTCCCCTGGCTCAGGCAACAAAGCGCCCCCATGATGTTGGCAACGGTCAGGTCGTTCCGGATAACCTTGCCGGAGGCGCTTTGTTCAAACGACCATCTCCATCCGTCCTTGTGGAATACGCGCAGCGTCTCGTTTTCCATCAGGAAGGTCTTCGCGTTGTAGGCGCGGAAATGTTCCGAGAATACGTTGAAGTTTTCGTAGGCGCAGAAAAACTTGTGGCAGCCTTCTAACTCGTCTGTAAAACTCTTGCGGAAATTCCCGGCGGGGCAGAACTTCGGGAAGTTCTGCAGCATGGCGGGGAGTACGCGGGAGTAGTCCTTCCATGTGTCGAAGTCAAGGTGGGGGAGTTGCTGCGGTGGCGTGCGGCTTGCACCGCCAGGCGCTCCGGCGAACAAACTTACGCTGGAATCTTCGGCAAAATCAAGGGCGTTGTCCGTGCCGGCGACAATGCGGCTCGCACCGCTGATAGTACGGACAAGGTTCGCCTCGGCTGGGGCGTCCAGTTCGAGTGCGTCCTGGGCGCCGTCCTTGACTGTGTCCAGGTCGAAGCCGTGGATCCGGAACAGGATGGCCGGGTCGCTGTCGCTCTGTTCGGCGATTTTCAGGAATGTGGCAACGAGGTACTTGCAAGGCTGGGCGTCCCGGCAGTCGCAGCCCATCTTGACCTTTTCGGGCTTGTCGAACAGCTGCACCCCGCTCTTCACTAGAAGGAGTTCGAGTGACGGGCTCATCGCCTTGTTGCCGAGCGCGAGCATCTCCGCCGGGTGCTGCCTCAGGATGCTGCGGAAGAGGCTTGCCTGTTCCGCAGGGAATTTCGGGAAGACGATGTAGTTGTTGTGGAGCCCGCCATTGGGCCCCTTGACCACGGAAATCACGCGGTTGTCCACGATGTCGACACTCGACACCTGACCGCGCGTGGCATAGCGGACGCCTTGCTGAACGGCCTGTTCGCTGGCGCCTTCGAGCAGCGTCTCAAGCCATTTTTTGCTCCACCATGAATTTCCGTAAGGTCCAAAATCCATGGGCCCAAATATAGCAAAACAACTGCACAAATGGATAAACTAACGTCTCTTTTTGCGCTTGCGGGCCAGCCGTTGGCGCTTGACGCTCTCCATGGAAACCTCGTGGAGTATGTCAAGGATGCGTTCGCGCGCATAGGAATCGTGGAGTTTCTTCCGTGTGACAAAGTCAAGCAGGTACACGCACAAAAGCAGGAATCCGACAAAAATCGAAAGCGATATGGGCCAAAGGTGGACTGAAAAATGGGTGGCGACAAGTCCGAATGCAGGGGGCATTATGATGGAACCGATGTAGGAACCAGCAAGCTGGATGCTGATCGCCTGGCTCGAAAGCGCTTCGCCAAAGCGTGCCGGGGTCGCGTGGATGAGCGATGGGTAAACGGGCGCGCAACCGAGCCCGAGCAGGCAAATGCAGATGGGCTGCATCCACAGCGGAAGCGGCAGAGATAGTATAAGACATCCTGCGGCGACAATGAAGATTCCCGCATAAATTAAACGGTGGTCCGTAAACTTGATGGCGAAAAATCCGCTGGCGATTCTCCCGACCATGACGGACGCGAACATCAACGAAACGCAAATGGCGCCCACCTCGGGCTTGAACCCGCAGGCAATCAGGTAGGTTCCGCACCAAAGACTGGTCGAGATTTCGAGGGCCGAGTAAAAGAAGAACGTCAAGAAAGAAAGCTTCATTCCGGGAACGCGGAGCGCTTTGCGGAAGCCGAATGATGGTGGCTTATTTTTGAGTGCGTTTGCCTTGCCTTGCTCAATGTTGCTGGATTCAATCTTTTTCCATAGCGGCAGTGAAATAAAAACCAGGGCGAATACGATTGCCAGAATGACCGCGACGATTTCGTAGGCCCCGCGCCACTGGCTACCGAACAGAATCGAAAGTGACAAGATGGCAGGACTCAGCGTTGCCCCGATTCCCCAGCTTGCATGCAGCCAGCTCGTGTGCTTGGATTCAAGATGGACCGCCGCAAAGTTGTTCATGGCCACGTCGACGGCTCCAGCGCCAATGCCCATTGGGATAGCCAACAAGCAGAGCATGCCGAATGAACTCGCGAAACCGTAGCCGACAGATGCAAGGGCGGTTGCCGCAATGCTGAACGCGACGAGTTTCCCGGTCCCCAAAATGCGAAGGAACTTCGGCGTAAGAAGGCTAGAGACGATTGTCCCGAGCGACGTGATGATGGATAGGATGCCCGCTGCCGAAATGGGCGCTGCAAGGTCCAGCCGCATCAGTGGCCAGGCGGCCCCGAGAATGGTGTCGGGAAGGCCCAACCCAATGAATGCAACGTAAATGACCACCAGCAAGAAAAACATCGAGTGTAATTTATAAATATTTCAGAATGTTTTATTATCTTTTTTTTGATGATGATAAATTTTTTTAGTGCAAGTAAAATAGTCTTGTATGTAGGGATGTTTGCGGCCTTGCTTTGCTGCGCTTGTGACTCGGAAGAGTCCTCGGATTGCTGCGGCCCCGAATTATCGGAGGATAGTTATTATCGAGAGACGAAATACTCTGTGGAAGTCTCTTTTTACGATCCGATTACGATTACTTTAAGGAACCATTCAGTCAAGTGTTCCCACGTGACGGGGAAGTGTATCGGAGAATTCAGCGCTTACGGCTATACGGACGATACCGGACTCGACCATTTCCAATACGACAATTGGAATTTGGTCTATAGTTCGCCATTGCAGGTTAGCTGGGACAGTTCGACATGGGTGCCGCTGAATTTCCAGTACAATCATTATTTTGAAATGGATTCCAGTATGGTTCTCACTCTTTATTTTAGGGATTCCACCGAGGTGTCTCGGGTAAAGAAATATGAGGTTGATCTCTCCAAGACAAGAATCAACGTGACGCAAGAACGGGATTCCGTCTTGACCATCGAAGAACATGATTCTACGGTCGTAACACTTCTGGACGCTCCTAAAACAGTTATTGACCGGTATCCCTTTAGAGTGACAAAGACTGCGGCGAGTCATTATGAAAAATGCATTCCCTTGAGTACGCCTGTAAAGGTCTCATGCCCGCCTACATACCACGACTGCATTGCCTTGGATAGCGCCTGGTCGCCTCGTGCATTTTGTGTGGAATTCGTGAATGAGGAAATTTCACTCGACTCCGACAAAATATATAGGGAATTTCCTGAACGTGACTTGGAACGATTCGAAATAAAAACTTGGAACAATATTTTTGTGACTATGGAGGATTCTCTGGCGTTTTTGTTGAAACGGATGGAGTGCCTTGCTAATGATGCATCTTGTGTTGGGACATTCCGTTTTTATCTGGATACGCTGGTATCGTCGGCAATGGAGGTCGGGAATGATAAAGACGGCTGGGTTCACCTGAACAATAAGCCTTTCTCGGTATCCTTGGATTCGTCATTCGAATTTAGTTTTGCTGTTCAGGATTCTAGCGGAAAGTCCAAGAAGTTCCATTTGGACATGTCGTTCTTGAAAAAGCGCATGCTCCATGTCGATCGCCAGTGCAACGTAACGCTCCCGCCAGAAATGTCCATCGAAAAAATGCATCTTTATTATGCCTTTATGGATTCCACTTACGAGATAAAGGGCCTGGATACATTGATTCATTACCCGGAGGGCTTGGATTTTGAACATTGTGACGGCAATTATTGGTGCCGAGGCCAGCAATACGCCTATACGTCCTATAATATGCATTTCAGGGCTGAACTGGATTCCTGCTGGCTCCCTTCCAAGATTTTTGTGGATAACGACTCCGCTACGGCATGCCTCTTGGATAATGGCGAACACGCTTCGGGGCGTTTAATTTGCAAAGAACGAAATTACAAAGTGCTTCGTTACCAGTACATCCCAGAGG
>JAGCPF010000064.1 GCA_017642335.1 Fibrobacter sp.
GGTCGAAAACAACCAGACCGTGAACTGGGTTCCGGACCACATCAAGAACGGACGCTTTGGCAAGTGGCTCGAAGGCGCCCGCGACTGGAACCTTTCCCGTAACCGCTTCTGGGGTACGCCGATTCCGGTGTGGCTCAGCGATGACGGCGACATGATTGCTGTGGGCTCCATCGAAGAATTGCAGCAGTTCACCGGCGTGAAGCTCGATGACCTGCACAAGCACTTCGTGGACAAGCTCACCATCGAAAAGAACGGCAAGGTTTACCGCCGCACGCCCGAAGTTTTCGACTGCTGGTTCGAATCCGGTTCCATGCCGTATGCCAGCCGCCATTACCCGTTCGAAAACAAGGAACTCGTGGAACGCAGCTTCCCGGCAGACTTCATCGCCGAAGGCCTTGACCAGACTCGCGGTTGGTTCTACACGCTGACCGTGCTTTCTAACGCCTTGTTCCAGAAGCCGGCATTCAAGAACGTTATTGTGAACGGTATTATCTTGGCCGAAGACGGTTCCAAGATGAGTAAGTCCAAGCGCAACTACCCGGACCCGAACGACCTCATCGAACGCACGGGTGCCGACGCCATTCGCTTGTTCATGATCAACTCCGCCGCTTTGAAGGCTGAAGACCTCCGCTTCAGTGAAGAAGGCGTGAAGGGCATCGTGAAGCAGGTGATGCTGCCGCTTTGGAACGCAGTTGCATTCTTTGTCAGCAACCATAACGCTGATGCCGCCAAGGGCCAGCTCAACTGGAAGCCGGGTCAGGAAGTCAAGAGCGATAACGAACTTGACCGCTGGATGCTTGCTACGTTGCAGGACTTGGCCGCCAAGGTCGAAGTTGAAATGAAGGCTTATCGTTTGTACAACGTGGTGCCCGCCGTGATTGCCGCGGTGGATGACCTCACGAACTGGTACGTGCGCCGCAGCCGTCGCCGTTTCTGGAAGTCCGAAAACGATGGCGACAAGAACGCCGCCTACGCCACCATGTACAAGGTGCTGGTGGACTTCTCCAAGATTCTCGCTCCGTTCCTCCCGCTCCTCGCCGAAGAAATCTACCAGATTCTCGTCCGCGAAGTCGATGCCAATGCTCCGGTGAGCGTGCACCTCTGCGAATTCCCCAGCGCTGACAAGTCCCTGATGGACGAAAAGCTCGTGGAACGCATCGCCATGGTGCGTGGCATGGTCGAAATGGGCCGCGTGATTCGAGCTACGAACAACGTAAAGAACCGTATGCCGATTGCGAGCATGACGGTGGTTGCTCACGGTAACGAAGAAAAGAACGTCGCCGAGACTATGAAGGACTTGATCCTCGAAGAACTCAACGTTCGTGAAATGAAGTTCCTCGAAGACGAAACCAAGCTCGTGCAGCTCTCCGCCAAGCCGAACTTCCTCGCTATCAAGGCGAAGGGCCCGGATTACGCGAAGAACATGAAGGTGATTTCGGCTAAGCTGAATTCGTTGAGCGTCGATGAAATCAAGGCTCTGCAGAATGGCGAAACCATCAAGTTCGACTTCGGTGAAGTCGGTGCCGACTGCCTGATGCTCAACCGCATCGTGGCCGATGGCATGGCCGTGGAAGCCAACCAGCACTTCACCGTGGCTCTGGACCTGAAGATCACGGACGAACTCCGCCGCGCCTGCGTGGCCCGCGAACTCGTGAACCGCATCCAGAACCGCCGTAAGGACCAGAACTACGCCATCACCGACAAGATCGAAGTGACGCTGTTCTCTGCAAGCGACGTCTTCAAGCAGGCTGTCGCGGAGAACGAAGCTTATATCGCCGGCGAGACTCAGGCCGTCGCCATCAAGTGGGCTGCTGCCGCCGATGGCCTCGAAGCCAACGACGCCGACGGCGAGGCTTTCGCATTTACGACTGTAAAAGCTTAGCTTGTCATTGCTCTGTGAGCCATGACGGCGTCGGCTACGAAATATCGAAACGTAAACGTTTCGCTGCTTCGTAACCTAGCTTGTCATTGCGAGGTTCCGTAAGGAGCCGCGGCAATCCCCAAAAGACTATGAAAACGCTCTTTCCTTGAGAAAGAGCGTTTCCTTTATTTGGTCTTTTGTTTTAAAAAGTGTATATTTATGGGTGAGGTATGAATATGCAAACCGCTACAATTGAAATAACAGCTGCAATGGAACCTTATGTAAATAAGCGTGACATGTGGCTGAAGCAACGTGCGATGCTCCTGTACCCCTATATCCAGAACGGAACGATTTCGCATGGCCGTGCTGCCGAGATCCTTGAAATGGACAAGTGGTCTCTTATTCAACTGTATGGTTCTATGGGTATCCCGTATATTGACATGGACGAAGCGGAACTTGAGCGTGACATTGCAAACGCCCTCGCTGCATGCGGAGAGTCTAAGTGATAGTTGTCGCCGATACGACTCCTTTATTGACTCTGTTCAAAATTGGACGGATGGATGTCGAGAGTATGAAACTGACGATTACCGGAAGCATAGGCATCCTCTTTGCCGCATATCAGAAAAAGTTGCTTACTGCAGATGAAATTGATCAAAGTGTTACTATGCTTAGGGGTATGAACCGCTTTATCAGTGAAAGACTTTTTAATCTGTTGCTATCCTGGTCCACGATAAAAAATAGGGTTTTACCATTCCTATTCTTTCTTAAAAACTCTCCTTCCCCTGAGACATTGGATTAAAATTGCCGTTTTCATAAGAAAAACGCTCGTTTTTGTAAACTTTCCGAGCGCCTAGTCCATTTTTATGTTATTTTTAAAGGCGTAAAAGAGTTTTTGCTCTTGTTCTCTAGTCGAAATCTCGAAGTTTCACATACGTGAGAGCAAGGCGAACGCTCACGCAGGAATGCCGTTTTTGCGGTATGCCTCAGTTTGTCGTATCAGCGTCTAAGCTGATTCTTGGTCGTATGACCAAGGGGCAACAGCCCTTTCGGGGCGTGGGTCGTTTGCGTTTATCACGTATAGGCATTCGAGAGCCTCGACTAGGTAAATGCAACGATCTACGCCTTTTTTGTATTCATGCAAAATTTCGTGAAGTTCTTTGTTGAGCAGGGGCGGAACTCCTGAGTTTACCAAGATACAAGGAGTATCGCATGTGCGAATACATCAACATCATAAGCAATATAATCATAGCCATTGCAACCACTATCGCGGCTATATTTGCCATTTACCAATGGTTGCAGCACAAAAAAGTGCACAATGCTAAAATGCTGTTAGATTTCTCCAATATTTTCGAGAGTAATCCTGCCATCGCAGAATTCTTCCAAAAAATAGATTACGGCGATAATTGGTATATCAATACAAAATTTCACGACACTAAATTTGAAAAAACAGCAGATTTCGCTTTAAGTACTCTTTGCCATTTTATAAAAATGACAGAAGATAAGATTATTGATGAAAAAGACTTTTATGCCATTCGCTACATCATTCGTCGGACTCTTGAAAATCAGGACACACAAGAATATTTCAAATTCTTAATCAATTTTTCCAAGCAAAATGGAAATGCATTCCCCTTTGAGCCGCTACTCCGTTACGGTCGCAAGAATCATTTGCATGGAGACATTTTCAAGTAACTTAATGTTTTAGGGAAAATAAATCAAACTTCAACAAGGAGACTTAATATGGGATGGTATAAAGAATACCTACAAGATCTCGCGGATATCCAAGCCGAAGAAGACAGACGAAAAACTTGGAGCTTTATTGGTGCTATCCCAGGTTGTGTGGGAGCATTCGGCTTATGGAAAACAATCAGCGATTTTTCACAAGGTGAATTTTTAGGCTCCTTGGAAGGTTTGGGATTGTTTATCGTTATGCTGTTGCCTATATTTATTTGTGGAGCAAAAGCCATGGGAGGTCTTGGAGGCGGAATAGCTGGTATTATTCTGAGCTTAATGGTTACGGGATTTTTGTATTA
>JAGCPF010000009.1 GCA_017642335.1 Fibrobacter sp.
CGCTTCGGCGTCGGCCTTGAGCTTCTTGGCTTCTTCCTCTTCGGGCTTGATTTTCCAAGTGAAGAAGAAGTATTCCCAGCTGATAAGCGGGATGACTTTTTCGAGCGGAATCGGCGGGAGCTTGCTTTCGCCCATGAACGGAGGCTCGACAGGCTGGTACTTGGTCCAGTCGCAAAGGTAGCGGCGTTCTTCGGGCGTCTTTTCGGCAGCGGCCATGGCGCTTGCGGCTTCGGTCTGGATGCCGTTCTGCTTGTCGCGGATACGCTGCTGCTCTTCACGGTTTTCGCGAATCGTAGTCTCGCTAGTGGCTGGATCCAAAAGCTTTTGCACGAGGCCCGGGTTGCTTGCGGCGTCGCGCACATGGAATACGGGGCCGTCGTAGCACGGGGCAATCTTTACTGCGGTGTGCGTGGGCGAGGTCGTTGCGCCACCGACGATGATCGGAATGCGCTGGCCTGCGTCTTGCATGGCCTTCGCAACGGTACACATTTCTTCGAGCGAGGGCGTAATCAGTCCGGAGAGGCTCAGGATGTCGGCCTTGTTTTCGATGACCGCCTTCACGATGACATCTTCGGGAACCATCACGCCGAGGTCCACCATTTCGTAGCCGTTACAGGCCATAATCACGGAAACAATGTTCTTGCCGATATCGTGCACGTCGCCCTTCACGGTGGCGATCACAATCTTGCCGCGGCTCGAAGCGTTCGCGTCTTTGCCCGCCTCGATGTAGGGCTGCAAAATTTCCACGGCCTTCTTCATGGTGCGGGCGGTCTTCACCACCTGCGGCAAGAACATCTTGCCTTCACCGAAGCGGCGGCCGACTTCGTTCATGCCGTCCATGAGCGGACCTGAAATAATTCCCACCGGGCTATCGCCGCGGTTGATGAGTTCCATCAGGTCGGGTTGAAGCGTTGTGGAGGTTCCCTTGAGGAGTGCTTCTTGCAAACGTTCTTCGGGCGTGGTGGGTTTTGCTTCGGCGGTAGCGTTGGCGCTGTCGTCAGAAGAACTTGCGCCCGTGCTCATGGCAAAAATTGCCTTCGGGTCGTACTTGGTGCCCGCTTCCTTGGCGGCAGCGGTGGCCGCGGTCATGCGGCTTGCAATTTCGATGAGCGCTTCGCTCGCGTCCGGTTCTGTGTTGTAAATGACTTCGGTAATGGCCATGCGGAGTTCGAGCGGAATCGTCTTGTATTCGACAATCGCGCTCGGGTTCATGATGGCCATGCCCATGCCGTTCGGAATCGCGTAATGCAGGAACGTCGTGTGCATCGCTTCGCGTAGGTAGTTGTTACCGCGGAATGCAAACGAAAGGTTCGAAAGACCGCCCGAAATGCGTACGCCGGGAAGGTTGTCCATAATCCAGCGGACGGCGCGGATAAAGTCGATGGCGTAGGCGTTGTGTTCGGCCATGCCGGTAGCGACCGTCAAAACGTTCGGGTCGTAAATAATGTCGGAAGGATCGAAGCCGAGCTTCTTCACCATGATGTCGTAAGCGCGGGCGGCAATCTGTACGCGGCGTTCGTAGTTGGTGGCCTGGCCTTCTTCGTCAAAGAGCATCACGATGACGGCACCACCGAGGCGCTTGATAGTGAGCGCATGTTCGATAAACGCCTGTTCGCCCATCTTGAGTGAGATGGAGTTCACGATGCACTTGCCCTGGGCGCACTTGAGGCCCGCTTCAATCACTTCGAAGCGGGAAGAGTCCACCATAATCGGCACGCGGCTGATGGCCGGGTCCGAAGCGAGCAAGTTCAGGAAGGTCTGCATTTCGGCGGTAGCGTCCAAGAGGCCGTCGTCCATGTTCACGTCAATCACGTCGGCGCCGTCTTCGACCTGTTTGCGTGCGATGTCGAGCGCTTCTTCGTAATTCTTTTCGTTGATAAGGCGGAGGAACTTCTTGGAGCCTGCCACGTTGCAGCGTTCGCCCACCTTCACGAAGTCTTCGGCGTTGCAGCTGTCGGCGCCGTTGCTCGGGCGCACCTGTTCCTTGAACAGCGGTTCCAAACCGGCGAGGCGAAGCAGCGGGCTCGTGGCGTACTTGGGCGCGGGCTTGCGGCGTTCATAATCTGCCGGCAGGGCGTCGAGCATCTTGCGCATCGCGGCGATGTGCTCCGGAGTTGTACTGCAGCAGCCGCCAATCATGTTCACGAGCTTGTCGTCCAGGTAGACGCCCATGAGCCGCACCATGTCTTCGGGCGTATCGTCGTAACCGCCGAACTGGTTCGGGAGGCCTGCATTCGGGTGACAAGAAATGTAGCAGGGAGCGACCTTGCCCATGCGGCGCAGGTACGGCACCATACCGTCGGCACCGAGACCGCAGTTGAGGCCGATCGAAAGCGGATGCATGTGCATCACGCTCACGGCGAACGCTTCCACTGTCTGGCCCGAAAGCGTACGGCCCGAGGCATCGCTCACTGTCATCGAGAACATGACTTCGACTGGCTTGAGGTCGGCAGCTAAGGTCCCTGAGCTTGCCGAAGGGCCTGCAGCGGTTGCATCGGCGGTGCGTTTTTCCATCACCTTCACGAACGCGCTGGCAGCGGCCTTCGCGTTCAGCGTGTCAAAAATCGTTTCAATTAAAATGGCGTCTACGCCTTCATCCACCAGCACCTGAATCTGTTCCAGGTAGGCGTCTTCGAGTTCGTCGAAAGTAATGCTACGGCTCGCGGGGTCGTTCACGTCTTCGCTCATGGAGAGCATCTTGCTCGTGGGGCCCACGTCGCCCAGAATGTACACCTGGCGCCCGTACTTCTTGAACCCTTCTTCGGCGGCCTGCTTCGCGATTTTCACGGCGGCGCGGTTCATATCGGCGATGCGGTGTTCCTGGTGGTATTCGTGCTGGCTTACGCGCTGGCTCGAGAACGTATTTGTGGTGAGGCAGTCCACGCCTGCATCCACGTAGCGGCGCTGGATGTCCAGGATGATCTCCGGCTTCTCGATAGAGAGCATGTCGTTGTTCGCGCCCTTGATGCCGTAGGTCTGGATAACAGAACCCATGCCGCCGTCAAGCAGCATCATTTTACTTTCGAAAGCTTCGCGTAGCGTCATCTTGTTATTCGCCTAGGGGTGTTGGGTTCGTATACCGGTTCAGCCATGGACTTTACCGATGCGTGTATCTTGATATATGCATAAATATAGCAATTGCCCGCTAGAATCGTAGGCTGATTTGCTCGATGACCGTAAAACTGTTGCGGAATGCTCCCGAAAAAAATTTTTTATGGAACTCTTGCCCTTTTTTGAGGGAACCTCGTTCAGGAGTTTCTATTTTTGCTTTTGCAGTATGTCTCGATTGTCGAAAAAAACTCCTGTCTTGCAAAGAAAGAATCGCTCCGGTAAAAATGGGGCGGTTGCTCCGTCCCGTTCGCACTGCGCTCCGGTGGAACTGCGTATAGAGAAGATGGTGCAGGGGGGTGACGGCATGGCTCGTTTGCCGGATGGCCGCGTGTGCTTTGTACAGGGCGCTTTGCCGGGGGAACTGTGCCGCGTGGAGCTGACGTTCCAGAAAAAGGATTTTACGCGAGGCCGCGTTGTCAGTGTCGTTGAACCGAGTCCCGACCGTGTTGCTCCGAGGTGTCCGCTTTACGGTAAGTGTGGCGGTTGTAGTTTGCAACACCTGGATAGCCAGAAACAGGCGGAATATATGGCGCGTGTCGAACGCGAGAATTTTAGGCGATTGGCTCATGCCGAGTTGCCGGATGATTTCGTCATCCATGTCGGGAGTGCATGGGGCTATCGCAACCGTGCCCGCGTGGTTCCGCAGTTTGGCCGCAGCGGCGAATGCAGCGGTTTCGCGTTCCGCGAGCAGGAAAGTAATGCCTTGATTCCCTTCGAGAACTGTCCGGTGCTGACGCCTGCGTTGAACGCTTTTTTGCAAGGGCCCGCTCGGAAAATTTTTGCACCGGGCTTGTCGGGGCAGGGGCGCTTTTCCCGCTCCCGTGATTTATCTTTGAACGTGTTCGACAATGGCAAGGGCGAGGTAAGCTACTACTACCGCGGCATGCCAGGCAAGGAATTCGAGAAGAATGCTGTCAGCGTTGTGGAAATTGCAGGCCGAAAAATTGAGTCCGACGCTTCGGTGTTTTTCCAAAGCAATTTGGGCCTGTTGCCGGAACTGGTAAAATCTGTGCGCAGTGCCGTCGATGAAGGATTGTCGAACGGGAATGCCTGTAACGATTGGCTTATAGACCTGTTTAGCGGCGTCGGCTTTTTTGCCGCACTGTTGCAGGACAAGTTCAAACGTGTTACGACCGTGGAGCGAGACGAGGGCTGCCTCAAGCATGCTGACGTGAATTTGTCTGTGTCGGGTTCGGGAAACACCGCTGTCGAAAATGTCTCCGCTCCGGCGGAAGAGTGGCTTGCCGACCATGTCGTGAATATTCCGGCGACGCTTATCGTGGATCCGCCCCGTACGGGCTTGCCGGGGGAGGCTCTGGACGCCATTGTGCGGAGTTCTGTGAAGCGGCTGATTTACGTGTCGTGTGATCCGGTGACGCTGGCTCGCGATTATGCGAAATTGGCAATGGCCGGATTCAAGTTGGAACGGGCGGAAGGGTTCGCATTTTACCCCCAGACACCGCATTTGGAAATGTTATTTATCTTAACGCGGTAAGTTTTACAAAAAATAGGGCAATAATTTGCGGAAAAGTGGGTGTAAACCGCTTTTTTACATGGCTTTTTGCTACTTTACATATAGTTTCATTAGGGATGTGTTGAGGTGACAGGAGCTTCAAAAATGAAAAAAATTTTGGTTGCAATTTTGGTGATGGCGGCAATGACGTTGGCCGCCACGGGTTCTGAAGACAAAAACTGGGCTGTTGGCGGATGGCTTCAGGCAGGAAACCCGGGTGAACATGCCGGTCTTGACGTTCAGAACCGCATGAGCAAGGACATTACGCTGGACATTTACCTGCATTTCTGCTTCTATACGGGCGACAATGCCTTGGGTGGCTATCTGGGTTACTACTGGAACTATTACCTGAACATTCCTAAGGAACTCGGACGTATGGGCTTCTATGTCGGTCCTACCGGCGGTATTGGCTGGTGGAACGTCGATAAGGGGGATCATTGGGAAGAAATGGGTCTTGCTATCCGTCTTGGCTTGGTGGGTGGTTACCAGTGGGAGTTCCCTGTTGTCCCGTTGCAACTTTACTTGGAATTGAGCCCTGTCGGTGAAGTCCACATCATGTGGAGAGACTATGACGGCAGCGACGACGATGACCGCTATAAAAAGGATGAGACGAAGTGGAAACTCCCCGACGTCTACTTCCGAATCGGTCTCCGCTTCTGGTTCTAAAGAACTTTTAAGGGAGAAAACAACATGAACTCAACAAACAACAAGACACTCGTGATGGGATTGGCCCTGGCCGCAGGTATGCTTATTACCGGCTGCTCGACGGAAGACCCGCATATTGTGTGTGGTCGTGAATGGAATGCCGCTCATCAGGTAGTTGCCGATACGGGAGCTGAGTTTGCCATGAACGATCAATTGTTTGTTCAGTTCCGTTATGGCAAGAACTTCGATTTCCCGAAACTGGTGACTACCGTATACCGCGGTACGCTCTCGAATCGTGGCGAAAAGATATGGGACCGTGAGGTGGCCGTTACCGAGAAGATGGGAGCCTACACTCTCGTGGGCCGTGCCCATCGTGGCGGCTACATGGATGCCCGTGAACTTGCCCGAGTCCATGAACCGGGTCCGGTGGTGTTTGAATTCAGCGCCAACGGCAAGGTACTGGCTGCGAAGGAAATCAACCTGACTCACAACAGGTTGCAGAAAGATCAATAATCATTTTGGGGAAATCCCCCTTACGTTACGTTTATGAAAAAAGAACTGTTTATCGGTGCTTGTGCTCTTGTTGTTGCTGCTTGCAGCGACGATATGGTTGAAGTGAACTACAAGGTTGGTTCGCCTGTCGAACTGGAATTGTTCAGCGAAGGGTATTTTTCGACATACGATCTTGAAGGGGAGGAACGGGTCGGTACGATTACCGGTGCGTTCAATAATGTCACTTTCGAGTCCAAGGGCGATACGGTGCTGGTCAACAGGGATTACGTTATCAACAGGTCCCGTGGCTATCTCAAGAACTTCATGCCGTCGGAACTGGTTTGGCGTATCAAGAACGTGAAAATGTCCGCTGTCGACCGCGAGGTGCTTTCGATAGAAGGTCTCGATGATGGTTACGACACGCTGCTGGCAGAGACGCCGATGCCCTCCCGTTGGCGTGCGCAGTTGCTCAATCCCGATTACAAACCGCATCTGAGACGCCTTGAAAAGCATCGCTGGGAAATGTCCCACCTGCTCAAGGGCCCTGTGCCCACCAAGGGCAACGTGACCGCACTTCTCAAGGATCGTGGCCGCCTGAACTTTGCCCTCATCGCTATCGATTCCGTGGTGATGGACGGCTTCCATAAGCTCGACAAGCGCAAATGCCTGGGCTACAAGATTTATCTGCACGAAACCGAAAGCTTCCCGTACTACATCTGGGAACAGCATGTGGGAAGCAAAATCGTCCCCGACAAGTACAAGGCTTACCAGAAGGGACTCAAGGGCGAGTACGATACCGAGTACTGGGTGACCCTGGATCCCACGAACGGTGTCCCGTGCCAAGAGCGCGAGGTAAAGGTCGGTACGCATACGATGGTGAATCCCGCCACGAACGATACTGCGACTTTCAAGAGCCACGTGACTTTGGAAAGACTTTACAACATCAGGAAACCAGCTGAAGAATGAAGAAACTCTTTTTAGTTACGGTCTGTGCTGCCGGTTCGTTTTTCCTTTCGGCCTGTTCGCTTTCGGGAGGGTCTGCTGCGCAGTCCATGGCCATGGAACGCGCCAGCGCTTACGAAGGAATGTACAAGGCCTACATGGAGGCCGAGGAACGTTACCTGAATCTCCTTTTCAATATCGAGCGCATGCCCGATGAGGAGGAACTCTGGTCGATGAAACGTGACCAGATGAAGGAACTGGTGCAACTGAGGGAAATGATGCTGAATGCCCGCACGGAACTGGATGACGCTATCCAGGAGTGGGAAAAGTACCTCATCGAGAAGCAGGCGGAAGCCAAGCAGGACAAGTCCGGCCGTTTCAACCCGAACTTTACGGGGACCGACGCCTTACGTACAAGTCCGGGACAGCTCCTCCCGGGCGAAATCCGTTCCAAGAAAAAATACGAATAACGTGACTACTGCCACGTATTCGCGAAGCCCATACCGATGTTCAGCTTGATGCGCGTCGGTGAGACGGCATCGGGAATGACTGGCAGGTCTATCGGATTCAGCTTTCGGCTGGTGCTACGGTCGGTGTCATTGGATTCTCCGATGCGGTTCAGACCACGGGCCAACGTGAGCGAAATATCCAGCGGAACGTTATAGAAAATCTTGTTGCTCATACGGAAACTCAGGCCGACAGAACGGTCCCAGAAATTATGGTCCTTGAACTTGTCCATGTCGAACAACTTGCTATTCCATGCGGATCCGATCTGTGCGAAGAGGTCGATGTAGAAATCGCGCGTCTCGAAAATCCAGAAGGAATTGCGCCAGTCGTCGTAGATTGACTGCAACAGGTGGAGTTCTGCCATGGCGGTTCTTGTCCCGGCGAGTGTGTAGCTTTCGGAACTGCGAAGGTACGGGTAGCCTTCGAGGAAAATTGGGTTATAGTAGTAGGAGTCCAGCGTGTCTTGCTTTGCGTCGGTGTTCCACTTGGCAATGACGTTGATTTTGCCGCCTGCGGCAACGCGCGTTCCCGTAACCGGGAGTTGCAGGCTTCCATAAAGGTTCAGCCCGACTTCGTTGATGTTGAAGTTCCTGTACTTGGGCTTGGCGAAACCGCTTTCGGTCACGTAGAAACTTTCGGAGAATGTTCCCGGACGGTAGAGGTCGCTATTGGTGTACTGGTAATAGACGAACAAGCCGTTGCCCTGTCCGCTGATGCCTGTGCCATCTTCGTCCTCGTGGTCGCCGTACAGGCCGAACCCGAGAATTGCGCTAATTTGTTTTTGGTAAGTCCAGGTGAAACTGTCATCGTATTCATCTAGGTCGTAGAAGTTGAAGTCGGACCAGCCGTAGCTCAGGGCGAGTTGCAACGTGTCGATGGACTTGAATATGCTGTAACCGGCCAGCCCTGTGATGTTCTGGAGCGACATGGCGTAGTGGCTTAGCGAGAGCGAGTCACCGTTTTCTGAGCGTACGTCTTCGTTGCGGACTGTGTCCTTGCTGGTGTAGTTCGCATAGGAGTAGGCGAGGCCGAGATCGAGCGGGGTGCTCGTGTTCTGCCATGAGGCGAAGAATTCCTTTTCTTGGCGCGGGTTGAGGCCGTCACTGTTGATGTAGTCGTAGCCGTTGCCCAGTTCAAGCAACAGGCCAAGTTGGACGGTGTTCTTCTTGAGCGGGTCGGAGAGGATTACGGCAAGCCCCGCCTTGGTCTTGAGTTCGCCTTCGCCAAATACGGTAAGGTCGGGGGCGTTCTCGCTGAACATGAGCATTGGGACGAACAGCGGCAGGATGGGCAGAGGCCTGTAGGTTTTCTCGGCTCCAGCAAATTCGCGGTTCTCGAGATTTAGAGGCTTCTGGATGCGTTTGGGCAGGCTCCCGTGCAAAACGATAGGAGCATCTTTCGATGTAGAGTCTCCGACTGCGACCTTCACTGTGTCGCGGACTTCGACCTTGATGGTGCTGTCGCGTGTAGCGACAGTTGCCTGCGGGACGCATGCTGTCGAGTCGGCTTGCGTAGAATCCTTGGCTTCGGGGCAGGTGCTCCAGGTGGTGTCGGCCACCTTTATCACGCTGTCGCGGATCGTGACGACGATGCTATCCTTGGTGGCGACAGGTGCGTTTGCGGCGCCGTTCTTGTAGCCAATCTTGTACAGGGAGAAGCCGTCCTTGTCGTACTGCGTGAAGAATATCGTGTCGCCAGAAAGAACCGGAGTGAATGCGCCGCCCACGACGTTCGTGAGGGGGCGCTCGGTTCCGGTGGAAAGTGATTTTTCGAACAGGTTGAAGATGCCGTTCCTGTTGCTTGCGAAGACAATCTTGTCGTTGTCGAGCCACTCGACGTCACGTTCGTCGTAGTCGGCGTTGCTCACAATCTTGTGGTTCTTGCCGTCGCTGTCGATGATGGCGATTCCGCGAGTAGTGTCGTCGAAGAATCCGAAAGCGATGCGCTTGCCGTCGGGGCTGAACTTGGGGCTGTAGATGTTGTAGTAGCGGTACTTGGCGTCGGGGACGAATAGGTCGACGGGATCGTCGGCGACGTATTCGTCGAAGTCCTTCGGGAACGGGGCCTTGCTCAGCACGAACCGGGTGCTTGCATTTTCGCGCCTTGCGAAGGCGACCGAGGTGCCCTGCTTGTCGATTGCGGGATAGACGGCATCGGTAAGGTAGGTGACGGAAACCTGGTTCTTGTTCGTGTCGCAGACGAAGACGTCGAAATGGGCGTGTCCCTTCTTGTCGCGGTTCTGGTAGCTGATGTAGGCGAGGATGGGGCCGCGCAGGCTGTCTTCGTACACGTCAATGCCCTTGTCGAACCAAGCCTTCTTCGCCTTGAAACCAGACTTCGCGTATTCCGTGATGTCGATGGTCGTGCTTTCGTTTTCGATGGTGGCTTCCCCGATCTTCACGCCGTCAACGACCTCGGCGGTGTCTCTCGTCTCTCGTCTCTCGTCTCATCACCAAGCGGCATCTTGAAAATACCGCCGTCAAACCAGTCCCCGCCGAAGTTCGATATGCCGTAGATGTGCTTGCCTGCGACAATCGGGAAATCTTGCCAGAAGGCGTCTTCCGTGAGTTTTGTACCTTCGACGAGCGTACCGAGGGAATCCTTCTGTGCTTGGTATTGTTCCGTGATTTCTTTTTTCCAGGCGTTGTAGAGTTCCTTTTCGCTCAGCCCGAGAACCTTCTCGATGGCGGCGTCCAGTGTGACCCTGTGGAAACGCGACAATTCCGACCAGATTTTTGGCACGGCCGTTTCGCCGTAGTGCTTGCTGATGTAGCGCACCAGGGAGAAACCCTGGTTGTAGGGGCCGAGCTCTGCGTAGAGCGAGTTCGACGAGAAATTGTGCATGTATTCCAGCGAGAGCAGGTCGTCGTTCAGCGCGGCGACGCGGAGCAACATGTCGCGGTGCGTGTCCCAAGAGTCAAAACCCATGCGGCTCGATTCGTACTGGGCCGTACCTTCGGCAAGCCAAAGCGGCTGCAGGGTGAACGGGAAAAGCGAGAGGAAATCTGTGGTGGTGCGTTCGTTGTAGTAGTCAGAATAGCCCACCTGGAAACCGTAGATGTTCGGCAGAATCTTGCTTCCGCTTTCGATGCTGACCAAGTGGCTGAATTCGTGCGTGACGACATCGGAAATCCAGCCGTGGCTGCTGCGGACCTTGAAATCCCAGTTGGTGAGCCAGAGGTGGACGCTGTTTTCGCTAGGTACTGCGTTTCCGTTGCTGTAGAGCGCGTTGTTCAGCGAGACGTTCACGCGACCGGGCAGGTCGATGCGGTAACGGCTGACAACCGAGTCGTAGACGGCTTCGGCGTAGGCCGAGACGGCGGCGGCGTGCTCGCTGTATTCCGCCGGATAGATGAACTGGAAATGCTCCGTGCCAGCTGTTTTCCACTGGATGTCGCTCTGGTTCCCGTAAAAACCGATTGCCTGGGCCTTGGCTGGTATCAGCGGGATGAGGGCCGTTGCACAAAGGAGGCTAGTAGCGAAAAAGCTTGAAAAAAGTCTGTGACGTTCGTTCAAAGGCATGGGGTGTTTCAGTCCTGATAAAAAAATACAGGGATAATCTAGAAAATTGGAGGCCCCGAAATGGGGATAATTGCCATAATTACTAATTTAGAAACGAACCCTTATGCGTTTTTATACGGAATCTTATCACGAGTCGACCCAGTATGCCCCCCGATTGTCGGGGGACCCGCTTTCGCTGCATTGGGAAAACGAGCCGATTCCGGACAAACGCTACCCCGGGTGTGAACGCATCGCCATGCCTCGGCACATGTTGCCCCCTTTGCCCGCTGCGACATTTGACGGGCTCGATTCCATAAATATTTATGTAGTTCTCCGGAAGTACGGAGTTCCTGACGGAGTCTTTTACTGCGATGTGGCCCGCCATCAGCTGGTGCGGATTGGGGCGGGTGCCGAGATGGAAACACTTGCGAACAGCTTTACGGATAGCGAGTTTATTCGGAATGTCCCCATGCTCTTTTTGTATGCCGGCTCCGTTAGCCGGACTGTGTGGAGGCTCAAGGAGGCCGCTTATCGCGAAATAGAGAAGGATGCGGGGGCCGTTATCGGCAACCAGATGCTGTTCTCGAATGGTCGTGGCTTCAGGACGACTGTTTTGGGCGGCTTTGTTGACGATTCCGTTGCGAACGTACTTAAGTTGGCTTCGACAGAAATTCCCTTGTCTGCGTTGGCCGTGTATCCGGATTCGCTGAACGTGAATGCCCTTTCTTTGGACGAAGGTGCCGGTCGTTTTTCGTATTCGAACCGCAACGAATCTTTAGAAAAAGTTTATGCTGTGGAATCCGCGGGGGCGGGCAACCGGTACGCTTCGCGTTTTATGCTCCAGAACCGCTGCGAGTGCATTGACGATTTGTCGCGCTGCATCCGTGTGTGCCGTTTGCAGGCGCAGTCCTTGCCGGGCGATGAATTCCCGCTGACCCCGGCGAAGTTCACGAACGATTATTACTACAGGGAAGCAGAACTGCTTCCGCAAAAGCCTTTGCGGATAACCCCCTTCAAACCGTATAATCTGGATTTGGATGATTTCTCGAGTATCTTGCGCTGGTTGGAACTTGGGCAAATCGATATGTTCGGTGCAGGCTTGCTCAAGATATGGGTGGTCGTGTTCAACGTCATGTTCGTGTATCCAGGTGTTTATAGGTACGTCCCGATACAAAAGTCCATCTACATGCAGTCATCGCAAGTGTCCGACAAAAAGTTCGCCCGTTGCCACTCCGCCCCGGAGCAGGCTCAGAACGCGACGTTTGCGATAATTCTGACTGCCGACTTGAACGAGTGCTGCAACATTCTCGGGGATCGCGCTTACCGTTACCTGAACATGAACGCGGGTTACATCGCCGAGTCCGTTCACGTTTCTTCACGTATTTTGAACAAAGTCTCCCATGCGGAGCATTTCTATTTCGAAAAAGAGCTGAAGACGCTGTGTAACATTCCCGAAAGCGAAAGCATCCTTTCTGAAATCGTTGTCGGAAGGGAAGATTCCTGATAAAAGCGTTTTGATAATACAAAAAAGCCCTGTCTTTGGGACAGGACTGTGAATATACAAATTACAGATTGCGAATTTTCTTTTCCGAAAGTCCGGTTACTTTAACAATAAAGGATATGTCGGCACCCATATCGCGCATTTTCTTCGCGATTTCCAGCTTTGTTGTATACTCAGCCACGGCTCGGTCAAAGTCGCTCATGTCTACTGTCATAAGATACCTCGAACTGAAATTACATAATTTCACCTCGTTTTGCAATAGCTTGAATACGGGATCGTTTGCAAATTCGCTGAAATCGGCATCACGGTTCAAGGCGTCGATGGCCCGGAGCCACTGGGCTAGGCGACTACTGTCTCCAACGAACCTTTGCGCATCCTTGAAGAACTTTTCCACCTCGATCAGCGTGACAGTCTGCTTGTCAAAATACACCTGCATTTCCTGGTTGCGCAACTGCACCGTGTGCCGATAGTTTGTCGACTTGGGAAACGCGTCGAAAAACTGGAAGCTGACCACGTTCAGGTTTTCAAGTTCGGGATCGTTCCCTTTCCTCGCCATGTTGCTTGTAAGGCGTGCCACGTAGAGGACCAGACGGTCTTTGAACAAGGAATTGTTATCCTCGTGCTGGACCTCGATAGATATCCGGTCCCGAGGCACATCGCCATCGCGGTCGTTCGTCAAGAGAATGTCCGGCTCTACGCTGCGGTAGCACAATTCCCCGGGAATGAAGGGGTTGACGAGTTTCGGGTTTTCAATGCGGTCGGAACCGATGAGACCCAGCGCCGCGTTCACCAGGTCCGTCGTGAGCACGAGGTTCTGCTCGCTCGCGAGAATCTTCTTAATGCAGCCGTCGCTGTAGAAGTAAACGTTCCTATGCTCGTAGTTCTTGATAAATGCATCTACATCGCCGCCGTTATCGTTTATTTTCCTGAGTTCCTTGAGAAATTTGGCAAATTCTTCTCGAATCATGTGTTTTTTCCCTTGCCGGAACGCGCCGGTTCGCGGACAGGCTCATGCCCGTCTGTTCCTATAGACGTTTTTACGGAGTTTTTTGTCCGAGAGATGAGGAAAAAAGTTATGGGGTCGCGCTTATCGTTACCTAAACATGAATGCGGGCTACATCGCCGAGTCCGTTCACGTTTCTTCACGTATTTTGAACAAAGTCTCCCATGCGGAGCATTCCTATTTCGGAAAAGAATTGATGATTTGTATGCAAGTTAATGCTTTTTTACTTGCGTTGTGAGAGTGCAAGGGTTTATATTTGTATGTAGATTTTGAAATGCTTATTAGGGAAGGAGAATATGAAAAAAATTTCACTATTGTTTTTGATGGCGATTTTTGCCATTTCTTGCTCGAAGGATGAATCTCGTTCCGAGAAAAAAGTGGACTTGCCGAATGTGGACGGAATGCAGTCCGTTGAAGCGAGTCTCCCTGCGGAAAATGAAAATACAGTGCAAAATCAGGCGGAAGGCAAGGGTGTCCCTCCGAAGCCGGGTAAGCTCTATGCGCCTCCAAAACCAGCAACTAAAGGACTCTATGACTTTAGCGAATGTAAAGCCAAACATCCCGAAGGAAGTGAGGCGTACAAGGATTGCGTCAAGGCGAAGTATCCGAATCTGAAATTTGCGGGAGAAGAAAAGGTTGATCCTGATGTTGAAATGAAAATAGAAAAGGAAATGGAAAAAGAAGCGTTTAAAAATTTGAAAAAAGAGCAGAATAGATACAACGATTCATTAGCGCGATTGGGTGAAAGAACTGGCCCAAGGCAACCGGGCCCAGAGGGTGTTTTGAGAAATCTTATGATTAAGTGTAAGGAAAGAGGAGATTGCCCTCAAGAATAAGTTGTTTTTGATTCTTCTTTTGAATATTCCAAGGGTAATTATGTCTGTCCGAGTGATTTATAAACTTTGCATCTTTATTGCAAGTGCGTTCGCATTTTGCAATGCCGCCGATTTTCCAGATGAAAAATCTGATGACGATCCTATCTTTGCCGATTTTTGCGTTTACAAGGATGTTGTTTCTTGGATAAAAAATGATAGCGTTTATGCTTTATCCTATTATAAAATGCAAAATGAATTTACGATTACAATCGATTATAAGAGTACGACAAGTTCATCCATATTCGGAGTAAGTCTTCCGGATCTTGATCAAAAAAAATTACAGACCGATCTTGTGCGAGGAGTGCAAGGAGAAGGAGCTGGATCTTATCGAGGTCGAAAATATTCAAGAAATAGGGTTGTAAAACCTTACGACTTAATCGATTTTTACATTCTTCAAAAAGATTCTTTATATGTTAAAACTCTTTTTGGAACAACGAATCGGTTGAAATGGGAATATCTCCTTGATATGGGAAAACAGAAACAAAAAATATCTGGAGATAACGTCATTTACATTTCCGGTTTCTGCACCGAGGAACAGTTGAAAATTATCAGAAAGCGGAAAAAGGGTAACGGCAACTAATCTGCGATATTTTTTTACTGAGAGCTTGGTTTAAGTGGATATTAGTTAAACAAATGAAAAGAATAGTATTACTTATTTTTCTCATTCTCTATTGCCCTTTGCTAGCGGAACCATTAGGTTTTGTTGTGGATTTTTGCTCTTTTCCTAGGGAAAATCACTGCACTGATCAAAGAGAAATTCGTCAGATTGGATTGAAACTTGCTAATTTCGCGAAAATAGAACCACAAGTTGAACGTTTGTCTGAGTTCACTGTTGACTGTTCTCAACAATTTAGCACTTCTTTCATGTGGTCCGTTAGTCTAGAGTATCCCGATTTTCAGGAAATGGGTTGTCAATCATTTGGTGGAGGCATCTTATCTGATAATTGTCAGTCTACTAAGATTTTGAAATTAGTGAAAACTTCTGCATTAAAAAATTTAATAGTGTATTGTGATGAGAAAAAGATAGAGAACGAACTTGTGAACGTGAAAGATCGATTGTTTAGAATCAAGGCGAACATTTCGACAACTCGGTTTCGGCAGTCGCGAAAACCTTCAGAAAATGTGAGTGATTATCCTAAGGATTTAAACGGCTCTATTGAATTTAAGGGACAATATATAGGTGAGTGTGATTCCACGGAATTGATTGATGAATAAAATAAGAGTATCAAGGATAGCTCGGTGCTAAGGAAAGTGAATATTGTTTTGCTAAAGAAAAGTCAAAAGAGGGGATTGTATGGAAATGGAAAAAATATAAAGGAAGCAAGGAGTACTTGTTTTCCTATATACCTTGTTCTTTTGAAGGAAACTATTCTTTTGATAATAATACCAATAATGGTCCCTTGTTTGGATACATGCTTAATACGTCGGTTTACAATAGCGAAAAACCGTCGAGATGTTTAAAAGAGCATTTTGACACTAGAGAATATATTTCTTTGGATGAGATACAAAAGTCAACAGAGGCAGAACAATCAAAATTAACCAAAATCAAAAATACTTATTATGATCTAGATTGGGAAATCACCTACGACTCGAATTACGTTTGGCTTCATCATTCCGGTTCCACCAAAGTCTACATTTCCGGCTTTTGCACCGAGGAACAGTTGAAACTGATTAAAGAACGGCAAAAGAAAAATTAATTTCTTTCTTAAATTATTTGCGTTGCAATTTTTTATAGCAATATAGGCGCGACGAATGCCGTAAATACGCCGGCGACGCCGATGGATAGGCTGCTCATGGCTCCCTGGATTTCGCCCATGGTCATTGCGGTGGATGTGCCAAGTGCGTGACTCGCTGTGCCGATGCCGACACCTTGCGCTACGGGATCTTTTATTCGGCAGTACTTGCAGACGATTGGTGCCGTGACGGCTCCGGTGATTCCCGTGACGGTGATGGCGATGATGGTGATGCTCGGTATGCCGCCGATTTGTTCGGAAACGACAGAGCCCATCGGGATGGTGATGGACTTGGGGACGATGGAGAGCATCAAGGTTTCGCTCAAGTGAAAGAGCTTGCTTGTCGCAATGACGCAGAGAATGCTCGTGAGGCTACCGACACAGATTCCGGTGAGGATGGGAAGCCAATGCTTTTTAAGATGCTGAATTTGTTTGTAAAGTGGTACGGCAAGTACGACGGTGACGGGGCCGAGGAAAAACGAGATGTAGTCGCCGCCGACTTTGTACGTGTCGTAGCTGATGCCTGTTGCGCAGAGAAATCCGATGATGAGGACGTTTGCAATCAATAGCGGGTTGACCAGCGTGTGGCTGAATTTCTTATGGATCGCGACTCCACATTCAAATGCGATGAGGGTAAGGAGTATGCCGAAAAGTGGGGTGGACATCTTTAACTCTAGTGGCTGGGGGTGTTCTGTTGTTTGCGTTTGTGGGCGAGTAACTGCACTGTCCAGCCGGTGGCGGCCATCGTGACGACGGTGAGCGCAATGCAAAGGATGAGCAGGAGCGGCCACTGGCTCATGACTTCGTCACCTGCGACCATGATGCCGATACTTGGCGGCAAGAAGAAAAAGGGGAGCCTTTTGAGGAAAAAATCGCTGGTTTCCTTGATGTGGTCGACCTTGATGACTTTGAAGCAGAGCAACAGCAGCAGGATGAGCATCCCGAGGATGTTTCCGGGAATGGGAATTCCTACATACCGATGCAGAAGGTCGCCTGCGAGGCAGATTCCCAATATGACAATCAATTGAACGAGAATGGGCATGCGCCAAATTTAGCAAATATCCGTTCGGGGCCGTGCATTTCCTATATTTCATCCCATGAAGATTGTTTTTATGGGTACGCCGGATTTTGCGGCACATTTCTTGGAGCATCTTGTTGCATCCGATAACGAAGTTCTTGCTGTCGTGACTCAGCCGGATAGGCCGGCCGGTCGCGGGCGCGTGTTGACTGCCCCTCCTGTGAAGGTGGCCGCTCAGAATCACGGGCTACCGGTGTTGCAGCCGCTGGACTTGCATTCCCCGGAATTCGAGGCGGATCTCCGCAAGTTCAATGCAGACCTTTTTGTCGTTGTCGCTTATTCCATCTTGCCAAAGAACATTCTCGGTGTGGCGCGCTTTGGCGCTGTGAACGTACATGGCAGCCTGCTCCCGAAGTATCGTGGTGCGGCTCCTGTCCAAAGAGCTATTGCCGATGGGCTTACCGAAACGGGCGTGACGGTTTTCCGCCTGGACGAGAAGATGGACCATGGTCCGATTCTTGCGCAGCGTACGGTGGTTATCGACCATCAGGATACGACGGCGTCTTTGCTCGAAAAGATGGTTGCTCCCGGCTGCGAAGCTTTGGACGATGCGATTGCTCAATTGAACAATGGCTGCGAAAAGGATTTGACGCAGGACCATGCGCAGGCTTCCGGTGCTCCGAAAATCAAGAAGGAAGAAGGCCTGATCGATTTCTCGTTGCCGGCAAAGGTGATTCACAATCGCATCCGTGCGTTCAATCCGTGGCCGGGTGGTTACGGCAAACTCGGTGGACGCATGGTGTACCTTCGCAAGACCGACACTCCTGAAAACGGCCCGAAACTTGTTCCGGGAGAAGTCGCATTTGACGGCAAACGTTTCTTTGTTGGGACTGGCGACGGTGTGCTCGAAGTGCTTGAAATCCAGGCCGAGGGCAAGAAGCCGATGCCTGTTGCCGACTTCATGCGTGGAATCCAGAAGCGTGAGGGACTTGCATTTTGCTGACGGAACGTGAAGAGGCTTATCGAGTCCTGTTGCTGTGGCAGAAGGACGGCGCGTTTATCAAGGAAAGCGGGCTTTCCCCGTTTGCCATGGAGATTGCGCTCGGCGTGTGCCGTAGGCACTTGTATCTGGAATATTTTATCAAGACGCTGACCAAGAGGATGCCTGCGCTCGAGGTGAAGATTGTCCTCGAGATGGGGCTGTTCCAGCTTTTCTTCATGGAAGTGCCCGACTATGCGGCCATCAACTCGAGTGTCGAACTTGCCCGTTCCGCTAACCTCGGGGATGGTGCTGCAAGTCTTGTGAATGCTGTGCTCAGGGCTGCCCGCAAAGCGGGTGCTCCTGAACTTCCTCCGCAGCGCGTGCGTCGTGTCTCGATAGAAAATTCGGTGCCCGAATGGATTGTGCGCCGCTGGTTCGATATTTATGGTGGCGACGAAGCCGAAGCGATGGCCCGCGCCACTCTGGAACGCCCGACCGAATGGCTCCGCGTGAATTTGCAGAAGGCGAGCGCTCCCGTGATTGTGCAGCGCTTGGGAATTCCGGGGGCTTCGATTCTTTACGACCGCTTTGTCGAACTGCCGCATGATGCAGGTGTCAAGGCGATTCTGGCCTCTCCCGAATTTGTCGAAGGAAAAATCAGTTTCCAGAATCCGTCCGCTTACGAGGTCGTGAAACTTCTGGACGCAAAGCCGGGAATGAGTGTGTGGGATGCCTGTGCGGCTCCCGGCGGGAAGACGGCTCTCCTTGCCGAAATGGATCCTTCGCTCGACATCCTTGCGACCGATCCCTCGGAACACCGCCTCGAAAAGATGAAGGACCTGATGGACCGCCTAGGCCTTACAAACGTGAAAATCGCCTGCGTCGACGCCCTCGCTCCTTCTCTCTCGTCTCTCGTCTCTCGTCTCTCGTTTAAATTTGACCGTATCCTTCTCGACGTTCCGTGCAGCAACATGGGCGTTGTCGCGCGCCGTCCGGAATCGGTGTACCGCCTTACGCAGGAATCGCTCAAGGAGCTGGCCAGTTTGCAGCTCCGCATTTTGGAAAGTGCCGCCCGTTTCTTGAAACCCGGTGGCCGCCTCGTGTATGCCACGTGCAGTCCTGATCCTATGGAAACGACCCAAGTCATCTCGAAATTCCTCAAGGGACATCCCGAATTTGCGAAGGTGGGCGAGCCGGTACTCCCCGGAAAGAAAGATGCCCGTTTCGATGGATTCTTTGCACAGGCCCTTGAAAAGGTCGGGGAGGGCTAATGCGTTTAGTGAAAGTTTTGTCGAGGACTTTGGCTGTCGCGCTTGTTTCTGTTGCGTGCAGCTTTGCTGCGGAAACTCCTGCGCAAGATTCTGTGGCGAAGTCGCCTGCGAAGGATTCCGTGCCGCAGTCCCCCTCCGATATCGCGTTTTCTCATCTGTACGTGTCTATCGAAGGGGGCGAGATTTACCCTTGGGGAGACTTGATGGATGTCGTCGAGAATTCCGTTTACGTGGGGCTTGGAGTCCGTTACACCTATTGGGAAAATTTTGACGGAATAGTGCATTTCGATTATACGTATTTCAAAAATCGTATGAAGGTGGTTGCTTATCCCGGAGTCCATCAGGCTATGGGACGCCTCGGCCTTGATTGGCATGGACGCTGGATTCGTCCGGTTATGATTGGAGGTGGTTTCATTTGCAACTGGAGCCGCGCCGATGGTGGGGAAGAACGCAATTTTGACAAACCGGGTGGTACGCTCGTGGACAATGAAACCGAGTTCGGTTATTTTATTCGCTTGAATGTCCCGTTCTTGAAATACGAACGCTTGCGTGTAGGTTTTGACTTGCTTTGGGAAGAACTCTGGACTTTGCCGAAACGTTCCAACATGCTGTCGGCCGGATTTTATGCCGAATGGAGGTTGTGGTAATGTCTACGATGTCCTTGCATAAAATTTTTGCTTTCGTTTGTCTTGCGGCTTTGCCGGCATTCGCCTTGATTGAACCCGAAACCGAAGGCATGGAAGCGGTATCGCGTGATGACGGTACGTTCTTGGTGGGTTCTCCGACTTACGCTTTTGACCGCAAGAATGGTGCCGGTGGCATTCATTCCGAAAGCGAACTCTGGGCTCCCGAGAAACTGCGCATGCGCCTGTTGTTCAATCGCTTGTCCGAGACTCCGAGCTGGACTCCGCACGAGGCTTCGATATGGCTGCGTACGGGCAATGAGCTGGGAGACATGATTTATCAGGATCCCCTTTACGAGAAGGACGATCGTCCGAGCAACAGGACCCCGATTTTGGAAGGCGGTTTCCGTTCCCCTGCGTTTATGGGGTTGTGGGCTACGGCGCGCTTGTTCCAGGTGGACCATTATTCTGACGAGACGATGCGTACACGTAATCGCTATGTGGACGACAGTTTTGCGTGGTTTGGCGAAAACTGGCCTATGTTCAGTACGGCGTACGGTGGGCTGGGCTATACTGGCCATGGCTTGAATGCGTCGGTGCTGGCCGGTGAAGAATACGTCTGGGTGTTCGGTGAAAGTTCCCGGTGGATTCCGATACATTATTCGCCGAGAGTAGAGGCCCGTGCTGATTTCTGGGACCTTTCGCTGACGCTTGCCTATGAGAATGCGGAATTCCAGAATCGCAAAAAGTCGGAATCGGGAACCCGTACGGAATGGAACGGGTCGGCGTATTACCGCTGTGGCAAACTTTGCAAGGATGGTATGCTTTGGTTCGGTGCCGGCGTGCAGTTCCGCACTGTCGAAGACGATGGCAAGCTCTACACCGGTTTGGAAGACGATGTTGTCGTTTGGCCCTTCGCCCAGTTGCGCCTGACACCGCTAAAGGATTTGTCCTTGGATGCGACTTTTGGTGTGAACAACCGCGATTGGCTTTTGCTGGACAGCATTGAGTACAAGATTGCTGCGTTGCCCCGATTGGGGCTTGTTGTTGGCGAAAAGAATGTCGCCGGGACGCGCTTGAACCCGATTGCCGATACAGAGGAATATTTTGACGGAGATACAATTAGCCTTGCCGCCGATGGTAGCATGCAAATGCACGAACTTTATGTGCGCGCTGAAGATTCTCTGTCGGTGTTCCGCCTGGGGGCGCGTGTCGCGGGATGGATTGAACATGGCGCGGAGACGTTTGACACGACTGGCTTCGTAAACGACAGGAATCTGGTTTATCGTCATGGCGATGTAGCCCGGATAGACGAATGGATCCAGGGCCTTTCGGGTGAAGTTTGGCTTGGCATCGATTATGGTGAGATGTTCAGCTTTACGGCATTGGGCGGCTACGAACACATCTGGGGACCGAGTCGCGAATTCGAGGTCTCTCCGGTTGAATACTATGCCGCATTTGAAGGGGATTGGCTCTTGAACGGGACGTTCCGCATTGCTCATTCGCTACGCTACCGCAGCGACGCACGTTGGAACCTGCGTTCGTCGGACCCCAAGGTTATCAAGGGCGACTGGTATTGGGACGCGTCGTTTGAACAGCGCTTCCCGAAGTACGGAATCTACTTGAGCGGGACGTTGCTGCACGTCCTTTCCGACGATGTGGTGCAAACTCCGAACGGAAACTACGACCGGCTACGCTTTGTCTGCACGGTCCGCAAGACATTCTAGCGCTTTCAGGCTGAAACTGTTGGCAAATGTTTCTGAAGCTTTGGCTTTGGGAACCCAAGAATACGTGCTGGGAAGCGTGCGGGACATGCTGGATTTGTTTAGCCTGACATGCAGCACGTCGCATTCCATTTTGTGGACGGTGATGTTGTGGCGGAAAGAACCGCATTCCGTGATGCTTTCGACATCGTCTGCGTTGACATAGGCCTCTGCCTTTGCTGGGAGCCCTGCGGTGGACATCCTTGCGCTTTCAAAATGGGGGAGCGATAGTTGCCCTTCGAGGAAAGCCTGCCCGCCGTTTGCAGCAAGGATTTTCCCGTCGGCACTTTCGATGATAAGGACGGTGCCGTGCCAGTCCTTTTGGAGGCGCCTCCGGGTCGGCGGAAACTCGGCGACCCGGCCGTTCCGATAGGAACGGCATGTGCCCGCGAGCGGGCACGAGGCGCATAGCGGATTCCGCGGCTTGCAGGTGGTCCGGCCCAGCTCCATGAGGGCTTCGTTGTGCATGTAGCCCTTGGGGGCGTCGGCCCATGTTCTTGCGTAATTCCAGTATGCTTCGCTTTCTTTCTTGCCCGTGGGCAAAAAAGAAATTTCGTAGAGCCTGCTGAATATGCGGACCAGGTTTCCGTCCAGGATGGCTTCGCGCTTGTGCAGCGCTAGGCTTAGGATTGCGCCCGCCGTGTATGCACCGATACCGGGGAGTGCTTCGAGTTCTTTTCGCGTTTCCGGGAATTTGCCCCCGGCCTCGGCGATGAGTTTTGCTGTCTTGAGGATATTCTTGGCGCGGCTGTAATAGCCCAGCCCCTGCCAGTAACGGAACACTTCGGCCTCGTCGGCTTTGGCCAGCTTTTCGACTGTCGGAAAACGTTTCATCCAACGGACAAAATAATCCCGCACGGTGGACACTTGCGTCTGTTGCAGCATGGTCTCGCTGATCCAGACGGCGTAGGGGTCGCGTTTGGAATCTAAATCGGCATTACGCCAGGGAAGCCCTGTCGCATTTTTCCTGAACCAGGTGCGGAGGGCTTCTTCCGGGGCGACCTTTGAAACCTTAGATGCCGTAGGCTTCCTTCTTGAGCTGGCGGAAGTACTTGAACTGTGCCTTGGCGGCATTTTCAAGCGTGTAGATGCGGCTCTTGTCGAACACGCGCTTGCTCATGGCCTCGTATTCGTCCGGGTGGTTCTTCTTGAGGTCGTAGCACTTCTCAAGGGCTTCGAGCCAAGCGTCCTTGTCGAGCGGACGGATGAATCCGCAGGATTCTTCCTTGACGATGCTCTTGGGACCGCCGAAGTCGCTGACTACGGCGGGGGTGCCGCTGGCCATTGCTTCCACGACCACGTTGCCGAAGGTATCCGTGGTGCTCGGGAATACGAGGTAGTCTGCATCGGCGTACAGGCCGGCGAGAGTTTCGCCGCCCTGTTCTCCGGCAAACAAGACTTCCGGGTTGTCCTTGTAGATGGCTTTCAGTTCTTCGAGGTACCAGCCGTAGCCCACGAACATGAGCTGGATGTCGTCATGGCGCTTGGCGAATTCCTTCCAGACTTCGTTCAGGAAGGGGATGTTCTTTTCCTTGGAAATACGGCCGCAGAACAGGAAGCGTACTGCTTTTTTCTCGCCGAACCTTTCCCAAGTTCCCTTGCCGGCCCAGCTCGGATCGAACTGGTCAAGCGGCAGTCCGCGCGGGAGCATGACAATCTTGTTCGCAGGGACCTTCAGTTGCTTCTTGAGAATTTCGACATAGTCGTCGCAGGGGCTGATGACCGGGCGGGACATGGCGTAGAATATGCGCATGAGCCACAGAACGTACACGTGCATCCACTTGGCCTTCACGAGAGTCTTTGCATAGGTGGGGACGTCGGTACGGTAGTGGCTGAGCACCTTCACTCCGGCAAAGAATGCGCAGAAACGGACCAGCCAGGCTCCGGGGCTCGGAGTCTCGAGCTCAATGATGTCGACCGGGTAACGCTTCAAGAGTCTGAGAATGGGACTGATGCGCATGATGTCGAGTTCGCTGTTCGCGTAACCGAGGAGTTCCATGCTGAATACGCGCGGCAGCAAAAAGCAGTAGCTGTTCTCGACCACTCCGCAGGGCCTTGTGTTGAAGGCGATACCGGCGAGTCCGGCCTTCATGCCGTGTGCACGCATGTAGGGGACCATGTGGCGCAGGTTGTTCGCGATGCCGTTCGTCTCGTCGAGCAGGTCGCTGTAGAAGATGACGCTCACGTCGTCGGGGTCGCGTTTCTTGCGTTCCTTTTTCAGGTACCAGCGCAGCTTGAGCAATTTCGGGATGTTCAGGATGCAGGTGCCGAATACGATGGGCGGAATCCAGCAGGTGCGGATGTTTCCGGGGGGCTTGTGCTTCATTCCCCAGTACTTGCGGAAAGTGCTGGTGACTGTCCTGCCGAATATGGGTGGACGCGTATCCACCACGTCGGTCTTAGCATTGACTTTTGTTGAACGCGATACAGTCGTCATACTTGACTCCTTTCCCGCCGAAAATGTCCAGGGCACTTCCGATGGTGAGGTCTACTTTACCTTTTGAAATTTTCTTGCAGTGTTCCAGATCGTCGAGGCTCTTGGCCCCGCCGGCATAGGTAATCGGGATGGGGCTGAACTCGGCCAGGAACCGAATGAGCTCGTCGTCCATCCCTTGCTGCTTGCCTTCCACGTCGGCGGCGTGGATTAAAAATTCGTCACAGAATCCGGAGAGGTATTGCAGTGTCTGCTCTGACACCTTGACATCCGTGAGGGTCTGCCAGCGGTTGATGGCTACGTTCCAGCTTGGGGAATCGCCGCGGGCGGTGCTTTTGCAGCTCAGGTCCAGAACAAGGTGGGATTTTCCGATGGTGTTTGTCAAGATACGCAACCGTTCGTGGTCCAGTTCCCCGTTGGGGAATATCCAGCTCGTGACGATGACATGGCTGGCTCCTGCATCGAGAAACTCCTTTGCGTTGGCGGCTGAAATGCCACCCCCGACCTGCAGCCCGCCTTCGTAGGCGGCGAGGGCTGCCTTGGCCGCCGCTTCGTTACCCTTGCCGAGCATGATGACATGCCCGCCCTTGACTCCGTCGCGCTTGTACATTTCGGCGAAAGCCGCTGCGGACATGTCCGTCTCGAAATTCGTCTTGAGACCGCTTCCGCTGTCGGATAGCGAACTGCCGACAATCTGCTTTACCTTGCCGTCGTGGAGGTCTATGCACGGTCTAAACTTCGTCATTAGTCTTTACCTCCCGTGATGCACCAGTCCACGGTTTTGCCGTTGGTTGCCTTGCTCTTGCCGCGGTAGAACAGAATTTCGCCCGCGGCAATCTTGAAAGCCTTCTTGGCGAGCCAGCCCTCGACCTTGTCGAGGATGCTTGCCTTTTGGTAAGTCTTGGCTGCTGGGAAGCCGAAGGGCTCGGCGTCCTCGTTCCAAGAAAACTTGAGGTCTCCCTTGGGGAATTTCTCGCCGTTGTATTCGCTGCCGGCATCGGTAACCGACTTTGCCGTCAGCGTCTTCGTGTTGTTCCCGTTCTTGTGGATGGCGTAGCCGAATGTCTTGCCGTCAGGCGTTAAGTTGATGCGGCCAGCATACAGGGGGGAGGCTGCCGTCGGATTGAAGTTGATGGTGCGGCCGACAATCTTTGTGGCCTGCACGGTTTGCCATGTCTGGTCCATGTAGGCGTAGCCTTTTACGTCCAGGGTATCTTCGTTGTAGGCAATCTTGCCGGTAAAGCGCCCGTAGGGAATGTGGACATACTGCCCGAACCGCTCTTTGCCGATTTTCCAGACTCCGTCCCCGATAACCATGCCGGGTTCTGCGGAGTCGAAGGTGACATCGAGCAGGTATTTCCCGTTCTTGTCGGCACTGAAAAGGACTCGGTGGCCCTTCCCGGGCTTGTTCTGCATCAAGTATTCGCCTTTGATGTCAAGAGTGGATGTGGCTTTGTCCGCCTTGAGCCTTTCTGGGGGGTATTGCCTGCCGATGGTGTAGGTTTTTCCCTTGAAATTCCAGAAGGTCATGTCGCAGCCGATTTTTCTCCCTGAACCGGGGACGACCATCAGGGTGTAGTTGACGAAGGCGCGGGTCCCGTTGTCGAAGACGAACTGGTAGGACCATGTTTCGTTGAAATCTTCGGTCAGGGCGGTGTGGGGCATGAAATCATCGGTAGTGGTCGGTCTGGATTGCCCCGCAGGGGCGGTGACGTCCATGGCGAAACACGCCTGGGCAAACACTATAGCCAGGAAAACCGAAAGCCTCTTTCCAAAAAACTCCATCAAATACAAAAATACAAAAAGAAAGCGGTTGAAGGTATTCCCTTTATCCGCTCACATTGTTTATTTGTCGTCTCTTTTAGAGGCGCAGGTCCTTGCCGTAACCCATTTTGAGTTCCGTACGGCGGCGGACCACCATCTCGTTGAACAAATCGGTTAGGCTGTCCTCAATGGTAATCAGGGGCTTCCAGCCGATGCTCGAAATCTTGGTCGGGTCGCCAATCAGCAGCGGGATGTCGTTGGTGCGCTCGAAAATCGGGTCGAACCGGAAATCCACGCTGACGCCTGCGATGTCGACCAGCATTTCGACGAGTTCGCGGAACGTGTACGCCTTACCGCAGCAGATGTTGTACACTTCCCCGGAGGGGGCCGTGTCCAAAATCTGGATCATTCCACGGGCCACGTCGCGCACGTCCACCACGTCGCGGCTGATGTCGAGGCTGCCGCTGTATACGACCGGCTCGGCTCCGTAATACTTGATTTTTACGAGCTGGTAGGTGATGGAGGGAATAGCGAAACGGCGACTATGGTGCGGGCCCGTAAAGTGGAAGGGGCGCACGAAGACAATGTGGAGCCCGTGGGCGTTCCTGAACTGGTTCCCGAGCAGTTCCATGCAGGCCTTGGAGGTCGCATAGGGCGTGAGTGGGTTGGGAAGGTCGGTCTCCTTGTGCAGATAAGTTAATTGCTGTTCGGTGCGTCCGTAAATTTCGCTGCTGCTGAGCAGCATGATTTTTGCCCTCGGCACTACCTGGCGGGCGGCTTCCAGGAGGGTCTGCGTTCCGAGCAGGTTGATGTTCAGCGTCTCGTAGGGCTTCTTGTAGCTGAGCCCCACCGAGGACTGGCTTGCCAGATGGTAGATGTGCGTTGGCTGCACCTTCTGCATCATCTCGAGGACATCCCTGAAATTGAGCAGGTTGCCCGTGAGGTATTCCACCCCGTCGACTTTTTGCCATGGTTGCGGCTGTTCGTCGCTGAAGCTGAATAGCTCACATGTTCCGTTTAGGCTGGATAGAATGTGGAAGCCGAGGGCTCCCGTACCGCCTGTGACTAAAATACTCATACACTGCAACTCCCCTGGATGGCTTTCCAGGATTTTTCGACAATTTCCTTGTCGATATTGACCACCTTTTCGACGGTCCCAATTTTTGTCGGTAGAATGTAGACACGCTTGCCCTTGGATGCCTTCTTGTCGATGGACATGGCTTCCCATGCGGCTTCGGTGTCAATCGTGAAATGTTTCGGGAATCCGAGAGCGTCCAGGAGGGCGTTCTGCCGGGATTCCGCGGCGCTATCCATCTTGCCCAGCAGTACGGCGGCCCTTGCCGCTACGCGCATGCCGAGGCTGACGGCGATTCCGTGGCTGAACTTTTCGTAATGGGTCAGCTTTTCGATAGCGTGGCCGAATGTGTGGCCGTAATTCAGGATGGCCCTCAGCCCGTTTTCCTTTTCGTCGATGCCGACGACTTCTGCCTTGATTTGGCAACTGCGGAAAATCAGGTGCTTGAGCGTTTCGAAATCGTGGGCCTTGATCTGTTCTACGTTATTTTCCATGTAGGCGAAGAAATCTTCGTCGTAAATGACGCCGTACTTGACGATTTCGGCAAGGCCTGCCAGATATTCGCTTTCGGGCAGCGTGCTCAAGACGGCGATGTCGCAGACAACGGCTTTGGGCTGGTAGAATGCCCCGATCATGTTCTTGCCTTCGGGGTGGTTCACGGCGACTTTGCCGCCCACAGAACTGTCAACCATCGAAAGGAGCGTTGTCGGGAACTGGATGAACGGAATGCCGCGCTGGTAGGTGGCAGCACCGAATCCGGCCATGTCGCCCACGACGCCGCCACTCATCTGCAAAAGGCAACTCTTGCGCGTGAATCCGCGGTGCAGCATAAAGCTGAACAGCTGGTTTAGGTTGTGCAGGGTCTTGTTGCGCTCTCCGGCCTGGAACTTGAATACGGGGCAGTGTCTGGCCTGTCCGCGCAGTTCGGCGAGTTTCTGGTGCTGGGCCTTCGCGATGGAAGTGTCCGTGCAGATGAGGAACTCGTATTCGTCTGCGAGGTGTAGGCCTTCCAGCATGGCGCCTGCCGCGGGGATGATGTTCTTGCCGATGAAGATGGGGTAGCGCCCGCCTTCGCTGGGGTAGACATCCAGTGCGTGATTTTCCCAGAAGCGCAGCATGTGCAGGATATGCTCGATGACAAGCCCTTCGCTGCTTTCGTTGGAACTTTCGACGCTGAAGTCGGCACAGGCGTAGTTCTTTTCCCTTTCCTTGAGCATTGCCTTGATTTTTGCAAGGCGTTCCTCGTCGCCCAGGTTTGCGAGCAACGGGCGCGTGTTCTTGCGGCCGATGCGTTCCGAAAGGACTTCGGGTTTGGCCCACAAACGGATAATCGTGCCGTTCTCGCGGATAATCTTGAGGTTCTCGGGTTGCGTCAACGCTCCGCCACCGAGGGATATCACGTGCGGGTTGTTGCTTTCGACAATCTCGGCGATAACGTCGTGTTCCAGCTTGCGGAATGCCGCTTCGCCGTCTTGTTCAAAAATTTCGTTGATGGACTTGCCTGCGCGCTCCACGATGACGTTGTCCGTGTCGATGAACGGGCGTCCCAGACGTTCGGCCAGGGAACGGCCGGTACGGCTTTTGCCGCTGGCCATGAATCCGGTGAAGAATAAATGCTTTTTCATCTTAATCCTGTAATCCCTTGCGCATGACGTTCACGAGGAAACTTGTTGTTTGGTTTGCGGTCTCTGCGGGAAACCATTTCTTGAAACTTTCAAGGCCCTGGTGGACCAGCATGCCTTCGCCGGAGACAACCTTGCATCCCTTGGCCTCGGCCATTTGCAAGAGCTTTGTGCGCGGCGGCGTGTAGACGATGTCGCAGACCACTTGATCGCTGTGCAGGCATTCTGCCGGGAGCGGGCTCTCGTTGTCGTTCGGGCTCATGCCCACCGATGTCGCGTTGATGATAATCTTGTGGTTGGCGGACACGTCGGCGAATTCGGAGAAGGTGACGACTTGGACTCCATCGCCAAGCCCCTTGGCCAGCGCTTCGCCCTTTTCTCTGCTGCGGCAGACGATGGTGAGATTGTTGTGCTGTTCTACGAGTGTGTAGGCGATGGCTTTGGCGGCACCGCCGTTCCCGAGCAGGGCGACGGTCGTGTTGCTTGGGTCTACGCCGTGTTCTTCCAAATTCCTGATGCAGCCGTACGGGTCGGTTGTCGTTCCGCAAAGGGTGCCGCCGACAATGCCGTCTTTCCAGTAGAGCGTGTTCACGCTGCCCGTGAAGCGGCTAATCGGGGAGAGCTCGTCGATGAGGCGCGGTTCACCCGTCGTGGCATCGATGAATTGAGTCTTGTACGGTATGGTGACGTTTGCACCGCGAAACTTCATGGCGCGGAAGCCTTTTATGGCGTCTGCGAAATTTTCTGGTTCGGGGGCGTAGGGTAAATAAGCCGCATTGATGCCGAGTTCCTTGAACAGGGCGTTATGCATGAGCGGGGACTTGCTGTGAGCGACCGGGTGCCCGAAGATGCAAAGCGTTTCAGTCTTTCCGTTTATGAAAGCCAATATATCCTCACTATGTCTTTCCCACCTGGGGAAAAACTCTAAATAAATACATTACAAAGATATATTATTCTGGGTAGAAGAGGGTATGGTGATAAATAAATGGGGTTATTCCCTAACCACCAACGGGCTACGCCCTACTCACTACCAACCACTAGCCACAATTTCTATATTTGGGGGTGATGAAATTACCCGTAGTTTGCATTATCGGACGTCCGAACGTAGGGAAGTCCTCCTTGTTTAACCGCATCCTTGGCCGTAGGGCCGCCGTGGTGAGTGACCGCGACGGTGTGACCCGCGACCGCCATTACCAGAATGCGAACTACAAGGGCCATGAGTTTGTCGTCGTGGATACTGGTGGATTCCTGCCGGACGATTCCATTGACGTTCTTGCGGATAGTGTCCGTAAGCAGATTTTCAACGCCGTGAACGAAGCGGACCTGGTGCTTTTCATGGTGGATGTCCGTGTGGGCATTACCAAGCTCGACCAGCAGTTCGCTCGTCTTGTCCGCAAGCTCGATAAGAAGGTCATCCTGGTCGCGAACAAGAGCGAAAACCAGCGCGACCGCCAGGAAAGCTATGAATTCTTGAAACTCGGATTCGGCCAGCCCCGCACTATCAGTGCGCTGACGGGTTATGCCTGCCTGAGCCTCTTGGACGAGGTCATTGCCGTGTTGCCGACGCCCGTGCTTGGCGAACGCCGCGAAGAACGCCCCATCCGTTTTGCCATCCTTGGCCGCCCGAATGCCGGCAAGAGCACCCTGCTGAATTGCCTCATGCGCGAGGAACGCGCCGTGGTTTCCGACATTCCCGGAACGACCCGCGATTCCATCGACTGCGATTTCGTGGTGGACGGCCAGAAGTTCGTGGTGACCGATACGGCCGGGCTCCGCAAGAAGGCCAAGGTCGAAGACGAGGTGGAAACGTTCAGCAACATGCGCACGCTCGAAAGTATCCGCCGTTCCGACGTGTCCGTGCTGATGGTGGATTGCACCCGTGGCATGGAAATCCAGGATTACCGCATTATCACGGAAATCCGCAAGGCGGGCAAGGGTCTTGTGGTCGTCTTGAACAAGTGGGACATCCTTCCGAACAAGAACGACAAGTCCTTCGACCACATGGTGAAAGATTTCCTTGAACGCGAGCCGATGCTCGAATACGTGCCCATCATTTCGATAAGCGCCAAGGAAGGCCAGCGCGTGAACCGCGTCATTCAGGCCATCCAGACGGTTTATGCCAACTGCCGCCGCGTGCTGGGCCGCGACCGCGTTGCCGAAAGTTTTGCGAATTTCTTGCAGGAAAAGGCTCCCCCGAGCCACAATGCCCGCGTAGTTGCGCTGACCCGCGCTTGCCAGATTATGGTGGAGCCGCCCGTCATCGCTATCGAGACCCGTACCCCGGAACTGGTGGACGAGTCGTACAAGCGCTACTTGCTCAAGAAGTTTTATGAGGAATTCCAGTTGCAGGGCGCTCCGCTCCGCCTGAATTTCGACCAGAAGTTAACTCTCAGAAAGGATGAAGAACTTGCACAGTTTACTGAGTCTTCCAATAGCGTACTTGCTGGGGTCGATCCCCAGCGCGATCTGGGTAGCAAAACTCGCAAAGGGCCGCGCGTTCGACATTAGGGACTACGGCTCCAAGAATGCGGGGCTTACCAACACGTTCCGCGTGCTCGGCTGGAAACCTGCACTTCCTGTGGTGTTCCTGGACTTGCTCAAGGGCTTCTTCGGTCCGTGGATTGCCATGAAGTTGTGCGAAATGCAGGTGGCTGCAGGCGGTGCGGACTATTCGCACTGGGTTCCGCTGGTGGCCGGTATCCTTGTCATCCTTGGTCATAGCTTTACCTGCTTTGCCGGATTCCGCGGGGGCAAGGGCGTGCTTGCCGCGCTTGGCGTGTTCCTGGCTCTTTGCCCGATCACAGCCCTCACTTGCTTTGGCGTGTGGGTCGTGCTGACCGCCACGACGAAGTACGTCTCGGTCGGGAGCATCGGCGCCTGTATTGCCCTGGGTGTCTTGGGCGTGATGGGCTTCCTTAAGTTACCCTTCCCGCCGGACGACATCAATTTGGGACTCATGGTAACTTGCCTTTTAGTGGCCGTTTTCGTGATTGTGAAGCACAAGGCGAACATCAAGCGCCTTATGAATGGCACCGAAAATGGATTTGGTAGCAAAAGGAAGACTCCGAAGGCGTAAATTATTGTAGATTGTTGATATGAGACGAAAGAACGGTGCTTCGCACCTACAGACGAAAGACGAAAGAGAAAAAATGACGCTTCGCGTATAATACAAAGTGTTCTCTCTCGTCTCTCGTCTCTCGTCTCTCGTCTAACGTTTTATAATTAGGATATAAAAATGAAAGTAACTGTACTTGGAACTGGTGGATGGGGCCTGACTCTCGGTCAGGTGGTTTACGAGAATAAGAATGATGTTACGTTTTGGACGAATTCGCAGGCCGAAGTGGACCTGCTTTCTACGGAACACCAGTACAAGGATAAACTTCCCGGCGTGATTTTTCCGGCGGATTTCAAGTATACGACCGACATGAACGCTGCCCTCGAAGGCTGCGACATGGTGCTTATCGTGGTGCCTTCCCAGTTCATGGGCGGTGTCGCGAAGAATCTCGGCAAGTGGACTCCGGTCAAGGGCAAGGAACCTGTGGTCGTTTGCGCGACGAAGGGTATTCTTGAAGGGACGAACCAGCTGATGAGCGAAGTGCTCCTCGAAAACGTCCCGTGGCTCACTGACGACAAAATGGTCGCCTTCAGCGGTCCCTCGCATGCCGAAGAAGTCAGCCGCCATATCCTGACTGCTATTGTTGCAGCGAGTGTGAGCGAAGAATCCGCGAAGCTTGTTCAGCAGGTCATGAGCTGCTCTTACCTGCGCGTCTACAGTTCAACCGACATTATCGGCGTGGAACTCTGCGGTTCCGTGAAAAACGTGATTGCGATTGCCTCCGGTGTGCTTTACGGTCTCGAGGCCAGCGGCAAGTTCAAGATTGGAGACAACTCCCGCGCTGCCATTCTTACCCGCGGCCAGGCGGAAATGTGCCGCCTGGGCAAGGCGCTCGGCGCCAAGCCCGAAACTTTTGCAGGGCTTGCGGGTATGGGCGACCTTATCGTGACCTGCCTTTCGCAGCATAGCCGCAACCGCTATGTGGGTGAGCACATCGGCAGGGGCGAAACGATTGACCAGGTTCTCGCCGGCATGAAGATGGTGGCCGAGGGCGTTCCCACTTGCAAGAGCACCAAGGCGCTTGCCGACAAGCTGGGTGTCGAGATGCCCATCGTGAATTCCGTCCATGCTCTCCTCTTCGAAGGCAAGAAGGTGGAAGATGTCATCAAGGACATCTGGGATCGCGAACTCAAGACCGAAGTGTGGTAATCAACAGGCGAAAGAACGCCTTGTCTAGAAGCTTATCGAGATTGCTAGATTGCTAGCAAAGCCGTCTTTGAAAAATTCGAAAGAACGGGTCCCTTCCGGGGTAACTTTTGTTGAGTTACCCGAGGATCTGTAGTCCGTTGTCTTGCGGATGTCCGCTTTCAGGGGGATGATTTGCGCGGCGCTCCACTCCAGCGAAAGACCGTGCAACTTGTCTTGCGAAAGTTTTTCCAGGATGAGCCCGATGTTTGCGATGAGCCCCGTACTTTCGAGTGTCCAGAGTCTCCATTCGCTATCGCGGCGGTACTTGATTAGCGAGGTCGTTTCCGAGACGTTTTCGATTTCGAGATCGTTGTAGGTGTAATACCCGTATAGCCCGATTTTAGGAGCAACCCTTGCGTTGCCGACGATATTGAAATGCGGGCTGGCGTAACCCCCGAACGATGCCGCGGCGACGTTGAGGTCTGCATCGACCCGGTAATTTCTTTGCAGGAACGAGAAGGAGAGCGCTTGTGTGACCGATGCGGGCAGAAGTCGGTTCGGGGCCAGAGTCTCGAAAAAGCGCTGGTCGTTTCTCTTCATTTTCCCGTAACCGAGAACCCCTTTGGCGTCTATCCCGAAGGATTCGTTTCCCCAGTGGATGTCCGCGTAATGCATTATCGCCTTCAGCGGCAGGTACATGAATCTCTTGGTACTGTTGTCCCGGTAGGAATTGCCGATGATTTCCGATTTTGCGGAAAGCAGCATGTATTGCAAGTCGATAGCGCTGTTGTCGAGGCTGTATTTGTAAAGGCTGTTCCAGATGCTTACCTGCGAACTGTCCTTGATGAAGTATTCCTCGTTTTGCTTGACCGGTGTTGTGCTTATTTGTTCAAGGCTTGTTTGGATATGGTGCCTTTTTGCCTGTACACCGATGACGAAACCCTTGCGGAGGTAGTCGCTTTCCCAGTCCGCCTCGATTTTGTGAACCTCGTCGGTCTCGTTTTCTGATTCCCAGCGTAATGTCGCCAGGGTAGGGAACCCTCTGCCGAAAAGCGTCCCTGCGTAAAGAGACGAATCGGCGGTGTGGATTGTCAGGTTCGATGTAATCGAGGGCTCACTGCTTGCGCTTACGGATAGCGAAATGTTCCTGAAGTCGCTTTTGAATCCCGCCGAGCCGAGAAATGCACTCCTCTTTATGTAGAGCGTCCAGCTGTCAATCCATTTCACGTTTATGCGGTCGTATCCGATACCGGCAAATACACTGTGGGTGCCGAACTGCACGGTGTCGGTGGCGATGCATCCCGTCCCGTTTGCCTGCGATGTTTCGCTATTCAGCAAAAAAAGGCCGCCGCAATGGACGAGGCCTTTTGTTCCGCCATGCGCTAGGGTTGCTGCGCCAAGGCACAGGAGCCCGAGTGTGCATAGCGATTTCTTGATGTTGTTCACGAAGTCCGGTTAGATGTCGAATGGAACCTTAATCCTCGTACTCCTCGTAATCGTCATCATCGTCGTCTCCGAAGATGGCGGGAACGATGTCGTTCCAGAGGATTTCTTCAGTCATGTTGGGGAATACGCCGCCGAGCGTGATGTCCGGGAAGTAGATGAGCGAGCGGAGATCTTCGAACTTGTAGGACTGCACTTCGCCGTCAACAATTTTTCCGTTGACGAGTTCCTGGATGGTAATGGTCTTTTTCCCCTTGGCGTCGGTGAAGTAGAGAATGTTGGGAACTTCGTTTTCGCGGTAGGCGATTGCGTATTCGGCCTTGCCGTTGTTTACCCTACACATGCCTTCGGGGAGAGTTGCGTCGGGAATGGTCCAGTCGGTAGTGGTCGTGGGCTCGTCGCCTTCGACAGTCATGTTCCAGGGATATCCTTCCTGGTAGCCGCGGACGACAAACTTGATCTTGCAACCGTCGGCGTAGTAACCGATTTCAGCCGAGATGCGCTCGGGATCGTAAATGTCCATATGGATTTTGCCCGATGTCTCGTCGGTATCCCACCCGCCAATTTCGTTGTACTCGGCTTCGGGATTGTACTTGTTGTATGATTGTGCGACGAAGCTCTGCATGTATCTTTGTGCGTAGGCTTGGTATTCGAGATCCTCGGACCAGTAGAAGCCGCCGTCCGGTGTGTTCCAGAGCGACATGTCGTTAACCTCGTGGTAGGGGAGGAACTTGAGGAGGCCGTCGGTATTCTCGAACCATTTGTAAGGAACGAACTTGATGGTCTTGCCTTCGGTATAGCGGATGTCGAAGCCGGTTCTGAGCTTTTCGCGGATGGTGCTCAGGGAATCGATGATTTTCTGGGCGTCCTTGGTGCTGAGGTCTGCAAATTCGCCGTTACCCACGACGTAGAGGTCGTTCTCCTGTGTCGCAAGCCCGTTCTTGGCTTCTTCCAGACCGTACTGGAGTCCGAGCTGCACGTAGGTGATGGCGCTGTCCAGCAAGTTCGGGATGTTGCGGTATTCCGATTTCCAGCTGCTGTGTATGGACGTCAGCTTGCTGTCTTTGCCGGCGAGCTTGACAAGCTGCTTGATGCCCGCATTTTCGGAATAGTTCCAAGTGCGATCGATGGTTTCGAGGGAGTCTATCCAGTCGTAGCTGCCGTTGTTGTCGATGTTCAGGTTGATACTGACGATTGCGGTGAGGCTTGCCTTTGCTACGTAGAGGGCGGCAAGTGCAGGGGCGAATTCGCCACGGTCGAGCTCGACGTCGCGGTCTTTAATTTTGTACGAGCAGATAAAGTTGTCGTCGTTTGCGATGTTGGTCATGAAGCTGATCGCCGAATCCAGCGAGGGGATGACGCTTGCGATGGCGGACTGCACGTCGCTTACCAGGATGCCGCGGATTTCGTCAGAGGAGTTGATGGTAAAGTCCACGGAGATTCTGGATGCGTCTTCGACACTGCCGGAAAGGATGGTTGCCTTCGGCATGCCCTTGCGGGCGTAGATGGTGTCGAGGAGGTCATTGATTTTCTTGTTGTTCGCGATGTCCGAGACGATGGTGGCGACGTATCCCAACTGGGCTTCGCAGCTGCCGGGGTATTTTTTCAGGATGGTCTGGACGGTCTCCTTGGTCGAGGCGCTCAGTTCCTGGGCATCGCTCAGGTTGCCTTCGCCGAAGGTGGAGTATATTTCGATGATGCTTTCTTTCGCTTTGAGCATCTTGGCCTTGTCGTCTTCGTTCGTGATTTCTTCGCAACCGGCAACGACATCAATTTTTGTGTCGACAGGGCTTGCTGCGGATTCGGAGGCTTTCGTGCTGGTCGGGTTGTCTTCGGAGGCTTTCGTGATGGTCGAGTTGTCTTCGGAGGAGCATCCTGCGAGGAACGCTAGTGAGAAAAGCGAGGCTAGGGTTGCGTGCTTGAAAATATTCATTAGAAGGTCTCCTTTTTTTTACAAAAGGATAAAATAATAAAATTTGCTTTTAAAGGGGGTAGGGAATAAAAAAGGTGAAAAAATAGGCAAAAAGCCTTTTTTGCCCGAAATCTGAAAAAAAGGTATTCCGTATTGGATGATAATCCTTATTGAGCGCTATTTCGTTTCCCGATGATGGCGAATACGAATGCCCCCTGAGCCGCCTGGAATAGCATGGGGATATATCCAATAAGCGCTGCCGCAAGGACAATGTCAGCGGGAATTCCGAGCAGGCCCGTAAACAGACTCACGTTCACGCCTTCGCGGATGCCGATGCCGTTTATCGAAATCGGCAACATCGAGACGGTGATGGTGATGGTCATGAAGACGGTAATAGTCGCGAGGTCCACGGGGACGCCCACTGCCTGGAAATAGGCGTAGTGGATGGCGATGGACGAAATCTGTAGCCAGATGGAATCGAGGCCCGAAAGCAGGAAGGATTTTTTGTAGCCGCGGTAAATGGAGAAGGCGTCTTGCAACTTGAGCAGGAACGGCACCTTGGCGGTAAGCTTTGCAGGGAGTTTTATCTTGTCGGAGAAAAGCCCCCCGACAATCACGAGGACGGAGACGAGCGCGACGGCGCTGACGGCTCCGGTGTAGATGGTCGGGATGTCGTAACGCGCCACGACGAAGGGGAGCGTTGCAAAGAAGCAGAGGAACATGGCGAGGAGGCCCATGACGCGCGATATGGCGACGGCCGCGACCGAGTTGGCGATGTTCCCGAACCGCTTGCCGAAAGCGATGGTCTTGACGGCGTCACCGCCGAACCCGCTCGGGAGCAGGTTGTTGAAAAAGTACCCGAGGGCTATATAGGCGTAGAACGTGCGGAGCTTGATTTTCTTGCCTTCTTCGAGCAAGAGACTGCGCCAGCGGTTCGCCTGGATGGCCATGCTGAATACGGTGCAGAACAGGATGAGCAAAATCCATGGCAATGCCTGTGCGGTCCAGTGCTTGCATACCTCGGCAAATGGGACTTTCCAGAAGATATAGGCGAGACCGCCGACGCTGATGGCGACCTTCAACAAGTTGGAAAGAATCTTTTTTGCCGAGCCCTGCTGCATTCTGTCCCTTTACTTCGCGGCAAGTTCCGTGGCGATTTCACGGATTTGCTTTGCGCTGTTTTCCCATGTAAACTTGCTTACCCAGGCGTCAATCTCTTTGTCGTATTTTCCCTTGTCGTCGATGGATCTTTCCAAGGTGCGCGCGATGCTTTCGGGATTCTTCGGGTCAAAGTATTTTGCCACGTCGCCGCCGACTTCGGGGAGCGAGGAAACGTGGGAGCAAGCCACGGGCGTGCCGCAGGCGAATGCCTCGAGCACCGGGAGCCCGAATCCTTCGTACAGCGATGGCAGTACGAAAAGGTCGGCAAGGTTGTAGAAGTTCACCAGGTCTTCCTGGCTCACCATGCCTGCGTGGATGGTGAGTTCTTCGATTCCCAAATCCTTTTCGCGGGTGTCCTGCGTACGCCCGTCGAATGCCTTGCCGACAAGAACGAGCCTGCAGTCTTCGCGGCCCTGCATGCGGGCAAAACCTTCCAGGAGCTTGTTCAGATTCTTGTGGGGGAGCAGGTTTCCGACGTAAAGCAGGATTTTCTTGTCGCGGGGAATGTCGTACTTTTTGTACAGGTAGTCCACTTCTTCGCGGCTCTTACGGACAAATTCCTTGCCGACACCTAGCGGGACGACGGTCATCTTGCTTGCATCCGCCTTGTAAAAACGGATCAGGTCGTTCTTTGTGCTTTCGGAATCGGTCATGATGTGGTTCGCGCGTTTGCAGACGAACCAGAAGATGAACTTGAAATACAGGTGTACAATCTTGGACGGCAGGAATTCCGGGTAGACCAGATGGGTGAGGTCATGGATGGTCACCATCATCTTGCCGCGGTAGAACAGCGGTACGTTGCAGTGCGGAATGTGCAGAATGTCGGGCTTTGCCTTGCGCAGTTTGCAGTACGGGAACTTTAGTTGTTCTTTATAGCCGTAGATGCCACTGATGAAGGGAATTTGCGCCGGGACGCAGTCCTTGTATTCTTCAAGGTCTTTCGGGTCGCCAAGCGCTACGCTGTAGCCCACGTCCTTGAGCCAATGCTGAATGCAGGTGCCGATTCCGGACCGGCTCACCATGCGGGCGTCAATTGCAATTTTGGGCGTCGATTTCATGGTCGAACATCCATTTGAGAGTTTCTTCGATTCGTGTACCATTCCAGTAGCCGCATTTCACGATGCGCGAGTTGTCGCAGCACTGGTAGGGAATGTCTACGGGGCGCATTTTTTCGGGATCCTGGATGGCTTCGATCTTGACGGATGCAAAACCGATGATGGTATCCAGGAGGTCGCCGACCTTGTGTGCGATTCCGGAACCGACGTTGTAAACGTCGTACTCCGTTTTGTTTTCCAGCAGCATGCGGTAGACGTGCACCACGTCGCGCACGTCCGAGAAATCCCGCCAGGCGCTGAGGTTCCCGACCTTGATGGTGCCGGGCTGCCCGCTCTTTTCGATATCGGCAATCTGCTTCACGAAGCTCGGGAGGGCGAATGTCGTCTTCTGCCCGACGCCCGTATGGTTGAAAGAGCGCGTGCAAACGATTTCCATTCCGTGCTTCTTGCGGTAAAGTTCCGCGAAATTTTCCTGTGCGATTTTAGAGATGCCGTAAGGACTGCTGGCCTCGCGTTCGCTGGATTCGCTGAGCGCGACGTTCATTTCGGCGGTCTGCGCGTATTCCTCGGCGCTTCCGATAAGGAGCGTCTTCGCCTGTGGTGCATGCTTGACAATGGCGTCGAGCAAGTTGATGGTGCCGACGACGTTGACCTGTATCGTTGATACCGGGTCTTTCCAGGAAGCGCCCACGGAACTGATGGCGGCGAGATTAACCACGTAATCGGGTTTTGCCTTTTCCAGGAGGGAATCGACGCCTTCGCGGTCCAGGAGGTTCACTTCGGGGATGTCGACTGCGGTCACCTTGTGCCCTGCGGCTTCTAGTTCCCTTACCAGGTAGCCACCGACAAAACCGCTTGCCCCGATGACTAGAGTTTTCATTAAATCTTGCCTTCAGCGAGGAGTTTCATGTCGCTTTCGACCATGCGCTGTACCAACTGTTCGTAGCTGATTTCGGGTTCCCAGCCAAGGACCTTCTTTGCCTTGGCTGCATCGCCGATGAGCAGGTCTACTTCGGCAGGGCGGAAGAATTGCGGGTTCACCTTCACGACAACCTTGTCCGTACCCTTGAGGGTGGCGTATTCCTTTTCGCCCTCGCCGTGGAATTCGATTTCCATGCCGGCGGCCTTGAATGCGAGGTAGACGAATTCGCGGACTTTGTGCGTCTTGCCCGTGGCGATGACGAAGTCGTCGGCCTTGTCCTGCTGCAGCATGAGCCACATGGCGCGGACATAGTCGGCGCTGTGGCCCCAGTCGCGGCTGGCGTCCATGTTGCCGAGTTCCAGCACGTCCTGCTTGCCGGCTTTGATCTTGGCAACGGCAATCGTGATTTTGCGGGTTACGAATTCGGCGCCGCGGCGTTCCGATTCATGGTTGAACAGAATGCCGGAGCATGCGAACATGCCGTAGCTTTCGCGGTAGTTCTTGGTAATCCAGTGGCCATAAAGCTTAGAAACGCCGTAAGGGCTGCGCGGGTAGAAAGGGGTCTCTTCGTTTTGCGGAATGGCTTGTACCTTGCCGAACATTTCGCTGGTGCTAGCTTGGTACACGCGGGTGTCGGGCTTGCAGAGCCTGACCGCTTCCAAAAGTTTGGTCACACCGATGGCATTGATGTCTGCCGTAGAAAGCGGGGTTTCCCATGACGTCGTGACGAAGGACTGGGCGGCGAGGTTGTAAATCTCGTCGGGTTTGGATATTTCCATGGCTCGGATGAGGGACGCGGAGTCCGTCATGTCTCCGAAAATAAAGGTGACTTTGCCCTTGAGGTGTTCGGCGTTGTTGAAGTCCAGTTTGCTCTTTCGGCGGACAAGTCCGTAGACTTCGTAGCCTTTTCCCAGGAGAAATTCTGCTAGATAGGAACCGTCCTGGCCTGTAATACCTGTAATAAGTGCACGTTTCATATGGAAAAAGATACATTTTTTTTCCACTTCGTATTATTCCCTGAAAAAAAGGATATATTTATCTGTAATCAAGGGAGAGGTGAAGGAGAAAAAATGAATCAAAAAATTCTTTGTGGCCTTGTTTTGGGCTCATTTGCATTTTTTGCTTGTAGTTCCAATGATTCTACGGGTGGGACTGATCAGACATTGGAACGTTTCAACAATTCAAATACATCCTTGTGGCGTACGCTAGCCGAAGAGGGCGTGCCGGAGTATTTTGAGACCGCCGCCGAAGAAGGTCGGTTTGCTATTAGTTCTTCGGCTCCTTCGAAGGGCCGCTGCAAGGCTCCTGCCTTGAAAATGGACGACAATACCCGCTATTTCGATGAGCTGGAAACGATTTACCTGGAAGGCGAATTGGTGGATGGTGTCTGCGGGAAGGCACTCCTGTTGAAGGATGGGGAAGTGGCCCCGCTCGGAGTTAACCTGATTGATTCCATGAAAGCCGGAACGGTGGAATTCTGGTTCCGTCCGGGAGAAGACTTCTACGATGTCTCGGCACGAACCCTTTTGGGTAACGACGGTGCCCGTGTGCATTTCTTCTACAAGAATGGAGAACTCTTTTTCCAGAAGAACCATGCCGACATCCATTACTTTGTGAATGGCGCAGTCACGTTTGAAAATGACTGGAATTTGGTTGCCGGCCAGTGGGGCGACGGCTACATGAGCTTGTGGGTGAATGGCAAGCTGGTTGCCCGTATGAAACATGAGCCCGGCTATGTGCCCGCTATGCGCAACAAGCCTTTCGAAAACCTTCTCGTCATCGGCTTCAAGTCTTATTGCTGCATGGAAGGTCCCGGCCAGTACGAAGGCATGACGACTTCCGGTGCGTTTGACCAGTTCCGTATATCGAACATTCCTCGCTATAGTATGGAAAATGTCGATGATAGTGAAGAAGTTGTCGTAGAAACGGATACTTTGGATTGTCCCCCTCCTACGGAAGCTCCTTTGGATGACGATTCTGTTGATGTGAATGTAGATACGGTTAGCGTTGTTCCTCAGGATTCGACTGCTTTGACAGATGCAGATACGTCTGCTACTAGCCCTGAAGATTCCACGGTTTTGGTGGATGAGGATTCCTCTGCAACGGACTCCTCGGTTTCCTTGTGGCAAAACTTTGATTTCTTGGGCGTCGCGGGTTATTTCAATAATGCGGTGGCTCCGGTAGCTTCGACCTATCCGGGCAGGTGCGAATCTCCCGCTCTTGTAATGGATGATAATACTTTGTTTATGGATGAATTGGAAACAATTTATCTAGAAGGTGAATTGGTGGATGGCGTCTGCGGAAAGGCTGTTTCGCTGAAAGACGGAGAGGTTGCTCCGCTTGGCATCAATATGATTGAATCCATGGACGCAGGCACGGTAGAATTCTGGTTCCGTCCCGGTAGTGATTTTACCAACAAGCCGGCAAGAACCATTCTTGGAAACGACGGCTCCCGAGTCCAGTTCCTGTATCAGGACGGTCAGTTGGTTTTCCAGAAGAACCATGCTGACATCCATTACTTTGTCCGCGGTGAAGCGGTTCTCGATAGTGGCTGGAACTTAATCGCCGGTCAGTGGGGTGACGGTTACATGAGCGTTTGGCTGAATGGTAAAAAAGTTGCCAGTGTTCAGCACGCTGAAGGCTATGTTCCGGCCAATCGTGGTAAACATTTCGAAAACCTGCTCGTGATTGGCTACAAGTCCTATTGCTGCATGGAAGGTGTCGGACTTTCCGAAGCCCTGACGACATCGGGTGCATACGACCAGCTCAGGATTTCGAATATTCCGCGTTACGAGACGGTTGTGGATTCCCTTTAGTTTTTTGCGAAAAAATCGGTTTTCAAGAAGCTCCCCTTGGAGGGGGCTTTTTTAATTTGATGCTTCTTTAAGGCCTTGGGTTCCTTTACTAAATTGGGGGCATGGCTTTTGTTCATTTGCAGGTTCATTCTGAGTTTTCTGTTTTGCAGTCGTCTGCCCGTCTAGACGACATTCTTGCCGCTGCCGCTGCCGACAATGCCCCGGCGGTCGCCCTTACGGACCATGGTGCCATGTTTGGCATCCTGGAAATCCAGACTCGCGGCAAGGACTTGAACAAGAAGCGCAAGGAACAGGGGCTCCCGCCAGTAAAAACGATTTACGGCTGCCATGTCTACATCGATTCCTCGAGCGCAAGCCAGAAGGATCCGACGACTTTCGAACGATTGACGCTGCTTGTTGAAAACGAGAAGGGTTATTACAACTTGCTGCGCATCGTGAGCTACCGCTATGAAGAGAGTGAACGCTGGGCGGAAATTCCCTCGGTGCCTTTGGAGGTGGTAAAGCAGTTCAAGGAAGGCTTGATTGCCATCGCCGGCGATTTCTTTAGCCGTTATGGGCAGAACGTGGCTGCGGGCCGCAACGCCATGGCGCGCGAGTACATGGACTGCCTGGACAAGATTTTCGACCGCGAGCATCTGTATTTGTCCGTTTGCGATAACGGGGTTCCCCAGCAAAAGCTGGTCAACGATTTCAATGTGCAGCTGGCTCAGGAGATGGGGCGCGAGGTCGTGGCCGTAGCCGATATCCACTACATCAAGCCCGAAGATGCCACGGCCCATAAGGTTTTGCGCTGCATTTCGCTCAAGTCCACCCTGAACGAATTTACGGACAAGCGTTTCCCCACAGACCAGTTCTATTTCCGCAGCGAAGAGGAAATGGTCAAACTGTTCGGTCACATCCCGGGTGCCATCGAGAATACGGTGAAGATTGCGGAACGTTGCAATTTTACCGTGAAGACGGGTATCGGCGACGAGTTCTGGCCGCGATTCAAGATTCCCGACGAGTTCCTCGCCTCCGAGGAATACCAGACAATCAAGGGTTACATGAAGGCCGAATACGATGCCGAGTACCCGGTCATCCGTGAACGCGAACTGAAGGGTGTCATCAAGGACAAGAAGAAAAAGGTCACGGAGACGTATTGCGCCGACAAGGGAATAGAACCCGATGCGCTTACCGACGAAGACAAGGCTGAAATAGATCGCTTGTCCCAGCCGGAATTCTTTACCGAAGAAGACAACAAGGCTTGGGATAAGAATACGCACCGTTGGTGCAAACCGGGCGGCGATGCGGATATATATATAACGCACCTTTGTAACGAGCGCCTCAAGTGGCGTTTTCCCGACGAAGATTTCAAGTTCCCTGCGCATGAGACCGACGTGGCCAAGCGCATGTACAAGGAACTGAACTGTATCCGCAACATGAATGTGGCTGGCTACCTCCTGATTGTGTGGGACTTCATCAACTGGTCTCGCGAACATGGAATTCCCGTGGGTCCGGGACGTGGTTCGGCGGCAGGTTCGCTTGTCACTTACATCATCGGTATTACCGACATCGATCCGCTCAAGTTCGACTTGCTTTTCGAACGTTTCTTGAACCCGGAACGTGTGAGCATGCCGGATATCGATACCGACATTGCGGATAGGGACCGTGGCCGCGTCATCCAGTACGTGACGGACAAGTACGGCCGCGATTGTGTGGGCCAGATTATTACTTACGGCATGCTCAAGTCGAAGGCGGTGATTACCGACGTGGCTCGCGTGCTGGGCCTTCCGCCTGCAGAGGCGAAAATCATCACCAAGCTGTTCCCGCAGCGTACGCTGAACTTTAGCCTTAAACAGGCTTGGACCGGCAAAGACAAGAAGGGCAACAACCTCGAAGACGGTTACAGCCCGGAACCCTTGCAGGCGATGATTAATAGCCGTGCGAGCTACCAGAACCTTTGGAACATCGCGCTTACGCTCGAAGATTTGCCGCGCCAGACGGGCGTGCATGCGTGCGGCGTGGTGATTACGCCGACCCCGATTTACAACTTGGCCCCGCTTTACCGAGCCGCTCCCGCCGATACGCCGGTGGTGATGTACGACAAGCACTACGCCGAAGACATCGGGCTTTTGAAAATGGACTTCCTTGGCCTCATCAACTTGTCCATCATCCAGGACACGGTGAACATGGTCAAGAAGAATCGCAAGATTGACCTGGACATGGGTCATATCCCGCTCGATGACAAGAAAACCTTTGACTTGCTCGGCAAGGGCATGACGACTACGGTGTTCCAGTTCGAATCTCCGGGTATGCAGAAGTACCTGCGCGAACTGAAACCGACGCGAATCTTTGACTTGATCGCTATGAACGCCCTTTACCGTCCGGGGCCTATTGAACAGATTCCGCACTTTATTGCGCGTAAGAACGGCAAGGAAGAAATCGACTGTTACCATCCTGACCTGGAACAGGTTTTGGGCGAAACGTACGGCGTGATTGTGTACCAGGAACAGGTGATGAAACTGGCCCAGATTCTGGGCGGCTACACGCTGGGCGGTGCTGACAATATCCGCCGTATCATGGCCAAGAAGATGCCCGAGAAGATGGCAAAGCTCGAACCGGAATTCTTCGAGAAGTGCCTTGCGAAGGGTTACGATCGCGCCATGATCCAGAAGGTCTGGGATGCGGTGCTCCCGTTCTGCGGTTATGCATTCAACAAGAGCCATGCGGCGGCTTACGCATACGTGGCTTACCAGACGGCTTATCTGAAGGCGAATTACGGCCCCGAATACATGGCCGCCTCGATGACATCGAAGATGGGCAAGACGGAAGACATCGTGACCATCATCCAGGAATGCAAGCGCTTGGGAATCGAGGTGGTGTCGCCGAATATCAACTCCTCATACGGCGTGTTCACGGCGAACGAGGATGGACGGATTTTGTACGGGCTCGCCGGTATCCGTAACGTGGGCCTCGCTGTTGTCGAAGACGTGGTGGCCGAGCGCGACCGTCGCGGCAAGTACAAGGATATTTTTGACTTCTGCAAGCGCGTCGTGGAATACCAGGGCATGCAGAAGGAAAAGCGTCCGCCGCTCAACAAGAAGGTGATGGAATGCCTTATCATGGCGGGCGCCTTGGACGATTTGCCGGGGAGCCGAGCCGTACAGTTTGCGACGGTGGACCGTGCGCTCGAAGTGGCTGCCCACTGCCAAGAAGACAAGGCCAAGGGACAGGTCTCGCTGTTCGACCTGGGTGGCCCCGAGACTATCCAGAATACGGCAGAGACGCTCGAAGAAGCGGAAGAGTGGACCGCAATGGAAATGCTCAACAAGGAGCGCGACGTGTTGGGCTTGTTCCTTTCCGGACACCCGCTCGACGAGTTCCGCCCGGAGCTTTCCGGCTTTACCACGTGCAGCCTTGCCGAGGACGAACTGAAAAAGAAAATCGGCCACGGTGTTTGCGTTGGCGGTGTCGTCACGATGATGCGCTCCATCGAGACAAAGAAGGGCGATACCATCGGTGTCGGCAAAATCCAGGATTTCCACGGCGACATCGAACTGTTCTTCAAGAAGGACATTTGGCAGGATCTCCGCGACAGCGTCTCGGAAGACGACCGCGTGCTTGTCCAGGGCCAGTTGGAGCAGAAGCGGGACCGCGAAAAGAACCTCACCGATGAATTTCAGGTGATTGTCGATAAGGTTGTGCAGCTCGACCGCGTCCGCGAAAGCATGGTGAAGTACGTGCATATTACACTTTATTCCATGATGCTTACCGATGATTTCCTTGCGAAAATGGAAGAAGGCCTTGCGCGCTTCGAACCGTTTGTCGAAGGGACCGGCTGCGAAATCGTTTGTCATATTGAAACCGAGTCTCGTTATGAGCATGCCTTGACTTTGAAAAAGACCAAGGTGGAATATAGCCCGGAATTGCTGAAGTGGCTCAAGCAGGATTTGGGTGTCGTCAAGTTCTGGGTTTCGAACAAGGTTCGGTAGGTTCTATGGGTTCTCCCGGTGGAAAACCTTTTGTCCTTTTTTGTGCAGGGGAAGATTCCGGGGATATCCTGGGCGAAGCCCTTGTCCGCGAAACAATGGCTGCGGGTCTTGAGACCTGCGGTGCTGGTGGCATGAGGATGCAAGGTGCCGGACTTCGCCCTCTAGTGAATTTTGAACATCTCCCTGTTTCCGGTTTTGGCGATGTGCTGGCGAGTTGTGGAACTTTGCGCAAGGATCTTGATGTGCTCTGTTCCGCCCTTCGCGATGAGTGTTGCCTTGCGCTTTTGGCTATTGATTATCCCGGATTCAACATGAAGCTGGTTCGCCTAGCGAAGTTGCTGGGGAAGCCGGTCCTGTATGTCGCGCCGCCGCAGATATGGGCGTGGAAGCAGGGACGGGCGAAGCGGCTGCGAGGAATTCCGCTGGCTGTCTTTTTTGATTTTGAGGCGGACGCCTACCGCAAGTTCGGCTGCGAACCGCGCCTGATTCAGCATCCTTTGGCCAGTGCGCGGCTGCCGGTGAGGCGGCCGGCTCGCGGGGATGTGCTCCTTCTGCCGGGGAGCAGGCATGCCCAGGCGGCAAGGAACATACGGGCGTTCTTGAAAATGGCCTTGGACGCGGCGTGCCGGATCGACGCGGAGTGCGGTAAAGTGACGATTCTTGCCGCCCGCGAATCGTTGCAAGTTTCTTTTACGGAAATTGTAAGGAACCTGCCTGCGCAGTCGGCGTGCCGGGTCAAGGTGGAGGTGGCTCCTGCCGGAGTGGAAGAACGTCTCGAAAGGTATTCGCGGGCCGCGTTGGCCCTGGTTTGTCCGGGCACGGCGACGCTCGAGGTCTCGCTGGCCGGGGTGCCGATGGTCGTCTGCACGAAGCCGGACTTCTTGACCTACGTGTTTGGAAAAATGCTGGTGCGCACGGGGAATTTTGCGTTGCCGAACCTGGTGTTGGGCAAGGATGTTTTCGAAGAAATCATCGTGCCGCCGATGATGCGCACGGGAGCGGGCATGGGTAGTCGCGTGGATTTAGCGGCGGCGTGCCGTCGCGCTGTCGAAAAGGACATGGACGGCGTGGCGCAATCCGTGCAGGGAATTCTTGCCCGAGGGCGGACGTCCCGCGAGCTAATGCTTGAATTTCTTGGAAAGCTCTTCAAGGGACAGGCGCATTAGCGTCGGGGTCCCGTAAGGCGACTTGAGCGGCTCGTCCATCGTCATCAGCTGGCTTACGAGCATGGCCATTTCTTCGGGCTTCAGCTTGTCGCCTGCCTGGTGGGCGTTTGTCTTGGCCCACGCCTTCGCGATGGCGTCCTGGATCTTGACCATGTCGTTACGGTCCCCGTCATTGACGCCTTCCAGAAAATCATGCACGGCCTTGGTTGCTCTTGAAAGGGGGAGCGCACTCGGGATGGCGCGAATCTGGAACGTGTCCCCGCCGAAATGCTCGATGTAGAACCCCAGGTGTTTGAGGTCCGCCTCTACGGAATGGAACAGTTCCTGCTCCAGTTTTGAAAACTCGATGAGTTCGGGGAACAGGAGCTCCTGGCTGTCCAGTGCAGCTCCCGATGCGAGAGTTTCCAGCGCCTGCTCGTAAAGAATCCGCGAATGGGCGGCATGCTGGTCTATAATCAGCAGTCCCTCGGCATCTTCGCCGGCGATGTAGGTATTTGCTACCTGGAAGAATGTCGGTGGCGCCCAGGGCTGTTCTTGCTGCGGGGCAGTGGTGGCCTGTGCTGCCGGTTGTCCGGGCTCCAACGAGATAATTTTCCCGAGTTCTGGCTGCGAGAACAGGTCTTGCACGGTGTCGTCGTCGGCGGTGTATTTGGGTGGCTTGCGTTCGGCGAGCTTGTAGCTGTCTTGCGAGGGCTGTTTCTGGCTTATGAAGCCAGCACCGAAGCCTGCATCGTTGCGGGTGCTTTCTGGGGAAGTCCCGGCGGAGTAATTGGTGAATGACTCGTATTTTTCGTCGGACAGGTCGATGATGGGGGAGGAAGCCTCCATTGTCGCCTTGAAAGTTTCGCGCAATGCGTGCGTCACCACGAGGAATACTAGGTTCTGGTTGGCGAACCGGATTTCACGCTTGGCTGGGTGGACGTTCACATCGAATTCCATGTCGGGCATGTCGAGGAACAGCACCGTGACCGGCTTGCATTGCGCTCCGTAGGGCTCGTATGCCTGCGAGACGGCTTTGCCAATCAGCTTGCTTTCGAAGGGGCGGTTCCGCATGAACAGGAACTGGTGGTGGCGCTTGCCGTTAGTCTCGGTGACAGGGGAGATATAACCGGAAACGTGGATCTGCGCTTCGGTGTAGTCGACAGGCAAGAGGTTTTTGGCAACGCCCGAACCGATAGCTTCGGCGAGGCGGTTCTTGAGTTCTCCCGGGACTCCAATGAATACGGACTTGTCTCCTACCTTGTAGTCGAAGCGGATTTCGGGGTGCGCGACTGCTGCACGGATGACCACGTCCAAGACGCGGGTCCCTTCGGAAGTGTCGCTGCCGAGGAATGTCCTGCGGACAGGGGTGTTGAAGAATAGGTCTTCGATGAGGAATGTCGTCCCCCGGCTTGCCTGAATGTCTTGTTTTTCAACGACTTCTCCGCCCTTCAGTATGATTCTGCCGCTTTCGCCATCGTCGGTGGCGCTGGTAATCGTCATTTTGGATATGGCGGCGATCGATGCCACGGCCTCGCCACGAAAACCGTTCGTGTGCAGGTGAAAAAGGTCGTCTGCACTGTGTAGTTTGGATGTCGTGTGGCGGAGGTAGCAGATGTCGAGGTCGGCTTGTCCCATGCCTTTCCCGTTGTCCGAAACGAGAATTTTTGCCTTCCCGCCCTGTTCAATTTGGACTTGAATACGGGTCGCTCCCGCATCTATGGCGTTTTCAATAAGTTCCTTTACGGCGGATGCGGGGCGCTCAATAACCTCTCCGGCGGCAATTTTATTGATGATTTCGTCGGGTAATTGGTGTATTTCGGCCATTTTCATGACAAAAATATAGACAAAATCGGTTGTTTCTACAAAGTTTTGCTACATTTTGCCAAACAAAAGTTCTAGGTACGAGGTACAATTATGGTATCCAATCTGTTTCTTCAATTGATTCACATTGAACTTCTCCTTTCCTATTCCGTCAAGGAAATTCTGACGTTGGTGAAGAGGGACCCTCGCTTTAATGTGAAACTTCTGAACGATCTCTACTTTGGAGATTCCGTTATCGATGAAGAAACCCACCGTTTCATCGCGAACAATGTCGTTTCGTGGTTGTATGAGCGAGGGGAGAATCCGGACGATTTCATCGAACGCATCGTTAAGCGGTGCTCCGATTTCGAGGCAATTCCGTCGCGCTGCGTCCTCCGTACCTACCTGCCTTATATTTCGTCATTCTATTCGTGTAAAGATGTCCGCGAACTCTGCCTGGAAATTATCCCGAAGCGTTACCAGTTCCTTAAGCAGGCGGCCATACTTCGTAACGAGGTCGTCGCTGGGACTCGTGAAATGCTCTTCACCTACCGGTTCGATACTCCGAGTGCGCTGGTCTCCAACCCGATGCGCTGGATTGTCGGTATGTTCCGCGTTGGTCCGCTCCTTTTGGGAACCCCGACTTACGAGCATATGAACTTCACTGCTAGCCAGACGTCGTTTATCGAAGCCATTGAAAACCGCTTGCCTGCCGAAATTAAGGACGGTGACGTCTATGTCAATGGTGAAATTGTTGGCAAGAGCACCCACTTTAGCGAATGCGTAGAAAAGTGCGGCATCAAGTGGGATAACGCTACGGAACTGGAAATCGGTTGCGTCCTGGCTACCAAGGATGTGGTCGACCCGAGAACGAAGACGGTCCTGATTAAGGAAGGCTGCTATTATGGCGCTCCGGCAAACATCCTCGATGTGAAGTTCAAGGCGAATATCAGCAATGTCGAACCGTTCATCAAGTTGATGAATTCCGTCGTCAAGCAGGAATTCGAAGCATGGCAGCCTATCCAGAAGGCTCAGGAACAGCTCCTCGATGCCATGAACGATTCCGTGACTGTCGTCTACTACAAGAGCGACGACTCCATCTCCGTGAACAGCAAACACCTGATGCGCAACGTTCCCGCCCGAATCCTCCGCAACTTGCTTCGTGAATACACGGCAACCGGTCGTGAGGAATACGAGAACCGCGAGTTCAAGCGCGACTCCGCTATCTGCATGGATCCGCTGCGCCCGAATTTCGAAAGCCGCTTGAACCGCGTCATTGCCCACATCAACGGTACCGATGACAAGGACGGCAAGGAAAACGAAGGCGTGAAGAAGTACTTCGAAATCGAACGTCACCGCCGCGGCGGCTTCCGTTTTGTTCCGAAATGCAAGATTGTTTTCCGCGAAGAATAATGAAAAAAAACGAACTTTGAAAACAAAAGTTGACGTATTTAAAATTGTTGTTTCAAATAAGTAAAATAAAATATCCGTCAATTTCTTTTTTGGCTATATTCTAGGTCGTGAGCAGGTGAAAGGTAAATCCTTATACAACTTTATCGTTGCTCCCCTCCTGATAAGTTCAAGGTTCTGTAATCTCTCATATTTTCTCCTTCTTAGGAAAGGGCTCTCGCAAGAGGGCCCTTTCTTTTTCTTCTTTTGTATGTTGCGCCGCGAGATGCTGCAGACGCCTGTAAATAGGGATGCAGCGAATGTCAGCAAATAGGGGTGCTGCAGACGCCTGCAAACAAAAAGCTCCGCGCTTTGCGCGGAGCCTTTAAACACTCTAGCCTCTAGATCCTAGATTCTAGCCCCTTATCTCCTTCTTTCCGCCATCTCTTTCTTCAAGATGTCCATGACGGCGCCGAGGTCTGCCGGAGCCTTGAACACGGGGTTCGCGTACTTGGAGCAGATGTTCTCGAGCTTCTTTTCGTGGTAGCTGACCTTGAATTCGGTGAACTTGAGGCCGTGTGCCGTGCTGATGACGACCACGTTCTCGTCCTTCGCGATCTTGCCTGCGGCCACGAGTTTTTCGAGGGCGCCGAGGGCGACGCCGGTATGCGGGCAGCAGTAGAGGCCGATGCGGTCACCGCGGTGGGCGGCGTTGGCGAGCTCTTCTTCGGTGACGCTCACGACCATGCCGTTCGTCTTCTGGATGGCGCGTACGGCCTTCGGATAGCTGACCGGGTTACCGATCTGGATGGCGCTGGCGAGCGTCTTCTTGGCCTGCATGGGTTCGAGCTTGTCGAAGCCGCGTTCAAATGCCTTCACGAACGGGTTGGCGTTCTCGGCCTGGGCGACGATGATGCGCGGGATGCGGTCGATGAGGCCCATGGCGAGGCAGTCTTCGAAACCCTTGGCGAGGGCGCTGACGTTGCCGAGGTTTCCGCCCGGGATAATCACGGTGTCGGGAACCTTCCAGCCCATTTCCTGGCAGATTTCCGGAGAAATCGTCTTCTGGCCTTCCACGCGGAGGCTGTTCATGGAGTTCGCGAGGTAGATGCGGTTGTCGGCGGTGACCTGCTGCACGATCTTCATGCATCCGTCAAAGTCGGTGTCGAGGGCGAGCACGATGCTGCCGTTGGAAATCGGCTGGATCAGCTGGGCAACGCTCGTCTTGCCGGCGGGCAGGAACACGATGGAGGGGATGCCGGCCTTGGCGCAGTAGGCGCTGAGGGCTGCGGAGGTGTCACCGGTAGAGGCGCAGGCCACGGCGTCAATCGGGTGGATGCCCTTCTTGATGATGTGGTTCACCTGGCTCACGACGACCGTCATGCCGAGGTCCTTGAAAGAACCCGTGTGGGAGTTGCCGCAAAGCTTAACCTTGAGGCTTCCGATGCCGAGTTCGCGGGCGAGCGGGGCCGCGTCAAAGAGCGGGCTCCAGCCTTCGCGCATCGTCACGATGTCTTCGAGCGGCATGTCGGGGAGAACCATTTCGCGCTTGCTCCAGATACCGCTCATGTCGGCGGGTTCGAAGCTCATGCGGCGTTCGGCGAACAGCTTCTTCCATTCGTCGGGGCTCTTGCTTGCAAGGGCCTTGCGGTCGTGCTCGACTTCGAGCAGGCTTCCGTCCACCTTGCTGCGGTAAATGACGTCGGTCAGCGGGTAGGTATCGTCCCCGTTGATGTTCCTGAAATGCGCATTAAATTGGGCCATAATGTCCTCTTGATTTTACGGGGACAAATATAGTAATAAGACGAGAGAACGGGCTACGCCCTACAGACGAAAGACGAGAGAAATAAGGCTCGGGGTTCGGGGCTCGAGGGCGGTCCTATTCGGCGGGGGTGTTGGTGGTGTCTGCCGGGGTGTCGGTGCTGTCCGCCGGTGTTTTTGTGCTGTCGGCCTGGACTTCGGCGGCTTTGCAGTTCTCGATGGCCTTGTCGACTTCTTTACGGATGGAATCCAGCTTTGCTTGGTAACGCGGGTTCACGGTTGTGTCGCCGTCGCAAATCTGGGTCTTTGCATATTTCCCTTCCTCATACGGGAACGAACGTCTGACGCATTTTTTCAGGCTGTCGGAAACGGTTTCGCCTGCCGCGGCAAGGCTGTCCAGTTTCTCGTCCAGACTGTTTTTGAACGCTTCGCCCCTGGTTATGAAGTCCATTTTTTGGCATAGAGGGGACGGTGCGGCCGAACTGCTGGATTCCGCTACGGAACTACTGGATTTTGCTGATGAACTGCTCAGGAATTTTGCCTCGTACTCTTCTTTTGTATAGACAAGGCCGTCCTCGGCATAGGGGAAAACCTTTCCGTTGGAACAGGTGTATTCCATAATTGTCTGGTAGCCAACACAATGGCATGGGCCGGTGCCATATACGGGGATGGCTTCGTAGCACCTTTCCAATCGGTCCTCGATGGAATCCAGTTTTTCGAGTGGTTCTGTTTTGTTGAATTTGAGCTTAACTTGTTCGTCATGGCATTCTATCGGGGGATCATAGTCGCAGACCATGCTCCGGCAATTGTTGGTCGGATGAAAAGTCTGATTGCAGGTCACGCTCGGGTCGCTGGCGAGCCTGTATTGCGCAGAACTGTTGGAAATGTCCCCGGTTGGAGTCGAGGATGACGATCCGGGAGCGCCGCTTGAGGTCCCTTCGGCAGGCTCGGATCCGTTTGAACTGCCCGATTGTAGCAAGGTGTCTCCAGAACTGCTTGATTCCGGGGAGGAATCGTGGATGCTGATGGGCTGTGAATCGTCTTCACTGCAGCTGGCCCAGAAAATGCTGGCGACGATTAAAAGGGACTTGCTAATGAAAAATCTGCACTTCATCATGAACTCGGGAGGATGGTTGTTCTACTGAAATCAATATATGAATTTTAGGGCAGGGTGGGTTCAATTAGGGGAGTTTTTCTATATTTCTGCTCGAAAAAAGTTCAACACGATTCGGAGATCCGCGTGAAGAAAAAAATTATTCTATTGTCTTTTTTGGCTGTATGGGCTATCGCTTTGTCGGCCTGTCTGTTCGATTCCGATGAAGATGGCTTGAGCAACTGGCTTTCGGACCATGGGCTCCCGGACAGCTACGATGTTCAGACGTTGAGTATCGAGGGCCTGACTCCATCGAAGGTCGAAGTTCTCCGTGATACTATCCCGTCGATTGCAGAGAAGTCTATTGTTTTCGGAAATTCTTCTAACATGGCGCATGAGATGGCGGTTCAGTTCTTGTATGTGAGCGATACTACGTACATGAACCGGTTCCGCGATGCCGATACGATTGGAGCGTACGTCTCGTTCTCGATGCTTTTGCCGTTCTACAAAGATAAAGACGTCCCTGTTAAGCTGTTGCCGATTAAGGAAAATCTGAAGGTCGAAATCAGCTGGACTCTCCGCAAGGGGAAAAACAAAAAGTTTACGGATAGCCTAGCTTCGCTCTCGGATTCCGTATGGCTCAGAAGTTTGGAAAACTGGGAACCTGATGCCGTTGTCGATACGACCTATGATATTAAGTTGACGAAGTCGGACACGCTGGTATTCTTCGACCTGCCGGGTGCGTTCCTGGATAGCATCAAGACTTGTCGCCAGGCCTGCCATTTGGAAATGCGCTTTGCCGCTCCTGAAACGGAGAACCTGTTCCGATTCTATGCCACGGAGAAGAAGAAGACTCCCGTATTCCGTATGAGGTCAGTGAACGAAGGGGATACGCTCAATTACTTCAAGTCTTACTCGCCGACCCGGATGGCGAGCGTTACGGTCAACAACGACTGCTCCGACTGCCTTGTCCTGCACGGCGGTGCGACAGATTCTTTGATTGTCGAATTCCCTTCAGAACCCATCCTCAACGCTCTGGCCGATTTCTACGGCGATGAATTCCCGTATACGGTGGGCGACGGCTACGATGTACGTCAGGCGGTTGTTCTTGCACAGATGACTTTTGCCCGCAATGATGCCGAAGGCGAGAACCACTTGGGGCTACCACTCCAGGTCGTGTCGGGAGCGTTCATCGACAGTGCCGGTGAGGAATGCTACAAGAGGGAAGCGTACAAGGTGAACAAGAAGCAAGTCGTGAAGAGCGGCTACAGCAATATGGTGTTCTACGATGGCGATTCCCTGACGCTTCAGATAACGCAGGCTATGCGCAACTTCATCAACCGTGCGAGTGCCGGGAAGAAATTGAAAATCATGATGCGTCTTGGGGCTCCGCAGTTGCAAGACAAGGATTCTGCTTATGCGACGCATGTTGTTGAGCACGAACTGACAAAGAAGAAGGTCGTTGACGGGGATACGGTAGAGACGAAAGTTATCCAAAAGGATACGAGCTACGTTTTCCTCGGCTATTTCGATTACGCTCGTTACGATTTTTCCAGCATGATGGATAGCCCGATAACGCTCAAACTCTGGCTTGCTAACAAGCGGAGCGGGAGGAACGATGATGAATAAGTTTTTGATTTTTATCCTTTGTGCTGCTTGTCTTGCCTCTGCCTCTTTGCTGGGCATGGATGCTCTTGGCGAAGAACAGATGCTTGGCGGAATGGTGAATACTGCCGGCCGCGGATTTGCGGGTGGTGCGAAGACCAGTGATGCTGAGGGTTTGTCCGTCGTGAACCCGGCGCGTATCGCGTTCGATTCCAAGGTCGTTTTTAATCTGAACTTTTTTATCGACATGACGACTGCCGAAGGTGATGGTTCCACTTATTCCACGAAGAATATCGGACTGCCTTCGTTCAACTTCTCGTTCCCCATGGGCACGTTCGGTGCAATTGGCCTTTCGCTCTGGCAGCGTTATTCTTCCAGCATGGATGAGAGTGTCAAGGATTCCGTATCCAAGATGGATGCCGAGGTGAAGTACCAAGGGAGTCTGTACGAGATTGTCCCGACTTATGCTGTGCGTATCCCGTTCTTCCGCATGCTTTCGCTGGGTGCATCGGCGCACTTCGTGATTGGCAATGTGGAACGCAGCCTTATCTTTGGCCCGGACAATAGCGCCGTAAGCAAGGACGACTCCTGGGCGACCAACAGTTCGAAGGTGACCGACTATGTGAGCGGAAGCTGGGAAATCAAGAACCATCCCGCATACTATTCCTTGGCCTTGCAGTTCCGCGGTCGACAGGTCTCGTATTTCTTCTCTTATACGACACCATATGTCCTGCAGAACGACTTGGCCTTCGATTTGCGCTTCAGCGAATTGGATACTCTCGTGCCGACGCGTTACACGCGAGAAATCAAGGTCCCCGCGCTTTTTGCAACGGGCGTGAACTACCGACTGTACAAGCGCTACAACGTGATGATGGATTTGCAGTGGCGCTCCTGGGAAGACGATATCGAAAACATCGCGGGTAGCTGGAATATGCCCGAAGTGACGAAGACGCAGAACGACTTCATGATTGCTGTTGGTTTCCAGCGCGACGGAAGTCCGCTGTTCTATGACCCGTACCTGGATCGCACGGCGTTCCGAGTGGGTGGCTGGATGAAGAGCTGGTATGTAAAGGATGTTTACGAGTATGGTGGTTCTATTGGCGCGGGCCTTCCCATGGGGAGGAAGGGAACCACGATCGATTTGGCCTTGCAGGGGGGAATACGTACCACTGGCGGTGACGAAAACTGGGAAGAAATGTTCTTTGGAATTCGCATCGGCCTGATGGGTGTTGGTACCTGGGGGCAATCCCGCGGAAAGTAGTTGTGGGAATGGTTGATTTATAAAAGAAGGAGTGAAAAATGGCCGTAAAAAAAGCTACTAACGGATCTACGAGTGCGAAGAAGCCTGCTGCAAAACCTGCAGCAAAGCCTGCTGCAAAACCTGCAGCAAAGCCTGCTGCAAAGCCGGTTGCAAAGTCAACCCCTGTTCCAAAGCAAAAACCAAAGCCTACTGCAAAGAAACCTGCGAGTACAAGTTCTTCAGGAATCGCTGCGCGTGTTGCGAAACGAAAATTGATGACATCTCTTGCTAAGAAAGAAGAAGCAGCAAAGAAAGCTGCGGAGACAAGCTCTTCAGGAATCGCTGCGCGTGTTGCGAAACGGAAACTGATGACATCTCTCGCTAAAAAAGAAGAAGCTGCAAAGATTTCGACGCTTGTTGCGAGGCGGAAATTAGCGGCATCCCTCGCCAAAAAAGGTGAAACTTTAGAACTCAGAGTGACAACGGCTAAACCAAAGAAAACTACGACTGCAAAGTCCGCTACTCAAGCAGCCACAAAGACCTCAACCAAGGCGACTGCGAAACCGTCAACAAAGGCTACTGCTAAGAAGGCCCCTGTAAAAACAGCCTCCAAGGTTGCTACGAGGTCTATCGCCAAGCCAGTCTCTAAATCGGCTGCAAAGCTGGAACAGTCTTTTGATGCGGAATACCTTGTGCTCATGCAGAAGGACCCGAACTGGCTGCATGCATTCTGGGAAGTTTCCGAGTCGCGCATGGATCAGGCAAAGAACGGCAAGGGAAAGTTCGTACTTCGTTTGTTTGATATTTCTGGTGACTTGACCGTCCAACGCAGCAAGAAGCGCAAGTTCCACGATGTCGAGGTTCCTGCCGATGCCCGTAGCTGGTATGTCGAGAATCCCGTTGGCAACAGCTGCATAGCTGTCCTCGGCTCCGTCGAGGGTGACCGCTTTATGCCGATTCTCGAGTCCTCCCCGGTGCTCACGTTCGACAAGAACGCCGTGGTCCCGTCCCTTGACGACGAGTTCGTCCGCGCTTCCCTGGGCGGCAGCGTGAACGGCAACTTCATGAGCTCCGGCTTTTCCAGCACGACTGCCGAGTCCTGGCTTAACAGCCTCCGCCTGGGCAGCTCTTCGGAATCCATGTTCTCCGGTGCGCTTTCCAGTGCAGCTCTCAAGAGCAACGAAATTGCTGCTCCGAAGGATTCCGTCAACTATGGCAAGGATTTCTTCCTGTGGGTCAAGACTCGCCTTATCGTGTACGGCGGAACCCGTCCCGACGCCCATTTGCAGGTGCGCGGTGAACCGTTCCCGCTGAACCCGGATGGCACCTTCAGCTTCGAGGAAGACCTTCCGGATTCCACGAAGATTATTCCGGTGTTTGCAACGGACAAGGATGGCGACTTCCCGACGACAATTGTTCCTATCGTTGTCAAGCGTACTGAGTAATTCTGATCTCGGGTAATTAGCTTGTCCCGTCCAGGCAAAATCCTTTTCTTGCTGCATGCGCACCTTCCTTTCGTGCGGCATCCCGACTATAAGCGCTTTTACGAGGAAAACTGGCTGTTCGAAGCGGTCACGGAATCGTACTTGCCGTTAGTGCAGTCCATGCGGCGCCTGCTCGAGAAGGGAGTGCCGGGCAAGCTCAACTTGAGCGTGTCGCCCCCGCTGATCGAGATGCTGCGCGACGAGAGCCTGGTGTCGAAAATATCCGGGCATCTGCAGCGCCAGCTTGAACTTGCCGAACGGGAAGTTGCCCGTTTCAAGGATGGGCCCCAGGCGACTCTTGCCCGCTTTTACCTGGATCGTCAGCGCGCGCTTGTCGATACGTGGGAAAACCGAATCGGCCGCGATTTGCTGGGGGAATTCAAGTCCCTCGAAATTGCGGGCAAACTCAACCTGCTTACCTGCGTGGGGACGCACCCCTTCTTGCCGGCATACCAGAGCGATCCTGCATCCATCCGCATGCACCTGGATGCCACCGTGGCGTGCTTTGAAAGTGCTTTCGGTCGTAAGCCCGAAGGAGTCTGGCTTCCGGAATGCGGCTATTTCCCTGGCCTGGAACGTTACCTGGCCGAATACGGTCTGCATTACTTTTTCCTGGAAACGCACGGTGTTTTGCTGGCATCGCCTCCGCCCAAGTATGGTGTGTTCACTCCGCTCCGTACACCGTCGGGACTCTACTGTATGGGCCGCGAACAGGCGAGTTCCATGGAAGTGTGGAGCCGTCGCACGGGTTACCCCGGCCATCCTGAATACCGCGAATTCTTCAAGGACATTGCGTCGGAACGCGAACGAGCCTACCTCGGTGAATATTTCTATTCCGGCGACACGCCCATCGATACGGGCTTCAAGTACTACCGCATTACGGGGAGCGAACAAAAAGAATTCTATCGTCCGTGGAACGCGATGCATCTGGTGCAGGACCACGCCCGTCTTTTCGTCGCCAACAGGGAGGCGACTCTTTCGGACTTGATTCCGAAAATGGGCGGGAACAAGGCGGCGCTCCTTTGCCCCTACGATGCAGAACTCTTCGGCCACTGGTGGTTCGAGGGACCGCTGTTCCTGGAAGCGATGCTCGAACGCGCGGCGGCAAGTTCCGTACTTGAATTTGCCGGTGCCGATGAAGTGATGACGTCTTCTGCGGACCCGGATGCGCACGAACCGGCGTTTTCTTCGTGGGGCGAGGGTGGCTTTGCCTCTGTGTGGATAAATCCCGAGACAGAACAGTATTATCCGCAATCGTATCGAATGCGCTCTCGGATAGACCTCTTGAAGGGCAAGATTTCCTCGGTGCAGGATACGGATGTCCGTTCGCTGATGGACCGCTACGTTCGCCAGATGGAACGCGAACTCATGCTGTTCCAAGCTTCGGACTGGGCGTTCATGATCCACAACCATTCAACCGAAGGTTATGCACGCCGCCGGTTGGAATCGCATTATCTAGGCGTCGAATCGCTGTTTGGTGAGGCTTGCGTGGTGCTTGCCGAGTCCCAGGAAAAGAATTTGAATGAAATCGAGATTCCCGTTCTGACCGAACTTGAATCCAACGACAATATCTTTAAAGACTGTCTTTAGTAAATTATCATGAATTTTTCCGCTTTCCCGCTGTTGCCGGCGCGGAACCAGTAGACTCCAGGAGCCATTTTTTCGCGCACCTGCTTCTCGTTGAGGCAGTGTATGGTTCCTTGGTAGTTTTCGTGCATGACGATAGCTCCGCGACGGTTGCGGATTTCGATGTAATCCTTGTCGCGCGGGAGCGGTGCAAAGCAGAGTGAGCCTTCGCGCCACGGAATGGGGTAGGCCTTGAGTTTGTTGTTTGTTGTCTGCGTTTTGATAAAATCGCTTTCGTTAAGGCGACTGAATATCCAGACGGTGGAATCTGCGCTGGACATGTTGCCGAAAATGGAATCGGCGGTATGCGTCGTCTTGATGGGGATGATCGTTGCTTTCCCCTCGCGGTAGATGGCGGCACTGGCTTCGCCCTTGTAATTGGTCAGGTCCGGATGCCCCCCCGAGTAGTACGATATCAGGAATGTTGACGTGTCCGGAATGAAGTCGTGCTCGTAGACGGTCGTCCAGTTGTGGGTCTCGTCGAAATTGATGGTCGCCCAGTCTTTCTCGTCCTTGTATACCCATTGCTTTGAGTTTACGGCCGTGCTGCGTTCCCCAGAAAAGGACAACCGGACCGCGAAATCGTGGAAGACGGAATCGGCGTTCATTTTCTTCTTTTCTAGGTAGTTTGAAATTTGTACGTCCACGGTCTTGTTCGGATTCTTGGAAAAATTGGTCCAGATTTCCTTGTCGAACTTTTTCTCGACATTGCTGTACAGGTAAAGGTAAAGGGGACTGATTCCATATGCGAAAGTGTCGAGGTTGTTGAGCGGTTCTCCCAGTTTTTTGAACGTGTCGGCGATGTAGCCGAAGTAATCGTTCACGTCGGGATTCCCGATTTCCTCGACTCCGACTGCGGAGGCCTCGAACCAGATGGTGTAATTGAAATACATATTGAGATAGCGCAATTGGCTGGCGTGGTACAGCTCATGGAACACGGTGATACGGATGGCCTTGTCCCAGTGCTCGCTGAAGTTGTCTCCCGTAATCTGCTGTGTCAGGGGGACGGACGCTTCGATGTAGGTGCATTGGGGGTTGCCTTCCATGCTTTTCCGTTTGCCTGTCGAAGTTATGTATTTGAAGTCGTTGTCGATTAACAACGCGGTAGTGTCCGTGTTGCTCTTGTTTGGCGGATAGGTAAGCCCGAAACATCCTCTACAGGTGGCGTCCCCGAATAGATCGCGGGGGTTGCGGGCCAAGTCGATGTCGATGATTTCAACGGGGTAGAGCCCGTCTTCGACCTCTTCCTGGTAATGGTAGGACTTTTTGTGGCCCAGCGGCTTGCGCATTCCCACCTCGGTTACGTGGAACTTGTATGCGCGTTCCAGGTTCACGGCGACGCTGTCGACGAAAGCCTTTTGCGTAGCGTGGGGGCCTTCCAGCGTGTAGAAAACCTGGAAGTGCTCAGTCTTTTTGGTAAGGACGTTGCTATAGTAGGCTTCGGGTTGGCAGTTGGTTAGGCTGGTTTTGGCAGCTTGTTTAGCGCTGGCCTGTAAGGAACCTCTGCCATATTGCTTGTGGTGGAACAGGTTGGCCGTTGCGCAGTTCCTGCCGTGAGCGAACGCTCCGGTGCAGGCGATGAGTATGCCAAGAATTACTGCTGTCAGACGCATCATTTGGCCCTGTCGAGGATGGCCCTTGCGCGGCTCGTGATGGCGTCAGGGACGGTGAGGGGTTTCTGGTGGTGTGGCTTGGTTCGCGCGTCGACGATGAGCGGTGCTTGTATGCTCCAGTGCTTGTCGCGGAATTCCTCGTTCAGCCCGTGCACGTCCTGCGCCGGGTCCGAACGCGTGAACGTCATCCAGACAAAGTCGCGGAGTTCCATGCTGTCCGTGGTGTCGACCAGGCTAATCCAGGGGTAGTTTTCCCGGTAGCCCCAGTTCTCGATGCCCTTGCGGAATGCGTCCAGGTCGGCATCCGGCTCTGCGTGGATGGCGATGGTGCCGGGCAGAATGACCTTCGGGCTGTCGAAACCGTCCGCTAGGGGGAGCGAGTCCAGGTCGTGCGCGTTGTTGCGCAGGATGCGGCGCGGCTCGCCGACGGCGGCGATGACGAGCTTGGATCCGTGATTCAGCTTGGTGCCCGTGTAGTCCAGCGTGTCGATGGTCGTGGATGTCTGGAAATGTAAGTCGCGCCCGAAGTCGATGCGTTCGAGTACGTGCGTGAAAAATCCAGAAAAGTCGTTCACGTCCAGCGCGGGATTGTCCTGCTTTGCCGCGAGCATCAGGTACTTGCTCAGGCTCACCTGGTTGAATCCGAGCAGCGCGTTTGCGATTTTCAGGATGCCCAGGGGCTCCCTGCCGTTGTTGTACGGGCACTCGCGTTCGTCGGCAAGGGCGAGGCAGAGGGAATGCACGCCCGCGTCGTCGACCGCGTTGATGGCGTGGACGCCGGGCACCGAGGCCGGCATCATCGGCCTTGTAATCTGGTGGATGAACTTGCCGAACAGCGTGTCTTCTTGCGGGGGGCGCCCGACGACGGTGAACGGGAAGATGGCGTTCTTCTTGCAGAGCACCTTCTTCACGTTGATGTAGGGGAAGGGGTGTGTTGCTGAATAGTAGCCGATGTGGTCGCCGAAGGGGCCCTCCGGCTTAAGTTGCGGAGCAACTTCTCCGAGGATGCAGAAATCTGCATCCGCGGACACGACATAGCCGTCATGGATAAAGTAGCGGAACCGCCTGCCTCCGAGCATGCCGGCAAACACCAGTTCCGAGAGGTTCTCGGGCATGGGCATGATGGCGGCTATGGCGTGGGCCGGAGGCCCGCCCACGAAAATGCTCACCTTGAGCGGTCGGCCTTCTGCAAGCGCTGCCTGGTGGTGCCTTGCAATGTCCCTGCCCAGCTGGTAGTGCAGTCCGCATTCGTTTTCCATGTAGCTGTTGCCCGAAATCTGGATGCGGTACATGCCCACGTTGGTTTCCAGGATGCGAGCCTTGGGCGATGGCCGCGTGGCCACCTGCGGCAGCGTGATGAACGCACCGCCGTCTTCGGGCCAGCACTTGATTTGCGGCAGGTCCGCGAGACTGCATTCCTCGAAATCGTGGATGCTCCCGGCCTTGAGGGGGAGGCTAGCCTTGCCGGCCTTGGCCGCGCGGTACCAGCGGAACGGGTTGATTCTCCTGAAGAACCCCGCCGGGTTGGCCTTGAAGGCGACCGCGTCCGTGACGGACTTGATTTCCTTGCGGAAGAGGTACTGCATGCGCTTCTCGGTGCCGTAGATGTTGCAGGCGGCGCGGAAACGCGAACCTTTGACCTTCTCGAACAGAATAGCCTTGTCGCCCCGTGCGAATGCTTCGCGGGCGATAGCTGCCATTTCGAGATTGGGATCTACCTCTTCCTTGATTCTTTTCAGCATCCCCGCTTTTTCAAGATCCAGCAGGGCCTGTTCGAGGGAGATGTACATGGCCTACCCCGCGGTTGCGCTGGAATCTAGGCTTTCAAAGGACTGGGTCTGCTTTTTCGCTTCGACAGAGAGTTCTACTTCGCGGGCCGCCTTGCGGGAGTCCATCGCGTAGATGACATGCGTCTTGTCGATCAGGTCCTTGAATGTACTTTCCGAAATATCGGTAAATCCCTGGAACGTGAACTCGTCGCAACAGGCGGTAAAGCTGCCTTCTGCCTCGTACCAGTGCGTGGCCGTGAAGCCGCGGAACGGGCCCTTCTCGAGACGGACCATCAGCTTGCCTTCGTTGATGGCGCCGATGATGCCTGTCCACGTGATGGTCTTGAATCCGGCGACAAGCGTGTACTTGATTTTTTCGCCAGCGACAAGTTCTTTGGGGAGGGTGTAATGCAAAACGGGGTTGGCGCCAATAGCCAGGTTCAGGGGGGCGAATGTGAGGATTTCCTTAACGTCTGCCAGGGAAATGTCTTGCCACGATGTCTGACTCATTTGTACCATACATTACAAAGATAATAAAAAAAGCCCTTAAAAACGAAGAAAATGGCATCTAAAATGCCTTTTGCTAGTGCTAGTTGTGTTAACGGCTTGATGGTCAACGAGTTGACGAAATAAAGAAACCGCGGGGTGGTGACCCCGGCGGCAGATAATAACGTAAAATGATTTGTTAGAGCTCTTCCACGGCGTTCGCGTGGAGGTTCTGCACGATGTGTTCCTGACGGGCCGGCGTGTTGTTGCCCATGTAGTATTCGAGCATCTTGCCGAGGCTTGCGTCGGGCGGGATGTTCACGGTTTCGAGACGCATGTCTTCGCCGATGAACTGGCCGAACTCTTCGGGGCTGATTTCGCCGAGACCTTTGAATCGGGTGATCTCGAGGTCCGTCTTGCCGATGTCGCTTGCGGCCTTGTCCCTTTCCGATTCGTCGTAGCAGTAGCGAGTCTCCTTCTTGTTCCTCACGCGGAATAGCGGAGTCTGCAAGATGTAGAGGTGCTTCTGTTCCACGAGTTCCGGGAAGAACTGCAGGAAGAACGTCATCAGGAGGAGGCGGATGTGCATACCGTCCACATCAGCATCGGTCGCGATAATCACCTTGTCGTAGCGCAGGTTTTCGAGCCCGTTTTCCAGGTCGAGCGCGTGCTGCAACAGGTTGAATTCCTCGTTCTCGTACACGACCTTCTTTGTCATGCCAAAACTGTTGAGAGGCTTACCGCGCAGGCTGAACACGGCCTGGGTCTGCACGTTCCTTGCCTTGGTGATGGAACCGGATGCAGAGTCACCCTCGGTAATGAAAATCATGGATTCGCGGTTGAGCGCGTTCTTGGTGTCGGTGAGGTGGACCTTGCAGTCGCGGAGCTTGCGGTTGTGCAGGTTCGCCTTTTTGGCGCGTTCGTTGGCGAGTTTCTTGATGCCCGCAATTTCCTTGCGTTCGCGCTCGTTCTGGTTGATGCGGTTGAGGAGCGCCTTCTCGGTTTCGGGGTTCTTGTGCAGGTAGTTGTCGAACTGGCTTGCCACGTAGTCAACGACCCAGGTACGCAGCTGGGCGCCGCCGGGGGCGACCGTCGTGGAGCCGAGCTTGGTCTTGGTCTGGGATTCGAAAACCGGTTCCTGGATGCGCACGGAAATGGCGCCGATGATGCAGTTGCGGACGTCGGAGGGGTCCAGGTCCTTCTTGAAGTGGTCGCGGGCGCCCTTGACGATGCCTTCGCGGAATGCCTGCTGGTGGGTACCGCCCTGGGTGGTGTGCTGGCCGTTCACGAAGCTGTAGTAGTGTTCTCCGTACTGGTTACCGTGCGTGAACGCGCACTCGATATCCTTGTCCTTGAAGTGGATGACGGGGTAGCGGATGGAATCGTCCACGTGCTTCTGGAGCAGGTCCAAAAGGCCGTTCGGGCTTGTGTAGGGCTTGCCGTTCATGACGAGCGTGAGCCCGTTGTTCAGGTAGGCGTAGTTCCAGACCTTCTCTTCCATATAGGTCGGGAGGTAGCGGTAGTTCTTGAAGATGTCCGCATCCGGCTCAAAATAGATTTCGGTGCCGTTCTTCTCGTTGGTGGCGCATTCCCTGTATTCCTTGATGAGCACGCCGCGGCAGAACTCGGCCTGTTTCATGCGACCGTCGCGGAAGCTCTTCACGATAAACTTGGTCGAAAGCGCGTTCACGGCCTTGGTACCCACGCCGTTCAAGCCGACGGATTTCTGGAATGCTTCGGAATCGTACTTACCGCCGGTGTTAATCTTGCTAACGCAGTCGATGACCTTGCCCAGAGGGATGCCACGGCCGTAGTCGCGGACCCTGGCGGAGCGGTCCTCGATGTCGATTTCGATCTTCTTGCCGGCACCCATCACGAATTCGTCGATGGAGTTGTCGATAATTTCCTTGACCAGAACGTAAATACCGTCGTCGGGGCTGTTGCCGTCGCCCAGTTTGCCGATGTACATACCCGGGCGGAGCCGGATGTGTTCGTGCCATTCGAGGGATTTGATACTTTCTTCGGTATAGTTGTTCGCTGCCATGGGAATCCTTTAAACTTTTTGCGGGGGAAGGGCCCTGTCGGCAATTTCCCCGGACAGGACACAATATAGAAAATTTTCAGCTAGTGCACTTACGTTCACTAATTTTTATCGCAAAAAAGGCTGTGTCTTGCGAACACAGCCTAGAAATCGCCTTTTTTGGAACAGAATTAGAAGTTGATGTTCAGGTGGACGTCGAAATACATTCCAACGTCATCGGTGCGGTAGTAGTCTTCACCCATGGTGATCCTGGTGGAAATGTCCAGGGCGAGAATCTTGTTGAATGTGATAAGAAGGCCTACGTATGGTTCCACGCCGAGGTCGCCGGTCCTATCGTTGTCCATTTGGTCCTCGCCGAGTAGTACGAGCAGGTCTAGGCCGAGATACGGGGTCAACATGTCGGTCGCGGAAATGTCGCCTTCTGCTCCGATGTTGAGCCTCCAGGGTCCGGTTTTCTTATCTTTGCCTTTGGTATCCATCTTGAGACCGAGTTCTGTTCCGAGTGTTATGATACCGAATTTTTCGGAGAACTGGGCACCGAAGTGGAACTCGAAATGCCTGTCCGTGCCGCAAAGTTTTTTGGTTCCGGTGGGGAATGTGATGTCTAGGAAGGCGTTCAGAATGGGCATGAATTGGTAGCGGATCATAAGCGGGATGTTGTCTATGCCCGTGATTCCATCATCCTCGACACTGTTGTCATCGGTTTCGTGTATAGTAAGGACTCTGAAATTAAGAAGTGTCGCCAATTCCAAGTTTTGGATGACGGTGAAGCGTGCTCCGGCATAAATTTCGTCTATCATGTGTTCGTGATTCGGCATCCCGAAGTACTCACCGACTTTGACCTGCCCTTTATGGGTCTCGAGAACCGGGAACTTGTCCCAGGTTGCAAAGGAGGCTGTTGCAACGAGTGCGATTGCGAGAATGATTTTTTTGAGCATTTTTTCTCCCTTCGTTGGTTGTATTGCGAAAAATCTAAAAAAGGTTTGATGTTTTTGGGGGCGAAAAAAAAAAGTGTGTGATAAAGCGCAAATCGTGGGTGGAACATGTTTTTTGTATATTGAACCCTGAACAGGCGAATGACCTGTGCACTTTCGGGTGCATTTGTACATCCCGGGCAGGGGCTGCCGGCCTTCAACGGTCACGGCGGGTATGCTTTTTCCAGGAGGCCCCCGTGTCCCGGTTCCCATTTGTACGTATAGTGCGTATAGGTTGTACAGGGTGTACGCCGCCGCTTGCCGCGGCCTGTTTTCTGCTAGCAGTTTTTTTCCTATGTGTTTTTGGCCCTGTCGGGGGCTGGTGTGCGCCGTCGCGCGACGTTCCTGTGCGCACCGGTACCGTCTCGCTGGATTTTGTTGATGCCACGCTTTCGGACGTGGCGCGCAGCCTCTCGCTGGCGTACGATACGCCGATCGTCGTTGACGAGGGGGCCGAGGTGCCGGTGACGCTGCACCTCGACAGCGTGGGGCTGCTGGAGGGGCTTTCCGCGATTTGCGGGGCGCACGGCCTCGAGGTGGTCAAGGACGGGCGCGTGCTGCATATCCGCCGTGTCCGGGAGCGTGGCGAATCTGAGCTCGTGGTGTCGGATTCCGGCGTCTCGCTGGCCGTGAAGGGGAAGGACGTGGCCGAGTTCGCGTCGGAGTATGCCGCGAATACCGGGCTCAATATCCTCGTGGAGAGCGACGTGCAGGGCAAGGTGTCGGGGCGGCTGAGGAATATGCCCGCCGTGGCGGCGTTCCGTGCGCTGATGGAGTCGCAGGGGTTTGCCGTCCGCTCCGAGGGTGGTTGCTTGTGGGTGTCGGTACGCCGCGACCGGGCAGGTCCGGAAGGCGCATCCGTATTCCGCGACGACTCCCTGTATTCCGTCGACCTGGTCGCCGTCCCCCTGGCGAGCGTCCTGCGCGAGATCGCGGCTGCAGCCGGGCTGAACCTTGCGATGTACGGCGACATGCAGGAGCCCGTGCGCCTCAAGTTCGACCGCGTTCCGCTGCGGGACCTCGTCGGGGCGGTATTCCGGGGGAGCCGCTACGCCTACGTGCTGGATTCGGCAAATTTGTTCGTAGCCGAGACGGGGGTGCGCAATGCGCTTTCGCGGATGCGCCTTTATCCGCTGAAGTATATCGATTCGGAGAAGGCGCTTGCGCATCTATCGAAGCTTATGCCCGGGAATGGTTTCGTTGCCGCCGAGGTCAAGGAACAGAACGCTCTGCTCCTGGGAGGCTCGCCGGAAGAAATCGCGATGGCCGAATCGCTCCTGGTGCAGGTGGACATGCCTGCGCTCCAAGTGACACTCTCGTGCATCATCGTGGAAATCAAGCGTGGCACGAATTTCGAAATTGGCTTGCGCGGGGGGAACGCCCGGAAGACTGCCGCGGGGGATATCGGGTTCCGTGGCTTCTTTGATTTCTTGGGGACGGACTTGTCGAAGTCGGGGGCGTTCGGGAAGGTCGGATTCTTGCCGGACCGCTTCGAGATGGAGCTTGCGAGCCTCGAGGAGAACAACATGGCCGAGGTGCTGGCGCGTCCGAGGCTTACCACGCTGAACGGCAGCAAGGCGGAGCTGAACGTGACGAACACGGTCTATTACCTGGTGAGCCAAGTCTCGGCGGACGGCTATCCGATTACGGATTACCGCTCGTTCAACGACGGGATTTCGCTGGAGCTGACGCCGGTCGTGACGCAGGAGGGATGCATCACGCTGGAGGTGTCGCCCGAAATCAAGACGGCCGGGCGGAGCTCCGGTGACGGCCCGCGCGACATCAGTACGCGGAACCTCAAGACATCTGTGGTGTTGCGCAACGGGGAGACGCTCTGCCTCGGCGGTCTGATGCGCAAGAACAAGTCGGAAGTGCGCACGGCAGTGCCGTTCTTGGGGAGTCTCCCGCTGGTGGGGCGGCTTTTCAGTTATACGTCCACGCAGGATGAATTGAGTGAGCTGGCTATCTTCATAACGCCCGAAGTGGAGAGCTCACCTGCGGGAGGCTCCGATGTTCCGTAAGTTGATCGCCGCGCTGGAGCGCGTGGGCGGTGTCGGGGCTTCCATGTTTACCTGGGAGGTGTCGGTGCCGTTCGACGACGAACCCGGGGAGGCCCGGCTCCGCGAAGAGTTTGCGCGGGAATTTCCGGAGTCGTCGGGCCGCGGCCACCCCTGCTTTTGGAAGATGGTCGCCTTCAACGGGGATTCGGGAAGGAAGGTGCGTTACCTTGTCGCGGTGGCGGCGGGCGTCGACGGAATGCGCCGGAGATTCGACCGCGTATTGCCCGAGGGCGTGGCGTTGTACGGGAAGGCGGATAACGTTATTCGCACAGGCGGCGTGCATGGGTGTGTGCGCGGGAGTGTGCATGGAAACACGCCTGGGAGCAGCGCGGACCATGCGGACTGTGGAGGGAATGCGGTATTTTCGTTCCTGTGCGGAAGCCGCTTGGTGATACTCGTGTTTTGCGAGGGGAGGCTTTGCCATTGGTCCGAAGAGGAAGGCTATGAAGAAGGCTTCGGCGGTAGAGCCTATGCCGAGCGGATGGAGCGGTTCCGGCGCTTCCTCGCCCGTGACGAGTATTTGGCCCGGGGTTGCCCGTACAGTGAATTCCGGGAGCGGGTGGACCCGGCAACGATGCAGGGGGAATTCCGCAGGGCCGCGCGCGATCCGTTCTGGCGGGGGCTGGATTTGGATAACGTTCCGAGGGTGCGCCCGCTTCACTGGAAAATCGCCGTCGGCTGCTTTTTAGCCGTGGCCGCGTTGGCGGGGGCGCTCGTTTTTCGGCCCGAGGGTGTTTTGCTTTGGCTGGAACTTGCCGATTTTTTGCCGAATGTCGCCGTTGCGGAAGGGGATGGGTTCAGTGAAGACCTCGCTCTTTCTGCGCCGCCGCCCTTGCCGTCCGCGGCCGAGATTCGGGAAACGCTACCGACAACATCGTCACTAATGCAGGCACATCCTGCCGCAAGGTGTGTCGTTCCGCCGTTGAAGCTACGCAGTGTCGTCCAGGGCGTCCTTTTCCAGGGAGATGTCGGGGGTGCGTTGGGCTGGTTCCGCCCCGGCGATTCCGTCGGGACCTACGTTGTGGATTCGGTCGGGCGCGACCGCGTTGTCCTCGCATGCGGCGAGGAAAGGGTGGTCGTGTCACATGGGGAGTAAGCGGGGAATGGTGCTTGCCGTAGTCCTCGGTGTCGCGCTGGTGGTCACGCTGCTGCTGTCGGGACTTTTGCGTGTCCCGTTCTCCGTTTCGCGCTATGCCCTTCGCGAGACACGCCGCGTCGCCGAGGTCTACCGGGCGGAATCGGCCCTGCTTGCCTGCTTTGCAGGGTTCCCGTCGGGGTACTTCGACAGCCTTCCGCCTGTGACGCAAGGGGAATTGGGACCATGGGGGCTGTGGAGCGCAATCGCGGGGATGGAGGGGCGTTCCGGCGGGCATTCCGGCAAGTATTACGACGGGCATCTCGACCGGCGTTCCGGCGTCTCAGACGAGGCTTCTGTCCGTGTCTCTGTGCTGGTAGGCCGGTCGCGTGCGAAGGCTCCGTGGCCCCGCTACGACGATTGGGCCGACGGAGCCGAATTGTACCGGCAGACCTTGCGCAGGCGTATCGAGGCGGACACCCGACGGCTCTCGGGCAATCGGCGCTTCTTCAGACCGGCGACGAAAATGGAATACTCGGTCGAGGCGGGGGACCTTACGCTGGATGCGGACGGGCATGTCGTGCGAGCGGCCTTTTATGTGGAAGGTTCAGCCCTGCTGAAGGGCCATCTCCGCGTGGACACGCTTCTTGTCTATGCGGAAGGTCCCGTTACCGTGGGCGCACGCCTGGAGGCCGGCTGGGCGGAAATCTACAGCGGGGAGGTCGTGCGTGTGGAGGGTTCAGCAAGGCTGCGTGGGCATGTCTGGGGCCGCATGGGCGTGACTTTTTCCGGGAATGCTCGTGCGGTATTCCCGAGTGTGGTGCTTGCGATGGGCTCTCCACTTTCGGACGTGCAGGTACAGGGCAATTCCAGGGTCGAGGGTGTCGTGGCCGCCCCCAACGGGCATGTGGACGTGGAGAATACCGCTCGGTGGGACTCCTCGGATGCCCTGTTTCCTTTTTATGTGCAGGGGGTTCCCGTTGCTTTCGAACAGAAAATATCGAGATAGATTATCTTGCCGGGAGTCGGAGCGCCGTGCCGCTGCGGTGGGGTTTACGTTGGTCGAAGTCCTTGTCGCTCTGTGCGTTTTCTCTTTTTTCGTGGCGTCTAGCGGGCTTTTTTTCCGTGCGTTTAATGCCATGCGGGTCCGTGAACGGCTAACTGTGGAGGCTCACGCTCTGGCTATGGAGTACGTTGAGCGGGCTTTGTCTGTCCCCCCGTTGTGCCGCGATACGAACTTTACCTTGCTTGTAACCCGTGATGTTAGTTTATTTGTTGGTCAGACCATGCTGCCAGGTAAGGCGGAAATGCTGTGGCTGTCCGTCGAACCTGCTTCCGCTCGGTCAGCCACGCTATCCGGTCCTGTCCGGCTGGGGAGGCTTGTCTATTGTCGCTGAAGTCGGGTTTCACCTTGATCGAGATGATTGTGGCCTTGGCCGCGGCCTCGATTGTCATCCTGTCGGCCTATGCGTTCTTGGGGGACAGCGTCCGCACTTTCAACCTTTCGCTGAAGGCGTACGGCGATGAATCCGCCGCACTAGTCCGGCGCATCCAGCAGCCGCAACAGGGCCTTCGTTCAATGCATTCCCAAAAAAAGAAAAGGGCGGATCGAATGATCCGCCCGAACTAACCCTTTAAGTCCGACCTATTAGAAGATGCTTACGCTTTCCGTGGAGGCTGTACCTGCGGCCTGCTTCTTGGCTTCGAGGCGAGCCCTGTGCATCTCGACGAGGTTGCTCACGAAGTGCATGAAACTCAGCACGCCAACGGAAAGGAACCCGACGGCATACAGGGCCAGGAACGGTCCGATAATGAACTTCTGGGCGCCAATGTATTCGAGCAAACCGAAGATGCAGTAAACGCCCACACCCAGTTCGACAATCGCCTGCCAGGGGAACTTCTGTGCGTAGTGGCTCTTGGCCTTCTTCTTGGATCCGCCGCTTTTCGGGGTGCGGACGAAGCTGCCCTTGGTGCCGATGACTGCGGAGAACACTGCACGGGAGTTGCTCACGGCGATGCCCACGCCCAGAGCCATGAGGATGGGGAGGCTGAGCAGACGGATCTTCCAACCGGTATAGCCGGAGCAGCGTTGGGCGACAAAGTAAAGAACGGAGGGAGCGATAGCGGCGAGGAAGATGAAACTGAAGCCGATGGTGTATCCCCAACTCGGGATGTGCGCGACCGGTTCGAAGAAGGCGAGCAACGGCCATGCGCAGAGCGCGGTAAAGAGCATGCAGGGGTGGATTGAGTAGTGCGTCGTGTGCAGGATAGCGCCGATCTTGACGCGGAGGGGAACCTTGGCCTTGAGTACGCGCGGCAAAATCTTGATGGCTGTCTGAATGGAGCCTTTTGCCCAGCGGAACTGCTGTGCCTTGAAAGCGTTGATGTCGTTCGGAAGTTCTGCCGGCACAATCACGTCGAACACGAACTTCATCTTCCAACCGGCGAGCTGGCTACGGTAGGAGAGGTCCATGTCTTCGGTCAGCGTGTCGCCTTCCCAGCCGCCACCGCCGTAGATGGCCTGCTTGCGCCACACGCCTGCGGTACCGTTGAAGTTCATGAAGAGCTTGCCCCAGCTACGGGCGGACTGTTCCACCACGAAGTGGCCGTCGATACCGATGGACTGGGCGAGCGTAAGACCGGATTCGGTGCGGTTCAGGTGGCCCCAGCGGCCCTGGACCAGGCCAATCTGTTCGTCCATCACCAGGTAGGGGATTGTCTTGAGGAGGAAATCCTTCTCGGGGACGAAGTCCGCATCGAAAATCGCGAGGAAATCGCCCTTGGCAACGGCCATGGCTTCCTTGAGGGCGCCGGCCTTGTATTCGGAACGGTTCGTGCGGTGGATGAGCTTGATGTCGTAGCCCTTGGCTGCCAGTTCTTCCACTTTCTTTTTCGCGACTTCGTAGCACTCGTCGGTGGAGTCGTCCAACACCTGGATTTCGTGCTTGTCCTTGGGATAATCGATGGCGCAGACGGCCTCGAGGAGGCGCTCGACGCAGTTGGCTTCGTTGAATACAGGAAGTTGCGTGGTAACTTGCGGCAGTTCGTTGATGGAATGCTCGCGATAGAACTTGAGGATGCTCTTGCGGTCGGCTAAACGGGTATGGCGGCTGTTCTTGAGGAACAGGTATATGCTGTAGTAACAGCTGAAACCGTAAATGACCAATCCAACGCCTGCGATAACGTAGACGACAAACATTGCGTATAGAAGAAACGTACTCATTCTATAAAAAACCTTTGCACATTTGTATGCTTGGCGCCAAATATAGAAACCGTTGGCAAACTTTGCTACATTCAAGGTGTAATTTTTATTCAAATAATAAACATGACTCAAAAATACGCAGTTAACATTCTTTTTTTTACAAATTAAACCCTTGACAAGACGGAAAAAAACATGCCTAAATCGCCTCTTCAAAATTGGATAGAAATAAATAAGGAAAAAAAAGGATTTTGGGAATCTCTTGTCGACGTGCTGGGTTTTGCTTGCGCTGAATGGCTGCGACGGTGCCGGGGCCAGGTGCTTTCGAAGGAATCTGCCTTTTACATTTTCTTGTCTTCCCGCTGCGGTTTCGATTTGGGGGAGTGGGCGACGCATCCCGAAGACCATGTCGACGAAATTGTTGATTTTTGCGAAAAATCGAAGAATTCGCCTTTGCCCGATTCCCTAGCCGTGGATTACCCAGATTATCTGGACTTGAGAGGGGTGGTTTGCCCGGGCAACGCGGTGCAGGCGCGCCTCGCCCTTGCCGGCCTGCCGGAGGGGTTCCGCATCAAGATTGCGCTCGACGAGGGCTCCCCGATCGAAAATGTGCCGCAGGCGCTCGTCGCGGACGGGCATAATGTCGTTTTTCGTGAAAAAAAAACAAATTTTTGGGAAATTACGGTGGTCAAACGCGGTTCCATGTAGTAGATTTTCAGTGTGGAAAACAGAATTTTAATCATAGGTGACGAACTGATGGGCGAACAGGGCGAAGCGGCGAACCACGCTGCCGAGCTTATCCTATGCCGGGAGGCGAATCTCCCCATACAGTTCTACATCAACGCTCCCGCACCGCAGTCGATTCCGTTGTTCCTTGCGCGTATTGCATCCGACATCATTGGCAAGAAGGCCGGCCGCCTTGTCATGGGGCTTGGGCTTCGTGAACTCCGCCGTGCTGGCGGCAATGGGGAAGCCGTGGCCAAGACCTACGGGGCGCTCGTGGAGCGGCTTGTGAACAAGACGCAGGGCCGCCTGAACTTTTTGACCATTCCCGAGGACATGTTCCCGGAGGCCCGTTTCGAGGTCGCCTACCTGAACGATGTCGTGCGGGGGTTCGCCGGGCTTTCGCCGCAGAAGGTCTCGGTCTGGGATTTTGCCCGTCATGCTGCCGAATTCAAGGAAAAACAGGCCGAAAGGGGCAAGTTTGCCCGTTCCCTCTACAACGAGGACGGTTCTTCGACCTCTCTGGGCAATATGTTGATGGCATTGTTCCTGCAAGAATGTATATTAAGGGAAGTAAAAAGAGGATAACCCCATGAGCTTATTTGACAACCGATTTGCATCCAAGAACGCAGCACAGGCTCGTGCCTGGGCTATGAATTCAGAAGAACGGGCTCGCGACAATTCTTCGTCCCAGCGTCGCCACGAACCGGCGGCTCCGAAGATGGGTATTTGCGACAAGTGCCATAAAGAAGCCCTGCTCAGGTCGTATCGTTCCCGCCAGACCGATGTTGTCGACGGTGCAGCGAGCTTTGGCGTTGTTATCAAGCACCTTTGCGAGGATTGCGCTCCCAAGTCGCGCCGCGAGAAGGATGCCGAGGTCCCGCAGCTCAGCAACAAGCAGGTGAAGAACCTGATGCGCTCCGCCAAGAAAGGCCTGCTGTAGCTGACGGCTCGCCGCTCATAGCTCACAGCTCATTACTTTTTTCTTTCCCCCCTTAACGGGGTTTGTAAAGTTTTCTAAATTTGGGCGCGCTGATTGAAGGAGTGTCCAAATGCAGAATATCCATGCCAAGGAATCGGTCAAGAGTTTCCTTTCTGGCGTAAAGGCGACCGTTACCCCGGAACTGTTCCGCACGGTCCGCCGGGGCTACACCAAGAAAAATCTCGTAAGCGACCTCATGTCGGGTCTTATCGTGGGTATCCTCGCGCTCCCGCTCGCCATCGCTTTCGCCATCGCCTCGGGCGTGGGTCCGGAACAGGGCCTCTACACGGCGATTATCGCGGGCTTCGCCATCTCCTTCCTGGGCGGTAGCCGTTTCCAGATTGGCGGCCCCACGGGCGCCTTCATCGTGATTGTTTATGGCATCGTGAGCCAGTACGGCTACGACGGCCTCGCCTCCGCGACGCTCCTCGCGGGCCTTCTCCTGATTATCTTTGGCCTCGCCAAGTTCGGCGCCATCATCAAGTTCATCCCGTATCCGGTGACGGTGGGCTTTACGGCAGGTATTGCAATCATCATCGCTCTCGGCCAGGTCCCGAACTTTTTCGGACTCCGCTTTTTGGCGAAGGACCCGGCCGACGCCATCGGCAAGATCAAGCTCTACGCCTCGTCCTTTGACACCGTGAATATTTACGCCGTAATCGTGGGCCTCGTGGCGCTTGCTGTCTGCATCTTGTGGCCGAAGGTCACCACCAAGGTGCCCGGCTCCCTCATCGCGATTATCGTCGCGACCGTGATGGTGAAGGTCCTCGGGTGGGACGACCCGGTCACCGGTCACGGCGTGGTGACCATCGGCATGAAGAACCACATCCCGAGCGGTTTCCCGATGCCGCACCTGCCGAACATCAGCATCGAGATGATGCAGAAGGTGTTCCAGCCGGCGTTGACGATTGCCATTCTCGGTGCTATCGAATCGCTGCTTTCGGCCGTGGTGGCCGATGGTATGACCTCTACCAAGCACCGCTCCAACACCGAACTTTTCGGCCAGGGCATCGCGAACATCCTTTCCCCGATTTTTGGCGGTATTCCTGCGACGGGCGCTATTGCCCGTACCGCGACGAACATCCGTAACGGCGCCGTGAGCCCGGTCTCCGGCCTCGTGCATGCGGTGGTGCTCCTGTTGATCATGCTTGTGCTTGGCAAGTACGCCGAGATGATTCCGATGGCCGCCCTCGCTGCCGTGCTGTTCCAGGTGGCGTTCAATATGTGCGGCTACCGCAGCTTCATCAAGATGTTCAAGGCGCCCAAGAGCGATGTCATCGTGATGTTGGTGGCTTTCCTTCTCACCGTGATTATCGACCTCACGGTCGCCATCGAAGTCGGCGTGTTGCTGGCCGCGGTGTTGTTCATCAAGCGCATGAGCGATGTCGCCGAAGTGGAATCCGTGACGTCCGCCCTCAAGGAAGACGACGAGGAAGCCGCGCACAACGAACTTTCCCGCCAGGTACCGAAGGGCGTGGTGGTCTACGAACTCGCCGGTTCGCTGTTCTTCGGTGCTGTCGACAAGTTCAAGGATACGATGGCGCGTATTTCCGACAAGCCGAAAATTCTCATCTTGCGCATGCGTAGTGTTTCGAGCATCGATGCCGCCGGTATCCAGATGATCGAAGACTTGCTCAACCGTTGTAACCGCGAAGGCACGCAGTTGCTGCTTTCCGGCGTGCATGCCCAGCCTGTGGTGGCGCTGACTCGTGCCGGTGTGCTCAAGCAACTCGGCGAAGAAAATGCTCTCGGCAACATCGATGCCGCTTTGAACCGCGCACGTGAACTCCTTGGTCTTCCCATTGTCGATACCTCGCATGAACCGGTTGCGGCGCCTACAGTTTCTTGGGAAAAGAGCCTTGACAAACCTTGGATGCCTGAAGAATCTAACGCCGCGATTGCCGGGGAAACACCTGAAGTTATCGCTGAACGTATGGCCGACGAGCCTGTAAGAAAAATAGAAGAAGAGAAGAAGTGATACGGGTCAAATTTTTCCCGAAGATCATGTGATAATTTTCAAAGGGAGACGCGCTGCGTCTCCTTTTTGTAAGCTTCTCGTGTGACCTGAATCGCAGTGTGATTTCGCCCACTGGAAATGTTGTTCGCTATATTCTATCTTATGAATCGTAAAGGTCGGAGGAATACAACTATGAAACTTCACAAAGAAATGGTGTATGTGTCGGATTACTTCTTAGCGAAGTTTATCGTAGTCTGTTCAGGGGTTACTTTGTTCCTCTTGACCACAATTTCCTAAAGAAGCCAAGGCTTTCTTTATGGGGAGGTTCGGCATAGGCGGCAACGCCTATGCCGATTTTTTTTGTACCGCACGCACCCTTGTCATCCCCGCGGAGGCGGGGATCTCCTTACAGATCGCCCCAAGGCGGCTATTGCAAAACGAGGTGAAATTATCTAGATTCAGTTCGAGGTATCTTATGACAGTAGACATGAGCGATTTTGATAGGGCCGTAGCAAGGCATGAAAAAGCGGAAGAAATCGCGAAGAAAATGCGCGACGCGAACAAGCCTATCGAAGAAATCATCCAGTTTACGGGCCTTTCTGAGAAAACGATCCGTGAATTGTAGTTTGTATATCTGAGTGAATTTGAGCGGCCTTAATGGCCGTTTTTTTGCGCCTTTGGACGGCATTTTTGTCCGAGGCGGGGTGAAAAAAACTGAGAAAGTGTATATATTGGTCAATGAGAACTTGAAGAAGGGAGCGAATGTCCATGTTGAAGCGGTTGTTGATTCCATTGAGTGCGGTTTGCCTGTTGGTGTCTTGTGGGGATGAATGCTCCAGCAACGCTTCCACCCAGCCGGAATTTGTGGAATCAAATTTCTCCCTGGAACAGGAGGTGGAATCGTCTAGTTCTGTGAAAAGCAGGGGTTCTTCCGGTTCTGCAAAGATAGAGGAATTTTCAAGTCCAACAGTATCTGACAAGTCGTCTAGTTCAATGAAGAACGGGGGTTCATCCAGTTCTGCAAAGACGGAGGAATCTTCTAGTTCTGAGATTGTCAATGAGTCGTCAAGTTCACTAAAGACAGGGGCCTCTTCAAGTTCAGGAATAACCATAGAATTATCTAGTAGTGTAATTGTTGAGGAAAGTTCATCTAGTGTTTTAAGCTCATCGTCTATGAATAGCATATATGATGCAGAAAACAATACCTTAACCGATTTGCGCGACAATCAAGTTTATAAAACCGTGACTATTGGTGAGCAGATTTGGATGGCGGAAAATCTGAACTACGAGACGGATGTAGGTAGCTATTGCTATGGTGATAGCGCCGAGTATTGCAAAAAATATGGCAGACTCTACACTTGGGCCACCGCCGTGGGTAAGCCCGAAAACGAATGCGGCTTTGGAAAACGATATTGCGACCTCGGTGAAGGCAATGTTCGAGGCGTGTGCCCTGCAGGTTGGCACCTGCCCAGCATGTTTGAATGGGAAACCCTGTTCTTTGCAGTAGGGCGACAAGCTCTCGCAGGAATAATGCTAAAGTCCACGGAAGGTTGGGAAGATAAGGATGATGGGACTAGTGGCAATGGCTCGGATGACTTCGGTTTTTCGGCGTTGCCTGCAGGTTCTGGGTTCAACGATGGAAACTACTCCGCTCTGGCCTTTAGTGCATGCTTCTGGAGTTCTACGGAGGTAACTTCTAACTACGCGTTCAGCGTGTATGCGTTCGGCATGTACCTGCGCAACGGTTACGACGATGGAAACTTGAACAATTTCAGCAAGAATGACGCTTTCTCGGTTCGTTGCCTCAAGGACTAAGTCTTATTATTTGAGTGTAGTTACAAACTGTTTTTTATATATTATAGGCAATGATTCAAGAATCTTTTGAATTTGTAGTGTATATGATTCACGCTTGCGCGAACAAGTGGAACCGTTTCCCATCTTTTGTCTATCAAAAGCTGGCTGCTTCCGGCTGCATTCAAAAGTTCCTTGTGCCCAATTACGAGATTCTGCATACGCAAAGCACTGATTTTGTTGTCAACGACATTGAAGAATACCTGAAAGTACGCAAGGTGGCAATATGATTGTCTATCATGGATCAACAATTGTCGTTGATAAACCGGATGTGGAGCATTCGTTCCGGCCGCTGGATTTTGGCAAGGGCTTTTATGTGACGACTGTGCGGGAACAGGCGGTTCGCTGGGCTCACAGGAAGGCCGACGTTCTTGAGGGGGCAAAACCGATACTGAATATCTATGACATGGCTGAAATTCCGGTTTCGCTTTCTACAAAAACATTTCCAGATGATTTGGAAGAATGGATAAATTTCGTCTGTGAATGCCGAGATGGTTCCATAGAATATGCCAAATACGACATCGTTATGGGCAAGGTCGCAAATGACAAGGTTTTCCGTGTCGTTGACATGTATCATTCCGGTATCTGGGATATGCCACGGACGTTGAAAGAAATAAAGGCTTATCCGACTTACGACCAGATCGCCTTTATCACGCAAAAGTCTATTGATGCCGTCCTGAAATACAAGGGTTGCGAAGAGGTGTAAAATGGTAGACGAAGATGTCTTGGAAAAAGTCTATCAGGAACGCCTGGAAGAGCGCATTATAGCGCACCTTGCGCAGGTGAAGAATTGTTCGCTGGAACAGGCAATGGACTTGTATTATCGCAGCAAGTTGGCAGACAAGGTCCACCAGGGGAAAGATGGCATCCAGTATCTGGATTACAAGGTCTTGGTGCAGATTCTTGTTGATACGGAAATAAACTAACCTTTTTAAACAGAAAGTGTCTGCAACAGACGCTTCTTGGCCGGAGTTTCGGGCAGCGGGTAGAAAGTCTCTTTCGCGAAGCTTGCCATGAGCATCTTTTTCGCGGTCTCTTTCGGGATGCCGCGGCTCACGAGGTAGAACATCTGTTCCGCGTCGAGTTCGCCTACGGTGTTGCCGTGCGTACATTCCACGTCGTCGTGGTAAATCTTCAGGACGGGCTTTACCGAAACGCTTGCATTTTCCGAAAGGAGAATCGTGTTCACGAGCTGTCCGGAATTCACCTTGGTGCATTTTTCCCCGACGATGACCATGCCGTCGTAGCTGGCGTAGGCGCTGCCGGAGAGCAGGTTGCGCGCGAGCTGCGTGCTTACCGTGTTCGGGGCGTTGTGCCGTATCGTAAGGCGTTGGTGCATGCTGGCCGTGTTGTCCAGTATGGAAAGGCTCCTGTAGTCAAACGTCGCACCTTCTCCGTTCAGGTCGCAGTCCATGCTGATGCGCCCGATGCCCGAATCCGTCAGGATGTTCGAGAAGCGCACCATGCTGTTTGCCGCCTGCGTGATGCGGAAATGGCGGAAGCGGAGCGGCAGGGTGCTGGCCGGGTTCGCGAAGAAGATTTCCACGTCGGCGTCTTCGCCCACGCTGATGTCGAATCGCTCGGCGACAATTTCGTGCTGGACTTTGTTGTCAAGGATTTCTAGGCTGACATGAGCGCCTTTCCCGATGTCCAGTACCGTGTGCCCGAAGTCGTCGTTGCACTTGAGCATGGCCATCTCGTTTGCGCCTTCGGGAATCGTCCGCACCATGGTGCGCGCGTTCTTTGCGAGCGGGAGAAGTGCCGCGAAGTCCGTCTCGTTGGCGATCAGTTTTTCGAAATCGGGGAGGCTTGCCGCAGCTTCCGTTGCCGTGCCGGTCCCTGCGTATTCCTGCGCCGGAATCTTTGCCACGGGGAAGAATGTCCACAACTCGTTGTTGCGGCGGGGCATGCCTATTTGCTGTATGCGGGTGACTGCGTCCATCTTTATTCCTCGATCCAGTCGTAGCCCTGTTCTTCCAGTTTCAGCGCCAGTTCCGGGCCGCCGCTCAGGATAATCTTGCCGTGGCGCAGCACGTGTACGTAGGTGGGCTTGATGTAGTCCAGCAGGCGCTGGTAATGCGTCACGAGAATGACTGCCTTTTCGGGGCTCATGATGTGGTTGATGCCGTTGGCGACGATGCGGAGCGCGTCAATATCCAGGCCGGAGTCCGTCTCGTCGAGGAAACTCACTTTCGGGTCGAGGATGGCCATCTGGAGGATTTCGTTGCGCTTCTTCTCGCCGCCGCTCATGCCGTCGTTCACGCCGCGCTCGCGGTAGCGTTCGTCCATTTCGAGCAGCTGCATTTTTTCTTCGCAGAGTTTCTTGAATTCGTCTTCACCGATTTCGGGGAGGCCGAGGTAGGCGCGCTTGCTGTTGAGCGCCATCTTCAGGAATTCCACGTTGTTTACGCCCGGAATTTCGGTGGGGTATTGCGTGCTGATGAACAGGCCCGAGTTGGCGCGTTCGTTGATTTCCATTTCGAGCAGGTTCTTGCCGTCGAGTTCGACGGAGCCTCCGTCCACCTTGTAGGCAGGGTGCCCGGCGATGACCTTGGAAAGGGTGCTTTTGCCCGATCCGTTCGGGCCCATGATGGCGTGGACTTCGCCCGGTTTGACCTCTAGGTTGATGCCTTTGAGGATTTGGGTCCCGTCTTCGATGCTTGCTTTTAAGTCTTTAATGGATAGCATAAGGTTTCTCCCTTACATGGGCATGGATGCCTGCAGTTGGATTAAACTTGATTTGCTGCGGATGATTTGGTCCGCAAAAGTGTCGATGGTGATGAACCCCGATTTGTAATCGCGGTTGATTTTTTCCATTTCGTTTGTAAAACCGTTCAGTTTCAGGCGTTGTTGTACGCCTTCGTCGCTGTCTAGCGGAATCGCCTTCTTGTAGCGGTTGCACAGGCTGAGCGTGAAAAACATCAATGAATCGTAGAACTCGTAAATCTCGTTGGGCGGAGTCCAATTTTCTTCGGGGAGCCCTTCGATGAACAGCTTGAGTTCGGGCGAGACGCTGTCGTAGAGAACCTGCGGCGAAAAGTACCCGGTCTCGGCGTACTGGGAAAGTATCGTACCGACAAATTCGTCTACGATGGAGGATTCGAGGAGCCTGATGCCGCTTGCGGCGTATTCCATGTCGAAGTATTCGCTAGCGCGGTCGAGCAGGGTGGGGTTCCTGAAAAGCAGGTTGGCGAAGCGCACCTCGATGGGCGGGAGCGCATACCAGGGAATGCTGACTTCGGGGGCGGCTTGTTCTGCGGCGGCCATCGGGTCGCCATCGGTCAGCGGTGCATCTCCCATGTCGGCAGGCTGCTGCGGTGCTGGCGCCTTCGGCTGTACCCTGTGCTTGGGCTGGATGCTCTTGATTTGGTCGAGCGAACGGCTTGTGTTGAACCTTTCCGAGACGAGCTTGAGGTATTCGTTCTTGAGCTCGGGATTGTTGATGCTCTTGATGATGGATTTCGCGTAGGTGATGAAGTTCGCGCGGTCTTCCAGGCTCGTCGTGGGCATCTCGTGGCTCAGGTAGCTGAGCCAGTCCTCGGCCTTGGAAAGTTCGGTTCGGAAGGCGTCGGCGCCGCGTTCGTTCACGAAGTTGTCCGGGTCGATCTTGGTGCCGTCCGGGCGGGAAAGTGCGAAGATGCGCGGGGCGATTCCCTTGGGGAGCACGATTTCGAGGCTGCGGAGCGTGGCTTTTCGGCCGGCGGCGTCGCCGTCGAATACGAGGTAGGCCGTCTTGGCGTAGCGCGAAAGGATGCTTGCGTGCGTCTCGGTGAGAGCTGTGCCCGATGCCGCCACGACGTTCGTGACGCCGCCCTGGTAAAGGCTGATGAGGTCGAAGTACCCTTCGACGATGATGACCGCGTTTTCCTTGGCTATGGAGGCGCGGCTGTGGTTCAGGCCGAACAGGATGTCGCTCTTGTTGTAGAGCGCCGTGTCCGGGCTGTTCATGTATTTGGGCCGCTCGAAGCCTTCCTGCTTGGGGGCCAAATCGCGCCCGCCGAACGCGACGACGATTCCCGACTGGTTCTGGATGGCAATCATGAGGCGGTCGCGGAACTTGTCGGCGATGCCCCCGTTCTTCTTTTCGGTGGCAAGGCCCGCCTTGACGCAGTCCCTGGGCGAGAACCCGTTGCGCGCGGCATACCCGATAAAGCCTTCGCGTCCGTCGGGCGCGTAGCCGATGTGGAATTCCCGTCGCGTGCTCTCGCTGATGTTGCGCTTGGCCAGGTATTCGAGCGCCTTGGGGCTCAGGGCGAGCTGCTGCTCGAACCATTCGCAGGCGAGCTCGTTGAGCTTGCGGACCATGGCGCGTTCTTCGGTGACTTCGGCGCTTTCCTTGCTCGCGAAGTTCGGGAGTGGGAACCCTACAAAATTGGCGACCCACTCCACGGCTCCGTTGAAGTCGATTTTCTCGTGCTCCTGGACAAACTTGAACACATCCCCTCCGGCACCGCAGGCAAAGCACTTGTAAATTCCGAGTGTCGGATTCACGCTCATGCTGGGCGAGTGGTCGTCGTGGAAGGGGCACATCCCTACGAAGCGTCCGTTCCCGCTTTTCTTGAGCGGGATAAACTGCTGGATGACAAGCGAGATGTCCGCCTGTGCCTTCAGCTGTTGGATGACTTCGTTAGGGTAGAATGGCATAGTTTTTTATGCGTTGTGGTGCTCGTCGTGGTGCGGGCAGCCGCAGCCACCCTTGCCGTCGCAATTTTCTTTTTTACCGGTCCCTGAGCCTGTCGAAGGGTCGCCGCCGCATTCGCATTCGTGTTCGGTCCCTGAGCCTGTCGAAGGGTCGCCGCAGTGGCACTCGTGCTCGCCTTCGCCTTCGTGCTTTCCGCAGCAGCAGTGGCCTTGCGGGTTCAGTTCTTCTTCGGTCGCTTCGCGGACGTCCACGACTTCGATGGCGAAGTTCAGGTTCTGGCCGGCCAGCTCGTGGTTCGCGTCAATCACGGCCTTGTCGCCCGAGACGGACTTCACGCGGATGGGCATGGGGCCCATGGGCGTCTGGGCGTAGAACATCATGCCGGCTTCGACATTCTGGACATCCTGGAAAACGTCCAGCGGGACTTCCTGGGTCATGCGCTCGTCGTATTCCCCGTAACCTTCGGCGGGGATGACCTTCACGTCGAACTTGTCGCCGACTTCATGACCGACCATGGCCTTTTCGAGGCCGACCACGATCATGTGGGCTCCTTGGATGTACTGTAGGGGCTCGCGTCCTTCGGATGAATCGATGACCTTTCCTTCGTCGGAGGTGAGGGTGTAGTGCATCTGGACGACGGTCTTGTCGGCTATTTTCATATGAATCCTTTTTTTTGCATGCGGGTACGGCCCGCATGAGAATGGGGGTTGGAGCCTAAATATAGAATTTTAGCGACTTATGCTTGGGCTTCGTAGTACTCGCCGCCGAACGGATGGCTCGAGATGGTGAGCGTGGGCGGGAACTGCAGGCGCTTGGCAAGCGCAATTCCCCTGTAGCGGCGGTGCCATGCGGCCATGTCTTCGGAGGCGGCCCCGTCTGTCGGGAAATGCTTGCGGAAAAGTGCCTCGTCAACACCGAGTTCGTTACAGAATTGCGTTGCGCCGCGGCCGAGGAGTTCGAGGGAATCTTCCAGGGACTTGTTGCGTTCCACCCAGTAGGCAAAGAGCCTGTCGTGGTAGGGGTAGATGATCGGGTCGCCCTTGCCCTCGTCCACGTTCATGGCTTCGCTCAGTTCGGCACTCGCGGGGATTTCGATGCTTGCCCTCGGGATGATTTCCTTGTCCTTGTTGATCTCGTGGGCGAGGGCGTACACCTGCGTTTTCCAGAGGTCGCCCAGGGCGCACATCACGCCGCAGGTATCGCCGTAGAGCGTGCAGTAGCCGACCATGGCTTCGCTCTTGTTTCCGTTGCAGGTAACTCCCGCGCCAAGGATAGAGGCGACCGTCGAGAGCACGGAAGAAGAACGGGTGCGGGCCTGCAAGTTCTCGTAGTTGATGCCTTCCACCTTCATCGGGGTGTCGTTACGGACAAAAGAACACTTGCCGAGGCTTTCGCGGACGGAATCGAGCATGTCGGATATGGGGGCGACCATGTAGGGGGTGCCCAGGTTCTCGGCCAGGTCGCGTGCCGCATTCTTTGTCGTGTCCGAATTGAACTTTGTCGGCATGTTCACCAGGAACACGTTCTCGTTGCCGAGGGCTTCGGTATAGAGTGCCGCGGAAACGGCGCTGTCGATGCCGCCGCTGGCGCCGATGACCATGCGCTTGATTCCCATGCGCTTCAGGTTCTCGCGAATCATGTAGACCAGTGCCGTGTGGATCTTGGCGATGCCCGAAAGCTGCTGCGGTATGCCGACGGCGATGCCGAAATCCGTTTCGACGGTGACCTTGTTCGCCTGGACGTCGACGAGGACGGAGGCCGCTTCGAAGGCCGGGAAGGGGTAGGCTACGGTGCCGTCTGCGTTGAATGCCGCGCTGCTGCCGTCAAAAGCGAAAATGCGCTTGCCCGTGTTCTCCGTGCCGACGGCGTTCAAGAAGATGAGCGGCTTGCCCAAGCGCTTTGCCTCGGCGCCGAACGTCGACATGCGCGTCTCGGAAACTCCCATAGCGAACGGGCTGCAGTCAATGTGGATAATGAACTGGGTCAGGGGCTTCTCGGCGAGCTTGCCCGCGCTGGCATGGATGACCTTGTTGCGGTTTTCGCGGTCGATGTTGCCAAAGATGATGTCGATGTTTTTCGAAAGCGCGATGATCTTTTCGCCGTACTTGTTGCATTTGTCACGGAAGGACTGCTGCAGGAACAAGTCACCGGCCATGGAACCGGAAAGGCAGAGCGACGGGAACACGACGAGTTCGGCGTGCTTGGCGACTGCCTCGGCTACAGATGCCTTGATGGTTTCGAAGTTTGTTTCCGGCTTTCCCGGAATGACGTTCATTTGGCACAGGAATATTTTCATAGGAAATTCTCGTTACTGTCTATAGACTTCCTTTGTGCCAAAAATAATAATATTCTATCTTTCAGATGTGCAGAAAAAGTATGTCATCCTAGTTGTTTTTTTTGGAATCTTGCTCTTGACGCCCTTTGGCGTGCAGACGATTGACGATATTCGGGGCGAAAAACGGTTCGTTTCCCTCGATATTTTCAAGGATGTTGTTTATACCCCGTTTGTCCGTGAATCAAATATCGCCGCTGGAGCTCTCAAACTGGATAGTGCATGGCGTACTGCGCGGGAGTCCATTGCGGGTGGGGCGGAAACTTCCGAAGCACTCGAACCGGTTGTCGGTGTGCTTTCCGATCTGGAATCGGTTGTCCTTACGGTTAATGCCTATGCGGAGCTTGATACGGGCGAGGCCGATTACAAGTTGCTCAAGCAGGCCGACACGCTGCTTTCGACACTCGAGGACGAACCGGAAAATTTCAAGGCTGTCGATTCCACGCTCAAGGCTGTTGTCGCCGAGTTCGGGAACTTCTCGCTGTGGCGCGCTTTCCTCGGGGTCAAGCATTACGGCGTGTGGACGAGCCGCTACCTGCGAGCCTTCGAGAAGAAGGTAGAAGACGAGAACGCGCTTGTGCTTGCCGTAAGGCCGCAGTACCAGCTTGCCGTATGGAATATTTTTAACGATCCGGGCGAAAAGGTCGTGCTGGGTGCCGCGGGCGATTGCATCGGCAAGTCGTGCGGGCGAGATACCACCGTATCTTCCGACCGTTGGCTCTATTACAGGCAGGACGTGGAATTCCTGGTGCAGCCGTCCCCGCTGGATGCGCGCTCGGCAAAGCTCGACAATCCGATTCAGGCAATTCTCCGCTTCCGCGATCAGCTCAAGGCGAAGGGCGTGGAATTGCTCGTGGTCATTGTGCCTGGCAAGCCAAGCATTTACCCCGAGCGCTTGACCGGTCGCAAATCGCGTGCTGGCAATTCAATCCGTTCGCATGGCAAGGTCATTCTCGATTCCCTTGCAAAACTTGGACTCCATACTGTCGACCTGTATACGCCCTTGCTGACTGCGAAGGTCAGCGATGCAGACCTTGGGCCGCTGTACCTCAACGACGATACGCACTGGACTCCGCGCGGTGCGGAACTGGCCGCTGCCGTGATTGCCCTGAACGTGCGCTTGTTGGCGGATGCCGGTGTAATAGATATCGGTGAAAATAAAGTGGAATATGTCGCTTCGGACTCCTTGGCCGACCGCATTGGCGATATCGGCGAGATGAGCGGCCTTAACAAGTTCGGAACGTTCAAGGTGCAGAAGGTGACTGGGCATGTCGTTTCGCAGCAGAGCGTTTCTAAGCGCATTGAGCCGCCTGCAGATTCCCTTTCGGATTCGGTTGCCGTTTACGACACGACGAAGACTCCCTTCAAGGATGATTTCCGCAAGTCTAAAATCCTGATTCTCGGCGACAGTTTTAGCCGCATCTACCAGACGGATGCTCCGGTGAATGCTGGTTGGATCGCTCATTTTGCAATGAACCTCGATTGTCCGGTGTCCTCCATTGTGAGTGACGGTGGCGCCTCTACCCTAGTACGCGAAAAGCTCGCCCGCAAGGCCGGTGTGCTCAAAGGCAAAAAGCTTTTAATCTGGGAATTTGTCGAACGCGATCTTCGCTTCGGCGCCGAAGGCTGGAAGGAGGTTGATTTTTAATGGCTAGGCATGGAACGCCCACTCCGGGGCAGGCAATTTTGGAAGGCCTCGAATGGCTCAAGATGGACAAGGCTGAATTTGCCCGCCGTCTCGGTATCTCTATGGAAACGCTCGAAGGCCTGATTGCAGGCTCCGTCGAGATTACGCGCGAATACGCTGAAGCCCTTGAATCTGTGACCGGCAGCCCCGCCGCCTACTGGCGCATGCTCGCCAGCAAAGCGAAGCGAAGTTAAATTTATATATTGACGATATGAACATTACCGAAGCAGTTTCTTGTATGTGTGACCTCGCGAAGGGCGAGGCGGAGCAGTTTGATATTATCGCCTCCACCGACCACACCGAAGGTCTCTCCGTTTTCCAGGGGCAGGTGCAGAATACGGAAATTTCCGATTCCGTGGGGCTCGGCATCCGTGTCATCAAGGATGGTCGCCCTGGTTATGCTCATACGGAACGGCTCACGAAGGATGCTCTCGGGCAGACGCTGAAGGATGCGCTTTGCCATACCCAGTGGACCGAGAAAATCGACATCGAGCTGCCCTCCGCAGCGCAGATTCCTACGGACGAACTAAATTACGATCCATCCTTGGAATCGCTTGACTTGGCCCAGATGAGGGATTTCTGCATCCAGTTGGAAAAGGAAACGTTCGCGAAGTGCAACGAAATTGTGAACATCCCTTATCTCGGGGGCGATATCGAATCGAGCCTTTCCATCGTGGCGAACCATACGGGGCTGATGTATTCCGCGAAGTCCAATTCCGTTTCGGCGGGCGTGGGTGCCGTGGCCGCTCGTGGCGAGACCAAGAAACTCGGGCACTTTGTCAAGAACGGTCGCCGTTGGGACGAATTTGATGTCAACGAGATTGCGACGAAGGCTGCCGGCTATGCGGTGGAACTTTTCGGTGCAAAGAAAATTGAAGGCGGAGTCGTTCCGGTGGTATTCTCGGAGCGCATATCTTCGCGCCTTGTCGGAATGTACACCCAGCCGTTCATTGCCGAAGCCATGCAGAAGGGAATGTCCCGCCTGGCAGGCAAGGAAGGTGAGCCCATCGCATCCAAGGATTTTTCGCTGTGGAACGACCCGACGGGTGATTTGTTCCAGCATCGCTTTTACTTTGATTCCGAGGGCTGTCTGACCCGCCGCGTGAAAGTGGTGGACGGGGGCGTGTTCAACGAGGCTTTGTACAATCTGGAAAGCGCTTCAAAGGCGGGCCGCAAGACAACTGGCAACGGGGCCCGCGATTTCGGCGGCAAGATGGGAACGTCTTTCTACAATCTTTGTGTGCCTCCCGGAACGATGTCGACCTCGGAACTCCTCAAGCTTTTCCCCAAGTGCCTGCTGGTTGTCCGGCTGGAAGGCAACTCCGGCTGCAATGCCGTCTCGGGTGAACTCAGCATCGGCGCTCACGGGTTCTGGTGCGAAAACGGCGTGATTCAACACCCCGTCGATGGTGTTACCTTGTCTGGAAACTTCTTCGATATCATCAAGAATATCGTCGGAGTAGGCAACGAATACTACAATCCGTTTGCGAGCTACAAAGTTCCCGCCCTCGCCATAAGCGAACTTGCGGTAAGCTGCTAAAGCTTTGAGCTATGAGGCTTGAGCCTCGAGGCCCGAGGTCCGAAGTGCTGGACTTCGGGTGTATTATTTGCAAATATCCCAAATAATGTATATATTAGATAGAGAAACATTCGAAGGAGAGTTCTATGAGTATGCAGATATTCCCTTCCCGTTGTAGCCTTTTTTCGGCTTCAAGAATGTTTTTTTATTGTTTGTTGGTGGTTGTGGCATTGTTATATGCTTCTTGTGGCGATGACCGGCGGTTTCGACTATGTAGTTGATTTTGGCTTGGAGGGTGTATTATGAATAGAATTAGTTTATTTGCGGTAATGCTATCTGCCTTTTTGTTGATTGCCTGCGTGACAGCCGATCCCGATTACAATGATTATCCTGAGTGTGTTAAGTGGGAACAAAGATATGTTAGCCTGAGCTTCGCCTCCGTAAAAAAAATGGATAGTGTTCTATTCTATTTGGATAGTACGCACCTGTGTACCCCTTCGGATGATTTCAAGAAAAACCGTGGACAGCCAGGTTACCAGGGGGAATACATCGAATATACAGCATATTGCAATAATGAATTCTGCGATTCTATATCCGCAGAGCAGAATTTCGTTCCTGTGTATGTGTACGGATGTGTTGTAGGTTCCCTTTGCGACAGTGTGGAAAGTCCCCTAATAAATATGCGGATGGAAATCTTTTCGGGCGAAAATGTTGAAACTTACAGAATAAAGGATAACGAGTATATCAATTCATTGTATCAGGGTCTCCTTTCATTTGAATTCTATAAGCAGTACCGGATTTTCAGGGAGTCTGACTTGAGCATGGTAAAGAGGCTTGATAGGGGCCCGGTTTCTATTGTAGATGGAAAACGTCATTTGAGTTCAAGTAACTATGAGGAGGAACATTGCCAAGATGGCTTTTGTGTAGAGAGAAATTATTACCTTCCTTTTTGTGTTGATGCAAAATATGAAGGCCGATTATTTCCAAGAGCATGCTACGGAGGATACGAACACGATTATTGGCATGTGAATCGTTGTGATAAACTGACGCCTGCAGGAGAATGCGTGTGGAGTCATTAAAGATGACCTAAGTGGATTAAAATGCTTTCCCGACTTGGGTTTGGTTGGAATAATTGATGAGTCAAAATGCCATCATACGGCTCGCTCAGCACGACGGGCTAATCTTCCATTCCGACCGTGGAGTACAATACAGCAGCATGGGCTCCGCACAATGCTCTCAGGAACAAATCTAGAATATAGTTGTTCATGAACCCACTAATAAAAAACTACAAATCCACTTTGCGCAGTTCTGCAAAATTTCCGGACAAGTTGTTTGAATTCTAAGGGATAGTTGTTAAAAATACTAACCCCGAACCTCGAGCCTCTTAACTCTCTTTCTTCTTCTTGTTCCTATAAACAATCACGAGCAGCCAAATCACTCCGGCCAGGATCATCAGGCTGCAGAGCGTCTGCCCGCGGCTCATGCCGAACAGGTCCACGCGTCCGAGGTGCGCATCGGGCCTGCGGAAGAATTCGATGAAGAAGCGGAACAGTCCGTAGCCCATCAGGTACAGGCACGGCATCTTGTCGCGTAGGAAAGGTATCTTGCGGAGGTTCCACAGCAGCACGAACAAGATAATGCCTTCGAAGCACATTTCGTAAAGCTGGCTCGGGTGGTGCAGAATCGGGTTCGTGATGGGGCTGTCGTGAGCGAGTGGGAACCACATGCCGATGGGGCTCGTCGTCACTTCGCCAAAAAGTTCGCCGTTGATGAAGTTGCCGAAACGTCCCCAGGAGTAGGCGAGCGGTGCCGCCAAGAAACTCAGGTTGAGCGTTTTCCACACATCCATCTTGTTGCGCTTCATCCCGATGATGGCAAAAATGGTACCGAGGATCATGCCCCCGTGGTAGCTCATGCCCGAAATGCCGGTAAAGTGGTAGCCCAGCGCATCGTGCGTGAGCGGCAGGATGATTTCGGTCGGGTTCGCGAGGTAGTAGCCGGGCTTGTAGAAGAACACGTAGCCGAGTCGAGCACCGATGAGGATGCCGGCGATGGCCCAGGTGAACAGGCTGTCGAATTGGTCCTTGGTGTAACCCAGGTTTTCTTTCTTGTTGATTTTGCTCATCACGAGATATGCCGTGACGAACGCGAAGATGTACATTACGCCGTACCAGTGAACGGGGAAACTGCCGATGGTGATGGCAATCCCGTCGAAGTAGCTCGGGATGAGGTTCCACCAGGAGGGGTTGGTTATGTTTTGAGTCATGTTGTCCTCACTTCTCTAAATTCTGGTGTGCCCAGTGGTTGATGACGACTGCGGCCACTTGGGTTGCCGGCTGCGAACGGATTTCCTTGTGGACCTGCATCACGACGACGACGATAGCCTTGCTCGGGTCATCCTTGGCTTGGGCGAATCCCATGAACCAGTCGTAGCGTCCGGCCGGGTCCTTTCCGTCGAGCGATCCGGTCTTTCCGCCGAGGTTGAGCGCTTCGAAGTTCTTGCGGGCGATGTTCTTGCGCGACATGTGCTTGCGGGCGGTGCCCTTTTCGACGGCGCGGATCATGGCTTGGCGGAGCCCGTAGTAGGTGTTTTCGCTGAATTTGCCCACGTCGAGTGCAATGCGGCTAGAGGGGGCGTAGGGGGCGAGGTTCTCTGCCCACGGAATTTCGAGGGGCTGCTTCATGAGGATGGCGCGGACCTGGGCTGCGGCGAGGAGCGGCGGGAGCGTGATGTCCTCGGTAAAGCCGCAGCTGATTTCGGCGAGCCCGTAGCCTGTGTCGGGCGGGTTGTAGGTGGCGCGTCCGGGGATTCCTCCCGGGAAGTTCATGTTGTAGCCTAGGTTTTTCGCACTGCTGCGGAGTTTGTTCGCACCGACGTTCATGCCGATGATGCCGAGCGGGGCGTTGCTCGACTTGGCGTAGGCGTCCTGCAGTTCGATGGTCGTGCCGGTGTAGTCCTCGGGAACGCGGAGCTGGCTTTTGTAGAGCGTGTGGCTTGCCCCGCGCATCGGGATGGGCGTGTCGAGCGAATAGCGTCCGGATTCCATGGCTGCGGCGATGGTGACCGTCTTCGCGAGCGAGGCGGCGGGGAAGGAATTCTTGACGAAGTAGTCCGGCTGGTTCTGCACCTTGTCGTCGCGGCGTTCGCCCCAGGCGATGATTTCGTTCGTCTTGGCGTTCACGACGAGGATTACCCCGTAGTCGGGCCTGTACCGTCGGAGCATCTGGTCGATTTTTTCGGCGAGGAACACGTTTTTCTGGGACTTGATGTGTGCGCTGTCGATAATTTCGGGCTCGGGCGCATTTTCGGGGGCGATTTCGGCGACGAGTGTTGCCTGCGTGTTGCTCAGGTCTTCCTGGTGCTCCTGTTCCCTTTCGATAGAGTCGGCTTTCTTGAGCTCGGCGATTTTCTGCTGGAGTTCCTGCGATTCCTGTGTAGCCGTTTCTTTGGGGGTGTCCTGGGGTCTAGTATCTTCGTGGAGGATGGCGGCGCCGACTCCGAAGGCGATGAGGACAAAGAGGGCTATGGCTATAATGCGGTTTCGGAGTCTCTTACGGTAGGGGAGGCGATTCGTTGTGGAGTAATAATGTTTCATTGGCTACTTGAAAATGGTTTTGCGGTAGTAGGCGAGTTCGGCGATGCTTTCGCGGATGTCGTTCAGTGCTTCGTGGCGCTTTTCCTTCTGGAATTCCTCCAGTTTCGGGTACCAGCGATAGGTGAGTTCCTTTATTGAGCTCACGTCGATGTTCCTGTAGCAGAGCCACTCAGAAATTTCGGGCATGTACTTGTAGAGGAAGCGCCTGTCCTGTGTGATGGAATTGCCGCAGAGCACGTTTTTCCCCTTTTCGGTGTACGGCTTGATGAACCGGAGCGTTTCCAGTTCGGCGTCGGCTAGGGAATATTGCGAATGACGGCAGCGGTCCACGAGTCCGCTCTGGTTGTGGTGACGGGTGTTCCACTCGTCCATGCCTTCGAAAACGTTCTCCGGCTGGTGTATCGCGATGACGGGGCCTTCGGCCAGGATTTCCAGCTCGGCGTTGGTGACGATAGTCGCGATTTCCAGGATGACGTCCTTTTCGGGGTAGAGCCCGGACATTTCCAGGTCCATCCAGACTAGGTTGTGGGAACTTTTCTTTTTCGTCATGATGAATGCAAATTTAATATTTTGCCGGTTGAAGGAGGCCGTTTTGCGGGGTTCCGTCTGTAAAAAAATGGAGCGGGTCCTTTATCAAATGTAAGTATTTTGGAATTTTTTTTTATAATCTGCACCCGTGGCGATGTCGGGTGGTAATTTGCTCCTACGGAGCCTGATTTTGGACTTTATTGTTATTTTTTTCCGTTTAATGGCAATTTTGGGCTGTTTTGTCGCTTTTTTCTTTTTTAGGTCTTTTTTAGGACTTGGAAACTGTAATCTTTTTCTATATTGGCACCATTAATTTGTTAAAGAAGGATATATATGGAAGAAGTAGTTATTACCGGTATGGGCTGCGTGTCAACCCTCGGCAACTCCCCTGATCTACTCTGGAACAACCTCCTGGAAGGAAAGTCGGGAATCGATATCATCGACAGGTTCGACGTGTCCGCTTTCCCGATCAAGATTGCCGCTGCAGTCAAGGAATTCGATGCGTCCGAGTATTTCAGCAACCGCGACCAGTCCAGGTATTCCAAGTGCATCCAGTATGCGGTATTCTCTGCCTTCCAGGCTTTGAAAAATGCTGGAATCAATCCCGAGAACGAGGATCCTACCCGTTCCGGTGTGATTATCGGTGCCGGTATCGGCGGCATGAACCCCTACATGGAAAACGCCGTCACGCTCGCCAACCGTGGCCCGAGCCGCGTATCCCCGTTCTTCATCCCGATGTCCATCACCAACATGCCGGCTGGCGAAGTCTCCAACCGCACCAAGTGGATGGGCCCCTGCTATGCAGTCGTTTCCGCATGTGCCACTTCTAACCATTCTATTGCCGCCGCCTACGACCAGATTCGCTTCGGTCGTGCCGACATCATGCTGGCTGGCGGTGCCGACGAGACGGTCAACCCGCTCGCCCTCGCTGGCTTTACCTCCATGCACGCACTGAGCAAGCGCAACGACGATCCGACGACCGCTTCCCGCCCGTTCGACAAGGGCCGCGACGGCTTCGTCATCGGCGAAGGTTCCGGTATCCTCGTGCTCGAAAGCCGCACGCACGCCGAAAAGCGCGGTGCCAACATCCTCGCTCGCATTGCGGGTGTCGGTGTCAGTGCCGATGCCCACCACATGTCCGCTCCCCGCGAAGACGGTGAAGGCGTTCGCCTCGCCATCGAGATGGCCCTCCGCGAAGCTGGCATCTCCCCGAAGGACGTCGGATACGTCAATACGCACGGTACCTCCACTCCGCTGGGCGACGTCGCCGAATGCTCCGCCCTCGAGAAGGTTTTCGCCGGCTCTTTGGACAGCCTCAAGGTGAACTCCTCCAAGTGCATGATCGGCCACGCCCTCGGTGCTGCCGGTGCTCTTGAAGCCATCATCACCGTGAAGTCCCTCGTGAACCAGACCATCCATGCGACAAGGAACGTCTTCGAACAGGACGAACGCATCCACCTGGATGTCTGCGCGAACGGCAACGTGAACCATTCGTTCAAGTACGCTCTCTCCGACAGCTTCGGCTTCGGCGGACAGAACAGCGTGCTCCTGCTTGCCCGCGACTAATCGAGTCGCCAGCATTCCAGAATATTATCCCCGCCTTGGTTCATAGGGCGGGGATTTCTTTTTAGGACATAAAAATCTATCTTTACGCGTGTGAAATTGGCTGGTTCGAAAATAATCGCTTTTTTTGTGCTTGTGCTGCTTGCCGGAACTGCTGTGGCTGCTCCCGGCGATCCGCTTACGTGGCGTGATTCCACGTGGGATTATCGCAGCGAGGACTCGGTTGACATTGCTGCGGAGGTCTCTGTCCCGAAGGTTGCAGGCGTTGCGTCCCTGACTCTCATTGCCTATGGCGCCGCCTACTGGCTCGTTTTCCACAAAGGCTGGTGGGATGACGAAGAAAGCCATTTTCATTTCGAGAACGACTTTGACTATGCGTTGAATCTCGATAAGTTCGGGCACTTCGCTGCGGGCGTTGTCTTGGGTGAGAGCTTCTACGAAGGGTACCGCTGGGCTGGGGCGAGCGAGTTCAACGCTTACCTGTTTGCGGGTCTTTCGGCGATGATGACTCATATCGCAATCGACGTGAAGGACGGATACTCGCCGGAGTGGGGCTTCAGCATATGCGACGTTCTTTCGGGGACGCTTGGCGGGTTCCTGCCGATGGCGGAGCGCTACGTTCCCCTGTTCAAATATATCGACCTCAAGTGGAGTTACTGGATTAATACCAAGGCGTACTACAGGCAAAGCGATACCGGCATCTTTACCGACGACTACGTAAATCAGACTTTCTGGGTTTCGTTCAAACCTTACCGGTTGATGCCATCCGGGGCCAGCGCCTATTACCCGAGTTGGCTCGCCATTGCTGCGGGCTTGAGCATAGATGAAAAGGTGTTTACCAAGGAACCTCACCCACGCCGTGAACTCTACCTGGCTCTTGACTACGATTTTGAGGCGTTCCGTCCGCAAAGTCGCCTTGCCCGTACGTTGGTCAAGTTTCTGAACTATTTCAAGCTGCCGGCCCCGACAATCCAGGTGTATCCGGAATTCCATTGGTACTTGCTCTACCCGATAAAGTTCTAGCTTGTCGGCCGATTTTAACAAAGGTTTTTTTATGAAAAATGCTCTTGTAAAAATGATGGCTCTGCTGACAGTCCTTCCGCTCGTTTGTTCCGCTGCCCCGCAGACGGGGACGTTCCGCGACGGACGTGACGGCCATACGTACAAGACGGTCGTCATCGGGAGCCGCGTATGGATGGCGGAGAACATGGCGTTCAACGTGAAGGGGAGCGCCTGCTACGACAACAAGCCCGAGAACTGCGCGAAGTATGGCCGCCTCTACAATTTCGAGATGGCGAACAAGGCATGCCCATCGGGCTGGCACCTGCCCGACAACGACGAGTGGAAACGTTTTCGCACCTTCATCGAGGATAGCGACGGCAAGGAAGCTGCGTGGGTGAGCCTAAAGTCCCGCGACAAGTGGAATGGCAGCGACCGCTACGGTTTCGATGTCGTGCCGGCGGGCAAGGCGACGGATGAGTTTCTGGAACTGGGTGTCTCCGCGCATTTCTGGAGCGCCACAAGCGAAGACGGCGACGCTTACGGTTGGCACCTGGCCCCTCCGGGTGATTTCGGTGTAGATTTTGATATCAGCAGCAACATGTATTCCGTGCGCTGCCTCAAGGATTACTAGAAGCTAAGGGCAAAGGCAACCATAGTCCCGAACCAGAGTACGATTGCCGCATAAAGTCCGCCGAGAAGGTCGTCCGCCATCACGCCCCAGGCTCCGGGGAGTTTTTCGAACTTGTGTATGCCGAGCGGCTTGAGAATGTCGAAGAAGCGGAACAGCCCGAATGCAATGGCCAGGAAGAAGGGGTATTCGATAATTAAATTGCTGGGTAGGAACGCAAGCGCCATAAAGATGCCGCAGACTTCGTCGATGACAATCCAGCCGGGGTCTTCGGTGCCGGTGTCCTTCATTGCTTTTTTTACGAAGGGGATGGCCCCGAAGAATACGATAAGGGCGGCAGCTAGGAAAAACAGGTTTATAAACAAGCCGAATAACTTGCCACCGACGAATAAGTCGGAGCCAAAATCGAACAGGGTGCATGCTAGGACGGCCATGGGGTAGGCGATAACCGCTGCGGCGAGGCTTCCCATGGTACCGGGCGCTTTTGGCGACATGCCCGAGCCAAAGAATGTCACGATAAGAGCGGTGAGCTTGTCTGTCCCGCGCCACTCGTGCGGCACGCGCTTCTTTCCGTATTTTTCTTTCAACTCAGCACTATTCATTTCTCATTCCTCATGGCTCATGGCTCATCGCTCACCGCTCGTTGCTCATTGCTCTTGTCCGAAACACTTTCGGCGGGGTGCAACGGCCAGGGCGATTCCACGACTTCCTTGATTTTTTCGGCCTGAGCTTCGCGTTTCTTTTTCCAGTTTTCCAGCTGTTCCTTGAAGGCGTTCTTCAGCCTTTCCATGCCGATGTTTTCCTTGGCGCTCACCGGGATGGCCTCCGGGTAGTTCTCGCGGAGTTCCGTGCGTCGTGTCTCGTCGCAAATTTCTGCCTTGTTGAACACGCGGATGCGCGGAGTGTCTTTGCTGATAATGCCTTCGAGCGTCTTGTGCGTCACTTCCAGGTGCTCGCGGTAATCGGGGGCAGAGCCGTCCACGACTTCGAGGATGCAGTCGGCGTGCGCGGCGACCCCGAGCGTGCTCTTGAATGTCTCGATGAGGTTGTGCGGCAGCTTGCGGATAAAGCCCACCGTATCGGAGAGAATGATGTTTTCCCCGTCGAGGTAGAGCTTGCGCGTGGTGCTGTCGAGGGTTGCGAAGAGCTTGTCTTCTACATAGACGTCGGCCCCAGTCAAACGGTTCGTGAGCGTGGACTTGCCTGCGTTCGTGTAGCCGACAATGCCGACTTGGAAAATGTCGTTGCGCTTGTTCGCCTGGCTTTCGCGGGCCTCCTCGATTTTCTCGAGCTTTTTCTTGAGTTCCTGAATGCGCTTGCGGATCATGCGGCGGTCGGTTTCGAGCTGCGTCTCACCCGGCCCCTTGGTGCCGATGCCGCCATTGTGTTGGCGGCATAGGTGCGTCCACGCACCGGTGAGCCGCGGCATCATGTATTGCAGCTGCGCGACTTCGACCATCAGGCGGCTTTCTGCCGTGATGGCGTGCTTTGCGAAAATGTCGAGGATGAGGCCCGTACGGTCGAGCACCTTGATTCCGGGCAGGCGCTGTTCCAGGTTCCTCACCTGGGAACCCGAAAGGTCGTCGTCGAACACGACCATCTTGGCGTTCTGCTCTTCGAGGGCGCGCTTGACTTCGTTCACCTTGCCTTCGCCGATAAGCGTTGCCGGGCTAAAATTCTGTACGCGTTGCAAAAAGCTCTGCACCACCTCTGCTCCAGCAGTCTCGGCGAGCCTTCCCAGCTCTGCGAGCTGTTCTCCGGCAAGCCACGGGCGTACCTTGGGTGTCGAAATGCCTACGAGAATGCAGCGCTCTTTTTCGGGTTTGTGCTCTGTTATTTGCTTCATTAAAAAATTACTTGTCGTTTCCGCTTAACTTTAAAAACCAATAGTCTTCGCTATTGATGGAACTGGCGTTCAGAATCGGATCGTCGGCCAGATTCTGGGCTGCGTCATTTGGCGCCGGGTTTGGGCTTGCTCCATTTGTGGAGCTGTTGTCTTTGTCAAGATCTTTATCGTCCATGATTCTAATATAAAAAAACTGGCCAAATAATTGACCAGTTTAGTGTAATATTCCTGCAGAAAGATTATGCCTGGCTAGATGATATTGGGGGGTGCTTGTTCAAGCGTTTTTCCAGCAAGGCAATCCAGCCCGATTTGTAGGCAAGACGTGTCATTATCGGTTTTGTTCAAGACGAAGATGAGATTCTTTTTCCATAGTTTATCTTCGGCTATGGACGAAAGCTTGACATGCTTTGAAAAACCTCGTTCGTTGAGGGTGATGAGGAGGATATTCAGTGTCTCGTACCCTTTTTCGGTATCACTTGAATTAGACAAGATAATTACATCGTTCTCGTCTAGTTCCAGATTTTCTAAATCTGAAAATGTTTTCTCCAAGGAATCCGGAGAGTGGACCAAAGAGATGTACAAGGGAATTTTGCATTCCTTTCCCTTGCGACATTCTGTGAATTTCTTGATCAGCGGGTTTATGCTCTTGCCGTCTGTTGTGAAATCAACCTGGACCGCTTGGATATTTGCGCTTGCCAGCAAGTTGTACGATTCGCTGGTTGCTATGGCCTCATCGTTTGTTATGAGGTTGTATGTGATATTTTTTTCTTTTAGAAGATTGAGAATTTTTGAGAAATCAGCACAGTTGCTTATCTTGCTGGTGCAGACTTGGAGTATGCACTTGTCGTTGATGTTGTGGACTTTGAGAAGTGCTTCGAAAAGTTCTTCATCCATAACTTCGTTGTTGCTTGAACCTAGAGAAATAAAGATGTTGCGCCACTTGGTTTCTTCAAATTCGCGATCAACTAGGTATGGAATATTCGGATCTTCGGCAATTCTTCCTATCAAATAGGGTATGATTTTCTTGTAAAATGAACATACTTCTGTTTCGTCTTCTTCCTTGATTCCTGAGTAGTAATCCGCAGAATAGCAGAGTCCCCCGCAGATTCCCCTCCAGATGCAGTCCTTGCAGCGTTTGATGTTTTCCTTACAGCGTGATGCCGCTTTTTTTCTGATGGGACTTTCTAGAAGCTGGTCCTTTATATGCCCCTTTTCAAGGGATCCTATCAAAAAGTCTTTGTCGCCGGTAAAGTTGTCGCAGGCGTAAAAATTTCCGTGAACATCGATGCCGAGTAATTTTCGGGCGGCTCCGCAAGGGGAGTCCATGCACATAAAAGTTTTTTTATTAAAATAAATGCTTTGTATCAGGTTCGATAAAATCCGTTCTGCGATCCATTCGTTTCTGTCGTGCGTCTTGTTGTGTGCGAGAACTCTGTCTAGGATGACTTTATAAGCCTCAAATATGGTATCGCCATCGACATAGTAATTGGAATCGTCCTTGCCTCGTCCATTTTTTTGAATGGGGGAGAAGGATATCGCATAGATTTTGTTCTCAAGGAAAAAATTGATGGTCTCGTTTATGTATTTGGCATTCAGTCCGTTCAATACGGATATCGCTCCGAAGTTTACTTTGTGCTTTTGGAGTATCTTTATTCCGCGCATTACATGCTCGAAAGACCCCTTGCCTCCTAGGTAGTACCTTGAAGCGTCTTGGATGAATTGAGGACCATCAATGCTTACCCCAACGTCAATTTTGTTCTCCTTGAGAAACTCTGCAATTTCGTCGGTTATCAATGTGCCGTTTGTTTGGATGGATAGGGTGAGCCTGTCTCGATAGGGCTTGGCGTATTCCGTTACCTTCTTCATTATTTCGAAGTTGAGTAACGGTTCGCCTCCATGAAATGAGTAGTTGAGGGGTAGTCGGTCGTTTTTGTGCATCTCGATGAATTCATCGACTATCCGAATAGCTGTTTTTTCATCCATCATGCCTTTCTTTTGGCACCCGGCTTCTATGTAGCAATAGGAACAGTTTAAATTGCATCTTTCGGTCAGCTTTGCGACTGCCAATGATGGGAGCATGAGTGGATCTAGATTTTTCTGAACGGCTCCTAAGGTTTCTTGTATGCGTGATTCGCTATTACGCATTACTTTAAGGAGGTCTAATATTTCGGATGCAGCTAAATTAGGAAACTTGTTTATGATGCTTTCTATGTCGGATGTTTTTTCCATTTCGGAAACAACGTCCCTGTAAGATTTGTCAAGGATTATCCAGGCGCCTGTTGGTGCGTGAATGGCAAGTAGGCGATTTGCAAAGGGGAGCCATTCTCTATCTATTTGTTTTATAAGCATTCGTTTATTTAAATGGAATAACCAGCCTTGAATCAAGGCTGGTTTTGGGATATGGCTTACGTTTTTATTTTTTCAGGAGAGGAGCGAAGCGTTCGGCTTTTAGGATCGATGAAACTTCGACAACTCTGGTTTCGGGAATGTATAAGGTGTTCTTTTCGATGACACATTCATATTTGGCTAAATCAGCGATGTCTCTTTTGTCTAAAACTCCCTGAATTTGAATTGGAACATAACGTTCTACTGGGCTAGGAGGCCGGATTCCGTCAAAGTGATAGGGGCCTATAATTACATCGAGGTGTCTGGGAGGGGCTTCCGGATTTGGTTTTGTTCTAAATCCCGAACCTCTTGACAACGTAGGTGTTGCGAGCTTGGCCTTCAGCTCTTTTGGCAATTCAATTGCTTGAATCTCTGCTGCTTTGGTGGCTCTCTGGAGATTAAGATCTCTTTTAATATCAGCCATTTGGTTTTCTCCTGTTGGGGGTTGTTTAATTTGTTGAAAACATTTGTTTGTTGTTTACAACGTTGTGAACAATTTACTAAAAAGAAAGTAGTTTTTAATAAAAAAAGAATAAATTTGTGTATATTTTTAATTACAAAATTTGTACTAATGCGCAAACGTGCAGCTAATTTGGGCGGAATTCTCGTAAGAATCTAAAAACATGATTTTCAGATTCTCGCTTTGTTCTTAGTTGCCGTTTTCATTGACAATTATGCTTGGAAAATTCCTGTTGTCGTTTATATAAAGAATTTTGGCAGATGTCATCTCGTCTGGGATTTCGAAATCAACGACCGAAATGCAACTACAGGTGGGAACTCCATCGCTATCGTAACCAGTGCTTACGAATAGTGTGTCGTCAATTTTTTTCGTATGCAATGAAAAATCTAATCCACAGTAGGTGGGAATCTTTAGTTCGACAAATGTGGAACTTTCTTCATTTTTTCGAAAATAAACGGTATCCACCATTATGGCGTCGTCAAGAGCAGAACTTTTCGTTTGTTGAGGAGCAACTTTGTACAGAACGTTGTCCGATAAACTGTCTACGAGGTCTTCTGGCTCATCGTCTATCAAGCATGCCGTTTTCAGTTCATAGGGAATTCCAGGTTTTTCATCGTCCGAGCACGAACATACTGTTACCCATGTTGCCATTAGCAAAATGCATGCGATGTTTTTTGCCATTTTTGAACTCCTTCTATGTCTAAAACTAAATGGGAATTGCAAGAAAAGCAAGTTGATTTTTAAAAGAGTCGTTTTTTTCTTTGAATAAAACGGAATTGAATAAAATATGTAAATTTACAGCATGAAATTTCGCCTTTCGACAGAGACTTTGAACCGCCTGAAGCGCTTCCGCAAGAACAAGCGTGCGTTCTGGTCCCTTGTCGTCCTTGTGGTGGCGTACTTGCTCTCGCTTACCAGCCCCTGGACGGTGAATGACGAACCCCTCTATTTAAAGTACAACGGCAAGTCCTATTTCCCGGCGTTTGCGCGTTACAGCGATGCGGACTTTGGCGGGGACTACCAGACGGAAGCTGATTACGCGAAGATTTTTGCCGAAGTGCGCGAGTGCGAGGAAGATGCTGCCGAGGGCTTTACCCGTGCCGGTGGTTGCCCCGAGACCTGGGCGATTATGCCGCCCATTGCACACGATCCCTTGAAAGCGGACTTGAGCGAAGATGGTACGCCTCCGTTTGCTCCGAGTGCAAGGCACTGGCTCGGCACCGACAGCAACGGCCGCGACGTACTTTCCCGCCTGATTCACGGTTTCCGCATTTGCATCAGCTTCAGCCTCCTGTTGACCGTCCTCGGGACTTTTCTTGGAATTGTCATTGGTGGCATCCAGGGCTACTTGGGTAAATTCTGGGACACGGGCATGCAGCGTATGATTGAAATTTGGTCGTCGCTGCCGATGCTTTACGTGGTTATCCTTATCGGCAGCATTTACGGGCGCAGTTTTTGGCTCCTGATTCTCATCATGGCGGCGTTCAACTGGATTTCGCTCAGCTACTACATGCGCGCGGAATTCCTCAAGTTGCGCGGCATGACTTACGTGCAGTCGGCGAAGGTGCTTGGCTTGGGCCACCGCCATATCTTTTTCAAGGAGATTTTGCCAAATGCGCTCACTCCCGTGGTGACGCTTTTCCCGTTTACGCTTATTGGCGGTATCGGGAGCCTCACTTCGCTGGACTTCCTTGGTTTTGGTCTGCAACCGCCGACGCCCAGCTGGGGTGAACTCATGAGCCAGGGACTCAATAATTTGTATGCACCGTGGATTTCGGTGAGTACGGTTGCCGCTTTGTTCGTAACGCTTTTGTTGACCACCTTCGTGGGCGAGGGCGTGCGCGATGCCATGGACCCCAAATCGGGAGATCGTTATGTCTAAAAAGGGATTGGTTCTTGAGGGGGGCGCAATGCGCGGGCTTTTTACCTGCGGCGTTCTCGACCTTTTTATGGAAAAGGGGATTGAGTTCGATGGCGCGGTCGGTATTTCTGCCGGAGCCTGCTTCGGATGCAACCTCAAGTCCCGCCAGCCGGGGCGTGCCTTGCGCTACAACTTGCGTTTTGCGGGCGACAAGCGGTATTGCAGTTTCCGTTCCCTTTTCAAGACGGGCGACATCTACAATGCCGATTTCTGCTACCATAAAATCCCGCAAGAACTGGATCCGTTTGATTTCGAAGCGCTCAAGAAAAATCCGATGGAATTCTACATGGGCGTGACGGATGTCGAGACGGGCGAGGCGGCGTTCCCGCAGCTTGTTGACGGATGCGACAAGGACTTGGAATGGATGCGCGCTTCGGCCTCGATGCCCCTGGCCGCGAAGATTGTGGAGATTGATGGCGGCAAGTACATGGACGGAGGCATTGCCGATTCCATCCCGCTGCAGTTCATGCAATCCAAGGGCTACGACCGCAACGTGGTCATATTGACGCAACCCAGAAATTACGTGAAAAAGCCCAACAGCCTCATGCCGCTGATACGTTTAGTTTATAGGAAATATCCGAACTTTGTCCGTGCGGTGGCATGCCGGCACGAGATGTACAACGCCGAGACTCGCTATATATTCGAACAGGAAAAGGCGGGGAATGCCTTGGTGATTTGCCCTGACGCTCCGCTTGGCATCAGCCGTATCGAGAAGAAAGGCGCTGAACTGCAGCGCGTGTACGACATGGGAAGGAATATTGCGGAACGTCGCCTAGACGAAATTACGGAATTTCTTTCGAAGGGTTGATATGTCGGAATCAGTGCGTTTACCCGTTCTCTCGGTGAAGTCCCTTTCGGTTGCGTTCGGTTTTGATAAAAACGGGACGCCGCGCGATGGCATCCCGCCGCTGCAGGTGACCGACAAGGTCAGCTTCGACATATATCCCGGCGAATTCTTTGCACTGGTGGGGGAGTCGGGGTGCGGAAAAAGCGTGACGGCCATGGGAATACTCCGCTTGTTGCCGCAGCCGAGCGCCCGCATTGTCGATGGCTCCGTTCTTTATCGTTCAGGAGCTGCCGAAGGGAACGATGCTTCGCTGGATTTGGCAAAAATTCCGCTGGCCGATTTGCAGAAAATCCGTGGTTCCGAAATCGCGTGCATCTTCCAGGAACCCATGCAGGCGCTGAATCCCGTGGTGACCATCAAGAAGCAGTTGCTTGAAGTCTTCCGCTTTTGTGCAAAAAAGTCCAGTAGTGCGACCGACGAAAAAAGTTGCCTTGCCGCAATCCGCGAAATGCTCGCCCTGGCCGGCTTCAAGGACATCGACCGAGTCCTGGATGCTTACCCGCACGAACTTTCCGGCGGAATGTTGCAGCGCGTGTGCATCGTGATGGCTCTGCTGCCCAAGCCCAAGATTATCATTGCCGATGAACCGACGACCGCCCTTGACGTGACCGTGCAGGCCCAGGTGCTTGCCGTGCTCAAGGATATGGCGAGCCGGACCGGTACGGCAGTGCTTCTGATTACGCACAACATGGGAATTGTCTCGCAGTATGCGGATCGCGTTGCGGTCATGTACGCGGGGCGCATCGTAGAGACGGGCCCTGTCCGCAATGTCATTGACAGCCCGATGCATCCCTATACGCAGGGCCTGTTGGCCGCCATTCCCGAAAGCCATGGCGACATGCGGACCATGAAATCCATTCCGGGGAGCGTGCCGCATCCGAGAGATTTTGCATTAGGCTGCCGGTTTGCCGACCGTTGTGAAAAGTGCGTCAATGGCAATGCCGAATTGCAGGCGATGTGCCGTTCGGCCCAAGTCCCGCCGCGAGTATTCGCCGACAATTCAACGCAACACGAAACGAACTGCTTCGCGCTAGTGGAGTAGGGGCACGAGGCTCCAGGCTCGAGGCCCGAGCAACGAGCAGTGAGCTATGAGCATTGAGCGATGAGGTGATTAATGCCTTGGGGAGATTGCTTCAGGGTTTCGCCCTTCGCAATGACAATCCTTAACTAAAGAGTGGCTAACGAATAAGAATCACGCACTTCGTGCGTTAATAACAGACGGCGAAGCCGTGATACTTCTCCCTAGCCCCTAGATCCTCATCCCCAATTTGTACAAATGTACGCTTTCGGGCAATTCTGTATATATTTATGACATGATGAAAAATATCTTGTTCATGGTCTTGATTGTATGTTTTGTCCTGGCGGCTTGCCATTCGTCTCGCGGTGGTCATGTGTATAGATTGCGCCCTAGCACGGCTTGGCAAGATGGCGTTGAAGACTTTTTTGATAGATATTTAATAGAGCATTCCTCGGAACAGGGCTCGTCGAAAGATGGCTACTATTTTTTGTATGATCGGGGTGTAGAGTTTGATGTGCCAACGATGTGCCTTTTCTTCTACGACAAAAGCGATTCTATAACGGTATGCCCGTTTGATATTAAAAAGCCTTGCAAAAGGTACGATTTTAAATCAATGGATGTTCCTGTGGAGGGCGTTGAAAATGCTTTGCCTTTAGTCCCCAAAAAGTGGGATTATGGCGGCGGTCCAGGTCGTAGAATATATGGATATAAAAAAGAAGGGGAAACGAAGCACTTTTTTAAGTTGTATCTGATGGATGGCTGTAATGAATATTATCAATTTGATTATTCTATTGGTAATGTTTTCTACAAATCTATAGACTCTACATGTAAAGATAAGTGGAAGCAGTCTGTTGAAGAAAATATTGAACAATTTATTTTGAATGGCAAGATGTTTAATAGGCTTGAACATCTAGTAAATCGCCTATTTATAAAAGAAAAAATAGATGGATGGCGCGAAGCTGGCCTTATGCCAGAAGATGAATACGAAGATGCGATGCGTCGATATCACGAAAAAATGTCAAATCTTGAACGTGAATACGAAGAGTTGCTGAATATGTCAGTGCCTGACTCTGCGTTTCTTTCCCGCCCTTCGCAATGACAATCCTTAACTAAAGAAAGGCTAACGAATAAGGATCACGCACTTCGTGCGTTAATAACAGACGGCGAAGCCGTGATACTTCTCCCTAGCCTCTAGATTCTAGCCTCTAATCCCTAATCACTCAAACTCTTCTGCCCACTTGGGGACGACTTCGGTGGCCTTCCCTTGAATCACGACATCGGTGTAGGGGTCGTTATCGGGAACCTCGAGGTTCAGGCATGTGACTTTTGCGCCGCAGCTCTTGGCGAAGCTCTTGAATCCTGCCGCAGGGTAGACGACGCTGCTTGTCCCGATGTAGGCAAACTCGTCGCAGTTCCGCAGGGCGTCCTGGATTTCTTCCATGTAGAGCGGGACTTCCCCGAAAAAGACGATGTCGGGGCGCACGGGGCTCCCGCAAATGGGGCAGCGCGTGTCCATGGTTTCTTCGCCCCGGAATTCGAATTCGTGGCCCGCGTGGGTGCAGCGGAGTTTCATCAGGTCACCGTGCATATGCAATACGTTCTTGCTGCCGCCGCGTTCGTGCAAATCGTCAACGTTCTGGGTGATGAGCAGGAATTTGTCGCCTAGGCGTTCTTCCAGTTTGGCGAGCGCGATGTGCGCTGCGTTCGGCTGGTGCTCGGGCAGGCCCTTGCGCAAGAAGTTATAGAAGTCCTTGACTCGCTTGGGGTCACGGCGGAGTGCGTCTGGCGTGCAAACGTCCTCGATGTTTTCGTGTTCCCACATGCCGTCGTTGCCGCGGAATGTGCGGAGTCCAGATTCGGCGCTGATTCCGGCACCGGTGAGTACGACCAGTCTTTTTCTCATTTTCCCTCCTTGGCGATGGATGCGAAGAATAAAGTCTCGGCAAGTATTCCGTGCTCGAAATCGGGCAGGTAAAGGCTTTCGTTTTCCCCGTGGGCGTTGCATTCCGGGTCTTCGAGGCCCGTCAGCAAAATGGGGATGTCTCCGAACGTGTTGCGGAAAAGTTCTGCGCCCGGGATGCTCGCTCCGCAGCCGATGAACTTCGTGGGCGTTCCGTAGGCGTCTCCCATGGCCTCGCTCATCTTCTTGAAGAACGGGTGCTCGGTGTCGGTGACGAAGGGGTTCGCGCCGTCTTCGCGCTCGACCTGGAATTCCATGCCGTTCGGGACGCGCTCCTTCAAGAAGTTGATAAGCATGTCGGTGCATTCCTCGGCGTCCATTCCCGGCGCGAGGCGGATGCCGATTCTTGCGTAGGCGCTGTCTTGCAGCACGTTGCCTGCATTCTTGCGGGAACCGATTTCCATCGCCGTGACGACAAGGCTCGGCTTGCGCCAGAGTGAAATCAGCAATTCGCTTTCAGGGACATGTAAGATAACGTTGTCTAGAACGCCACCATCGTTGCGGAATATCGCTTCGGTCATGCCGAGGCTCTTGTAAGATTCCAGCTCTTCTTGGGTCGGCTTGACAAGCTTGTCTTCGAAATGCGGGATAAGAATGTTGCCGCTTGCGTCCGTGAGGCTTGCGATCATCTTGCAGAGCGCCTGGCCTGGGTCGGGGATGGGGCCTGACCACGAACCGGAATGGAGCGGGGCCTTCGTGGCACGGAGCGTAACCGAGATGGCGCTCATGCCGCGGAGCGTCGTGGTGATGGAGGGCGTTCCCTTGGCGAAGTTGCCGAGGTCTGCGACAATCACGGCGTCGCATTTCAGGAGATCTGCGTTTTCCTTAAGGATTTGGGCAAAACCGGCACTGCCGGATTCTTCTTCGCCTTCGATGATAAACTTGAGGTTCGGTCCTTTGTTGCCGAGCAGGTTGCGGACTTGTTCCGTGGCGGCAAAGTGCGTGATGATTCCTGCCTTGTCGTCGGCGGTGCCGCGCCCGTAGATGCGGTCTCCCTTTACAGTGGCTTCGAAGGGGGGCGTGTCCCAGAGCTCGGTGCGCATGGGGGGCTGCACGTCGTGGTGCGCGTAGAGCAGCACGGTCGGCTGGTCCGGCGATGTCAAACTTTCGGCGTAGACGGTGGCGCGTCCGCTGGGCGGGCGCAAAAATTGGATGTTCTGGAACCCGGCTTTCGCGAAGAGGCTTTTGACCGCATTCGCAGAATCTTCGACGTATTTTTGGTCGAAATTGTCGAAACTGATGGAGGGAATGCTGACCAGGGCCTTCAGCAGGTCCAAGTAGCGTGGAATAGATTGGTTTATATTTCTTTCTAGTTCGTTTTTCATGGTCTTGTCGCTCTTTTTTATCTAATTTACTTATTATGGCTTTTGATTGCATCAATCACGAATATTATTTACGGTCTGGCGACAAGATGCTGGCCCTGATTCGCAGGATTTTCCATAAATATCCCGAATTCAGGCATGACTCGTTCAAGCATGTCGCCCGGCTCGCTCCGTTCATCCCGTTTTTGGGCGGAAGGCCGTCCAAGAGCAAGGTGCTCAAGAAGGTGGTGACGTTTGCGGACCATAGCAATTCCATTTACATGAGCGCTCCGATTATCCTTGCTGCCGGAGCGAACAAGACGGCAAATCGCATCAAGGACTATGCGAACGTCGGGTTTGGCGGCATTACCGTGGGCACGGCGACGCGCCATTTCCGCGAAGGGAACACACACCGCCCGAGAATCGGTTTTCTGGAAAACGACCGCGCTATTTACAACAGCATGGGTCTGAACAACGAGGGCGTGGACGTTATCGCCAAGCGGGTCGATTCCCAACTGGTGGCGGCGCACAAGGTGGGGCTCAGCGTGGGTATTTCTGTCGCAGAGACTCCGGGCATCACCGACGAGCAGGAAAAGCTCAAGGACATCCTCGAAAGTTTCTCCATTGCCTACAAGGCGGGCGATTATATAGAAATTAACGTCAGCTGCCCCAATACCGGCGAGAACCGTGTGGATTTGGACATGAGCTTCTCCGAGAAATTGTTCGGCGAAATCATGAAATTCCGCAATGGTCAAGGGCTGCGCAAGGCCGTGTACGCCAAGCTGAGCCCGGACATGTCGGAACGCCACTTGATGGCGATTATGGACATGCTCGTGCGTACTGGGGTGAACGGTGTCGTTATCGGCAACACTTACCCGACGGCGAAGATCAGCGAACTCGGGACCCAGACAAAGCGCGAAGATTTGCACCCGTTGCGTGCCGATGGCGATTGTGGCGGGCTCTCGGGCCGTCCTCTTTACGAGAACATGGTCTGGAACGTGAAGTTTATCCGCGAGCACTACCCGCAGATGAGCGTGATCGCTTGCGGCGGCATCGACAGCGGTTACAAGATTTTCGACCTGCTCAAGATGGGCGTTGATGCAGTCCAGTGCTATTCCGTGGTCGCGTTCCGCTGGATGGCAGCACATGCGATGCGCCTTGAACTCGAAGATGCCTTACTTTCCGAAGGCTACTGCTCCATTGCTGAATTTGATGACCGTAATCCAAAGAAATGAAACTCGTTCGAAACATAGTTGTTGTACTTTTGTTGCTGGCCTGTTCAGGTTTTGCTTCGTTTTTCCTTGATAATCCCGTAGAGAATAAAACTCCGACTCGTGAACTTCCCACGTGGCGCTTCGGTGGTACCTTTTCTCCAGCCTTCTACTTGAATTCGTTTGGCTTTGGAGCGTCGGTTGCCACGGAGTACAGGCTTCACAAGAACCATTCGTTGGACCTGTTCGTCGGCTCGATTTTTACACAGCCGCTTTACGAGGCTGGAATTGACTGGAGATTCTTTTTCACGGGCGACTTGATGACCTCCCACAGCGATGACTTCATTTTGCTGGGCGCATCACTTTTGGCCTTTGAAAGTTTCGATGAGTATTATTTTCCGCCACGTGTTTCTGTGGGCTACGGCCGCGACATGCTCTTTTTTGACAAGGCGAATTTTCTTTGCCGTCTCGCATTCCGTTTGACTTATCTCTTCGGGGAACCGATTCCGGAGAAGGACGCCGAACTGATGACGAGAAGTGCTAATTTCGTGGCGTACCTTGATTTTTCGATTTATTTCTTCTAGGTTTATTGCAAGATGAATAGTTTATTTAAAATATCCGTTGCGGCATTGACTCTTTCGGGTGCGTGCGTTGCCGCCCCTTGGCTTGGTGTTTCGTTTAAGAAAGCTCAGTACGAGAACCATCTGGCTCTCGCCGTGAAGGGCGTGCATCCGAATTCGGGCTGCTTTGCGATTGGCCTTGCTGCTGGCGATACGATTATTGGTATCGACGGAAAGAAACTGGAATCGGTGGCCCAATTGCAGGACATTGTTTCCAAGGGCAAGGCTGGGCAGAAAATGTCTGTCGAATATATCCACGAGGGCAAGCGTGTCAAGAAAGACGCAAAACTCACCGAGAGGCCCGACGATATCAGCAGCCTGACGGGTTCGGCTATTGGAAGCAAAATAGCCGAGTTCGGCAAGAACTTTTACCAGAACGGTGAAAAACGGCAGGCTAAGCCCAAGGCGACCTTGCTCGACTTTTGGGCTACGTGGTGTGGTCCGTGCCGTAAGACGCTGCCGGTGCTTGCGAGCGTGTATAACAAGTATGCTTCGAAGGGGCTTGAAGTTATCGGTGTCGCGAACGAATCCGTGAGCGTGCTGAACCAGTTCTACAATACGCAGCATGCTTCGCCCTATCCGCTGTACCGAGATGCGGACCAGAGCCTGTGGCGCCGTTACGGGATAAGTGCTGTCCCTACGCTGATGCTGCTCGATGGCGACGGCTATATCAAGCGCGTCTGGAGCGGGGCCCCGAGCGAGGCAATGGTTGAAAAACTCGTTCTGGAAATCCTGAACGAAAAACCATAAAAAGTATGGAAACTAAAAAAAGAGGCTCGGGATGTTGTCCGGAGCCTCCTGAAGGGAAATCCCTTTATTCCTGAGCAGCGCCCTGCTGGCCGGCGAGGATTTCGTCGTACTTCTGCTTCGAGATGCGGGCGTAGCCGGTAACAATGCCGCTGAAGGTGTAGTAGGCGGAGTCGCCCTTGACTGCCATCTTGTATTCCATGTCCAGCGAGTTCTTGCCGCGGAGCGTGTCGTCGATGACATTGGCGCTCAGATCGCCATTGATGTTGCGGATGGTGTAATCCATTCCGTTTTCAGTGAAGACTTCGAAGACCATGTTGGCTTCACCCTGCCAGTAGCCGATGAAATTGGGCTGTTCCTTGCTGCAGGCGAAGAACATGATAGACAAAAGAAGGAGTGCGAGAATAATGATTTTCTGTTTCATGTCTATAAAATAGTTATTTTTCAAATTGAAAATGAAATATTTATACCTCTTGGCTCCGATTCTTGCATTTTTTGCAATTATTGCTGTATATTTTCTTATACAAACGAATCGACGGCCTATTCCGCACTACGAACCCAAGGAGTTCGTCTTTGACGCCGAGGAATATTTGCGTCAGCTCAAGATGCAGCACAAGCCTTTGGATTCGAGCGGTGTGCACCGGTTGTTATTGAAACGGACCCGCCAGAAGGTGGGTGTCTATCTCGAAAGCCTTGAGCCGGCTTTGGATACCATCGGGCTAGAAATTGTCAACGTATACCATTCGGTGATGGGTTTCGACTACGTCCCCGTCATTACTAGCGGGAATGATTGGCCTTACCATGCGCGGAAGTCAAAGCATTACGAGAACAAGGCCATCGACTTTCGAATCAAATTCCTGCTGAATGAGGAAAAGAAGAGTATCGTCGACTTGGCGACTAAAAAGCTCGAAGGCCGTGCCCGCGTCATCTGGGAAAAAGGCCCCATGGAGCACCTGCACGTGGAGCTGTTAGAGCCGTGAGTTCACTTACTTACAGCAACGGAACCCAACACTCGGGTACTGGTTCTGCGGGTAGAAACTGAACTTGCTTTCTCCGCAATGGCTTCCGTTGTTCGTATTCCATGCACCACCGGCCACCAGGTACTTGTCCGGGTGCTGCTTGTGCGTGGTGGACGTCCATTCCCAGAGGTTGCCGTTCATGTCGTACATGCCCCACCAGCTGCGGCACTGTTCTTTGCGACCGCTGCGCTTGGCTGTGTTCGTGTTGGTGTTGCACTTGCTCGGTTTGTAGGCGTCGCCGTAAGAATAGCGCGTCTTGTCTTTACCGCGGCAGGCGGCCTGCCATTCGTCCAGCGAGCAGAGGTGCTTGCCTTCCTTTTCGCAGAGGGCTGCGGCTTCTTCACGGCTGACCATGTCCTTCGGGTTCTCGTCGGCGACGTTCGGGTATTCGTAAGCGTCCACGCAGACGGTCTTGCCGCCGACGGGCACGGGGTAGGCGTTCTTGCCGCAGATGTTGTCCGAGGCCATGTCGTACTTGGCTTCTTCCCACTTGGTGCGGTTGCCGACGGAGTCCTCGGCCTGGAAGAATACGCTGCCGGTCTTGTTGTAGTCCACGGCCTTGCTTGCATCGACGGGGTGCAGCGTGTCACCGACGGAGAGGTATGTCTTGCACTTGATTTCGTCGCACTTGACCTTCAACTTGATGGGATCGTAGTACCTACCGGCGGGCGGTACGATTTCTGCGTTCGGTGGAATCTGGTCGGCGGCGCGGATGCTGTCCTGGATGCGCTTTTTCTCGAGGGAGTCCTGACGGGCTTTTTCGAGGGCGGCAAGCGAGTCGGCTATACGGGCGAGGCTATCGGCGCGGGCCTTTTCAAGAGCGGCGAGAGAGTCCTGGATATGCTTGAGGCTGTCGCGCACATGGCGCAGGCTGTCCCAGTTGGTATTTCCCTTGAGCGCGGCGAGGGAGTCGGCGATGCGGATGCTGTCCGCGATACGGGCGGCTTCGGCCTGGGCGATGCTGTCGGCGATGCGCTTGGCGTTGAGGACGCTGTCGTTATACATTTCCAGAGCGCGGAGGCTGTCCAGAATGAACTTCTGGCGTGCTTCTTCCTCGGTCTCCTGCTGCCTGCGCAGCGCGTCCTGCTTCATCTTTTCTAGGTGGCATTGCACAATAAAAAGGCAGAGCAGCAAAAGGAACATCAATATGAGAATGACAAGGTTCTTCTTCTTGCGGCTTTTTTTCTGCTGTTCGTTAACGTCGGAATGCTCTTCGTTCTTCACAATACGGGTTCCATGTTAAAAGTTTAGTTGTCTTCGAGGTTGGAAATCTTGTTCACATCGAATAGATCTTTCCAGTGACGCTTGATTTCGGCTTCCACTTCCTTGATGGAAAGCTTGCGGCGCAGAGTGTTGCGGTAGGCGATGGAAATGCCACCGGTTTCCTCGGATACGACGATGACAATGGCGTCGCATTCTGCGGCAAGAGCCTTCGCTGCACGGTGACGCATACCGTAACCGGCATCGCCCTCGGCATTGCCTGTGGGCATGGGGAGGATACATCCGGCTGCGACGATGCATTCGCTGTTCAAGATGACGGCACCGTCGTGCAAGGCGGAATTGGGGAAGAATAGCGAGCGCAGCAGTCTGGAACTGATTTTGGCGTTGAGGATTTCGCCGGTCTCTTCGTAGTTGCGGAGGCCGACTCGCTTTTCAAGGACAATCAGGGCGCCGAACTTGTTCTTGGCTAAATCCTGGACGGCGCTGCAGATGGCTTCGGTCACGCCGTCAAGGCCACTGCTGTGGAAAAAGATACTGCGGAGGTTCGCTTGGCTCACAGATTGGCCGATTCGCGTGAGGGCGCTTCGGATTTCGGGCTGGAACAGGATGACGACCGCGACGATACCCATGGTCGCGAGGTTACTCAGCAACCACACCAAGGTGTTGAGTTCCCACCACTGGGCCAGAAGCCAGGCGAGGATGAGCAGGAGGCCGCCGAAAATCATCTGTACGGCGCGAGTCCCGCGGAACAGGAGGAATACGTAATACAAAATGATGGTAATAAGGAGAATATCCAGGATATCCGCCATGCGAACGTCGATGATGTCGAACAGCTTAAATAGAACCATCGCTTTGCAGCGCCTCCAGGTAGAGCATGGACTCCTTGGCCTCGAGCACGTCGTGCACACGTATGATGCTCGCTCCGCCCAGGGCGGCGACGATTCCCGCCGTGACGGTCGGGATCAGACGGTCGCTCTTTTCGAGGCCACTCATTTTACCAATATAAGATTTTCGAGATGTGCCGACCAGTACGGGATAGCCATCATCGAGAAAATTTTCTACGGATTTCATCAGGTCAATGTTGTCCTGAACCGTTTTTCCGAATCCGATGCCCGGATCGAGGCAGATTTTTTCCTTTTTCACGCCCAGCGCCATCAGCTTTTCGGCTTGGATGAGCAGTTCCTCGCGGACTTCCTGCACCACATTGTTGTAGGGCTTGAAGTCCTGCTGCATCTTGCCGAAGCTCCCGCGCATGTGGTTCAGCACGACGGAGGCTCCCGTGTCGGCGACGGCGGCGGGCATGTCGGGGTCCATGGTGCAGGCGCTGATGTCGTTGATGATATGCGCGCCGAGCCGCATGCATTCGCGGGCGACCTTGGCTTTCACCGTGTCGACGGAAATGTAGAACTTGCGGTTCCCCGGATTGTCCAGGTCTTCGGAAATGTTCGAAAGCTGTGCGAGTGCCTCGACGACGGGGCAGACGCGGTCCAGTTCTTCCTGTTCGCTGACAGGCTCGCTTCCCGGGCGGCTGCTCTCGCCGCCGATATCGAGGATGTCGGCCCCGTGCTGTAACAATCCCACGGCGTGTTCGTATGCCTGTTCCGGCGTGTTGTGCTTGCCTCCGTCAAAAAAGCTGTCGGGCGTGACGTTGACAATCCCCATGATAAGCGGGGACGGGCGGCAGGGGAGCACTTCGTTTCCGATCTGCCAGGCGATGGCGCGTGACTTGTCAAGAACAGGAAATAGCATAGGAACGAAAAACTTGTTAGTGCTCGGTATTGTTGATGGAATTGGTGGCCGTTTCGTTTCCGGTCGCGGGCTTGGGTTGCACTTCGCTAACGGGCGCGTCGGCTATGGGAGCCACGGGCGGCTGCTTTCCCGGGTCGGGCGGGGGAGTTTCCTCGCGCTTCTTTTTCTCGGCGAGTTCTTCCATGGCCTGGTACTGGCGGCTCTTCTTGGTGCCGGTGAGCTTTTCGCCCGCCATGACCTTGTCGATTTCTTCGCGGTCGAGCACTTCGAATTCGAACAGCGCTTCGGCGAGGTCGATGAGCTTGTCCTTGTTCTCTTCGAGGAGCTTGCGTGCGGCCTGGTCCATGCGCTTGATGAGGCTGTTGATGGCGTCGTCGATCATCTCGGCCATCTTTTCGGACATTTCCTTGGGCTTGCTGATTTCGCGGCCGAGGAAGATTTCTCCGTCGTTACGGCTGTAGCATACCGGGCCGATGTTGTCGTCGAATCCCCATTCGGTGACCATCTTGCGGGCGAGCTCGGTGGCGCGCTGGATGTCGTTGCTGGCGCCCGTGCTCTGGTGGTTGAAGAAGATGAGTTCGGCGAGACGGCCCGCCATCATGATCATGATGCGTTCTTCGGCGTATTCGCGGCTGTAGCTTACCTGGTCGCGCTCGGGCAGGCTCATGGTCACGCCGAGGGCGCGGCCGCGCGGGATAATCGTAATCTTGTGGAGCGGGTCGGAATGCTTGCACAAAAGCGTCATGAGGGCGTGGCCCGCTTCGTGGTAGGCCGTGTGGCGCTTTTCTTCGTCGGTCATCAGGAGGGTGCGGCGTTCGGCGCCCATGCTGAGCTTGTCGCGCGCTTCCTCGAAGTCGAGCATCGTCACTTTCTTGTTGTTGAAGCGTGCGGCGAGGAGTGCGGCTTCGTTCACGAGGTTCTCGAGGTCGGCACCGGCAAGTCCCGGCGTGCCCTTCGCGATGGCCGAAACGTCTACGTCCTTGTCCAGCGGAACCTTTCTCTTTTTCAGGTGTACTTTCAAAATCTCTTCGCGGCCCTTCAGGTCGGGCAGCCCGACCACGATTTGCCTGTCGAAACGTCCCGGACGCAGCAAAGCCTTGTCGAGCACGTCGGGGCGGTTGGTGGCTGCAATCAGGATGACGCCTTCGTTTGCAGCGAAACCGTCCATTTCCACGAGCAACTGGTTGAGCGTCTGTTCGCGTTCGTCGTGCCCGCCACCGAGGCCTGCGCCACGCTGGCGACCCACCGCGTCAATTTCGTCGATGAATAAAATACAGGGAGCGTTCTTCTTGCCCGTCTCGAAGAGGTCGCGCACGCGGCTTGCGCCCACGCCAACGAACATCTCCACGAAGTCGGAGCCCGACATGCTGAAGAACGGCACGCCAGCTTCGCCTGCGACTGCACGGGCAAGCAACGTCTTGCCGGTACCCGGAGGGCCGACAAGCAGCGCACCCTTCGGAATGCGTCCACCGAGTTCGTCGTACTTTTTCGGGTCCTTCAAAAATTCCACGAGTTCCTGCAAATCTTGCTTGGCCTCGTCGCAGCCGGCGACATCGCTGAACATGGTCTTTTTCTTGTTGTTGTTCAACTGCTTCACCTGGCTCTTGCCGAAACTGAACGGGTTCTTGCCGCCGCCGCCCATCTGCCTGCTCGTCATAATCCAGAAGAAGGCGATGAGGAGAAGGACCGGGAGGAATGCGACCAGCGTGTCGATCCATGTTGTCGATTCGTGGATGACCTTGACCTTGACGCCCTTGTAGGTTTCCCATGCCGATGCCATCTCGTTCGTGACATCGAGCATGTGGGTCTTGAAGTGCTTCTTGTTCGGGACTTCGCTACCAGCCTTGGTAAAGCGGGCGATGGCGCTCTGTTGCTGCTTCGCTTCGGCGACTTCCATGTCGCTCATCATGCGGGTGCCCTCGACAATCACGCCGTCGGGAGTTCTTTGCAGCGAAAGTTCGGTAATGACCTTGGTGGAGTCGCCCATCATGGCGAGGAATTCCGTGCGCGTCATTTCTTCGTTGTTGTCGTTCGTCGCGAGCGGGAACATGACGAAGAGGAGCAAAATCATAATAATCAGGACGATGAAGTTCCTGTTCTTGAAGGGGGAGGTGGGCTTTCCCTGCATCTGGCTCATTTCAATCCTTTTCTTTTCGAATTCTCTGTTCGGATTCCGGATACGAATAAAACTCTTGTTCCCTGCGCAAACACCTGGAGCGAGTCGCGTTCCCAGCGGGGAATGCCTTTCTCTTGCAACCATTCGGCAAGTTTGCGGGGGGAGATTTTCATATCCATCGGGCTAAGGATGTCGCCCTGTTGCGGGTGACGCCATTGCCCGGAGATTCCGGAAAATCTTTGTTTTTCGTTGGAAAAATACAAATTTGACGGCGCTAAGATTGTGTTTGAATCGTAAATCCAGACGATATGGCGGCATTTCTCGATAAAGCGCGTGCGGAACGAGAGCGTGCGCATCGTCTGGAAATTGCCCGTGTAGATGGGATTGGGCTTGGCAAACGTGTCGACGGGGAAGCGGAATCCCCGGGAATCCAGCCACAGCCTCAGAAGTTCCGGGTAAGGCGGGATGGAGGCGAGTGCACCGGCATCGAGTGCGAGGACCTTGCCGTATTTGGCGCAAGACGGTTCGAATGGCCAGGCGTCGGGCGGGACGATGGCGGGGGCGTATAGCTTGTCCGCAGCGTCCAGGACTTTCTTGTAGGCACGGTCGGCAAGGCTTGCAATGCGGCAGAGCTGCGCTGTTGCGCCGGGGCAGGATTTCTCCAGCTGGGGCAGCGATTCGTGCCGCACCTTGTTGCGTGCGAAATTCACGTCGGCATTGCTTTCGTCTTCACACCAGGTGAGGTTGTGCTTGCGGGCGTAGGCGAGGAGGTCTTCGCGGGTGACGCTTAGGAGGGGACGGAAGAGGTATGAGGCTCGAGGCACGACATTCTTTTCTGTCATCCCCGCGGAGGCGGGGATCTCCTTTTCCTCATTGCTCATAGCTGACTGCTCACAGCTCATCGCTGATAGCTCATCGCTCATCGCTCGCAGCGATTGGATTCCCCGCAATCCCGCAAGGGTCGTGCCGCGGTGGATGCGCATGAACATTGTTTCGGTTTGGTCCCCTGCATGGTGCGCGGTGACGATGGAGGCTCGGGGCTCGAGGCTCGAGGCGCGAGAGACAACATCCATCAACGCTTTGTACCGGGCGTCCCTTGCGTTTTCTTCGAGCGAACCTTCGGCAGCCTTGAGCGCTTCGCCATCCAGTTTCTTCAAGAAAAACGGAACGCCGTACTTGCGGGCGAACGTCTCAACAAAAGCGGCGTCCCTGTCGGCGGTCCCTTCTCGCAGCCCGTGATGCACATGCGCAATCCCCAGCCATTCGATGCCGAGCGCTTCGCGATTCTCAATAAAATAATGCGCCAGGCAAATAGAATCCAGACCGCCCGAAACTGCAAGCAGCAGGCGCTTGAACCCTTGGCGGAGAACATTATCTGCGATATCGAAAGACAAAAGAGAATCCCTTTACGCCGGAAAGATAATAACTTATGGCGCTAGGGATGTTTTAACTTTTTTTCAAGTGGCTTTATTCTGCGTTTGGAACTGTAATGGCTTCGAACTCGTTCTTGCACAGGTTATTCTGTTCACTCAAGATTGTCTCAAACGGTATGCCGGAGATATTCTTTACTGCGCATCCTATTGCCAAACTCAATTGTGTTACTTCTCTGTAATAGTAGTGGTAAGATCCCGCTGTAGCCTCGCATTCAGTTTTGAATGAATTAACCACTTTTTCCGCAGTGTTGTTGTCTACAATGGCAGATGCTAAATACACTATTGCAGAATCCGAGACTTGAAGAATCGTTGATTGAACGTAGCCGATGCCACCATGATTCGGACTTGATATTTTGATGATGCGATTTAGTCCGTGCTCTGCTCGATATGCTTCGATGTTGCAGAGTTTTGAACCCGACCCAGCATAATATTCTTCTTTTTCTGTCGTGAATTTATATTCGGCATCAAAATTGTTGAAGTGGGTTACTTCTTCCATGGAATCAAAGCTGGATATTTTTTGAGGGTATGCGCTGGCAAGGCTGTCTAGGAATTTGCGCTCGCTTTCAGAAACAGTCAAGGATTCAACATTGGGTTTTAAGACAAAGGAATAGCTAGAATTGACATCGACTCCGTTGGACGTATTCGAAGGTAATTCGTTCTGTCCCGGTTTTATGTCTTCGTCCAAAGCAATTGTTCTGCAAATATCGTTAGATTCATTTGTTATGTTGTTTACATTTGTTTCAAAGTCGATTATGGAATCCTGACCGTTTGTGATGTGGCAGAGAACTTTTAATGTCCCGACTTCATTGCAGGCTGCATCTGGAGCGACGGATATTACGCCGGATGGGCATGAATTTTTGAAGACCTCGAAAATGTTACTGCAGTTACTACCGAAATTTTGCAGGAAAATGGTTCTTTCTATAGTTCGATTTTCGCCGATACTGAATCTAGCCATATAGGATTTGTTGCCTACGGAGCATGTCGCTTCGGCTCCATTTTCTTCTCCGTAGACGGAAATATCCCCTTGTGTGAGAGATATATGTTTTGTGGGCTTGGAAGAAAAGACTATTGAATGTTCGGTATCGGTTGCGTTACTGCTGAGCATCGCTTCCGATGAACTGCTGCTTTGAATCACAGCGCTGCTTGAATTGTTGTTAAAATCTGCCGTACTTGAACTTGATTGCTCTGCATTTGTTGCACTGCTGTTTTGTTCCACAGCGATACTTGAACTGCTGAAGGTTGTTGCTGAATTTGACAATTCCTCGATTGTCGAACTGCTGTTTTGGGCCATGGTGTTTGGCTCAATAGCCGCCCCGGTCACCTTGTCGTCGGAGCATGCGGCGAACATGAGTAGGCTTGCTGCCATTGATATTTTGAGTATGCGAGTCATATTTTTCACCTAGACCTTTTTTGTTAAAGGGAACAGCTGGAGATTCAATCGGTAAACTTGATTGATGTTCTCGTATTCGGCGGCAATGCTCACCGCTTTACGGACGAATGAATCGAACTCTTGCGAAATTCGGGCATATGCTTCTTCGCAAAGTCCCAGTGTCGCTCCGGTAAAGTTTCGTTCTTCTACTGAATATTTGTCAATTGCTTTTTCTGCAAGTGCTGCCATTTCTTTATGCATGGTGCGGATAGCTATGGGAATGGATTCCTTGGATCCTATGACTGTTTTTTCAGTCTGTACGAACGAGTCTTCGGATTCGCATTTGAGGAAACCTGTCTTTGTCAAGAAGGCCAGGGCCTCGCGAACTTCTTCGGCCGTGATTTCCTGGTTGCACGCTTTCGCCATTTCAAGTGGCTTGGCTCCGGGCATCATTGGAGCGAGTTCGCGGATAGTGGGGTTCTTCCATGATTCGTAGAAACGGAAGGCGTCTGCGTCGACGGAACGTACCTTGTGTTCGCATGCGATTCGCTGCATTTCGAGAAGAGCCTTCTTTTTTACGGCATCCTTCGTCGCATTCCCGAACTTGACCATCTCCTTGAAGTAAGAAAGTCCGTAACCTGCAAGGTCCATGGCGTGTGCGGCCTGCTCCATCTTGACTAAGCTCAAACTACTTTTGTTTTCGCAAACGAGTTTTAAATAGTTGGGGGATTTGAATCCCGCTCGTTTTGCGAATTCTCGCCACGAAAAGGCTCCGGTTCTTTTACGTTCTTCGTAAAAGTCTTGCATGTATTTCCGGTAATCCTTGTATTCTAAAATCGACTTCATGCTTCTTTTCCAGGGTTGATTACGCAGGTGGATATAAAGCGTTGTCCTGAAAAAGTAATAGCGAAATGATACAAAATCAAGTAAATTTTGCATCTTTGAACAATTTTTATGTAATTTTACAAATATCAAATTCTAAATAATACACGCCGTATCATTTGGAATAATCTTTGTAATGCGAGTCCATTAATTTCTTGCATACGGAGAGAGAATGTTTTTAGTCTCTTCCGTCACAAGGCTCTGTGTGCATTCGTAGTATTCATCACGATTGTCTAGACTAAACCCTTCGACAGGGCCATCTTCGTAGTGATAGGAGTCCTTCTCGTCGCCGCGATCGCTAAGCAGAAAGTCTGCGTTCCCTTCTAGGCATTGTTCTTTTGTAATAAGGCCTAATTGTTCGTGCTTTGTGCAAGTTTTGCCGTTGCTGGAAAATGTTTCGTAGAAATTCATTCCGGTGTCATCGAATTTGGCGGAGCCGCCTTTTGTAAAGGTCTGGCTGCCAATTGAAAATGCCGTATCCGAAATAACTTTTATGACTTGGGTTTCTACAAGAGTGTCGATGTAGAGGTCGCCGATATCGAATCCAAGATTGTTGTGCAAAGTTTGGCTTAGTTTCAACTTGTTGATTTCGCCAGTAATGCTGCTTAAATCGACTACGGTCGTGTTGTACACGGAATCAGTGGTGATGGTGAGTGTCCTTGCGATACCTCTCATGTGGGCGATAGAGGAGGTGCATTTGAATTCGGTTTCTCCGTAGGTTCTTGTGCAACCGGTCATCGTCCATTTGCCGTAAATGCCGTTGTGGTCGGTGCTCAACAGCAATGTTTCGCGGTTCTCATAGGCATCGTAAGACTGCTGCATATTGGGGTCGTCGGCTACGAATTTTTCTACGGGGCCAATCCACATGGAGTCCCCGATAACCGTAAGCCTGTTCGAGTCCAGCGGAATAGCATTTTCTTCCCATGCGAAGGTTCTTGTGCTTGGATGATAGTTACAGGTTTCAATTCTTTGGTACATGATTCCTGTTGCTTCGTCATATCTGTGTGCGATTGCGTAGGTGTAGCCCTCGCCGAAGTCCGTGCTGACCGAGGAATTGGTTGCATTTTTTTTCGATGATGATGAAGCTGTTTTTGATTCCGAAGAATTGATGCTGGTGCTAGAAGAATTTACTTCTTGGTTCTTGGAAGAAGAATTCTTTGTATACTGGGTTTTCGGCGAAGACGGATCGACGTCCTCCGCAGAAGAGTTGAGAGTCGTTTCTTCTGAAGACGAACTGCTTGTAACTTCCTCGGAAGAAGTGAGGGTGTCCGTATTCGGGGCCGAGGAATTGTCGTCGCCGCAGGCGGCTAGGAGGGTGGCCGTAAATAAGCTTACAAGAATTTTTTTCATAATGGTAATCCGTTATAAGAAAAATAATAATTTCAAAATCGCTATATATTTTTATATTTGCTCCTTAAGGAGGCCGTTATGGCTAAAAACAAAGCGAAGGCGCTCGGCAAGGTTGCCGAAACCGCCAAGGAAAGCGCAAGGCTCAGAACGCTGCGCATCGACGGCTCCCAGAACGGAGCCACGCTACGGACTAGGATTGTCCGCGACAAGACGAAGTATAACAGAACTCTTAAACACAAGAAATCCCTCGCCGAAGCGGGGGATTTCCCTTTTATACAGGCTGTTCCGGCTTATTTGCCCGCTGCAATCTTGCCGTAAAATTCCTTGACGTCTTCCCAGCGGTAATACGGGGCGGCGGGGCAATTCTTGACGGTTGCCGAGTCACAAGTTACGGGCAGCTTTTGCTCGATTTCGTTGAGCATCACCTTCACAAGAATCGGGGCACCCTTCTTGCTTGACTTGTAGAATACGAGCTGAACGTTTGCGGCCATCGGGGTGATTTCGTAGTCGCGCAACCCGGAGCACAGGGCCACTATCAGGCGAGCGGCCGAGATAAACGCGCGTTATTTTGACGAGTTCCTGTTGGACGACTACTATTTCACGAAC
>JAGCPF010000065.1 GCA_017642335.1 Fibrobacter sp.
CGTCGAGCACGAGCATCGGGATGCTGATAAAGTCCTGCTTGAGCCTCTTGGGCGGCACCGTAAAGAGCACGAGAAGTACCGCTTCCACGATGAACATCGGGATGACGAACTTCGGCATGTCGATACCGAGCACCATCTGGCTTTTCTTCTTTTGGGCGTTCCCCACACTGTCGTGTGGGTCGGGCTATATTGCAAGGCCCCCCGTGCGCACCTGCGGCACGCCCGCGCGGCTCTTGCAACGGCGCCACAGCGCCGCCCCAAGGGGTCACTATCCCTAACGCAAATGCGGCAGGAACCACCTTTCATTCATATTTATAAAGATTCGAGCAACTTCTTGAAAAGTCGCTCGCCAATATGCCGGCCGCTGGAACGCAGGATTTCCACTGCCTCACGGATTTCATCGGCAGAAAGGAACCCTTCTTTGTAGGCAGCACTAAAAATGCCAATCGTTCCCATTATGTTGAAACCGATGGACTTTGCGACATGTCTCGCGCGTATCTCGTCCACGAGCAACAGGTCGGCTTTCAACCTGTCGGTAAGGACTAGCGCCTCGCTCTCGCCAAGGTCAAGCCCAGTTGTTCTCCTAAAAAGGGACACTTCTTGTGGGTTGACATCCTGAATCCTGATGAATTCGCATTCCTGGATTTCGGACGCCTCTTCCGCAAAATCAGGGTTGGCAGTCAGTTCGTCAAAAACGCCCTGCGGAATATGGACAGCCCCAAAAAGGCTTTCCAGCAAATCAAGGCGTCGAATTTTTAGGAGGGAAATTAGCGGCGTGGTATCGGAGACGACGATCATACCTGTGCAGCCTCTTTGGCTTTCAGGCGTTCATAAGTCGCCACATCCTCTTCCACCTCGCTCCAGTCCATATCGAAATAGGCGAACCCCTCGTTGGCGTAAAGTTCGATCAGCTGCCACTTCGTGATACCGAGGATTTCTGCGGCACGACCATGCGAAATGGTCTCGTTCTTCACGAACGGATGCAACAACAAGGCCAACTGGACAAGTTCGCCATCTGGCTTCGTAGCAATATACGGTTCCATAGCCACGGGAACCTTAAGCTGCACTGTTGTCATTTCCATAGGGGGCCTCCACCATCAATATATATTTTTTTTACGGGAAAGGCAAGCCTAACTCATGGCACCTTGGCTATTGCAAAAAAGTTTTATTTTGAATAAATACTTAATAAGAAATATTATTTCTGCTAAATAATTTCAGCATTTCAACCATGCTGTTAGAATGGTCTTTTGAGTATTAAACCTGGAATAACCGCAGAAAGCCCCAAAATGTATCGTTTTCTTTGCAAAGCCGATTGCGATAATATATATTTAGGAATAATCTTTCCAAGGAGCCGCCTATGACCACCCAGATCCGCCCCTTCCGTCCGAGCCGATTTTCGGCTTTCAAGGCAATCATTCTCTGTCTGCTGGCAGGGCTGTTCAGCACGGCTTTTGCCCAGTCCACCTACCTAAATTCGGTAAAGCCCTCCAAAATGACGATTGACGGAGTTGAATACTACCAGATTTCCAAGTGTCCGGAGTTGGCCTGGTTCCGTGACCAGGTAAATGCTGGTGAAACAGATATCAATGCGATTCTTACAAAGAACGTGAACTGCTATGCGAATTCGCTGGTCGATACGACTAATGTTTCGAACTGGATTCCCATTGGCAAAGATTCTGCCGGTGCTTATAAGGGAATATTCAATGGAAACAATTTCACTATTTCGAACATCTATATGGACTCAACCAATCTAAATTACGGCTTGTTCGCTTACCTAAATGGTACGGTAAAAAATTTGAAAGTGAAAGATTTTTTCTTTGATATTCGTACAGAAAATATTTTGTCGTTAAAATTAGGCGGAATTGCGGCGAAGGCGTTCGATGCGACATTTGACAATGTCGCAAATTTAAAATTTGCAAATGCAGCTATGTACGATACGATACTCTATTACAATTATCAGAAAAAACTGGAAAAATCCTTGTATCGATATGGTTTGATTGCCGGAGAAATGAAAAAATCTTTCATAAAAAATGTTGTAGTGAATAGAGAAAATGTTCCTGATAAAAGAATAACTCCCGATTCTACGTCTCACGTTCGTTACAATATGTTCCCGATAGTTGGCAAAGCGGATTCATTGATTTTCAGAAATTGTGGAACTTTGGCTGGATATACTGTCCTTGCTACATATATCGAAAACTCTAGAATAGAAAATTGTTTTTCTACGCGAAATGTGCTCGTGGCAATCAGTGTAAACACGCCAATTGTCAATTCGTATGAAACAAGCGCTGTTTACATAACCACTGATTCGACGTGGTTTCCTAGATGGTGGATTTCAGATGCCTTACTATGTAGAACTAATAAAAAGTGCTTACTTTATCAAGATGTAGAAAAAAAGATAGAAATGGATTCAAGTTTTATTTTGGGAGGGAAATTCTCTAAGAAACTCTATTTAGAGCATGATGATGAATATCCTTATTGGAGTCATTTGGTTGTTCTTTTAAATAACTGGGTTGACAAACAGCCTGATTCTTTATATTCTCAGTATAAACACTGGGTGAAAAATGAAAGTAGTTTTCCTGTTGTATCGGATGATTATCCTGGAGATCGTTCCTTGTGGACAGATGATGGAAATTACGATGTGTCTTGGTATAAAGAATCGTCTAGTTCGTTTACGATATCATCTGCAAAAGAATTGGCTGGCTTGGCTGTGATTGTAAATGGATACAAAAGTGGCTATCATGACAATTTCTTGAATAAAACGATTAAGCTGTCAGCAAACATTGATAGCGCTTCGTTGGCACAACATATATGGGTCCCGATTGGAAACTACGAAAATTCATTTGCAGGAACTTTTGATGGCATGAAATATTCCATATCTGGAATTCACACTGACAGTTTATCGCAAAATGTGGCTCTATTCGCTTATAACAAAGGAACTTTGAAAAATATCCATATCAAAGAGAGTCTTTTTTTGGGAAGCTGGGTTGCCGGTTTAGCTATACACAATACAGGCACAATTGATAGCTGCATTGTACAGGCCACGGTATGGCCTATATATGGGGCTGCCGGTTTGGTTTTGCACAATATGAGTACAGGAAAAATTCTTAATTCTGAATATGACGGACGATTAATGAGTTCTAACGTCTCAAGATTGAACGGTGACACATTGGATTTTCCTGTAATAAGAAACTCACCTTTAATGGGGCTTGTTTATGGTGGCATCGTTGCGCTTAATGACGGCCTTGTGCAAAATACGATGCTAAAGGGAACCTCAAATATTCAATTGGGTAAATTGCCATCTATAGGAAAAAATGGTATTACTTTTTATTGTGGAGGTATTATTGGACGAAATACAGAGACTGGGCTTGTCCGTAATGCTACTAACAAGTTAGTTCTTAGATTTACTAATGCCGCAGAAGATTTTTCCAGCGTTAAAGATTTTCCTGAGTATCTTGTGAATTCAGCAGTGGGAAATATTGTTGGGTATAACGAGGGGAGAATAACAGAAACTAAGTCGGAAGCTGACTCGCTGTATCTTAAAAGATCATTTGGTTATGTTGCAGGCATAGTCGGTGTGAATCGCGAATCTGGCATTGTCGATAAATCTATTAATCAAACAAATATTTTTTTGGATCATACAGCATCAAGGTCTAGTGGAGTGGCTGGCGTAAATGATGGCCTGATAAAAAATTGCGGGTCGGAAGGTAATATTTCGATTATTACCTCGTCGTCTATAAACAAGATTGGTGGTGTTATTATGACGGCTTATAGTGCTAAAGGACAAGTTCTTAATTCCTATAATGCAGGAGATGTTCAATGCGTAAGCGGTGCTGATTATGCAAAATGTAATTTTTGGGGGCTTGGAAATAACGGCTATTTTGCCAATGTGTATAATATGGGAAAATTTGAAGCTAATAGAAAAGGTGAAAATTACGCCTTTGGTTCTGGTATTAAGGCGTATAATTCGTATGCCTTAGAAGGCTCTGCTGATTCAGCAAGTTCAACGTCAACGATAACGGACTCCTATATTTTTGATGCGTATGCCGCCTTAGGTTCAGGAACAATGACCTACTACAATATGGAAGATGGCGAAGAGAATCAAGGAACATTGCTTGAAGCCCTGAACCACTGGGTTCAATATCGTGCAGAATATCTCGGCGAGTCCTATGTTGCGTGGAAACAAGGTGAAAAACATCCAGAACTTGATATCGAATGGAATGTGTCCGCATATTCTAGTAGTTCTAGTGTAGAGTCGTCTTCGAGCGCAGCGAAGTCGTCTTCGTCTGTGACTTCGTCCAGTAGCGTTTCGAGTAGTTCTGTTGCGTCCAGTAGCTCTGAAGTAAAATCGAGCAGTTCCTTCTCTCAGTCTAGTAGCTCTTCTGCTGCAAAGCCGGAATCGTCGTCGGAGAAGACTTCTTCGAGCAAGGCGGAAAGCAGTTCTTCCGCGAAGTCTTCCTCTGCAAAGTCGTCATCTTCGTCAAAGGCAAATAGCAGTTCCTCAAAAGCGAAGAGCAGTTCCTCGAAGGGAACGGATATTGTTTGGAACTCTGTTCAGCCTACGTTCAACCTCTCGGTAAACGGCATGACGCTCACGCTTTCTAACACGCAGGGTGGCGTTGTCCGCATCTTTGATGCGCTTGGTCACTTGGTTGCTGCCAAGCCACTTGCCGGAACAACGACAAGCATCACCCTGCAAACCCCGGGCAACTACATCGTCCGAATGAATGGAATAAGCCGTAGCGTGACGCTCAAGTAAGCCTTATTACCTCATAATGTAATTATTGAGGCATTCTTGTATTGCTAAATAATTTAAACTACCCAAATTTTCGGGTAGTCAAGTCATAGTAAACAAAAAGACGGGTGATTGAATATCACTCGTCTTTTTGTAATAGGAGATCCTTCGACTCCACGCCTCACGGCGTTTCGCTCAGGATGACATTCCTGTCTACTTCCTACTGCCTACTATCTACTAGCTCACAAGCATCATGGAGAACACCATGACGAACAGCGCGACGGTTTCGCCCACGCCGAGCACCATGAGGTAGTTCACCAGGCCCTTGCCGGTTTCGCCCAGGGCGTTGCAGGCGTCCGCAGCGGACTTGCCCACGTACCAGGCGCTGGCCATCATGCCGACACCGCCGAAGATGCCCACGCCGAGGTAGGCAGCCCAGTTGTCCGGATTGGCCTGCGACTTGTTCAGGATGTACATCATCAGGAGCATCCCGTAGATAGTCTGCGCAATCGGCGCGCCCACGAAGATGAGCAGCGTAAACAGCGCGTTCTTACCCTTGAGATACGCCTTTTTCCAGGCCCCGATAGCCGCCATGCCGGCGGTACCGCAACCCAGCGCGGAACCCACCGCGGCAAGGCCCAAGGCCGCCACCGCACCGAGCTTCGCGAGCGTTAAAAGTTGAGCTTGATCCATTCGTGTTACCTCGCTGGATTAAAGCACCATCATGGAGAACACGAGAACGAAGAGGGCCACGGTTTCCACGATACCGAGCACCATCAGGTAGTTCACCATGCCCTTGCCGGTTTCGCCGAGGGCGTCGCAAGCCACAGCTGCGGACTTGCCCTGGTACCAGGCAGAAGCCATCATGCCAAGCCCGCCGAAGATACCGGCGCCGAGGCAGCCGCCCCAGTTGGTAAAGCCGGATTCAGCTGCCTTGCTCAGGATGAAGTTCATCAAAAGCATGCCGTAAATCGTCTGGGAAATCGGGGCACCCACGAACACCAGGAGTGTGAAGAGGGCGGACTTGCCCTGGGCATA
>JAGCPF010000066.1 GCA_017642335.1 Fibrobacter sp.
TACCCGCGAATTCGAACAGATGGAACTTGAATTCTTCTGCGAACCGGGTACCGAACTTGACTGGTACAACTTCTGGCGCAAGTACTGCTTCGACTGGCTCGTGAACGACCTCGGCGTGAACAAGGAAAAGCTCCGCCTCCGCGAACATGCCAAGGAAGAACTTTCTCACTACTCCAACGGTACCACCGACGTTGAATACGAATTCCCGTTCGGTTGGGGCGAACTCTGGGGTATTGCCAGCCGTACGAACTACGACTTGACGCAGCACCAGAACGAATCCAAGGTCAAGCAGGAATACATTGACCCGGTCCAGAACAAGCGCTACATCCCGTACGTCGTGGAACCGTCCCTCGGTGTGGAACGCCTGCTCCTCGTGCTCCTTTGCGACGCCTACGACGTGGAAAAGCTCGAAAACGACGAACGTACCGTGCTCCACTTCGACCCGAAGATTGCTCCGGTGAAGGTTGCCGTTCTTCCGCTCGTGAAGAAGGGCCAGGTGAAGGCCAAGGCCGAAGAACTCTACCAGAAGCTTCTCAACCGCTGGAACGTGGAATACGACGAAACGCAGTCCATCGGTAAGCGCTACCGCCGTCAGGACGAACTCGGCACGCCGTTCTGCGTGACCGTCGACTTCGACACGGTGGGCGAGGGTGAATCCGATCCGGCAAAGCTCGGCTTCGTGACGGTTCGCGAACGCGACTCCATGAAGCAGGAACTGGTGAAAATCGACGAACTCGAGGCTTACCTCTCCGCAAAACTCGGCTGTTAAGTCGGTATGAGCGAGGGCTTACGCCCTCATTGCTCACGGCTCATAGCACGTTGCAAAAAAAAAGAACCCGAAAACGGGTTCTTTTTTGCTTATTTTATGTAAAAAAATGTTGTAGACTATTGCATATAACTTTACAAAAGGTATGTTTATATGCGATGAAAAATATTTTTTGTTTGCTTTTTTTTGTGCCGTTCCTGGTTTTTCAGGCTTGCACGACCGATGCTGGATATGACCCGTCTTCACGATATATAGACAAGAAAGTGGACTATTATATCGAAGATGGTTATGAAATGCCGAAATGCAATAAATCCTCGGAAGGAACCGTATTTTTTGTCGAAAATGATTTGAGTGTATATGCTTGTATTGATAGCGTTTGGACGTTCTGTCGTAAAATTACAGCTGACGCCTTAGTAGAACTTGAGGATGCCTTGCCATACGATAAATCAATCGGTATAGGCAAAGAATCGGAAAACAAAGAAAAAATTGATATTCCCTACGAAACTTCGAGTATCGTCGATTCTCGTGACGGTCACAAATACAAGACCGTGATTGTTGATGACATGGAATGGATGGCCGAGAACCTGGACTACGAAACCGATTACAGCTTGACAAGTCCGGAGTGCGAAGCGCGTGGCATAAACTGCGGACAGTTCTATAATTGGCGGGATGCCGTCAGTGGAGGCGAAGACTACTCGGAAATCTGTCCGGATGGTTTCCGTTTGCCCGAACAGGCCGATGCGGAGCACTTGGCGAATTTTGTCGGAGGCTTGCCCCACGTTCTTAAGTCTAAGGATTATTGGGATACGGAAGACTTGCGTGGGGGAACCGATGAAATCGGGTTCAATGCTATACCGGCGGGCTTTAGCTACAGTGGTTATCCCTCCTTCCATGACTTCGGGTATTCCGCACATTTCTGGTCCAGTGAGTATGCCAAAGATTCATACCGGTCGGCATATGAAATCGTTCTGTACTCTTTTTATGATTACATCGACTGGTACTTGACAGATCAGGATAATTACTACAACGTTCGTTGCATGAGGGTTCTATAATGCGCTGCACGTTGCTGACAAAATTCCTTGCCTTTGTAATGTTCGCGGCTATACTGTTATCCGGCTGTGCTTCTAGTGGGAAGTCGGTGAAAAAAGAAAAGCGTCCTCCGCTCCCGGAAGATACTCCTGTATCCTTTATTTATGCCCCCATGACTCCTATAATTCCTGAAACATCGGAGTACATCACTTCGATTGAGACGAATGCTGCTTCCGGAGGTTGTGAGGCGGAGGGAGCCATTAAATACCTTGAAAGGCAGGCCCGTGCACGAGGCGCAAACTTGATATTTGTTAGGCGTGTTGACAAATATATTACTGAATACACTGGCGTTTATGGTATGTCGACTACGACCAGGACTTGCACGAAGTTCTTGGTAGATCTTCTTGCTAATTTCCCGGGAGGCAAGAATGAAAACTAGTCTCCTCCAATGTGTGCTGTTCTTGTTTGTCTGTGTTGTATTTGCGCAGGAAAATACCGGGAAACCGGATTTCAGTAGCTTTGAAAAGAGCCTTATGGAACCCCAATCCTCATCTAGCGATGCTGAAAAGGCTCCTGTGGAATCTGAATCCGCGTCGGATGCTTTTGAACGGAGCCTCATGGCTTCTGACTCCACCTCTAGCGATTTTGAAAAAAGTTTAATGGAGAGGCCTTCGGAACTGGAGCCGATTTACAAGCTGCGTGAAAACTTGCTTTCGGCAATCAAGTCCAAGGATACTGTTACTGCGAGTAATATTATCTCACAACTTTCGGAACATGAAACTCGTTCGTTTGTTCCCATTCAATATATGGAGCTGGAAGTTGTCTATATCGAGATGAATATGTACGGGCATTTCCTCGATATGTTGTTGAAGTATTACAAAACACTGCTTGACTCGAATCGCTACGATGAAAACCTGACATTTGCTTCTGAAGATGGGCTGGCATTGTATGTGAAAAATCAAATAATGCAGCGGGATACAACGCGCAATGTCTTTTTTGCCATCTCGAATAAGATCAATTATGCCAGAATAAGTATGTCGAAAAAATTGAAACTCGAGATTTTGCTCCTTCTTCGTGATGCCTATCGCGATGAAAACGTAGGAAGTCTTGTTCGTGATAAGGCTTCCCGCTTTGTGAAAGAGTATGGAGACGATCCCGATGCCGCTTGGATAAAAAAATGTATCTTAGATCCGCTTTCCCGTAAGAGCCCCCGCGAACTGGCCTTGATTGAGCGAGCAGAACGCCATGAAGATGTTATCGAGGAAAAACTCTATACGGGTGGTTTCGGGATGAATCTTTTCTTCATTAAGGGAGGCTTCGGCCTCGGTTTTGACCGTCTTTATCGTAGTGACCTGTATGAGCCGGTCAACCCATTCGTCAACCTGGAACTGTATTTTCAGATAGGCCCGTTTACTACGCTGCTTGAAATGCTCAACCATGGTGTGAACGGTGTGACCAGTTTCGGTTTAGGGCTTGGCTTGGTGGTGTATGACAGCCGCTACTTCAAGGTTCGTCCCTATATTGAATATGCTCTCCCGGGAATGGATCTGAAAGTGAAAAAGGATAACCGAGTTGAGCACTTGTATGCCGGCGATGATGAAATGTATGGTTTTTCAGAAGAAAATCGTGCATTTGTGGCTGCGGTAAATGTGGATTACAAGTTTGGGACACCTTATTTCTTTGGCTCACGATCCAAACTCACAAGTTTTTCTATCTCAGGCAAGTTTGGAGTTTCGTATATCAATCTTGAAGACAGTGACCACTTTAGCGGGAGCGGCGTGTCCTTCTTCTTTGATATCGGCTTAGGTATATATTTATGGTAGGGCTTATTGCCCTGCATCGGGATACTTATGAAATTTCGCTTTGTCTTTTTTGTGGGACTAATCTTGGCGGTGGTTACTGGCCTTTGGGCTCAGGACCCGAACACGCTTTCCAAGAAGGAATTGTTTAGCCGTGCACGTGATGCGCTCTTGACTTCCATCCAAAATAAGGATTACGATCGTGTGAGCGAGGCGTATGCTTACCTGCAGGCGAATCTTTCAGAAGGAGCGCCGCTATCCATTTTTGACGAATTCATGATAGATATGGAATTGGGCAGGTATGCCGACGCAATTCCCAAGTTGGCCCATATTGGCCGTATGATGTTCGATGCTTCGTATACGCCCGAAAAAAAGGTGGAGCGTATAATCAAGGATGACGCCCTCCATAAATACCTTGAAAACAAGTTCGCACAGCAGAAGGATTCCTTGATAAATATCGTAGACAGCTCTGGCATAGATCCTGGACTCAAGGACCTTTATGCGACGTTGATATATGCAGCGGGGACTGTCGGTGCTGCTTATTATGTGGATAAATATGATCGGGTCCACGTTCACCTCTCGGTGGAAGATACCAGCTACGTGGACAGACTCATCAAGCGAGCTCACTCATATGTAGAGAAGTACCCCAATACGGAATATGCGAATCTCATCAAGACGAGCATCCTTCCCTTGGTTGAAAAATATATCGATAGAAAACGCAAATTGGATAAGGATCCGTACACTTACCACTATTATACAGGCGGCTTTCACGTATTCGGGGGCCTTTGGAGAGGCTTTATGACGGGGGGTGCAACGGATTATCTACAAACGAAGATGGGGAGTAGCTGGAATGTTGAAATGGAACTCCAGTTCCTCAGAGTCGCAATTGGTTTTTTCTATAATAGAGGCCTTATAAGCAGACTGGAAAATTACGATGATGATGGGAATTCGGAAGACGTTGCGTATGGCCTCGGACTTGGGGTTGTCGTTTTTGATATGCGTTACCTTAAAATTGAGCCTTTTATTGGTTTCGCCGGATACACTTTCTCGAACATCTTTGAGGAGGAGGGCAATGGTGCCTTTTTTGCCGGTTTGAATTCAGACATCCGACTCTATACGACGCCACCTAGCTTTATGGTGTTTTCTTTGGTGTTGCGCCTCAAGTACCAGGCGCTCATCGGGAAGTTCTCTTATCATCGCCATTTCGAACCTTGTTGTGACGAAACAAAAGTATATCCTCCAAAAGATATTGATGCCAATTATGTTGTTCACCAGTTCGGCGCAGAAATCGGCTTGTCCCTCTGGTAATTTATGAAACTTCGTATTTTATCCCTTGTGATTTTTGTTTTATTGGGGACTTCATGTCTCTGGGCGCAGAACACGAGCCAGTTCTCCAAGAAGGAACTGTTTAGCCGTGCTCGTGATGCGCTAAAGGTTGCCCTTGAAAATGGTAACCGGGAACGGGCCGGGGAGGCCCTGGAGTATCTGAGGACGAATGCGTCCGCAGGGGCCCCGCTGTCCTATTTTGAAGAATACCTCATCTCTATGGAATTGGGGCGTTACGAAGAGGGAATCCTCCTTTATGCGGATTTGAGGCATTCCGTCATGGACAACGAATACAAGCCCGAGAGGGAAGAACGGGTGGAGGAATACGATCCCCTGAGCAAGTATCTCTTCCGGGACCTGAATCCGTTTACACAGGCCAAGGCGGACTCCCTTTATGCGATTGTTGAAAAATCGGACGTGAAGCAGGAATATAAGGAATTGTATAGGGTAATGCTCTATGCAGAACTTGCGCTCGCGAAAAATCTGCTTACATATGGCGGATATAGGCTCTCCTGGGACACTGTGAAGGATACCGCTTGCGCGGCGGTACTGTTGGATTTGGCCGGGCGCTATGTAGATACTTTCCCGATGTCGTCGTATACATTCTTTTTCAAGGAGAAGTTGATTCCTTTTGTAAAGGAGATTATGCAGCCCCTGGAAGACTTCCGGAACGATCCGTTTAGCCAAAAGTATTATACGGGAGGTATCGGAGCGCATGTGTACGGCTGGGTAGGCTTTTTGAGTGGCGAAGGGGCGGACTATCTGAAAGACTATATGGGGACCCCCTTTATGACCGATTTGACGGTTCGTATAAAGCGATTTAGTCTAAATGCTTTTTTGAGCTTGGGTATGGTTACGGAACCCCCAGACTATCGTTGGCAAACTTGTGATGACGAATCCATTGGTCTTACCTTGGGCTTCAACGTGTTCGATACCCGTTATTTGAGGGTGGAGCCCTTTATTGGCTACGGTGCAACGTATTACTGCTGTGCAGAAGCTTCTCCCGATGATTTTATTCTGGGGAGCAATGTGGATTTCCGCTTTTTTGCAACCCGTCCTTCCCGTATCGGGGGGCCTTCTCTTGCTCTTGACCTTCGTTTCAAGTATATGATGCAGATGGAAATGTTTCAGAGTAATGAAGTCAATGATAGAGAAGAGCTTTTCTTGATGCGCCATACATTTGCGCTGGGCCTGGGTATCGAACTCTGGTAATGGATTATTGAAGATTTAAAAACGAAAAGCCCTCTCGTGTGAGAGGGCTTTTTCGCGGGATAGACGAGGCTTGAACTCGCAACCTCCGGCGTGACAGGCCGGTGCTCTAACCAAAATTGAGCTACCACCCCAAATCGTTTCCGACTTTCGGTAGTGGGCGATAACGGATTCGAACCGCTGACATTCTGCTTGTAAGGCAGACGCTCTGAACCAACTGAGCTAATCGCCCGGATTTGTTACTTCTTTTCTTCTTTCTTGCCGCTCCAGAGGATTGCGATGGGGATAATCACCACATAGGCAAGCGAGAGGATAAGAGGCGCAACCGTGAGCGAGACCGGATTGTCTGCCGGGCCGGAGGCGAGACAGATAAAACCGATGACGAGCATCAGGACACCGACAGCAATAAGAATGAGATTCTTTTTATTCATCCGATAACCTTCTATTCGTTCTCAAAGTTACAGAGCCAAATATACAAAGTTTATGGGTGTTGTCAACCGATTCTTCGTTTTTTTGACGAAATAATTGAGTCAGCCGTGAGCAGTGAGCTATGAGCAGTGAGGCTCGAGCCTTATACCTCAAAGGGGCTTTAGCCCCGACCTCATACCTCATCGCCCCTAACCACCATTATCTCTCGTCTCCTCATAGGGGATAACTCTACTAGGGTGCTGAAGCACCAAGTATCGTTTATCTCGTCTGTAGCCGCGTAGCGGCGTCCTCTCGTCTATCTCTGTCCCGGGTATTTCACGCGGGTGTGGTACGTCCCGTCGAGGCTGTGCAGGAACGCCTTCTCGAGCTTGAACAGTTCCTTGATGGAAAGGTCGCTTTCGCTGAACTGGCCTTCCATGAAGCGGCCCTGGATAGTCTTGTGGATCATTTCTTCCAGACTTTCGGGGGAGGTGTCTGTCATGGAGCGGCTTGTGGCCTCGATGATGTCGGCGAGCATGAGGATGGCGGTTTCCTTGCTCTGCGGCTTCGGACCCTTGTAGCGGAAATCCTCTTCCTTGACAACTTTGTCGGTATCCGTGGTCTCTTCGAGCGCCTTGTGGTAGAAATACTGGATGATGGTCGTTCCGTGATGTTCGGTGATGCCCGCGGCGACGAGGTCCGGAATCTTGTATTCCTTGGCGAGGATGGCTCCGTGCTCCACGTGCCCCGTGATAATCTTGACGGACTGGTAGGGGTCGAGCGAGTTGTGCGGGTTCACGCCCTGCTTCTGGTTCTCTGTGAAGTATTCGGGGCGCATCGTCTTGCCGAGGTCGTGGTAGAGCGCCATGACGCGGACGAGGAGCGAGTTGGCTCCGATGCTGTCTGCAACCTTCTCGGCGAGGTTCGATACCTGGATGCTGTGGTGGAAGGTGCCCGGGGCGAGCTCAGAGATACGCTTGAGTGCCGGCCTGTTGAAGTCGGACATTTCCATGAGCGTGAGTACGGTCGTGATGCCGTGGATGCGCTCGATCAAGTGCATGAACAGCACGGAGGCGATTGCCGTACAGGCGATGACGTTTACGCTTGCGGCGATGAGCGTCTGGTAGAACGAGGCGAATTCCATGCGGTTACGCAGCAGGAACATGATCGTGATGGCGACGGCCAAAGAACCGATGCCGGCGAAGATGCCCCACAAGAATTGTACGCGGTAGCGCATGCGGGTCAGCGGCTGCGTCGTGGTGAAGAGTACCACGATGACGGCGATGGTCGCTGCGAGGTCGTATCCGTTGAGAATGCCGAACGTGAATGCGGAGAATACGCAGAAGCCTGTGCTCAGGCGCCTGTCGTAGAGCACGGTCGCGATGACCGGCGTGAAGGCGAACGGATACAGCCACATGAAGTCCACTTTTTCGGAGAAGGAGGCGAGTTCAGGTGTCTGGCTCAGGAGGTCGGCCAGGTACTTGCCGCCCCAGAAGGCGAACAACTGCAATGCGACGAGTACGGTGAGGCTCCACAGCTGCCTCGGTGTCCTGAACATCGAGTGCGTCGAGACAATCAGCATGAACAGGTAGAATGCCGTGATGACGATGAGGAACATCAGGGCGTGCCCGTACGGGGCCGTGAGCACTCTGGAGTTCTCTTCCTTTTTCTGGGCGAGCTGCAGCGCGTCGAGCCTTTCCAGGATTTCCTTGGTCACGGGGGAACCCTGCGTTACGATTTCCATGCCGCGCGGGATCATGCCCTTGATGCGGGTGACCTTGTCGCGGGCCTGCTGCTTGCGGCTTATCGTCTCCTTGTCGAGGTAGAATACGTTCGGCAACGTGAACACGTACAATGCTTCATAGAATGCGCTCAGGATGCCCTGGTCCTTGGGGAAGCTGAGTTGCAGTTCGGCGAACGCCTCGTCGATGCTGCGCTGGACCGGCTGGATGGAACTCACTTCGAGCGTGATTTCCTCGTTGTCCTTGATGAGCGCGACGTTCGGCTTGTTGTAGATGATGTACTTGAGTTCCTGTACGTTGTATGTATCGCGGTACAGCTGGACTGCCGTTTCGGAACTTGCGATGTATGTGTTGGAAACACCCTTCTGCAGCATCTTGTTGAACTGCGAAAGCAGGGAATCCCTGGCCTTGGAATTGACGCTCAGCTGTTTGATGGCCGAGGGGGAAAGGCGAGACTTGAGTGTTTCGTAAAGGCGCGATGCCTGCTGCACCTTCGGCAGGACGGGGTTTTCGTCGTCATCGACCGAGTTGATTTGGGACTGGAGCGCTCCGTACGAGGCGAGCTTGGAGAGATACTGCTTGAGGTCGTCGTAGATGCGGTTGCTCTCGTCGGTGTTGAATTCGAAAATGGCGTTGATTTTTTCGGCAGCGCGGTTGCGTTCCTGCTCGATTTCTTGTTCGGTCTTGGGAACCTCGAAGTTGATGGGGGCGACGATGGTGCGGGTGCTGAGCTGCCCCAGGTGCGGGCGCTCGGCTTGCACGGCGACGTTCTTGTCTGGGAAAAGCAAGAAAGCGATGCCTAGTATGAGTAGCCATCCGATAAAGAGGTGAAGCTTCATCTGTTTCTTCTTCATTTCTTTTTTTCCTTTTGTGCGTAGGCGTCCAGGATATCCTTGACCAGGTGGTGGCGTAGGATGTCGGTTGCCGTGAACTGCACTTGCGCGATTCCGGGAATCCCTTTCAAGATTTTCATGGCATGCTCCAGGCCGGAAACCTGACCAGCGGCAAGGTCGACCTGCGTGGCATCCCCTGTAATGATAGCTTTACTATGCGGCCCCAGTCGCGTGAGGAACATTTTCATCTGCGCAATTGTCGTGTTTTGCGCCTCGTCGAGGATGATGAAGGCTCGTTTCAGGGTGCGACCGCGCATGTAGGCGAGGGGGGCTACCTCGATGGCTCCGGATTCCTCGTACCGGCGGAGTTTTTCGGCGGGGAGGAGCTCGGAAAGGCTGTCGTGGATCGGGCGCAGATACGGCGCGATTTTTTCCTTGAGGTCGCCGGGCAAGAAACCGAGCGATTCTCCGGCCTCGACTGCCGGTCGGACAAGGCAGATTTTTTCGGCCTCGTGACGCTCCAGGCTTGCGACGGCAAGCGTCACGGCGAGGAAGGTCTTGCCGGTGCCTGCGGGGCCCTTGGCGAATATGACGTCGTTCTTTTCGACGGCTTCGACCAGTTCCACCTGCGAGGGTGTCTTTGCCGAGATGGCGATACCGAACCTGTTGCGGAAGATGGGCATGTCGGGGATGGCCTTGCCGGACGGTTCGACGGTCGGGCCGAGAATGCGGTCGAGCTGCTTTGCCGTCATGCCGTCGCCGTGCTTGGCCGACATCTTCAGCTGGTCCAGCACGGAGAGTACGCCTTCCATGTCGGCTCCCTTGCGGGGCTTGATCCGCAGCCCCGGGAGCCGTGTCTGTATCTCAACAGAAAAACGGCTCTCCAGCAATCGGAAAACCGTCTCGTTCTCGCCTGAAACGATGCGCTTCAGGTCGTCGGAAATATGATAATGCTCTTCGTTAATCATTCACCGGCAGAAGCGTCGTCGCTCCCTTGACCGGTGGGCAAACCGAGCTTGTTCTTGGCGTCGAAGATTTCCTTACGGAGCTTGTGGTTCTCTTCGGTGAGAGCCATGGCTTCCTTTTCGGACTCCTTGAGTTCGTTCTTGTCGACCTTCACGGGCGCTTTTTTCTTCTTTACGGTGTTGCCGCTGCCGTCGTCTTCGTAGGAGTATTCTTCGTCGCCGCTACTGTCACTACCACCGGAGGAACCGGCGCAAGCGGTGAACATGGCAAGGCTGAGGGCAGCAAGGATGAGTTTCCAATTCTTTAAAATCATTATTCAGGCTCCATTCTAGTCTGTGGTAGCCTAAATATATATTGTTATAAGGCAAATAATTGTAAAAAACATAAATTTTTACCCATGCAAAAGGATTTTTCTTTGGCGAAAGCCTATTCACAGGTATTTGTATCTTCTTGTAAACATGATTCTAGGGAAATTTACCGTGCCCGCCGCGTGGCCCTGATGAAAAAATTGGACTCCGTGTGCGTTTTTGCAGGTATGCCCGTGGATCCGGGATGCGAGGAGGCCTTCACATCGACCTGGACAAAGTTTATTCAAGAACCGGCGTTCCTTTTTTTGACGGGTGTGAACCAGGCCGGCTGTTTTTTGCTGCTCGACCCCGCATCCAAGTCCGAAATCCTGTTCGTCCCGAAAAAGGACCCGTTCAAGGAATTCTGGGTGGGCAAGCGGATTGGCTATCTGGAAGGGGATTCCGAGGCTGCGCAGCTGACGGGGATCAAGGACGTTCGGCCTGCCGACGAGTTCTTCGAAACCCTTGAATCTCTTGTGAAGAAGAATGATTCTAAACCATTCGTTTATGCTTTTTTTCACGACAAATTTCAGGGCGACCACAACTGGAAGTTCAAACAAAAAGTGGAACGTGCCCTGCGGTCACAAAGGGTTACCGTACGGAGCGTTGCCGCCTTGCACTGGGAACTCAGGCTTCCGTTGGATGCCCCTCGCATCGATGAGGCCAAGCGCGCGCAGACGGCGACAGACAAGGCTTTCCGCGAACTGCTGAAGGCGATGCCTTCGTTCAAAGGGGAACGCGACCTGGGACTTTTCCTCGACCACCAGCTGCTTCTCGGTGGCGACGGGGATTTAGCTTTCCCGACCATTGTCGCATCCGGCGAGAACGCCTGCTGCCTGCATTACGTGAAAAAGGACGAACCGCTCAAGAAGGGGTGCCTGGTGCTGCTCGATTTCGGAACCCGCGTGGGGACGCTTCACAGCGACATCTCGCGCACGATTCCCGTAAACGGCAAGTTCAATCCCTTGCAAAAAATGTTGTACGAAATCGTGTTGGACGCGGCGACGGAATACCGCAAGGCTGTCCGTCCGGGAGTTTCGCTCAAGGAAATAGGAAATATTCCCTGGGACTTCATCATGGAGGCGCTGGAGACTCGTCTGGTGAAGGGTGCCCGCGGTACGTACGAACTGCTTTATGACATGCGTCCGCACGGCGTGAGCCATTTTATCGGTGAACAGATTCACGAGGGCGACCCGGGGAGCCGTTCGCTTACGACTGCGCTTGAACCGGGCATGCTGATTTCGTGCGAACCTGGCCTTTATGGGACGTTCTCGGCGACCATCGGGGGCAAGCGTTACCGTGAGAAAATAGGCATCCGCATCGAGGACGACCTGCTGATTACCGAGACCGGGCATGTGAACCTTTCTAACCGAATACCTAGGACTGTAAACGAAATTGAAACAATAATGGGCCGAGGGAGGGCTTCAAATATTATTTAAAACATCCAGCCACAATTTTTGGGGCAGGGATTTATATCTTTATTCCCAATATTCATCAAGGACTCGAATATGTGGAAAATTAAGGGTTCGGTAAGATTTTTCTTATCCATTCTCGCAATGACCTTTGTGCAGATGGGCGTATTTATCTATGCACAGAAAATCCTGTCGGGGTCGTTCACTGCTGGGGAAAGTGGCCAGATTTGGCAGAGCTTCATGCTTCAGATATTCTTTATCGCCCCCTACGTACTGATGTTCTTCCCAGCCGGGTTCTTGGCCAACAAGTTCTCGAAGAACAAGGTCCTGGCTTGGTCTGCTCTGTTCATGACGGCTTTTGTTATTGCAATGTCTGTCCTTGTGACTTGCGGGTGCCCGAGAGTTGCCTTCTGGCTTTCCATTGGTCTTTCGTCTGGTTTTGCCGTTCACAGCGTGGCCAAGTACACGATCCTCAAGGAGATGTTCGGCGTCCGCAATTTGAGCTACTCGAACGCTTTTCTCCAGATTTTCTCGCTGATAAGCATTATCTTCGCTTCGGGCCTTGTTATTGTTGCCGTGAACCTCGTTGAACTCAATGAAAGTGCGTCCTACGAGGCGGTCGGGGTGATTATTTCGCGGTCGGTGGTTATCCCGTGGGTCTTGACGGGAATCAGTGTTCTAGGTACGGTCGCAAGTTTCCTTGTTCCGAAAGTCCGTTACGAGAACCTGAACCTGAACTTCTACAAGTCCCGTCGCAAATTCGGCATCGGTTGGCGTCATTCCACGCTCAGGGCTTCGATTATCGCCCTCGCGATGTTCTGGGCTATGGCTCAGGTGTTCGTACTCATGTTCCAGGACCTTTCCGGTTCGAACGACATCAACATGATCCAGAACATGCTGCCGTTCGCGATGGTGGGTCTCATGCTGGGCTCCATCTTTGCGGCGCAGAAATCCAAGGACTTCATTGAGACCGGGTTCATTCCTCTGGGCATGATTTTTGTCTCTGTCTGCATGTTCCTCGTCCCGTTCCTCGTGCATCCGGTTCCGCTCGCTATCTTGTACACGCTTATCGGTTTCTGCGGTGGCATGTTCCTTGTGCCGGTGAACGCCCTGTTGCAGTACAACACGCGTCCGAACAACTCCGGCTGGGTCCTTGCGCTGGCTAACCTGATTCAGGCGGTTGTGCTGGTTGCATTCCTGTTCCTGTTCTCCTGGATGCGCCATTACACCGATATTCGTCCGCAGCTTTACTTTATCGGCCTTGCCGTGATTTCGATAGGCGTGTTTGTCTGGGCCATTTCGAACTTGCCGCAGGCGCTTATCCGTTCCATTCTCCGTCTGGTCTTCAACAAGTACCAGATTCGCGTCCTCGGTGTGCAGAACATCCCTAACGATGGCCCGATTCTCTTGGTCGGAAACCACCACAGCTTTATCGACTGGGCCATGGTCCAGATGGCCTCTCCGCGTCCGCTGACGATTGCGACGAGCAAGGACCACTTCGAAAAATGGTACCTGCGTGCTCTGCTCAAGCGCATGGGCGTTATCCGCTACGATTCCCGCCACCAGGAATCGGCCATGGAACGTATCCACCTGGCCTTGCTCGAAGGCCGTGCGGTCGTGTTTTTCCCGTCGGGCGAAGTGTCCAAGTCCCCGCACGTCGAACCGTTTACTCTCGACTACTCGAAGGTTGTCGAGGGAACCGACGCCCAGGTGCTGCCCTTCTACATCCAGGGGCTGTGGGGCAGTAACTACAGCTACAGCGACTCCGACATGTACGGCGCCTCTTCTGAACGCGTCGTAACGGTTGCTTTCGGTGAGCCTGTTCCCGCGAACACTCCTCCCAACGAGGTCCGCGCCATTGTCCGCAAGATTTCCATCGATGCGTGGAGCTATGCGGTGTCCTTTGTCCATCCGATTGCCGACAGTTGGATCAGGACGTACAAGCGCCATATCAAGAACGGCCCCGCCATTTACAATCCCGATGGAGGTCACTTCTCGGGTTACAAGCTGATGGGCGCCGTTGTCGCGTTCAGCCGCCACCTGAAGAAGATTCTCGGTTCCGACGAGAACAACGTGGGCATCATGCTCCCGCCGAGTCCTGCGGGTGTCATCGTGAACCTCGCGCTATGGTTGCTGGGCAAGACGAACGTGAACCTGAACTATACCTCGTCGGTTGACAACGTGAAGTTCTGTGCCGAACGGGCCGACGTGAAGTCCGTGATTACGAGCCGCCAGTTCATCGAAAAACTCAAGGGCCGTGGAAACGACTATTCGAAGATTGCTAGCGATAAACTGCGCTTGTTCTACGCCGAAGATTTCATGAAGGAAATCCCGAAGGCGAAGATAGCCTTCTTCCTCGTGTTCTGCATGATTGCTCCGAGCTGGCTTATTCGGTTCTGCTTCCGCAAGCGCGTGTCGCTCGACAGCATTGCCGCCATCATGTTTAGTTCCGGCTCCGAAGGAACGCCCAAGGGTGTCATGCTCAGCCACAGGAACCTCATGGGCAACATCCAGCAGCTTGCCTGTATTTTCAACGTGACCCGTGCCGACGTGATGCTCTCGGAACTTCCGCTGTTCCACAGTTTCGGCCTTACGGTGACGACGCTTTTGAACCTTACGGAAGGGTGCCCCATCGTGACGGTTGCCGACCCGACCGACGTGAAGACGATGGCGCGAGTTTGTGCGGAATTCCGCGTGTCCGCCTTTGTTGCGACCCCGACATTCTTGCGTGCGTTTACGATTAGCCGTTACGTGCACCCGATGGCGCTCAAGTACGTGCGTCTCATTATCGCGGGTGCCGAGGCGCTCCGTCCGGAATTGGCGACGGCGTTCCGTCTCAAGTTCGGCAAGGAAATCTACGAAGGCTACGGCTGTACCGAGACGGCTCCGGTGGCAAGTATCAACACCGAGAACAACCTCCACAGCGACTACATGACCATGCAGGTGAACAACAAGCCCGGTACGGTCGGCATGCCGCTCCCCGGTTCGCAGTTCCTGATTGTTGACCCCGAGACGAACGAGCCTTTGCCGACAGGCGAGGCGGGCATGATTCTCATTGGCGGTTGCCAGGTGATGGTCGGTTATCTCAAGGACGAGGAACGCACGAAGAGCGTGATTACCATGATCGGCGGCAAGCGTTATTACCGCACCGGCGACAAGGGCTACCTCGACGAGGACGGCTTCCTCACGATTGTAGACCGATACAGCCGCTTTGCCAAGCTGGGCGGCGAGATGATTAGCCTTGGAGCCGTCGAGAAGAGAATCCAGGATACGCCAGTGCTCGAAGGCTGCGATTATGTGGTCACCGCCATTCCCGATTCGGCCAAGGGCGAAAAGATTGTGCTCCTTTACCAGGGCGACAAGGATCCGAAGGACGTGCTTTCGGAACTGCGCGCGAGCGGATTCCCGCCGATTATGCTCCCTGCCGCGGCGTTTGCCGTCGACAAGGTGCCCAAGCTCGGTACGGGCAAGGCTGACTTCACGTCGGCTAAAAAGCTGGCCAAGGAATTGATGGAGAAAAAATGAACGGATTGACACCCATACGCACGGTTCGCTTGATTGGGGCGATGATTGCCGTTATCGGCATGATTTTTGTTCTCGTGTCGAGGGTGCTTACTGCTGTTCTGGCTATAGCCACAGATGCGATTCACCTTGCCTTGGCACGCTATTCGAACTTTACGGGACGGATTGCGTCGAGAAGTTTTGCCGAAGACAAACAGCTCCTGGCTATGGTCAAGGATGTCAATGCCCTTTTGCCTACGGCTGAAACGGCCTTGACGGTCATCCTCGTTATCGGAATCATTGTCCTGTTGTTCGCTCTGGTCTGCCTTGCATTCCCCATGCAGTCGGCCCATGTCCTGGTCGCGCTTCACTTGCTCAAGTGGGATATGGTCGAGCCGATGGAAGGATTGCTCGAGGACGAGAAACCCGCTCCGTCGACTCCGCTTTCGATGCGCGCCAAGGTCGCCATCGCCGGTTCGGCAGGTGGTGTCCTGTTGCTGGTCTTGCTCATAGCCCTGTTCTCGGGTATCTCTGAAGGGCGTATTGTGGCCAGCGTGGATTCGGCTCTCAAGGATATGCAGGACTGGGCCGCGGGCTACGTGGATGCGCAGAAGACGTATTTTGCGCGGAACAACGATATTGGTGGGCCGAAGTCCCTGCAACTCCCCGATACGGCGCAGACGGATTATTTCAAGTACAAGGTGACGGGCTCGCGTTTTGTCGCCGAGAACAAGGTGCAGCTCGGTGACTGCGCTGCCGGGAACAAGTGGATCATCAGTTCCTCGACCAAGGGCTTTTTTACGAAGGAACTCGTGCTGTACCGCTCCCTGCCGAAGGATTCGGCTTGCGCTAAACTGACCCCGGATTTCAAGAATATTGGCCGTCACAAGAAAAATACAGCAAATCCGGCGCCGGAAGCCGCAAAATAACGTTGCTTGCTCAAAAAATGATTTTTTAGAGGTTTGCCGGTGCGATTTTTCGGACCGGTTTTGCATAGATATTGACGTGGCCGCTTTACGAGTATATTTTTCCAATGGGTTGCGCAAGGAGTTCCTATGAAGAGAATTATTCCGTTCCTTTTAACGGCTTTGCCTTGTCTGAGCTTCGCCATAACGTGGGAAAGCCAGTGTGCGGGTAATGGATTTACGTTAATTGACGCCTCCGAACATTTCGAAGTTTGCAAGAAACCGAAGACGGACGACGGCATCGCAAACAATGTCTCTATCCCGGCGGCGGATGCGCAGGGGGTGTTGCAGTCGCTGGAGAAGGTTTTCTCGTTCTATACGGATTCCCTCGGCTGGATGTTGCCTTTCCCGAAAAGCCCGGATAAGAAACTCAAGAGCAATATCTACGTTTTTGAAAATGCAGTGATGAGTTCGCTGTATGGCGGTACGGATTACGTGAAGGCGCTCAACGGCGAGTACGGGCCCGGCATGTGGATTGGCGTAGGCTCGCTTAAGGATTACTGGGGCACGTCGCACGAGTTCGCGCACGGTTTGCAGGGGGTTGCCGGATGGATGGGCAACAACAGCCATGCGGGCTGGTTTGCCGAGTCGCATGCCAACTGGATGGCGCACCAGTACAATCCCAATGACGCGCATTGCTCCGAATATCTTATCAATTTCCCGTATCTGTATTACGGTTCCACGCGCGACCGCTACTGCAACTGGCAGTTCCTGGAACACCTCAAGGAAAAGTTCGGTGGTGGCAATGAAGGCGCGAAGGAAGTGAACCGCCTCTGGATGGAATCCATTCACGATGGCGAGGACGGGCGCATGGAGCAGACTCCTTTTACTGCCATGCTGATGGTGTACAACTGGACCTTGGAGGATTTGAACAACGAGTTCGGGGCGCTTGCGATGAAGAATGCGACGTTTGAGTACGCACCCGCGAAGAAGCGGCTTTATAGCAAGTCTTGGGGTGACTACGAGTTCTCTACGCGTCGGAATACATCCAATACGGCACGGCACATGCGCGTGACGATGCTGAACAGGATGGATTCTGCATCGGGAGGCCCGGACCGCTACGTTGTGCCGAGTTACTGGGCTCCGCAACGCTGGGGCTACAACATCGTGCGTATTTATCCCGATTCGGTAGGGAAGGTGACCGTCAAGTTCCGCGGTGTCGTGCAGAAAAAGCCGGCCGTCAACGGGTATACCTGCTTTGGCGACAACGAAGATACGTACAAAGGCAAGCATTACAAGTGGTGCAACTATGCACCGGACTCGTTGCCCGATCCGGCTTCGGGCTGGATTGTTGGCCTTGTGGCCGAAGGTGGCGACGGCACGCCCCGCTACAGCGAAAAAAAACACGGCCAGGGATTCAATCTGGAAATCGAGACGAAGGAGGGCGACAAGGCCTTGTGGCTAACCGTGACGGCGGCCCCTACCGAAATGCAGACAATTCTCTGGGACCAGTTCTATTACAGCATCTACCGTTATCCGTACATGATTGAGGTGGTGAACGGGAAACCCGAAGGCTTCAATGACGGCTTCTGGAAACCGGCTGGCTATGCCGGCGGGAACGCTCAGGGGTATGCTAAGCACGCGAACGGCGGTGGCTGGGTCAGCAGCAAGGCCAAGGTGGATGCTTCGGCTTTTGTCGGGCCCGATGCCGTGGTGAATGGCGGTACTGTTTCGGGGAACGCCCGAATCGAAGATTTCGCCGTGGTTAACGGCGGCACCGTAGGCGACAACGCCGTGGTGCGCGGGCGTGCGCTCGTGAGTGCGGGTACAATCAAGGACGATGCCATGCTCGAAGAGGATGCGTGGCTTGTGAGCGGGACCGTCAGCGGGAAGGCGAAGGTCGGTGCACTTTCGGTTATCGTGAATTCCACCATTTCGGATGATGCGCAGGTGTATGGCGTGATGTGGCCTGTGGACGGGAAAAAGTTGAGCGGGACGGCGCAATTGCGTGGCGATCTCGAAAACAATTTCTCCAAGGCCATCTCCAAGGGCGTTTTTTACGGCATGGTTAATGATGATATGCTGAACAATGCGAACTTTGGCGCGAACCTCACGACTCCGCCTACCGAGGCGACTGCAGATCTCGGTATGTCGGCCAACTGGTATGCTGTGGCCGACGATTCCCTTTCGAATGAAGACTCGCGGACAGCCGTCCGGAAGATGCCGGTTTTGTCCGGAGTGGGGCCTGGCGTGGAACTCGACGTGTTTGGTCCGAATGGGAAATGGCTTGGCCGCGTGCTAGCTGTTGAAGGGCCGTTGGCTGAAAGTTGCCGTTTTTCGCTCAAAAATGCAGGTTTTCCTGCTGGAATCTATTTTGTTCGGGAAGTCGGGACGCACAAGGTGCTGAAGATCAATTTGGCTGGATTCTAGGGGAAATTCCGCCAGTTGACGCTTTTTTTTGTCTGTGCTATATTTAATCTTATAAAAAGCTTGCATTTTTTTTCAGGAAGGGGAAAAATATGAATCAGCGCCAAAGGGTAGTTGAGAAATTCAACTATAGCACAGAACGCTCTGCTCTACAGGCTATTGAGAGAGCTTGGAGAAGCGGGGACTCGGCCTATTTTTTGAAGGTCCTTCGGGAGGCTGCTGATAAGCGAGGGGCGGCGTAAAGCATTTTTTGTGGGGTTGGGGGGCCGAATTCTAGGTTGTTTATATGTTTTTTTTGAAAAAGTGTGCCGTGAGTGCGAAATCCGCATTGCAGGGATTTTTTATTTGTTATTTTATATATGACTTAAAAACCGAAAATTCAGAAGGAGTTTTAAGGTGCGTCTAATTAACAAATTATTGGGCTTTGCGCTGCTGGCGTCCAGCCTTTCGTTTGCCCATTCCGGCATTGTGGCCGGGGGATCTGATGGTCTTCACCAGATCAACGCGAAAACTCTTGGCCAGTGGAATACCGTGGTTGGGACAGGCGGAACGATTGCCGCTGACGCCTGGGCCTTCACTCGTGGCGGTGGTTACGAGATGGATGGCAAGCGTCATGCCTTCTTGGATTGGGCGGCGACCATGTCTGGCGACTTCTTCATCGGGTTTGGTCTTCTGGATTTCTTGGACCTCGGCGTGAGCATGCCTCTCTACTATGACCATGCCCCGGATAGCCCCGGTGGTTCTTCGAACATGTGGACAATCGGCCGCGGTGACCTGGATATTTTCGCCAAGGTCCGCGCTCCCTTCGACACGAACCGCGTCTGGAGCGTCGCTCTCTTGTTAGACGCTTATGCCCCTACGGGTGAAACTCAGGCCGGTGTGCGTCCCAGACACGCCTGGTACTTGAACGGCGAAGGCTATACGCACCCGCTTTCTGCCTATAGCTGGGCTTTCGGTGGTGGTTTGGCTCTCTCTCTGGATTTCACCAAGAAGAATATTCCTGTGCGTTGGAACGGTTCTGCCGGTGTTGTTGTGCCTACGGGCGATGGCGAGGCAATCACGCTTGTCTATAGCACGGGCTTGAATTTCGTCCCGGTCAATTTTGTTGACCTCTTTATTGAATACAGCGGTGAAATGCGCTTGCAGGAGAAGGGTGAATATTATGTAGACCCGTTCTACGACCCGATGCTCGTGACTCCGGGTATGCGCTTCCACATCACAAGAAATGTCGATTTTGCTATCGGTATGGATATTGCCGTCCGTACCTTCAAGAACCTGGGCTTCGATTACGAAGAGGAAATGAAGGGGTGTAACGGCAAGACCATTCATTTCTCGGGTGAACGCGGACACGAAGGTTCGTTCTGCTACGCTCCCACGCCGCTTTGGGCCGGTGCCGCCTTGCTGACCATCCGCTTCGGTGGCGAAGATGAGAAGGAAGAACCGAGACAGCGCGATACTATCGTCATCAAGCATGAACCGCAGCGCGATACGATTGTCATCATCATGAAGGATACCACGAAGAAGGAAGAACCCAAGGTGGGTGATTTCGATAACGACGGTGTGCTGGATAACGTCGACAAGTGCCCCAATACAAAACCGGGCATTGAGGTTGGCGAAGACGGCTGCCCGCCTGATCATGACAAGGACGGCGTGCCCGACTACAAGGACAAGTGCCCCAATACCGAGGCCGGTGCCGAGGTGGACAGCAATGGCTGTATTCCGGACTTCGACAAGGACGGCGTGCCCGACAATAAGGACAAGTGCCCCAACACGCTTCCGGGTGTGGTGATTGACTCCAATGGTTGCCCGCTGAACAAGAAGGAAGACCTTGACGAACTCAAGAAGGGTATTCGGTTCCAGACCAATTCCGCCAAGCTCACGCAGAGAAGTTTCGGTACGCTCAACGATGTTGCCCGCTTGATGAAGAAGTTCCCGGCTGCAAGCCTTGAGGTGCAGGGCCATACCGATAATACAGGAACTGACGATTACAACATGGACCTCTCGCAGAGGCGCGCCCAGACGGTCGTGGATTACCTCGTGAAGAAGGGCGTGGATGAATCTCGTTTGCGTGCTGTTGGCTATGGCAACACGATGCCCATCGCCAGCAACAACAGCAAGGAAGGTCGCCAGTTAAACCGTCGCGTCGAGATGGTCCCGACCAGTAACGAGTAAAGACGGAAGTTAAATCTTTAAGGATAACGTCGAAGAACGAGCACATTGTTCCTCGGCGTTTTTTTTATTTTTATGTAACTTATTGATATAGGAATTTCTATGGCTGAAAACGAGAAGAGTACAACAATAAGTTTGGCTCAATTGCAGATTCCCACACCGACGGAATCGATTACGTTGCTGGAAGCGTTCGGCATTCTTTGGAGCCGCAAACTGTTCTTGCTTGCATGCATGATTCTCGGCGCCTTGATTGGTATCGGGGTGGGCATGTGGATCCGTCCGCAGTTTACGAGTGACGCCCTTTTGCAGGTGAACGTCAAGGGCGGGAACAAGGCCACGAAGGCCATGGGCGAAATGGGTGCTCTGTTGGATGTCTCTAGCCCTGCCGATGCCGAAATAGAGTTGATCAAGAGTCGTATGGTTTTGGACTATGTGGTCGATGCGGAACGTTTGGCTTATAGTGCAACTCCCATTAGCAAGTTGAATCGCCTTCTCCATCGCGAAGGGCGTATGGATATCGAGGAACTCAACATACCGGCTTTGGCTCGTACGGAACGCTGGATTGCCGAAGCGCAGAGCGCGAATACCTATGTCGTGTATACGCCCGAAGGGAGCAAGTTGCTCGAGGGCAAGGTGGGGGATCGCCTGTCCGCTCCGTATGCTGGTGATACTCTCGTTATTTGTGTCAAGTTGATGCGCACTTCGGATGGCGAAAAGTTCGTGCTCCGTCAGACCAATCCGCTGATGGCGGTCCGGAGATTGGCTAGGTCCCTTTCTGTTTCGGAAAGGGGAAAGCAGACCGGCATTATCGGCGTGAGCCTGAGCAACCGCTATCCTGACCGTGCAGCCTCCATTTTGAATACCATTGCCAAGACGTACCTGCGCCAGAATGTTGAGATGCGCAGTGCCGAGGCGCAGAAGACCTTGGAATTCCTTGAGGCTCAGCTTCCTGGGGTCAAACTGAAGTTGGATAGTGCCGAGAAAATCCTTGCCGACTACCGCTACAAGATTGGTTCTGTCGACATGACCGGTGAAACAAGGGCTCACCTCGAAAAGGAAGTGGATCTGCAGCGTCAGATTCTTGAGCTGGAACAGCAACGCCAGAGCTTGATGCGCCTGTTCAAGGAAGAGCACCCGAACGTCCGCACCATCGTCAAACAGCAAGACCGTCTGCGTGCTGAACTCTCGAAACTCAAGAAGACGGCCGAGACGATGCCGCTCACACAGCAAGAAGTCTTGCGCTTGCAGGAAGAAGTCGCCGTCAACAACGAAGTTTATACGAACATGCTCAACAACATCCAGCAGCTCCGCGTGGTGCGCGCGGGCGAGGTGGGGAATGTCCGCATCGTCGACTATGCGCAGATTGAGCCTATCCAGAGCAAACCGAAAAAGTTTAACATCTTTGTCTGCTCCATTGCGGCCTGCCTTATGTTGGGCATTCTCGCAGTGTTTGTCAGACGCCTCCTCAAGAACGGTGTGCGGAGCAGCCTCGAGGTGGAACGCGCTACCGAACTGAGCGTGCTCGCCAAGATTCCGCAGTCCAGCAGCCGAGCCCTGAAGGGCCACAGCCACCTGAGGCACGGGAATCCGTTCGTCATCACCAAGCCCGAAGACCCGGTCAGCGAATCGTTCCGCTCTCTGCAGACGGCGATGGAATTCTCCATGGCTTCGCTGGAGCATAAGGTCGTGATGATTACCGGTTTGATTCCGGGAGTCGGAAAGAGCTTCGTGTCGTTGAACCTTGCATCGCTATTTGCCGAAAGCGGCAAGAAGGTGTTGCTGATCGATGCCGACATGCGTCTTGGTATGCTGCGTGGCAAGTCCGATTTTGGCTTGGCCGAAATCCTCGGCGGCAAGGCGACACTCGACACGGCTGTGGCTCCGCATTCTGCAGTGAAGGGCCTGTACATGGTCGGTGCGGGCAAGGCCCTTTCGGCCGCTTGCGAACTGCTCCGTGGCGACAACATGGCGAAACTCGTCAACGAGGCTCGCTCAAAGTTTGATATGGTGTTCATCGATACCCCGCCGCTCAACTTGGTGACCGATGCGGAACTGATTTATCCGCTCGTCGACTTTGGCCTGTATGTGCTGCATTATGGAAAGCACAGCATCAGCGAAATCAAGGAAGTCGTCCAGAAGCTGCACCGCTATGCGCAGAAACCGGGCGCCTTCGTGATGAACCACTGCGAACACGAACCCGGCCACTACGGCTATGGCTATTACCGCTACGGCTATGGCTACGGGTACGGACATAAGAAGAGTAAGAAGTAGGAGCGATGAGGTCGCTTCGCTTTGAGCGGTGAGCTCGGTCTCTAACGCTCCCTTTGAGGTAAGTAGACAGTAGGAAGTGGTTGGTGGTTAGGAGAATAGACGAGAGACGAGAGAAAAAATTGTCATTCGCAGGCGCATGACTCGTCGGCTCTGCCATGCCGAAACGCAAGCGTTTTGGCGTGGCATTCGCCTTGGTTGTCATTGCGAAGGGCGAAGCCCTGAAGCAATCTCCGTTAGAGAATCTAGAGGCTAGGGCCTAGTGAGAAATATCACGGCTTCGCCGTCTTATATTGACGCACGAAGTGCGTGATCCTTATTCACTAGCCTCGAACCTCATTGCTCATAGCTCACTGCTCGCGCCAATACAAGAAAACCCCGCGTTTTTCACGCGGGGCATTTCTCTCGTCTCTCGTCTGTAGCGAGCTTGCGAGCGTTCTTTCGTCTGCTTACTTTGTCTTCGGCATCTGCACGGAGATATGGATGTCCTGCAGCTGCTGGAGGTCGACTTCGCTCGGGCACTGGTCCATCGGGCTCGAAGCGCTGGTGTTCTTCGGGAACGCGATGAAGTCACGGATGGATTCTTCACCTTCCATGGTAGCCACGACGCGGTCGAGACCGAAGGCGAGACCACCGTGCGGAGGAGCGCCGTACTTGAAGGCGTCGACGAAGAAGCCGAACTTTTCCTTCACCTGTTCTTCGGAGAGACCCAACAGGCGGAACACCTTCTCCTGGACTTCCGGGTTGTGAATACGGATAGAACCGCCACCGATTTCGACACCGTTCAGAACAAGGTCATAAGCTTCGGCGTTGCAATCCTTGAGGTTGCCACCGAGCATCATGTCCAGGTGTTCCGGGAGCGGGTTGGTGAACGGGTGGTGCATGGCCATGTAGCGGCCTTCGGTGTCGCTGTATTCGAACATCGGGAATTCGGTAATCCACACGAACTCGCGCTTCTTCGGATCGCGGAGACCTTTGATGCGGGCGACTTCCAAGCGGAGCTGGCCCATAGCCGTAGCAGCAACCTTTTCCGGACCGGCGATGAAGAACATCATGTCGCCGCACTTGGCGCCAACGGCATCGCGCAGTTCGTTGAGCTGTTCGGTCGTGAAGAACTTGCCGACCTGCGTTTCCACTTCGTCGTTTTCCTTGACGCGCATCCACACGAGGCCCTTGGAACCGTACTTGCCCACGTAGGCGGTGAGTTCGTCAATCTGCTTGCGGGTGAAGTCCACGCAGCCCTTGGCGGCGATACCGCGGATCTTGCCACCGGCGGCAACGCAGTTCTTGAACACGCCAAATTCGGACTTGGCGCCGATTTCGGAAACGTCGTGAATCTCGAGGTCGAAGCGGAGGTCCGGCTTGTCGGAACCGTACTTGAGCATGGCTTCGTGCCACTTCATGCGGCGGATCTTCTTGGGCGGTTCAAAATCCCAGACCTTGCCGAGCACTTCGGTCACGAACTTGTCGAACATCGCCATCACGTCGTCCTGGTCCACGAAGGACATTTCGACGTCGATCTGCGTGAATTCCGGCTGACGGTCGGCGCGGAGGTCTTCGTCGCGGAAGCACTTGGCAATCTGGAAGTAGCGGTCCATGCCGGCAATCATCAAGAGCTGCTTGTACTGCTGCGGAGACTGCGGGAGGGCGTAGAACTTGCCCGGGTTCACGCGGGACGGCACCAGGTAGTCGCGGGCGCCTTCCGGAGTGGACTTGCAGAGCACCGGCGTTTCGATGTTTTCAAAACCGTTAGCGTAGAAGAAGTCGTACACGGCCTTGAGGAAGCGGCTCTTGAGCAACAGCTTCTTCTGGATCCACGGACGGCGGAGGTCCAGGTAGCGGTACTGCAGGCGCAGGTCGTCGTTTTCCTTGCACTCTTCGTTCGGGTCGTTGATGGCGAGCGGGGAGGTGAGGGCCGCGTTCAAAATTTCAATCTGGTCGATCTTGACTTCGATTTCACCCGTGGCGAGCTTTTCGTTCGTGTTGCCCTCTTCGCGGGCGTAGACCTTGCCGGTCACCGTAATCACGTATTCGTTGCGGAGCTGTTCGGCAGTCTTCATCACGTCGGCATTGTAGTCCGGGTTGAAGACGATCTGGGTCTTGCCATACTTGTCGCGGAGGTCCACAAAAATCACACCACCATGGTCGCGGCGGCGATCCACCCAACCGGCGAGTGTTACGGTCTGGCCAACGTCTTCTTTGCGAAGCTGGCCGCAGTTATGAGTACGTTTCATGTTAGTATCCTTGAAGATAATTTTTCGGGGCAAAATATAGAAATTAGACGAGAAATTTTGTGCCTTAATAAGCGCGAAGCGCCATTATTTCTCTTTCCTTTTTAGTCTGTAGGCTCGAAGAGCCGTTCTTTCGTCTAAAAAGGGGGAAGAATCCCCCTGCCTTCAGCCCCAAGAGGGTCTTCCGGCACCCCCTCGCCTAGGGGCCCCGCCCCTAAAACCCCTCCTGGTGTTGAGTCTACGACGGGTGTGCGGAAACGTAAAATCTTTCTCCTTGCTTTTGCTATATTTGCTCTGGACTTTTAACTTATTCGAAGGTTATTATGAAAAAAAGAATTATTGCATTGTGCGTTGCCTCTCTGGCACTTTTCGCATGTGAAACGAAACAGCAGCCCCTTGAACCCAAGGTCCGTGTCGATGCCTCCACTACGGACGACCAGAAGTTCTCGTACATGCTGGGTGTTCAGTTCGGCGGGCCGAGCTTTGAAAATATCGCTATGCGGCTTGGTGAATATTTCGACGTAGATTACCTGGCGCAGGGGATTGTCGATAACGTCAAGGCCCAAAAAGATACGAGTTTCAAGGTGCAGATACCTGCTGATTCGATGAGGTCCCTGGACTCCCGTTTTGCCGAGGTCTCCGCCAAGCGTACCGATTTGGCTCGTCCGGACAGTGCGACGGAAATGTCTTTCAATGGGGATTACTCGAAGCTCCGTGCATATGTGGATTCTGTCATGAAGACTTTGCCGATCAAGCGCCCGGCTGTTGTCACGTACGGCGAGGTCAAGCTGAGCGAAAAGTCTACGGACATGCAGAAGTATTCCTATGTCATGGGTATACAGCTCCAGGTCATGTTCCACGGCGTGGAAAAGCAGTTTAACCAGGATTTCGATGGTGAATATTTCTTGCAGGGCGTCCGTGATGCGTGCATGAACATTCTCGACACTTCCTTCGCTGTGCAGATGTCGAATGACTCTATCAAGGCCGTCAACGACCGCTACGTCGCTAAAATTCGCGAACTGATGCAGAAGCAGCGTGAAGAGCTCATGAAACAGCAGGCCGAAGCCGCCGCTGCGGCCCAGGATTCCGCAAATGCTTCCAAGGACACTGTCGCCAAGAAGTAATCCTGAATAATCGGGAATGAAAGAAAGGGCGGTGCCGAGCACCGTCCTTTACAATACCCACTCATATATTTAAATTTTTCGCAAATAGTTTTTGTGCCCCGAAAAGCCCGATTTGGCGTATGCCCGGTCGGAGAGAATCCGGTGAAAAACCGGAGCGGTCCCGCCGCTGTAAGGGAGGACGAAACCGGCAGAATTTCGAAACCAGTGTGCTTGCATGCGAAGGAGCCGGCGTAGGACGATCCCCGAGCCAGAAGAACTGCAAAAACGTTTTTTTGAGGTTTGATGCGACAGACGTCATTCTTTAAGGCTGCATGTGTAGCGGCTTTTTGGTGCTGTGCCGTTGTCCAGGCGGGCGGTACCGCTGTTTCTCCTTCGGAAGGCTCTCCGGAGGATGTGTCTATCGTTTCTGCAAATGAGCCGGTTCAGGATTTGGGCTCTTCGGATGTGGTGAGCGCCACCGGTTATCTACCCGCACAAGATGTAAGCTATACCGAAATCAATTCGTCGGCCTGGGAGGGCAAGTCGCTGACGGCGGCAGACCTCCTTTCGACGCTTCCCGGAGTTCAGGCGTACAAGCAGGGCGGGTTAGGAAGCTTCCAATCGGTATCCATTCGCGGGATTGCGGCGCGGAATATCTTGATTTGCGTGGACGGGGTCCCGCTGAACGATGCGAGCGGCGGCGCGGTGAACCTGGCATCTATCGACCTCAACCAGATGGAAAAAGTCGAGGTGTACAAGGGGAATGTCCCCGCGAAGTTCGGTGTGACGGGCCTTGGTGGTGCGGTCAATTTCGTGACGAAGAACGCCGTGAAGAAGGGCGGCCGCGTCTTGCTTGCCTACGGGAGCCACAACACGTGGGAGGGCGCTTTCCAGGTGAGCGCACCGGTGACCGACAGCATCATGTTCGCCTCTTCGTTTGCGACCAGGCATTCCGACAACGACTACGAGTATACGAACCGCAACGGGACGCAGTACAACAAAGACGACGACCATACGGCGACCCGCCAGAATGCAGAATATACGGATGTGTCGGGAAATGTGCAGTTTCGCATGCTGCATGGCAACGGGTACTTTTCGACGTTGTCCGTGACCGCTTCGAGATACGATGGCGGGAACCCCGGCAAGGAAGAACAGCAGACCGTGGTGGCCGATTTCGTGGGCGAGTCGGCGTTCATCCGCTATGACCTTGAATCGGTTGGTTATTTCGATAATGCGCTGTTCCTTTACGGTGGCCTTTCTTTCCGCTTCGACAAGAACATATCCAGTTCCTATTACCCGTTGGACCACCTGGGCTATTCGATCAACGAATATCTGGAATACGGTGCGGCAATCTACAAGGTTTCGCCTGAAGTTTCTGCCGAGTGGACCTTGTGGGAACGCCTGAAGGGTTTTGCTCGTGTGGCCGCGGAATGGGATCGCGCCGAGGAGCGTGGAGTTTCCAAGGACTGGGCGCTCGACCGATTGAACCTGATGGGGTCTGGAGATTTGTATTACCAGATTTTTAGATATGGAGGTCTCGGTGGCGAAGGCTCGGTACTCTTCTTGAAAGACCGTCTTGACGGGGGAAACTTTGTCTTGCCTTCGGGCGGCCGGGTTCTGGAAGATGCGGAAGAACGCGATGTGACCTTCTCCGGGCGGGCCTATGCGCGTTTTGGCAATTCCGAGATTCCGGTGACGGGGGAGGTCTCGCTGGGGCGTTTTTACCAACAGCCTGCCCTGATGGAACTTTATGGGACTTTCCCCGGAGCAATGTCGAATCCCAACCTCAAACGAGAAAAGGCTACCAAGTTCGAAGCTTCAGGATTGTTCAAAGTGCCGGGGAAGCACACGTCCCTGAGGGCCGCTTACTTTGAATCGCATGTCGAGGATGGTATCTGCTGGCTTATTGTCTTGGAACACCTGCGCGCTGAAAATGTCGCGCGCTCGCGTGTGCGTGGCGCGGAATTTGAGCTCATGAGCACTCCGGCAAGTTTCTTGGATGTCGTGTTGCGCGCGACGTTCCAGAAGACGGAGGACCGTTCGAAATCGTCGGCCTATAACGGTAACGTTTTACCTGGGGAACCGGCCCGCAGCTACTTTGCCGAGGCAACGCTCCACTTGCCGTTGCATCTTGACTTGATGTGGGCTTCTGAATGGCGCAGCGTCATCTACAGCGACCGAGCAAACCGTATGAATCAGCCCGCTGTCGCCAACCACCGCGCCGTTCTTTCATACCAACCATTTGAAAAAACACGTTTCGCTTTTTCCGTGGATAACATAACCGACGAGAAGTACCGTAATTTTTATACCCCTTTCCCCATGCCGGGACGGGAATACAAGTTCACCATAATACAGGGGTTCTAGCCCCCGCGCTTGATTGCGTAAAGCCAGAAAAGGAACACACATGAATAAAATCACAAAATACTCAACCTTGCTTGCCGTTGCTGGCACTGCATTCATGATGCAGGCTTGCGGTGACGATTCCGGCTCTTCTGTCACTCCTCCGGAGCCTGTAAAGGTTTCCATTGCCGGCGTAGTTTTCGGCAGTGACTACAAAACCGGCGAACTTCGTTGGATTGACAAGGAAGATGGCTCTATCTCCGAAAAGAGCCTTTCTTTCTACCAGGATTCCAAGGTTATTTCCAATGAGGCCGACCTCTACGTGTTGGAACGCATGACTGTCGACAACATCACGAAAATCGATCCTGATAAGTTGGAATCCGATGGCGAGGACGCCGTTGTATGGCAGGTCTCTCTGGATGACGGCTCCAATCCGGTAGATATGGCTTTCGGAGGAAAACAGGCATGGGTCGCTTTGCAGAATGCCGACTCCCTGGTGAAAATCTCGACGGAAGACGGCAAGATAAAAAAATCCATCAAGATCGGAGAGTTTGCTTACGAGGGCGCATCGTCCCCGTACGTTGCTGACATTGAACTGGATGACGGCAACCTCTACGTGTTGATGCAGCGTTACTCGCAGGATGAAAACTATGTGGTTACTTATCCCAACAAGGGCCTGCTCGCTATCTACGACGCCTCCTCGGGTGAATTGAAGGATACTGTCCAGCTCAAGACAAAGAATCCCTCGACACTCGCCGTGGTGGACGGCAAAGTCTACGTGGCGACCCATGGCGAATACAATGACGCTTATGGCACCGATGCCGACAACAAGCGCGGTATCGAGAAGGTGAATGTCTCCAAGAAAAAATCCGAAATGCTGGTTTCCGGTGAAGACCTGGGTGGCGGTATTACGTTCATGGTTGTCGAGGACGGAATTGCCTATGTGAGCATTAACCTGGGATTCGACGCAAACTTTGCTGCCGTGCAGGCCTTGAAGAAGGTGGACCTTTCTTCCAAGGAAGTGAGTGAAATCGAAGGCTTTACCGACATGTCCGGTTCCATGGCCATTGAAGATGGCAAACTCTATGTGGGTGACCGCACTGCTTCTAAAGTGCTGGTTTGGAATGGCGAAAAGAAGAAGTCTCTCGATCAACCGAAGGGCGTTCTTGCTCCCTACAGCATCGCCTTGTTCTAACTCGGTTTGTCGAAATGAAATGAAGCCCTGCGGATTTGCAGGGCTTTTTGCTTCCTATGCTTGTTTCGGCTGTTCTGGTTCTGCCGGCTTGTTCAGCTTGTTCAGAACCGTTCGCTCGTTGTAGAGCTTTTCGGAGATGTGGCAGAAGGCTTCCACGACCACGGGGTCGAAATGCTTGCCCGAACCCTCGGTGATGATGGCCATGGCCTTCTCGTAGGTGAACGGCTTCTTGTACACGCGTTCGGCTACAAGCGCGTCGAACACGTCGGCCACGGCCATGATTCTTGCGGACAGAGGAATCTCTTCGCCCTTGATTCCGGTGGGGTAGCCCGAACCGTCCCATTTCTCGTGGTGGAAGTGCGCCATTTCTATGGCCTCCTTCAGATAGTTGTCGTCCATCGTGTTGTTGGCGTTTGCCTCGATCTTCGAAAGGATCTTCATGCCTTGGGTGGTGTGGCTCTTCATGATGGCGAATTCTTCGTCGGTGAGCTTGCCCGGCTTGTTCAATATCAAGTCGGACACGGCAATCTTGCCGATATCGTGGAGCGGCGCGGAGCGCTTGAGCTTGTCCTTGTAGCTGTCGGTCAATATGTCGCTGAACTTGCCTTCCTTCTGGAGCTCGTCGGCGATGGCTTCCACGTAGAACGCGGTCTTCTTAATATGGTCGCCCGTACTCGTGTCTCTTGCTTCGACCATTTCAGCGAAGTTGATAATGATTTCGTCTTGCATTCGCGTGATGCGGTCGGCGGCGGCCTCAAGCCTGCGAATGAAGTCTAGCGAGTCTTTGCAAGTTTTGGTTAGTGCTTTGTATAGGTATTCGATTTCGTCGAAGGTGCGGATCTTCAGGGATTCGAGTTCGATAAGGCTGTCCACGCGGCCCTGTTCCAAGCTGTAGGCGAAGTGGATCGAAGCGGCGGCCATGCGGTTCACCGGATGCACGATGCCCCGGTTCACGAGCTCGAGGACGATGCTCATGATGATGATGGAGAGCCCGAAGAACATTGTCAGCAGTTTGATGAAGAACTTCGCCTCTTCGTAGATGAGGTCGCCCATCGAGATGTCGACGCCCACGTAGGCCACCGTATTCCCGGCGGAGTTTTTCAATGGCTCGTAAGCCGTAAGCAGCCAACCGTATTCGTCAATCGTGACAATGGGCTCGACGTGCTCGCCACGGAGGAGATTCTCTCGTACGGGAGCGAAACCCTGGTTGAATGCGACTCGGTCACCGGGCTTGTCCGGTAGCACTCCGCTCGTGTCTCTCGCTTCCAGGTCGAATACGACGACGCTGCTGTCGTTAGTAATTCTGTAGACGTAGAGGTAGAACACCTGCGGGAACCCGTCGCGGATACGGTACAAGTCTTTCTCGATGTCGTCGTAGCCTTGTGCGGCATGTCCCTTGGTTTCCCACTCCTCGATCCGGTCTCCGTCGATGATTGCTGCGGCGGAGGCGCCTACACCTTGCGCGATGGTCTTGTTCCTGGCGATCGTGACTTGACGATAGAGGAGGAAGCCCGTTGTGCTGGCCAGGGCTCCGAGCAGGATTTCGGCGACAATCACCATGACCACGACCTTGCGCAGCAGGGAACGCTTGATGAGGTGGTTGTTCGCCGTCTTGGAACGTTCGCCCAGATGAGGGTCAAAAAGGAATATGTGGCTGATGAGGCTCTTCAGATGGACTGGAATCTTCCGGTAAATGATGATGGAGGCGGTCAGGACAATAGTCTTGTCGATCATGTCGAGGACAAAGTCGGCTGACAGCTGGGAGAAGAATTTAGAGAATCCAAACTTGTTGTATATGGCAATGGAGAACGGCGCCGAGATGCCCTCGCCGAAGTCGTAGCCGTAGAGGAAGTAGGTGAGAATGGAACCGAGCACACCCCCCAGTATGGCGAAGGTGAGGATGGCGATGCAAATCTTTGAAATTTTCTTGAAGAACCCGTATTGCTGGAAGAGGGCGGCGGCTACGCCGATAAGGATGCTTATGATTCCGTAGTAGAGGGTTTCCCAGTTGGAAAAGCTGTCGATGGTGTTGGAGCAGAATCCGACGATGACGGCAGGGAGCGTTCCGCCGAGCATGGCGGCTACGATTGTTCCGATGCAGTCCAGGTAAACGGGGATTTCTAGGGCAAGTGCGATTTTTGCGGGTATGATGTTCGCGAGGAGTGCTAAGACAATTAAACCAACCGCGAATAGGAATTTTTTCGATTTAGACAAAGAGAGCTGTTTCATAACCGCCTCTAAATTTTTAAATCCTTACAAGTATAATTTATTATGAAAATAATAAGATGGTAACAAGATAGCAAAAAAAATCAAAGAAATAACTTTCCCGGAGGGGCTCCTGCAGTCCAATTTGCGTAAATAAAAGGTTACTGATTTTGGGCTTTTCCCTGGACGGCCGCCATAGATTTTATCAAAACTCTTGCATTTTTGTGCACTATTTGCTATATTGGTGTTCAAAGGAGCAAGTGAACGGATGGACCTTCATGAAAAGTTGAATATTCTGGGCGATGCGGCCAAGTACGACGTGTCGTGTTCTTCGAGCGGGTCGTCCCGCTGCGCTCCGAAGGGGGGCTTCGGCAGCGGCTGCGAGGCTGGCATCTGCCATACCTGGGCAGCGGACGGGCGCTGCATTTCCCTCTTGAAGGTGCTGTTCAGCAATGCTTGCAAGTACGACTGCGCCTACTGCGTGAACCGTCGCAGCAACGACATTCCTCGCGCGACGTTCACGCCCAAGGAACTGGTCGACTTGACGATGGAATTCTACCGGCGCAACTACATCGAGGGGCTTTTCCTCAGTTCGGCGGTCGTCGGTTCGCCGGACAACACGATGGAACAGCTCGTCCGGGTGGCGAAGGAACTGCGGACGGTCCACCATTTTGGCGGCTACATCCACTTGAAGGCGATTCCCGGGGCCAGCGCGCGTCTGCTTTTCGAGGCCGGGCTCTATGCCGACCGCAGCAGCGTCAACATCGAGATTCCCTCGGATTCCGCGTTGCAGTACCTCGCTCCCGAAAAGAATTACGAGTCCATTTACCGCCCCATGAACTTCCTTGCCGAGCGCAAGATCGGCTACGATTCCGACCGTGCCAGGCATTCCCCCAAGTTCCTGCCGGCGGGGCAGAGCACGCAGATGATTGTCGGGGCGTCGGGGGAGACAGACTTGCAGATTCTCAGGCTTTCGGCGGGATTTTACCAGCAACAGCAGATGAAGCGCGTGTACTTTTCGGGGTACATCCCTATCAACGCGGACAAGCGGCTGCCCGCGATTTCGAGCAAGCCGCCCCTGCTGCGCGAGCACCGCCTTTACCAGGCGGACTGGCTCATGCGTTTCTACAATTTCCGTCACGACGAAATCCTGGACGAGACGAACCCCAATCTGGACGTGGATCTCGACCCGAAGGCCATGTGGGCGCTCCGGCATCCGGAATTCTTCCCGGTCGACCTGCAGACGGCGGATTACGAGTCCATCCTGCGTGTCCCGGGAATCGGTGTCAAGTCGGCCCGGCTTATCGTGAGCGGCCGTCGCTTTTCCCGCATCCGCCTGGAAACCCTCAAAAAGATGGGTGTCGTGCTGAAACGCGCCAAATACTTCATCTACCATCCCGATACGCCGGCGAGCCTCCGCAGGCTCTATCCCGAGATGGTACGCCCGCTCCTTGTGGTTAAAAAGAAGCCCGAACAGCTCGGTCTGTTCGACAACTACGTTCCCGCCTTGCCGGCGGCTGTTTCCCTATAGGCAGGTCTTTGCCATGCTTGCTATCCATTACGATTCTTCTTTTGACGGTTTTTTGAGTGTCGTGTTCGAGATATATCGCCAGCATCTTGACGTGGGCGACATCGTCCCGGTTCGGCCCTACGCGGCGGAGGGGGGGGCGGCACCGGACCTTTTCTTGCAGCCCTTCCGGGTGGAGTCGGACGAGGAATCCGCCCGCAGGTTGCGTCGTGCCATCCTGAACATGGCGGGCGAGGATATCCTGAGCCTGCTCGATTGCGCTTTTAGGTCCGAGGAACCGGGAATCGAGATGAAGATTTTCGCTTACCTGCGCAAGCTCTTTGCCCAGGAAGGCCGTAACTACGCCAGGAATCCGACGAGCGACGAGATGCTGCCGCTGTTTACCGTGGCCCGTTCCGTCCGCCGGGAACAGGGGTTCATGCTCGGGGCGGTCCGGTTCGGCAAGGCTCCGGACGGCATGTATATCTCCGCGATAGAGCCCAAGTATAACGTGGTCGACATGCTGGCCCCGCATTTCCGTTCACGCTTCCCCAACGGCCGCTGGGCCATTGTCGATGTGCGGCGACGTTACGGCATCTGCTACGAAGGGGGGCAAGTACAGCTCGTGTCGGTCGACGACCCGGAGGCGATTGCCGGAATCGAGCGGTCCGACGAATTCGCGCGCATGTGGAAGTCTTACTACGACTCCATGGCCATCAAGGAACGGCTGAATCCGGAACTTCTGCGCCGCTGCCTGCCTGTCCGCTACTGGAAACACCTGACCGAACGCCAGGTGGACGCATCCTCGCTCACCATCGGCGGCAGGAAATCGGAGAAACGGGGTGCTGACGGTCTAGGTGGAGCCAACCTGCCTTCTGCCGTAGCGCAGAACAGTTCGCTTGCATTGTCTCATAGCTGTATGTGATTTGTATCACACGCTACTTTGTAAAAAATCTTGCTTCGTTTTGCTGTGTTATTTTTTTTCTTTTTTTGCGAAATTTTTTGTATTTTTACGGAGTATTTTATTGTTGATGTGATGCTTCCCGTTTTGGGAGCTTAATAGCGAAGAGGATTTTTAGAGATGAATAGGGCTCCTGCCAAACCCGGATTTTTTGTACAAGACCGATTCCTTTATAGCAAGGACAACGAGAAGGTTGTCTTGCGCGGTGTGAACCACATGTTCATTTGGACCGACCGGGACGGTAAGACGATTCCTGAAATTGCGAAAACTGGTGCCAATTGCGTTCGTATTGTCTGGAATACCCGTGGCCGTATTAGCGACCTCGACAACATCATCGGCCTTTCCATTGCGAACGGGATGATTCCCATCGCCGAAATTCACGATACGACGGGTAACTGGCGCCGTCTGCCCGACGCCCTCGATTTTTGGCTCCGTGACGAGACGCTCCAGGTTATCAGCAACCACCAGGAATACCTCATCATCAATATCGGAAACGAGCCCGGCGATGCCGAGCAGGATCCGAACGACTTTTTCGAGGCTTACAGCACCATCGTTGTCAAGATGCGTGCCGCGGGTATCCGCGTTCCCATCATGATTGACGCCGACTTCTGGGGCCAGAGCGAAAAGAACATCTTCCGCATGGGGCATAAGCTTTTGCAGGCCGACCCCGAGCACAACCTCATTTTCTCTATCCACATGTGGTGGCCTTCCGAGAGGCACGACGTCTCCAGCGGTTATGATACTGTCGAGGCGAGGGTTACGGGTGTCCTCGAGAAGTCCGTGGAACTCAAGCTGCCCCTTATCGTGGGCGAGTTTGCCCCGGTGGCGGCGGGCGACGTGAAGGAAATTCCGTACAGGCACATCATGGCGGAATGCGAACGCCTGAACATCGGCTGGCTCGCCTGGAGCTGGGGTCCGGGCAACTTCGACAGTCCCGAAATGGACATGACGGCCCACGGTTCCTATAACACCTTGATTGGCTGGGGCAAGGAAGTCGCGGTGGACAGCCCGCTGGGCATCCAGAACACGAGTGTCATCCCGGCTTTCATCCAGAACAAGAACTACACGACGGGTTCCCAGGGAACCGGCGCGAACCTTATCGAGAACGGTGACTTTTCCGCCGAGCCGCCTCTTCTGGGCTGGACGACCGATTTCTGGGGCGGCAAGGCCGACGTGATTGTCAAGGGCGGCGAGGTCCGCTTCGACGTGAAGTCCGCCGGCAAGGAAACCTGGAGCCTGCAGTTCAAGCAGCGCTTGACTTTGCGCAAGGGCCTTACCTACATCTTTAGCATGCGAGCCAAGGCCGACAAGCCGCGTACCCTGAACGTGAACATCAAGAAGGACAGCGAGAGCTATGTTCCTTATGCGAACGGCCGTATCCTCGACTTGAGCACGAGCTGGCAGAATTTCAGCTGGAAGTTCACGATGAAGGAGGATTCCGATACGGACGCCCTGCTCATCTACGACATGGGCGGCGTGCCCATTTCCTGGACACTGGCCGACATCTCGCTCGTTCACGCCCGCAGTGTGGCCGACCGCCTGAACCGCACGTTCCAGCGCAACGTCCAGAAGAATTCCGGCTTCTTCAACGCGCCCAACGGCCCGTGGCAGCTCCAGCTGTATTCCGCTACTGGTGAACTTCTTGAGGTCCTCGATAGTGGCCATGGTGGGGAAGGTATGCGCCAGTATCCCAAGATCGAGCGCAGCGGTATCATGGTCATCAAGGACATTTAGCCGACCAAGAACCCCTTTTTTCTGTATTTGGGTCCCCGTTCCGCGTGTTCGGGGGCCTTTTTTGCGTTTTCTCACGTTTTTTTGAAAAAAGCGCTTTTAAACGGAATATTCCAGATTGTGCGAAAAATCACGCTTTTTTTGTTTCTTGTATCATAACTTTTTTTGCTTTTTTGATGAAAAAATGGCAAAAATTGCCATTGTGTTAAAAAAAATTGATTTTTGTATCATGAACCTATTGCTTTTTGAAAAAGATGAATATAAATTAAGAGATATGAAACCCGTGATGGAATACAATAATTTTCGCATTTACGTACGCGACTTCTATTCGGAGCGTAAGGATCGCTCCGGGTACACTTGGCGTGATTTCGCGAAGGCGGCGGGATATTCCTCCCCGGTGTTCTTGAAGCTCGTATGCGATGGCAAGGCTAACTTGAGCGAGGTCGGCGTTGAACGCGTGGCTGCCGCCATGGGCCTTGTTGGGGTCGATCTGCAGTATTTCCGCCTCCTGGTGGCGTTTAACCAGTGCAAGGATTCTGCAGCGAAGAAGAAAATTTACAAGCAGATGCGTGCCATTGCCGAAGAGAATGCCGTGAGCCTCGTCGGTGCGGAACAGTATGATTACTTCGAAACCTGGCACAACCCGGTCCTCCGTGAACTCGCGCCGAAGATGAAGGGCGCCACTCCGGCCAAGATGGCCGAGCAGGTCAAGTTCGGGGTGACCACGGCCGATGTCAAGAAGGCTCTCGCCATGTTGACCGAGCTGGGTCTCCTGAAAAAGGATGACGAGGGCAATTACGTGCAGGCGAGCAAGTCCGTGACTACGGGCGATATCGACGTCACCGCGCTTGCCGTGCGTGACATGCACCGCCAGATGGGCAATCTCGCTGTCAAGGCCATCGACGAAGTCCCCGTGGACGAAAGGGACATTTCCGGAATGACTCTTGGCGTTTCCGAGGTGGCTTTCCAAAAGATTGTTAAGGAAATCACCGATTTCCGTCGCCGCATTGGCGCCATTGTCATGGATGACACCGGTGCCGAACGTGTCTACCGCATGAATGTTCAGCTTTTCCCTCTGACCAAGGATTTTATCGATGGGGGAAATCATGAATAGGAAGATTCTTTGCGTACTGGTGAGCTGGTTCATTATTGCGGCGATAGGTTTCTTCGCTGCTTGTACTCCCGAAAGTACCGCTGGTGGTTTTAGTGAGGAGACGAATGCGCTGGCTGGTGTCCTTGTGAACGAGAAGGGCGAGCCGCAGGCCAATGTCCGCGTTTTTGCACGTCATGCCAAGGCGAACATCTCTGACTTGGTCGATACGACGGATTCCGAGGGTCGCTTCGAGTTCTCCCTTGTCCGCCAGGGACATTACGGACTTTCTGCCACCAAGGGCAAGTCTTCCATGTACAAGAGGGTCAACTATTATGGCCAGAACATCGATGTGGTTGCGCACATGGTGCCCTCGACCGATGTTTCCGGCACGGTCAATCTCCGTGAAGACACCGTGGCCTCGGATGTGGTAGTCTATATTCCCGGCAGCCCGTGGGAAGCCAAGACTTCCGACAAGGGCAAGTTCAGTTTCAAGGGCGTTCCTGAAGGCACGTTCCCGGTCCTTGCAAAGTCTCCGGATCCGGTACGCTTTGTCGATGTGTTCTACGTCGGAACGTTCGAGGATGGCAAGGCTGCCTTCAACGGTCCTTATCCGGTTGACCTGATGGATGATGTCATGGCTAAGGCCTCTCCGGACACCGGTGCCGCGACGCCGGGTTCCGCCGAGGAGTCCGAAGATGTCCGCCTCGTGAATTCTGAGACGTCGAAGAACATCCTGTTGCCGCTTTCTCCGGAATACGGAACGCTTTGCTGGTGGCCGCTGGATTACCTTACCGAAGGTTTTGCCGGAACGAAGATTTCTAGCGATGCCCGCGGCCGTACGGATGGCGTAATCTTCTACGGCGAACCTGAACTTACAGACGGCGTATCCCGCAATGCGATTGAACTTGTGGGCGCCAAGCAGTATGGTGTTGTTGAAAACGATCGCAATGCCCTGGATAGTGCAACCGAAATGACGCTTGAGGCCTGGGTCAACGTGACCAAGCTTCCGTCGGATTCCATCTATCGCAGGAACATTGTGGGAAAGCTCGGCTTCGGTTCCACCGGCGACCAGGATGTGTTCAGCCTGTCGCTTGTTAGGGGTGAATGTGGGGTGAAGGAACCGAAGCTGGCTTTCTTTATTGCCGGCGGCGCCGAGGAAGATTCCCTGGGTTGCGAAAACGTCATATTCTCGAACGAGGTCGAAATCAAGGAATGGATGTTCGTCACGGTCGTTTGGAATAGTGGTTTGCTTTCGATGTACGTGGACGGCCAGCTGGTCGATACCGTGAATACGACTGTCAAAAAGATTAATCCTTCTTCCGAACCCATTATCTTCGGTAAGGAAAAATTGAATATCAAGTTGGATGATGTACGATTGAGCAAGACATCCATTAACGCTGCGGATGTACTCTATCGCTACTATCTTAAAGGAGGTGCACTATGATGGGCATGGATCTAAATTCTCTGGAAACGGCCTGCTTCGAAGTTAACGAACATGGTCGCCTTATCAGCGGGAACAAGCGCTTCTGCCGCATGTTCGGATTCAAGAGCGAAGACGAGGTTATGTGGCACTACGTCACTGATCTGTATCGCTACGAAAAGGAATGGGAGGAATTCCGCAACTGCAACAGCACTGCGCAACACCATTTCGTTTCCCGTATGCGCAATCGCAAGGGACGCAGCTTCAAGTGCAGCATCGTCCGCGAAATTGTTCAGGATGCTGAAGGCCGTATGATTTTCCGCAATACGATTCGCCGTCTCGGAGACAAGGACGTTGCGCCGGTTGTCGAAGAGAACGATGTCAAGACGTCCTCGGTGGTCTTCCTGGCCAAGTGCGCCCACTGTGGCGAACAGATTCGCGTGTCGACCCTTGCCGAGACCCGCATGCGCATGCTTTGCGGCACTTGTACTGCCAAGGCTTATCCCGAAGCTTTTCATATATCCGCTGTCGCTGCGCAAATGTAGCGGCTGATACTAAAAGCCCAATTCATTTTAGTACTTCATCATATCTCCTAATCCGCTGCTCTGCAGCGGATTTTTTGTATAAAGAAAACTACCGGCTATGCCGGTAGTTCCGTAAAAGCCTTCTGGCGGTCATGAGAAAAAAATCCTTTGATTAATATTGAAATGCGGTCTGCCAACTGCATCACAATAAAATCAAAGGATTTAAAATGAA
>JAGCPF010000067.1 GCA_017642335.1 Fibrobacter sp.
ACGCGTTCGCCGTTGTCCTTGTTCGTCTGGAGGATGATGAACTGGCCGGCCTTACGCTCTTGGGCGATCAGCGGGGCCTCGACGCGGAATTGGAATACCGCAGGAGATAACTGTTTTTTAAAGAGAATTTTTGCCATAGTGGCACAAATTTAGATAAAAGGGCCGCCGCCCGAAAGCGAAACTTATGTAAAAAGACGCTCCAAAAAGGCACTGAAGGCCCCAGATTGGGGGTACGAAGGCCGCACAGGCCCCGTTGTACATTTTTTGAAATATTTTTGGAAGGTTGAGACGGGTCAGGCTTTCTGCAGGAATTCGTAGATACGGGCCTTGTATTCCTTGAGCTCGTCGAACACGGCATGGCCGTACCCTTCGAACATCTGGAACTCGTAAGGAACACCGGAAGCCTTTAATTTATCCACAATCTTGAGCGAGGCTTCGGGGGTCACGACACGGTCGTCACTGGCCGCAAGCACAAGCACCGGGCACTTGATTCTTTCAATAGCGGAGCAGGTATCCACGAAATCGCAAGCGCGGGAGAACACGGCAAAGCGGTCCATCTCCTCCGGGGAAACATCCCTGTACATCGCGAGGAGCGCACGGCGGTAGCGGGCGACAAAGGCAGGCGAAAAGCATTTGTCGACAAACGACTCGACAAGTCCCGACGCATCGTGCGCCATGGCAAGCCGCGTCCAGTTCCCGATAGTTTCCAACTGCAGCGGTTCCGCCTTCGAGGTCGAGCACCCGAGAACGAGCTTCCATACAAGATCGGGACGCTCCGCGGCGATATGCTGGGCAACCATGCCACCCTGGGACACGCCATACAGCGCCACGCCGGTAAGGCCGAGCGCCTCCATGGCCAGCACCTGGTCACGCGCCATGTCCTCGACGGAATAGCCGGATTCAACATCTTTCCGACGATCAAAAAAATAGAGGGTGAAATCCTCAGTAAAGTTCTTGTACGGGACCACAAGTGTCGACGCGGACTTCATCACGCCCTTGATGGCCAACCCGGGAATCACAACCATCGGCCTCGGGCCTTTGCCGAAGCAAGCGTATTCCATCTCGAATCCGCCAACGCGGACCGTCTTTACCAAGGTGTTTTCGTTGATTTCGCTCATGCAAGGCAAGATAGCAAACTGAGACCCGGGGCGAAACGATGCGCGATACTAAAGCCGACGCGCAGCTTTCCCGCGATGTTTCCGCAGCCAATCTTCAAAGGACTCTTCGCTCTTATCCTTCCTGTACCCGAACATGGGCTTTTCTTTGCAAAAGTATGTACTCCAACAAACATACAGAAAGGCGATGACGGCCAAGCCGCCGAGACAAAGCAATTTAACGATTTCAGTGTCCATGCCATTTACCCCCAAAAAATATTCTCCAACCACCTTACAACAGTTCTAAACATAGATTATCGGATTCAAAAATGTCAATAAGATAATGTTTTCTTTTGCTCCCCTATTTTCGTTTTTTTTCTTACATCTTTTCATGTTTTTTTCGTTCCCAAAAAACATGAAAAAAACGGGCAAAAAGCCCATTTTTAAGTCATCGAAAAAATCGCGCTATGGCTGCGCGAATTCAAAGAGGGTAATTCCAGGAAGTTTTCCCTTGCGCGACACCAGGTATTCCTGGAGCGGCTGCTCCACGACCTTCTTGCGCACGGAAGACGCATGGCGCAATCTCGGCTTGTCACCGGGACGCAACACCACGAAGCCCGTATGCGTCACGTCCAGTTTTTCGGACTTGGCGACAAACCCGATACCCGCGACCATCATCGGTCCCTTGTAGGCCTTTCTCGACCAGTCAAGAGCCTTCTGGTACGGCAGGTAACGCAAATCCATTATCGGGTCGGCGGCAGGCTTGCCGTTCACCAGGTACTTGAGCCCCTTGGACCTGAAAAACTCGTTCTTGGGCATAGTGCGGACAACCGAAGTATCGCCGGGCATGGGCAACACCCTAGCGAACTTGCCCTCGCCTACCCAGTCCATCAACATGTAGTGCTTGCGACTCGTATAGCCAATCTGGCCGTCCTTGTAGCGGATGCGCTGCAACACCGAGAACAGGGAATCCTCGTGCGGCGAGACCGCGAGCGCGAGTGCATTTTCCACATAGGTCATGCAGTCCACCGAGTCGATATAGACCAACGGCTTGCTATCGTAGGAATCGATGTAGCTTTCGCCCATGGGCCCAAGGCGATAAGGCCTGCCGATAAGGAGCCGCGAGAAGTGGTCCAGCCTCTGGAATAGCCCGCGCACGTTCTGCGCATCCAGCCACATCTGCTTCAGTTCCATCAAAGAGGCATAGTTGTCGCTCGTCGCAAGGACAATGCGGGTCCACAGCGAGTCGAGCACGGCCTTGCAGGCGGCGTCGGTATTGCCGCCCGTCTCGTTCAAGTACATGGCCACCGCGAGCGTGTCACCGTCCATCGGGAACACGTAACCCACCAGGGCGTGCGCCTCGGCGATGAACCCGGTCTTGAAACGCGTAAGCCACGGGTATTCCAGCTCGAGCATGCGCTTGCCGCCCGTGCCCACGCGGGGGCCGGCAAAGCTGTTGATGTAGTAGCGGCCCTTCTGGTGGCGGGCCATAGTGCGCAGCAGCTTGGTCTCCGTCGAGGGCTTGAGTTTGTTCTTCGGGGAAAGCCCGCAGCCGTCCCATACCTCGAAGTCGTCGGGACTGATGCCCATCTCGGTGAGGAAGCGGCGTTCGGCGGCCCAGCCGCCCGCGACGCTGCCTTCGCCGGCCACCTGCGCACCCATGTTGCGGAAGAGCGTCTCGGCGTGCAAATTCTGGCTGCGCTGGTTGATTTCGTCAAGAAGGCTCAGGAGCGGTGCAGACGCGTATGCGAAACTTCTGATTTCTATTCCCTGTGGGATAGCGTGGTCTTCGACAAACACGATGCCCTCATCAGACAGCGCATGCATGAACGCCGCCCGGAAAAAGCCAATTGGGTTGCGTACAGGCAATACCATCTGTGCAGAATCCACACCCACGCCGATTTCCCCACCGATGGTAATCTCCGGCTTCACCGGGTCCATCGCGTAAGTCCATTTGCGGCGCTTGCCATTCGACGTCGTAAGCCTGTTGTTGATGACGACATAGCCCACATCGGGAACGACTGATACGATGCCGGGCTCGCCAGCCTTGGCCCCCGGCTTCACGCGCACCACGACGCAATTGTCGTTAAATCCGAGCGGGGCGATTTCCGCGCCGTACCAGGCGTCGTAAAAATTCTTGCGCCAGTGTTCCGCCTTCCACGGGCCCGTATAATAAGACGTGTCCAGATCAATGCGGCCCCTGATGGTGTCGATACCCATGGCACGCAGGGAATCCACCATGGCGTACAGCATGTGGAACGGGTCTGCGAAATAGCGCCCGGAGATGTTCGGGTCCCCCTCGCCACGAATTCCCAACACACCCGAAAAAACCTTCTTGTTCACGCTGCCATTCAGCCTCATGACCGTCTTGGGAGCATAGTCCAACGGCAAGAAATGCAGCGCTGCCGCCGTGGTAAGCGTCTTGAGCGTACTCGCCGGGGTAAACTTCTCGGCGCCGCGGATGTTTGCAATCTCATTGCCGCTCCGCACGGAGCGCACCGAAAGCCCGTACCTCGCCCCGGGAACCACAGAATCCACATAGGCCTGGAATTCGGAAATGTCTATCGCCGAAAACGAGTCCACCGAAAGGGCAAAAACGGCGACGCAGGTGCCAAGAATCGTGCGGGCTTTTCGGAAAAACATCACTTCGCCAATCTCAGGAAATCGTCAAAATAGCTGGGATAAGTCTTGTTCACGCAAGCGGGGTCCATAATCTTGATAGGAACTCCGCCCAAAGCGACCAGACTGAAGCACATCGCCATGCGGTGATCGTTGTACGTCTCGATCGTCGCGCCAACCAACTGCTGCGGAGGTGTAATCAAGATGCTGTCGGAAGTCTCGCGGACCTCGGCCCCCACTTTGCGCAGTTCCGCCGCGATGGCGGCAATGCGGTCCGTCTCCTTCACGCGCCAGCTCGCAATGCCGCGAATGTTCGTGGCACCCTTCGCAAAAAGCGCAAGCACGGCAACCGTCATGGCGGCATCCGGAATATCGTTCAAGTCCAGTTCCATCCCGTGAAGTTCACAGCCGGACCCGTCGCACTCGATCCAGTCCGGGCCGAGTTCGACCTTTGCGCCCATCTTGCGGAGGACATCCGTGAAACCGACATCCCCCTGGATACTGTCGCGGCCCACACCGAGCACGCGCACCTTGCCCTTCGCGATAGCGGCGGCGGCAAGCGGATAGCTCGCAGAACTAGCGTCGCCTTCCACGTAATAATCGCCGGGAGAACGGTACACGCCCTTGGGCACATAGAAATCGGTCAGGCCGTCATGCTTCACATCAATGCCGAATCGGCGCATCACGTCGAGCGTGAGCAAAATGTACGGGGCCGAAATGAGTTCGCCGTCCACATGGATATGCAACGGAGTTTCGCAGTACGGGGCGCAAATGAGGAGCGCGGTCAAGTACTGGCTCGAAATATTGCCGCGGACACTGACTTCCCCGCCCTTCAAACCGTGCGCATGAATCCGCACCGGCGGATAGCCTTCGCTCTCTTCGTAAGAGATGTCGGCGCCGATAGACCTGAGCGCATCGACCAGGTCGCGGATGGGGCGTTCCTTCATGCGCTCTTCGCCATGGAGCAAGACGCTCCCCTCTCCAAGCGTCAACGCGGCACACAGGGAGCGCATGGCCGTGCCTGCATTGCCGAGGAACAGGTCCTGCACTTGCGGCGCAATGCTTATCGGGGCACCGCTGCCCACGACATACGCCTTGGAAAAATCGTCGGTAAAGACAATGTCGCCCCCCAATTTGCAAAGGGCATCGCCCATGTAGCGGGTATCGTCGCTCTTGAGCAGGTTATGCAGGCGGGTATTCCCCTCGGCCAAAGCCGAAATCAAAAGGACCCGGTTCGTGATGCTCTTGGAGCCCGGCAAGTACACTTCGCCGTTATAGGAGTGCAAAGCCGGCAATTGAAGGAAACTAGGGCGAAACTGAAAATCTTCCATGATTTAAAATTATACATTATTATCGTAACGTTAAATGATTATGGGATAAAATGGAACAAGGAATTACGACTAAAAGTTTCGAGGTCCGGTTTTCAGACTGCGACCACCATAGCCGCCTTAAGCTTTCGAACCTATTTCTCTTTATGGAAGAAACCGCCATCGCCGATGCCGAAAGGAACGGGTTCGGTCTCTGGAAGATGATGAGGGCAGGGTACACCACCGTCATCACGCGCATGAAGATACGCATTTTGCACACGCCCGTCTGGGGCGAGAAGCTCACCATTTCCACCTGGGCAAAGGAATTCTATAAAGACAAAGTCTGCCTCAAGGACTACTCTATCATGGATTCACAGGGCAACTCCATCGCGCAGGCGACTTCTTCGTGGCTGCTAGTGAACCTCAAGACCGGCAAGTCCGAGAACCCGGCGAACAGCCCGTTCCCCATACCGCTGCACCCCGGGAAAGACGCCCTCCCCGAGATGATGGATATCCTGAACCCAGAGATTGATCCGAAAATAGTCCACCAGGAACAGGCGCACTACAGCGACCTCGACATGAACAACCACGTGAACCACTGCCGCTACGTAGACTGGGTGATGGACGCGCTCGATAAGGACGAAATCAAGAACCGCAGGGTACGTTCCATACAAATGAACTACATCGCGCAGGTCCCGCTAGATGCAAAGGTGAACATCGTGAGGTTCAAGAACACGAACCACCACGCCTACGTATTTGGCATGAACGCCGACGACATGACCCAGTGCCATTTCCAGGCGCGCATCGGCCTCACCGACGGCTAGGCAAAGCTAAAAGACAAGCCTCACAATCACGTCGGCAAACAGGGCCCAGTAGGTTCCGTCAAAATTTCCGGCCACATGGGTTGCACCGAAGCGAGCGGTAACGTTTTGGGTTGCGTTATAGCCCACCGAGAATCGCTGCGTCGTCACCAACGGGAAATCCCTGGTGAATTTCACATCTTCATCTTCGGGATCCTCCGTCACCTTCGGATAGTAGAAACTGCCGGAGTATTCCAACACAACGTTTTCTATAAAGTACGATGCAAATAGCCCCGCACCTAAATTGTGCGTCATAAGATAGTATTCGGCATCATAATCATCGCTTTTTAGGGTAACCGTGTCGACCCGGCAATTATCTTCGTTCCACAAGCAAGAAACCGGTTGACTTCCGCCTTGCGCATAATAAGTCATCTGTTCGTACATTGTCCCCTTAAAACGGAAAGTCCGGTCCCAGAAATGGTCGAAAACAAAACCGCCAACTTCAAAGTGCTCGGTATTCACGCCTAGCGCAACACCCAAGAAAGGAAGCCCGTCCAGCCCTGCCGTAAACTTGGCAAGCACCCCCTTGCCCTTGTACATCACGCTGGCGGCACCTTCAACAGGCGAATTCCCGAGGTCATAAATAAGGCGATACTCCTTATTGTAAGGAACGCCCGCCATTTTCTTCTGATGGTTTTGGCGTTTAACACCTTTCGCCGGCGATGCATCCAAATCCTTGCGATAAGATGCATGCCCTTCCAAGGCAAAAGAACCCTCGGCAAGATGCATGCCTGCACCACGGAACTCCGGTGCAGGGCCGACATCCATCGTTACGGAATCCAACAGGAGTTGCCTTTCGGTTTTCGGAGCCGGGGTCTCTGTCATGGCACAAGAAGTCAAGAATACCAATGCGGAAAAAAGCAAAAATCGTTTCATGTTTTAAAAGTAATTTTTTTTGCAAGAGAACGATGTATTTATTTTAGTCCAGCATCAGGGATAACGCCGACGCCCTCCAACAGTTCAAAGGTCACGCTACCATCCCGGTCGGTGCGGTACACCGCCGAAGAATCCCCCACGACATAAAAGAGCTTGCGCATCACCGGTGCGGCCGGGTGCCCGTAAGCGTTTTTCGCACCGACGCTCACCACGGCATACCGCGGAGCCACCTGCGACAGGAACCCGATGGAGTTGCTCCCCGCCGACCCGTGATGCGGCACCTGCAAAACATCTGCACGGAGCGACGGAGAATACTCCAGCAACCTCCGCTCGCCGGCAGAATCCAGATCCGCCGTCAGCAGCACGCCGTAACCGCCATATTCCAGGAGCACGACCACACTCGCCGCGTTCTCGGCGAGCGCTTCGCCCCTGGGCGGCCATAGCACGTCAAGCCGCGAAACAGGCGCACCGGGCGAGGCGGCAGTACCGGAGCCCCCGCCCGCAGATGCACCGCCCGACCCGCGCATTCCAAGCACACTCCCGCGGGCAACCGTGTCCACGGGCACCTTGAACCGCGACGCCAGACGAAGCACGCTGTCACGGACAATCCCCGCATACGTATCGGGCCCAACGTACAGCCGCCCCACCCGGAGCGCCCCCGACTCGACCGCGCGGGCAAACTCCATAAAGCCGCCGCCGTGGTCCCGGTGAGCGTGGCTCACCAGAACCCACTCCAGCTCACGGACGCCACGCGCCGCAAGCGTGTCCACGAGACCGGCCGAGTCCGGCCCCGTGTCGAACAGCGCGTAGCGCCCATCCTCCTCCAGCAGCACGGCCAGGCCCTGTCCCACGTCGAGGAAGCTCACACGCAGGCCGCCACGGTCGCTGCCCTCCTCGACATACATGCAGGCGGAGAAAACGGCGCACAGCGCGAGGAAGACAGCCGCGCATAACAGGCGCAGCGGATAAGCCCAAACTCGACGGCATCTCCGGCACAACAAATCCCGCCAACTTTGCCAGCACGACAATCCCTGCGTGCGTTGCCAGCACGACATCCCCCGCCAGAACTCGCCTAAATGACAATCTGCAATTATCCTCATACCCCTATAGACGCTTTTCCCGGCATTTTTTTCCACCCCATTCCCAAAAAACACAAAACCCCTCCCGCATCTTTCCACCGCAAAAAAAAACAACAATCCCCTATTCCCCCGCAAAAAAAGCGATAGCTTTTGCCCCCTCCCTTTTTAACATGACCAGCAAAGCATTCCTATTTAGGCATGAGCGAGAAACACGCTCAGTCATTGAGATATCGGCCTAACGGCGAGAAAATGGAAGCGTCGGCCGGGGAAGGGGAGGGTGCAGGGAGGGGACCGGGCGGCCTTCGCTAAAGTGAGCAAGTGAGTGTCGCAGCGGCAAGTTTACTTGCCGATATGACCGAACGCAGCCACGGACGCCTTGGCGTCCACTCCGAGCGTGGTCCCCTCCCGCATCTTTCCATCGCAAAAAAAAACAACAATCCCCTATTCCCCTGCAAAAAAAGCGATAGCTTTTGCCCCCTCCCCCATTTTTTACTAAATTTTATGTTGAAAATCGGAGATTCTATGCAATTACCCAAATACAAGAAGAAAAAGCGCATCAAACTCAAGATTTGCCAGGAGCCTGGTTGCGGACGCGAATTCTGGGGTCACCCGATTGCAAAGTACTGCGAACTGCACCGCGACATCAAGCAGCGCCAGAAGCAGAAGAAGGATGTCGAGAACATCGAATCCAAGAACATCATCTTCCGCCACAACTACACGGAATCCATGGACCTCTCCTTCAAGTGCAGCCTGGAAGGGTGCGACGAGAAGTTCACCATCCGTATTTTCCCGAAGCAGTACGTCTACCCGCGTTTCTGCATGGAACACAGGAACGACTTCAAACGCGAGAACTTCATCCGCATTATGTCGAAAAAGAGCTCCGATTAAGCTTTTTTTGCCCCTACGGGCCCGTTTCACGGACTTTTTTCACGCCATCCCTTGAAATCTGGGATGGCTTTTTTATATTTGGTCTCGCTACATGGTGGATGTAGCTCAATTGGTTAGAGTCCCAGATTGTGATTCTGGATGTTGCCGGTTCGAGTCCGGTCATCCACCCTTAAAAAGAGGCACTGCGACATGCAGTGCCTCTTTTTTATTTCCCCTCGCCCTATGCGGGTCTCCGCCCGCGAGCTCTATACACAAAGAAGGCGGCCCGGAGGCCGCCTTCTCAATTTCTCAGTCTTATCCGATTAGCGGACGACGACGCGCTTGGTCATCGTGCCCACGCGAACCAGGTAGCTGCCGCGGGTAGCGACGCTGATGAGTTCGACGGAGTTCTGCACAGGCTTCCTGACGATCACGCGGCCCTGGAGGTCGAGCACCGTGAGTTCGGCACCGATGCGGGCGCCAATCACCTGGAGCTGACCGTTTTCGCTATGGACGGAGAATCCGGCGATAGCGCGAACGTTACGCAGAGCGGTAGAAGATTCGAAGCTAGCAACGATGTTCTTGTCGTTGAACTTGACGATGATGGTATCACCGCTATTCAGGAGCTTGTCGCCGACCATCCAGCCGAGGAATGTGCTATCTTCGGTGTTCTTGACTTCCGGAAGAGTGTATTCCACAGAGTCGCCCTTGGCAACGAGGATGGAGTCGATGACTTCGCCGCTGACAATCACCTTGATGGTATCGTATTCAACATCGCTGTAGATGCCGTTGGTTTCGACGTCTTCAACAATCTTGTGGAGATCCTTGTCCCACTTGACGAAGAACTTGCCAGCCACATCCGGGCCCTTAGCACCCTTGGCGGAGTAGCCATGGGCAACGAGTTCCGTACGGACCTTTTCGCCATCAACATAGTAGGTAACAGTGTGGAGGACGAGTTCGCACTTGGCGGTCACAGCGAGATCTTCGGTAGCGACAATCGTATCCGTGAGAGCTTCGCCGTTCACCGTGATGTCTTCGCAGACGAAGAATTCGCCGCTGAGGCTATCAATCATAGACTTGAGACCGGTAAAGGTCGTATCCTTGATGACGTAGAAGGACGTGTCGAGCGAGGACATGCCAACGTCGGCAGTAATGGTCACCTTCACGAGAGTATCGAACACGGCGTTGACAACCATGTTGGAATCCACATAGGTGAAGTCGGCATCCCAGTCGCTGAAGCGGTAGCCTTCGAACACCGGCACCAGGCTATCCGGAGCGATAGCGGCAGTACCGTAAGCGACGCGCTGGCTGTCAACGAGGACGGTGTCGAACGCGACGAACTTCACATCGAATTCCTTAGCGAGGCAGACTGCCACGAGTTCAGGAACTTCGGAAGCGAGGAAGGATTCGGCGGAGAAGACTTCGCCATCAACAGTCCAATCGACGCAGGTGCTGTCTTCGGTAGACGGGAGATCCGGAGTTTCAATGGTCGTGTCAGCCGGAACCGTGTCGCACTTGGTTTCGCCGAGAGCGACGAAGCAAACTTCAACAACCGCAGTCATCTTGGCATTCACGGTGAGGTCAGACTGGACGTTCGTGAATTCCTTGTCCCAACCGTCGAAGCGGTAGCCTTCAAAGACCGGATCAGCCGGAGCAACAGCGCTGGAATCGAAGGCAACGCGCTGGCTGTCAACGAGGACCGTGTCGAACGCGACAAACTTCACGTCGAAGGCGTTGGCATGGCACTTGGCCACGAGTTCAGGAACTTCGGAAACGAGGAAGGTGGAATCGCTGAAGGTTTCGCCACCGGCAGTCCATTCCGTGCAGGTGCTGTCTTCGTTGGACGGAACGTCCGGAGTCGTGATGGACGTATCGGCCGGAACAGTGTCGCACTTGGTTTCGCCGAGGGCGACGATGCAGTATTCAACAACCGCAGTCATCTTGGCATTCACGGTGAGGTCAGACTGGACGTTCGTGAATTCCTTGTCCCAACCGTCGAAGCGGTAGCCTTCGAAGACCGGATCAGCCGGAGCAACAGCGCTGGAATCGAAGGCAACGCGCTGGCTGTCAACGAGGACCGTGTCGAACGCGACAAACTTCACGTCGAAGGCGTTGGCATGGCACTTGGCCAAGAGTTCAGGAACTTCGGAAGCGAGGAAGGTAGAATCGGTGAAGGTTTCACCATTAACAGTCCATTCCGTGCAGGTGCTGTCTTCGTTAGACGGGACAACCGGAGTCGGCATGGTAGAGTCAGCC
>JAGCPF010000068.1 GCA_017642335.1 Fibrobacter sp.
CTATACGTTCTGGGGCAAGGGCGTTTCTCAGGGCCACAGCGATGCTGTCCGCCGCATCAAGGGTGTGAAGAATGCCAAGCAGTACACCTGCCCGGTGGAAGCTGCTCTCGAAGCCGTGCGTAGCGGTTCCATGCCGGAACTCACCACGCGCCAGAAGCACACTCGTCTCGTTTACGTGGTTGCCGAAGAAGGTGCCGACAAGGCCTATATCGAAAACGCCATCAAGACGATGCCGAACTACTTCGATGAATACGACACCACGGTGAACTTCATCAGCGAAGAAGAATTCAACAAGAACCACAGCGGCCTCGCTCACGGCGGTTTCGTGATCCGTACCGGCAAGACCGGCATGAACAAGGAACACACTCACGTGATCGAATACAGCCTCAAGCTCGATTCCAATCCGGAATTCACGACGAACGTTCTCGTGGCTTACGCCCGCGCGGCTCTGCGTATGAAGGCTAACGGAGTGACCGGTTGCAAGACCGTTCTCGACGTGCCGCCTGCATACCTCAGCACCCTGAGCGATGAAGAATTAAGAGCGCACTGCTTGTAATGTAGTAGACGGTAGGAAGAATATGTCATTGCGAGGGGCGAATAGCTAGAGCCTGCCGCGAGCCACACCTGCTCCGAGCGTAGCGTGGGAGGAAGCGTGGCTGAAGCAATCTATTCTGTTCGACGTCTATGCAAAAAGAAAATCGCCTCGGGTAAATCCCGAGGTTTTTTGTTTCTATGAACTCATTGCTCATAGCTCATAGCTTGCACCTCGAACCTCATCGCTGAAAAAACTTCTGGTTGATCTCGATTTCGATTCCCACGTATCGCTGGCCGAATTTCTTGCGAAGCGTGGTGGTGAGCCCGTCGGATGAACCCTTGTACGGATAGTTGAAGCGGACTTTCATGGTGGGGTAGAGCCGCTTGATTTCGTCCTTGATGAGTTGGGCGTAGGCGCATTCCTGCGGGCGTGCTGGGTCATAGAGGATTCCGATGTCGGCGTTGCGGACTTTGCCGTTCAATTCGGGCGTAAAGCTGTGGATGCCCAGGTGGACGACTGTTGGCTTGGATTTTGCAACTCGCGTTTTGGGCTTAAGTGCAGATTCCACGAATTTCTCGATGGCATCGCGGTATTCCATCCAGTAGGCGGTGGCTTGTGCTTTTGCCTTCTCTGCAGCGGCTTTGTCGCAGACGTCAAGCGCTTCGTGGTATTCGCTGAAGGCGCTCTTGTTCGTGATGGTGCGGTTCAGGTCCACGAATAGACGCGAAAACTTTCCTTCGCAGTGGAACTCGGGCTTTGCAAATCGAATGAGCTTGCGGAAAACAGCGCATGCTCCGATGTCGTAGGCGCGGTGTGTCTTCAGGATTTCTGCCGGGACGGCTTTCTTGAAAGATGCCGGCAGGCGGTTGCTCGCATGTTCGCAGGTGAGCATCAGTTTCATTATTTCAGCTTGTCCTTCAATGCGGATATTTCTTCTTGGGTTAACCCGAGTTTCGCCATGTACTTTTCTGTAGCCGAGGCCCAGTCAATCGGTTCGGCGTCAGGGACGTCAATTCCTTTGGCGTGATAGACGGCTTTCAGGTTTCTTATGACGACGGCTTTGAAGAAATCCACCTGTTGTTCGTTCAAGGCGACATGCTTGCTGTCAACGACATTGAAGTAGTTGCTAAATGTCTTCGCGTAGTCAGCCTGGATATCTTCGGTGGTCGCACCCATCAGCGCTTCCAGCACGGCAATCGTAAAACCGGTGCGGTCCATGCCGAAGGTACAGTGCACCAGGTATGGGCCGTCGTGCTCGATCATGTAGCGGAACCCGCTTGCAATTCCATCCCTGAATTGTTGCGAATAGAAATATACGGGTAAAGCCAAAAAGATGACGTTCTGCGTCGAGTAATAGGAGCTGTCGAAGCTCTGGCAGGATTTGGCGTACTCCTCCGAATCTGAGAGGTTGATAAATGTGGTGACTCCTGCTTTTTTCGCAAGCGAGTCGGCGTAGAGATTGCGGCCTAGACCGGGATCGACGGGGTTGGAAGAGCGGTAGAGCCTGTTTTCTCCCATGCCCGTGGTGCGGACTTCTCTGAAGTTTGCAAATTCTTCGATGGAAAGGTCCGGATAAATTTCTGTGTAGTAGTCCATGTTCTGGACATTGCGCATTTCGAGGCCGAAGAGAAAGCCGCCTTTTTCCTTCATGGATATGGAGACTTCTATGGGTACCGTTACATCGGTTATTTTAAGAATGTCTGCCAAATGACCGTAATGGACTGACAATATGAGATAATTGTAACTCTTTAGGGCAACAAGCGAGAAACCTGCGATGGGTACGTCATAGGCGGATTCAACGACCGGCATGTCGAGGGTGTCGTATCCGTTTATCGCTACGGTCACGATATCGCCCATTTGAAATTCGTTCAGGAAGGAATCTGCCGGACAGTCCAGATACAGGTCGCTGGATGTGAGCTGGCCTGCGCTGTCGCCCATGATGATGGTGTGAATCCCGGTACTGTCTATCGTGAATGTGTGGTGTTGTACCGTTTCGGATGACAAGGTCGGCGGCTCGGCAGTTTCGGACGATGCGGCTTGTGCTTCCGTTTCGGACGAAGAGAACTGCTCGGACGATGTGGGCTGCTGTTCTACAACCTCGGACGACGTGGGTTGCGGCTCGACAATTTTGTTGACGGAAGAAGTGTCGGAATCGCTGCAGGCGAGAAAAACCTGAGCGCAGAGAATGAATATCGCAAAAATGGACAACGTCTTTTTCTGTTGGAACATGGATCCCCCTCCCTGGAGTTCGACTTTCTAGTCGTGAATGGAGTTTTTGAGGCTCTCGATGAGGCGGGCGAAGCTCGGGTCGGTCTCCATTTCCTTCTTGACACTCTTGATGGCGTGTACGACGGTGGAGTGGTCCTTGCCGCCGAAGCGCGAACCGATGCTCTGCAGGCTGATGGAGGAGCATTCGCGCATGAGGAACATGGCGACCTGCCTTGCCTTGGAAATTTCCTTGGTGCCGCGGCCGGGCTCGGTGAGTTTGGATTCGGGAACTTCGTAATGTTGCGACACGGCATGGAGGACTGCATCCAAACTAACGCGACGGCGGAGCGTCGGTGCAATTTCGGCAACGACCTTCTGGGCGATGCTCATGTCGATGTCGTGGTTCATGAGGCTCGCCTGCAGGGTGAGCTTGATGATGGCGCTCTCGAGGCAACGCACGTTGCTCGCGATGTGTTCAGCGAGGAAGTGGATGACCTCGTCGCTGATTTCGAGGTGGCGTTCTTCGGCCTTCTTTTGGAGGATGGCTTCGCGCGTCTCGACGTCGGGCGGCTGGATGTCCACGGTGAGGCCCCAGGCGAAACGGCTCACGAGGCGGTCGGAAAGGTTCTTGACTTCGACGGCGGGGGCATCGGAGGTAAGCACGATCTGCTTGCCGGCCTGGTGCAGCGCGTTGAAGATGAGGAAGAATTCGTTCTGCGTTTCGTACTTGCCGGTCCAGTTCTGGATGTCGTCGATGAGCAGGATGTCCACCTCGTTACGGTAGAAGTCGCTCATCTCGGTCACGCGGTTTTCCTTGAGGCACTTCATGTACTGCTGCGAGAAGTCCTCGCTGGTCAGGTAGCACACGCGCTTGTTCGGGTCGTCTTCGAGGATGTAGTTGCCGATGGCCTGCAGCAGGTGCGTCTTGCCGAGTCCGGACGAACCATAGATGAACAGCGGGTTGTACTGCGTGCCGTCCGGGTTGCGGGCTACGGCGAGGGCTGCATTGAACGCGAGCTGTGCCTTGTCGCCAGGGACAAAGTTCTCGAAGCGGAAACTGCTGGAAAGCGGTACGCTGGGCTTTGCGAAATCTTTGAAAACGTTTTCGCCTGCGTTGACCACGGACTGCGGTATGGCTTCTTGAGAAAGAAAATCAAATTCGATGGGGGAGTCGTCGTGGGTGGTTTCTCGCCAGCCGAGACGGATGAGGTCCTTGTATGCGGAGTATACTTTGGCATCCAGTCCGAACGGGATGGATATTGTTGCATGGCCGGTCGTCTGGTTGACCAGCTTGGTCTGTGCGAAATATGTTTTGTACACGGAATCCGAAAGCATCCCGCGAAGATAATTAAGGCATCTTTCCCATTCGACTTGCATAAACAAATATTCCTTGTCCGGAAAACTAGGATGGCGAATCTATCAACACCCAGGGTAATAAATGTAGTATTTTGAAGTATTTTTAGGGAGGAATTGTTGATAAAATTTATGAGATATCAGAAAATTAGTATTTTTGGGGCATGGATTTGATTTCTTTCTTGAATTATGTCACTTGGGTCCCCCTAGTGCTTTGGGTCGCTTTGTTCTTTTGGTTTCGCATGGTCGCTTATCCGCTTTACTTGAAAACGCAGATGCGAAGAGGGCGCAAATGGGCTTTTTTGCCTGAATTCGCCTCGAAAAACCGCTCGTACATAGGATTTCTCCGTTTCCGCTGCATTCTGTGGACATTCATTGTCATCATGCTTTCGACGCTGTCCGTGGTCTGGGTCATGTGGAAGTTTACGGCCTATCCTCCGCTTTTCGGTGCTGTTTCGGCAGTCTTTTTCCTGTTTGTAGCGCTGTTCCTGTACCGCAAGGCCGTTCGCAGAGTCGGGCGCCTTTTGCAGTCCGCCTACTTCCTCGAGTACCGTCGTGCCTGCTACGAGAGCGATAGCAGGGGCAATCTGAGGAACGAGGCTGATATCCTGAATCGTACGGCGTGGGGCTTCAACCGCAAATTGCGTAATGCCGAGAAACACCATCGCCTCCGCAAGTATGTCTACGCGATGGCCGCGAGCAAGAAAATCCCCCCCGACCTTTATGCGGAGACGATGAATGAATTTTAAGGAGGCATGGAAATACGCCGAAGACAGGCTGCTGTTGGTTTCCAGGACGTTTGCCCTGAACATCAACATCCTGGCGGGCAAGTTGCATAAAAGCGTCTTGCTTGCTTACCTGTATTTGCGTATAGCCGACACTATCGAAGACGATCCCGAGATGGGCGCGTCAGAGAAGGGTCGCATCCTCTCCTTGTTTGCCGCGATATTCGAGTCGGCGGATTTGTCCGAAGAAAAAATCCAGCAGTTTGTCTGTGCTCTTCCCGAAAGCTGGAAATCTTCCGAAGACCCGAACATGGACCTCTGCATGCATGCCGACGTCGTTGTCCCGCTCCTCCATGGACTTCCCGAGAAGTTCGCAAGTCCGGTACGCCATGTCGTTGTCGAGATGTGCGGGGGCATGGCCAAGTTTGCACTCCGTCAGGAACAAGCCCTTTCGAACGGATGGTTCACGCTGGAGTCCGTGCGTGACTTGGACGAGTACTGCTACTATGTTGCGGGTATTGTCGGGAAGCTCCTGACGAAGGTTTTCTCCGCCGATTCATGCTTTATCGATGCTGAACGCGAAAAGAAGCTGGCCCAGCTGGACGTGAGTTTCGGACTGGCCCTCCAGGTCACGAATATCGTGAAGGACTGCATCGAGGATTCTGGACGCAGGGTCTGCTTTGTGCCCGAAGAAATTTGCCGCCGTCACGGGTTCGAGCATTCCTACGACATGTTTGCCGAAGGTGCCGACAAGAAGTCTTGCGCCGCCGCGCTTGGTGAACTTGTACAAAAGGCGTGGAAGCACTTGGACGATTCGATCGAGTATACGAAACTGATCCCGAAAGTCAATATGCGTACGAGGCTTTTCTGCCTGTGGCCGTTATTCATGGCCGCCCAGAACCTGAGCCTTATCGGAGACGGACTTTCTGTGTTCCTTTCGGACAAGAAGGTGAAAATTACAAGGGACGATGTCAAAAATATCGTCAAGAATACCATGCGTCATTTCTATTCCAACAAGTGGATTGACGAGACATACAACAAACTGAAAGCTTCTCATTAGTGAGTTTACGATGCAATACGATGAAAATGTGAAATTTTATAATAAGTGGCCGTTCCATTTGGGACTTGTGATTTTTAGTATCGTTGCCGACCAGTTGACAAAACTGTGGTGCGTGCATCGCTTCACGAACGAGTTTGGCGCCCCGAATCACGAAAGCATTTCGGTGATTGGCGACCTTCTCCGTTTCCAGTTGGTGTTCAATAAGGGCGCCGCGTTCAGCAGCCGCCCGCAGGACCTGATGCCGTTCCTGCCGTCTTGGGTTTTCTTCCTGATTATTTCGATTATCGCTGCTGCAGTCCTGTTCTGGTTCTATCGCAGCATCGACAAGAGGGATTACCTTTCCCGCTTAGGTGTGGTGATGATTATCGGCGGTGCCATCGGCAATTTTATCGACCGCATGCGCCTTTCGATGGTGGTGGACTTTATCGACTGCGACTTCCCGGACTTCATTATGACCCGATTCCCGACATTCAATGTTGCGGATTCCTTTGTGACCGTCGGCGTGGCAGTTGTTATCCTGTCTCCGGTTATCTTGCGGAAATTGCATAAAGAAATTAAAGAATCGAAAAAAGCTAAATGAGACTCGAAGCTTGATCTCCCTAGATCCTAGCCTCTAGATCCTAACCCCTGTTTTATGAATTACCTCGTAGAAGACAAACATTCCGGTGAGCGTATTGACAAGTTCCTCGTGAGCGTTATGGATAACGTCTCCCGTACCGACGTGCAAAAACTGATTGTCGCAGGCGATGTCAAGGTGGGCGGTGTTGCCGCATCCAAGAATTTCCGCGTGGAATCCGGCATGGTCGTGGTGGTTGAACGCCTTCCCGAAAAAGATGCCAGCACGCTGGAACCCGAGAACATCCCGCTGGATATCGTGTACGAGGACGACGACATTGTCGTGCTGAACAAGCCGCGCAATTTGGTGGTGCATCCGGGTAACGGTGTGCAGAACGGGACGCTCGCCGCTGGGCTCTTGTACCATTTCAAGGAAAATTTGTCTGCGGTCAACGGGCCGCTCCGTCCGGGGATTGTCCACCGTCTGGACAAGGATACGCCGGGCCTCATGGTGGTGGCGAAGAACGATGCTGCCCACAGGCACCTCGCTCATCAGCTTGAAACGCGCACTCTGCACCGCACTTACAATGCGCTCGTGTGGGGCTGCCCGCGCGATTTGGAAGGCTGTATCGATGCCCCGATAGCCCGCAACCCGAAAAACCGCCTGAAGATGGCCGTGGTGAAGGGGGGCAAGGAAAGCCGCACGCATTATGTGGCAAAGCAGTTCTTTGCGATTGCGACCTTGCTCGAACTGCAACTGGAATCGGGCCGTACGCACCAGATCCGCGTACACAGCCGTTATACGGGCCACCCGGTAGTCGGCGACCCGCTGTATGATGGCCGCGAAGAAAGTCTGAACCGCGTGCCTCCTCTGATGAAGGAGATTGCCGCGAAGGTTCTCGAGATGGCTCCTGCGCAGTTGTTGCAGGCCGTGAAGATTGAACTCATCCACCCGACGACGGGCAAGAAGATGAAGTTCAAGGTCCCGATGGAAGAACCCTTCACGAAAGTGCTCAAGTTCTTGAAAAAGGAATGTCCTGCTTCGGCGCCCGTGTTCGACGAGGAAGAAAGCTTCCACGACTTCGATGCGGACATCCGCTTTGATGAAGGCTTTGAACCGGACGAAGTCGATAGCGAAATGCTGGATGAATTCCAGGAAGGAGTCTTCCCGGAACTGAAGGTGCGCAAGACCCGCGCCGAACGTTTCGCTGAACGCAAGGCGAATGCCGCCCGCCGCAGGGAAAAGGCTGCCGAGCGCAAGCGTATCAAGCAGGAAAAGGCTGCCCGTAAGCGCGGTATCGCTCCCGAAGATTTTGTGCAGCCCGGCTACGAACCTACCATTGATCCCGACTTGCTCTAGTTACGATGTCCAAGATTCTCCTGAAGTCTGTTTTTTTGAACGATTCCCGGGCAGATGTCCTTATCGACGGGAACCGTTTTGCGAAGATAGCACAGGAAATCCCTGCTGGCGAATGTGATGGCGCCGAGGTTGTCGACTGCAAGAACCTGGCCATACTTCCGCCGTTTTACAACGCGCACACGCATGCGGCGATGGTACATTTGCGCGGTTATGCGGACGACCTTCCGCTGCGCCCGTGGCTCGAGGACCATATCTGGCCATTCGAGGCCGTGATGGAACCCGACGAGATTGAAATAGGCAGCCGCTTGGCCGTTCTGGAAATGATTAAGTCGGGGACGGTTTTTTTTGCCGACATGTATTGGCACCGTGAACGCACCATGAAGGTGGCGACGGAAATGGGGCTGCGTGCGGCTATTGGCGTGACCATGGCCGAAAACCTGATGACCCCGGACAAGATTGAAGCGAACATCGAGTTTGCCCGGAACCACGTCGGCGAAAACGACCGCGTCAAGCTGGTCATGATGCCGCATTCCATCTATTTGGTGGGGGAAACCCTGCTGAAACGCTGTGCCGAGGTGGCTCGCGACGAGGGAATGCTTCTGCATACGCATCTCTCTGAAACTCTTGGTGAGGTGGAAACGTGCGTAAAGGAGCATGGATGTTCTCCTGTTGAATGGCTTGCCCGCTGCGGATTGATGAACGAATTGCTCGTTGCCGCGCATTGCGTTCACTTGTCTGAATCCGATATGGCGCTCATGGCGGAATCGGGCGCGACGGCCGTACTGAATCCTTGCTCCAATCTCAAACTGAATAGCGGCATCCCGGATATTCCAGCCATGCTCGCCGCAAAAATGAAGATTGCGCTTGGGACGGATGGCGCGTCGTCCAACAATAACCTGGACATGCGCGAAGAAATGAAATTTGCCGCGCTGCTCGCCAAGGTTAAGGGAAAGGCGGATACGCTCCCTGCCGCAGACGCTTTATACATGGCGACCCGTGCCGGTGCGCTCGCTTATGGAATCGATGCTGGAGTCATTGCCGAGGGAACGCTTGCGGACGCCCTGCTTGTCCGCCTGGATGATGCCAGCATGTCGCCCCTGTTCAACCTCACGTCGAACTGGGTGTACTCTGCCAATTCGAGCCTAGTCGATTCGGTTATCTGCGATGGAAAATTCCTGATGAAGAACCGCCATGTCGACGGCGAACGCGAAATCATTGCCGATGCGGAAAAATGCGCGAAGACGCTCGCTTCGAAGGTCGGTGTTAAAAGTTAAAGCTTGGAACCGCTGGATTTCGCCTTGAGGGAATCCGCTTTGCTCGCAACTTTTTTTGTTGCCTTGTCCTTGGCGAGCACGGCCTGTGTTGCATTTTCGGAAATTTTCTCGATGGTCTTGCCTGCAGCGTCAACGGCTGCATCCTTGGCCTTTTCGGCAATTTCCTCCGCTCCGTTCTTGGCCTTTTCGGAAACCTTGTCTGCAATGCCTATCGAAATGGCTTCCGCCTTTTTCTCGGCCTTCTTGATGATTTCCTTGCGTTCGGTGGGGTAGCCCATGAACTCGAGAGAACTTTTGTACGTATCGTAGGCGACGGCCGTCTCGCGCATGTCGTTCAGGTCTCCGTCCTTGAGGGGCAGGAAATGGATGATCGTGAGCAGGATGAAGCAGACGATGGCTCCCTTCAGTGCGCCAAAGCATGCCCCGAAAAACCGGTTGGGCTTGCTGATGATGGTGTGCGACACTGCCGAGTGCAAGAAATGTCCGATGAGCTGTGCTATTGTGAACGGTACGACAAAACCGATGATGAGACAGATGGGTTTTACTGCTATGGATGACACGTCAAAGTTTTCGATGACGAAGTCGGAAAGGAACAGGTGCGAGAAATAGGCTCCGACGATCCCGACAAGCCAGGCCATTACGCGGAATACGCTTCGGAGAAATCCGCGGTAAAGACCGACAAGCGCAAATGAAAGAATGATGACTAAGCTTGCTATGTCTATCCAGTTCATTTAGATCCTAAAACCCATACTATAGAATGAGGTATGCTAGAGTAAGCAGGACCAAAGCTAGAATAAATCCGGACGCGGCACCAGTCGCAAAGATGCGTTTTGCCCTGTTCGGCGTGACGGGAACCTGCAACTCGGAAACCGTTTCCTGGCTGACGCTGTATACCCAGTCGGCCAGGTAGGGCGTGAGGTCCCTGGGGTAGGGGAGCAACATTCTGGAGAGCTGGTCGGCTGCGTCGCAGGCCGAAACCGGGCGGTTCTTGGGTTTCTTTTCCAATAGCTTGATGACGAATTTGCGTAGCGGCTTCGGGACGTCGTCGGGGAAGGCCTTCATGGAAATCTTGAGCTTCTGGATGCGTTTGGATGTCTGCTCCAGGTTTTCGCCGCGGAACAGGTTCTCGCCGATAAGCATCTCGCTCATGACGATGCCGATGCTGAAGAGGTCGGAGGCGGGGGTAATCTCGAATCCGAGAATCTGTTCGGGGCTCATGTAGGCGGCTGTCCCGATGACGGCTCCGGCCATGGTGAGGGCGGTGTCTTCGGTTTCGGCGTGGGCGACTCCGAAGTCGAGCAGGCGCACGCGGCCGTCCTTGTCTATCATGATGTTTGCGGGTTTCAGGTCGCGGTGGATGATGCCTTCGCGGTGGGCATGCCCCACGGCCGAGAGGATTTCGTACATGATGTACATGACCGCCCAGACGGGAGGCCGGCTATCCTTGTTCAGCAGTTCGCGCAGGCTTTTCCCTTGTACGAACTCCATCGAGAGCGAAAGCTTGCCGTCTTTTTCTTTCCAAAGGGCGTGCGGCTGGACGATGACGGGGTGGTTCAGGTGGGCGAGGATGACGGCTTCGCGTTGGAACCTCTGCATGAGGTCGTCCTGGTTCATAAGCGAGGCGTGCATCTGCTTCACGACGACCATGCGGTCCATGGAGGGGTCGTGACAGAGCCATATGTCGCCCATGGCGCCGTGGCCGATTTGCTGTGTGGGCGTGTATCCGCCGATCTTCGAGGGCTTCGCGTTCTTGCGGGGTGTCGTCGGCTCGCTCATCTTATTTCTTGTCGCCCAGGTAGATGCTCTGGTGCTTTGTCTTCGGGTCAAGGTTGGGGTAGTCGAGGATGTAGTGCAGACCGCGCGATTCCTTGCGGCGTAGTGCGGCGAGCAGGATCATCTTGGAAACCTGGAGCGCATTCAGGAACTCGAGGAAGTGGAAGTTTTCGGTTTCGCCGTTCTTGATAGCTGTGGCAATATCGGCTTCGAGACCTTCGATGACCTTGAGACCTTGGTTGAGCCCGGCCACCGTGCGGACGATGCTGCAGTTTGTCCACATCATATCCTGGAGCTGTTTCTTGCGCTTGCGCCAGTAGGCTGCCTTGGTGAACGTGACGCGTTCTTTTTTGCCTGCCTTCGGTGCGGATAGTTTGTCCTTGAGCAGGTTGCTTCCGCAAATGTTGTCTACAGCACGGATGGCGAACACCACGCTTTCCAGGAGCGAGTTGGAAGCGAGGCGGTTGGCTCCGTGCACGCCGGTGTCGGCCACTTCGCCGCAGGCGTACAGGCCTTTAATCTCGGTGCGGGACCAGGTGTCCACGAGCACGCCGCCGCACATGTAGTGGGCTGCGGGCACGACAGGAATCCATTCCTTCGTGATGTCGATGCCGGCGTCAAGGCACTTGGCGTAGATGTGTGGGAAGTGGCTCTTGATGTCCTTGGGCGTACGGCCGGAAAGGTCGATGAACATGTTCGGCTTGCCGAGGCGCATCATCTCGCTGTGGATGGCGCGGGCCACGATGTCGCGGGGGGCGAGGGAGTGCAGCGGGTGCACCTGGTTCATGAATTCTTCGCCCTTGTAGTTCTTGAGGATGCCGCCGAAGCCGCGGACTGCTTCCGAAATGAGGAAGGGCTTCTTGAGCTGCGGGGCATACAAGCTTGTCGGGTGGAACTGCATGAACTCGATGTCCTGGAGGGCCGCGCCTGCACGTGCAGCAATCGCCATGCCATCGCCGCAGCTGTCGTGCGGGCACACGGTGTACTGCCAGATGCGTCCGGCTCCGCCCGTCGAAAGGATGGTCGCCTTCGCATAGAGGTTCTCGACAATGCCGGTCTTCTGGTGGATGACTTTTGCACCGATGCAGCGCTTTGCCTTGCCGGTTCCGGTGCAGATGAGGTCCTTGATGTAGCAGTTCTCGAGGTAGTCGATGTTCTTTTGCTTGTGGAGCTCGCAGAGCAGCGCCCTCATGATTTCCTTGCCGGTGAGGTCCGCCGCGTGCAGAATGCGGTGGTGGCTGTGGCCGCCTTCGAGGTGGAGGTCAAACTGCGTGCGGTCGGTGGGGGACGGCGTAAACTGGACGCCCCATTTGACGAGCTGCTTGATTGTGGCGGGACCGCTCTTGGTGAGGATGTTCACGGGTTCCTTCTTGCAGAGACCGGCGCCCGCTTCTAGTGTGTCGGCGATGTGGAATACGAACTTGTCCGTCTTTTCGGTGACGGTCGCGATGCCGCCTTGGGCGTAGTTCGATGAACCGTCCGGCTTGGCCCCTTTTGTCAGAATCAAAACGTGAAGCCCTTTTTCGGCTGCATGAAGGGCCGCGGACAGGCCGGAAATGCCGGCGCCTAGGACCAAAATATCGTACATGGGAAGAACTCCGTTGGTGTCCTTTTTGTTTTTGATGACCAATAAATAGAAAAAAAGGGCCCTCTACGGCTATATGTATGCTCAATTTATATTTTTTTTGTTAGATTTGAGCCCGTCATTTTTTATGGAGTTTTCTCTATGTTAACGTGGATAAATGAAAAAGCCAAGTGGGTTATTGTTATTTTCGCTGCGGGTATCGCGGTGGGCCTTCTGGCCATGGACCGTGTGCCCAACCAGGCGCATAGCTACCCGGTCGGGGAAGTGAACGATCACAAGATTACGTATGCCGAATTTGATTCCCGCGTCAAGATGATCGTCGAAAACCAGTTCCGCGACGCCCATCCGAACGACGAACAGTACACGCAGATCCGTAACGAGGTTTTCCGTGGCCTCGTCCGCCAGATTCTCATGCAGAAGGAATACGGCAAGTCCGACCTTAGGGCTTCTGTTGCGGAACTCCGTTCTGAATTCAAGCGTAACCCGGATGCCGTCCGTGCCCGTCTGGTGCAGGAAGCCCAGCAGCGCCTCTACTCCATCCAGCGTCAGGCGACTTCTCAGGAAGACGCCAACCAGCGCGCTCAGGCCTATATCGCCACGCTCCCGCGTTTCCTCACGGATTCGACCTTCGACAAGGCCGATTACGATGCCTGGCTCGATACTCGTGAAGCCTTCCAGTGGGGCGTGATGCTCCAGTTCGAAGAAGACCTCAAGAACACGACCATCCCGATGCGTCAGTTGCAGATGCTGGTCGGTGCCGGTATCCACCCGACTACCCTCGAATCCGAATGGATTGCTAACCGCCGTGAAACCCAGGTCGAACTGCAGGTGGCAGTCGTTCCTAATTCCGCTTTTGAAGTTTCTGCGGACAGCGTCAGCGACGCCGATGCCAAGGCTTATTTCGAAGCCAACAAGGATAGTTTCTTCGTAGCCGAAGATGCCGCCAAGTTCTTGGTCGCTAGCATCCCCGTTGCCGCTACTTCCGGCGATGAGGAACGCATCAAGGATTACGCGATGACCATCTACAATCAGCTCACGGATTCTTCTGTCGCGACCACGTTCGAAGACCTGGCCCGCGTCTCTTCTGAAGACCTCGTCTCCGCCGAAAAGGGCGGTCTCCTGAGCGAAGATTTCGTGCCCAAGGGAAGCTATGTGAAGGAATTCGAGGATGCTGCCTATGCCCTTGATTCCGGTGCGATTTCCCTCCCGGTCCGTACCCGCTTCGGTTTCCACATCATCAAGTCCTACGGCAAGACCCAGGATTCCGCCGGTGTTGAAATGATCAAGGCCGCTCACATCCTCCTCGTCGTGAATGCCTCTTCTGAAACGGTCGACAGCCTCGAAAGGATTCTCTCCGGTATCAAGGCTGATGTCGATGCTGGTAAGGATTTCGCCGCCGCCGCCAAGGAACGCAACGTCAACGTGTTCACCTCGAACTGGATTGATCGCGGCAGTTCTATCGAACAGCTTGGCTACCTGAAGGGCGTCACCGCCTACGCTTGGCCGAACGAGAACCTTCCGGAAGAAGCCAGCCTCGTTTCTCCGGTTCTCAAGAACGACAACTTCGTTGCCATTCTCCTCAAGACCGATGCCGTGAAGCCGGGCGAACGCAGCTTCGCTTATGCTGAACCCAAGATCAAGAGCGCTCTCGCCCGCAAGAAGTCTACCGAAGCTTGCGCCGGCTACCTCGCTTCTGTTGCCGATAAGGTCAAGGCCTACAAGCCGGCTGCCGATTCCTCCGCAAGCGAAATCTCCGTCGACAAGGTCAACTTCCAGACGCTCACGACTTCTCTCGAAGGCTATGTCCAGGGCTTCGGCTATTCCAACCCGCTGTTCGCTGCTTCCGTTCTCTCCCAGAAGGAAGGCGAATGGGGCCCGGTCATCCAGGCCAACGATGGTGCCGTGATGATGAAGGTTGTCTCGAAGAAGTCTGCTGATGAAGCTGCCATCAAGAGCGCCGTCAGCGATGACAAGGAAAACAGCGCACGCTTCTCCGCTTCGTCGATCTTCAATCAGTACGTCAGCAACATCGAAAATGGTACTGCTGTAAAAAGCAATTTAGACCTTTACTATAAGGACTAATTTTACTATATTCGTGCCGCTGTTTTTTACAGCGGCATTTTGGCCCCCATCGTCTAGTGGCCTAGGACTCGGGATTCTCATTCCCGCAACAGCGGTTCGAGTCCGCTTGGGGGTACTAAAAATCCTCGCGATGTTTACGCGGGGATTTTTCTTTTGTCTTCACCCGGCTGGGCCGGGTAAGCTCAGATTTGTTTCGATATTGTTTTAAACGTTGTCCGCACCGACCCAGATGTGGCCTTCCTGCACGGCAATCACCTTGATGGGGGTTCCGGCTTCGATGATTTCGCCATGGGTCTGCACGTCGAACAATTTTCCGTTGATTGTCGCTTGGCCTACCGGACGCAGGAAAGTCTTCGCTTCGCCCGTATCGCCCACGGAGACTTCCTGCACGGATTCGGTGGGGGATGCCGCTGTTTCGAGGTCAGTCTTGAGCATGGGCGTCCAGCCTTCGGGCAAAAGCGGAATCAGGTACTTGCTTGCCGCAATCGGGAATACGAGCGCTATTGCCGCACAACAGAGCATGTAGAGCAGGCCGAATAGCCAGGGCGTCGCGTCGAACGTGGTCTCGACGGTCTCGGGAATGTATTCGGGCATCTCCGAGGGCGAGAACGATAGTGCCAGCGCAAGGATCATGCAGGCGATGCCCCCGACGCCGAACAGGAACGTTCCCGGCATCACGAAGATTTCCACGAGGAACAGTGCCACGCCCGCCACGAGCAGGATGGCGGGGATGTAGCCGTCGAGCTGCGGAGCGAACTGCCCGAGGAACACGATGCCGATGAGGATGATGCCGATGATGCCGAACAGCCCGAATCCCGGAGTCTTGAATTCGATGTAGAGCGCTCCGAATCCGAGGATAAGCAGGATGCCCGAGATGGCGGCGATGGCGGATGCGATGTCTTCGCCGAGCGTGGTCTCGACTTCGCTTCTCCTTTCGATGGCGAGGGCGGTCTCGAAATCGGCACGGTCCTTGAAAGTTCCCTTCGAAAAGCCTAGTTCTTCCGCTTCCTTGTCTGTCATGGTCAGGAGTTCGCCTTCTTTCACGAGAATTTTCGGGGCGCCCCAGAGTTCCTTTTCGGCCTTGTCGAGCACTTCGTACTTTTCGCCTTCGATGATGAGTACGGTGTCGCGCTGGTTCTTGGTGCCCTTGTCGAGAGTTCGCTTGAGTTCGAGAATTTCGAGTTCGGGTGTCACGAAGGATGAACTGAGCAGTTCGGGGTAGCCGTTCCGTTGGGCGAGGTTCCTGAACTTCGCCCGGAGCGGCGACTGTATCTTTTCGCCGACGATTTGCGGGGTGCCGTCGCCGCCCTGCACGATGGGCGCGCAGTCGCCGATGGTCGTGGCCTCGAGCATGTAGAGACGCTTGCAGGCCAGCGCGATAAGGCTCCCCGCGCTGATGGCCTTCTTCTTGACGAGGGCGATGGTCTCGGGCCCCTTGACCGCCATGATGGTATCTACGATGTCGAACGCGGCATCGAGGCGTCCGCCGAAGGTGTTGATTTCGAAGACGATGTAGTCGGGTTTTTCCTTGAGCGCGTCATCGATGGCGCGGGCGCAGAAGTCGAACATCGAGGGCTCCACGTCGCCTTCCAGCTTGATCCAGACGGCATGCTTCTTGGCCAGGGAGTCCGTAATGCTTGCTTGCGAAGCGGCTTCGCTTTCCTGTTTCGCCAGGGCGGAATCGGCAATCTTCTCGGTGGTGGCTGTGTTGGCGGTGCCGGCGAATGCAGCGGCCGCATAGAGCAGTAAAATCGGGATTATTTTTGCGAGTATATTCATGCCTTCAATCTATAAAGTTTTTAGTGCGTTAAGGGGGGAGGGAAAAATTTTTGTCTGGGTAAAATGAATAAAAATCTTTACATAATGACGGGGAAATGTCGCGAAAATTGAAATATTTAAACATTTTGTAACATCTTATTTACAAAATAAGACTATATTTCATATATATAGTTGCTGCATCGAGTAGAATATGAAGAGCAAGATTTTTAGTCTCAACGCAATCATTACGTTCGCATTAATTGCGTTCCTTTTTGGTGTTACTGAAATTGGCTTTTTCTATATCACAAGCAAGGTTACAGAGGACTGCTGGGAAAATTTGCACCAGACGGGCAGAAATGCAGATTCCAGGCTCGTGTTCGTCTACCGGTCCCAGATGGGCGCCTTGATTAATATTACGGACCTCTTTACTTCGGTGGAAACGTTCGATAATCCCGAGGTCGTAAAGTACATCCAAGAGGTCAGGATTGGCCCGCTTCAGGCGCCAGTCCGCGTCTACCGCCGCAATGGCTACTACATATACGAAAAAGGAAGCGGCAACAATCCCAAGGTCGCGGGACTTCTGAACAAGTATTTCTCTCCGTCGCCCTACATCACTCCAGTCCACGAGGACGTGTTCAGACCGGGCGTGATGGTTGCCGAACAATTCTTCCCGATACGCCATAAGGGAGAAATCGTTGGCGTGCTTGCCGCGGTCATCGACCTGCATGTGTTGCCTGGCTTCTTTGCTCAGTCCAATGCGAGTGACAACGGGTTGAACCTCTTGATTCTTGACCGTCGCGATAGTCTTCTCTTTATGGACACGTTCCACAAGAAGATGTCCAAGATTACGGACTACTCTTCGAGGAAGCCGAAATACGGTTACCACTACGACAAGTGGATTTCGGACATGATGGCCAAACGGGTTTCCGACTTTGCGTTCTTGCGCGAGAACGGCGAAGTTATCTTCCTTTCCTCGATTCCGTCACTGGTTGAGAACTGGACCATGCTCGTTGCCATCGACGAGGACAGGGCGCTAGCGAAGGCGCTGCTCGTGAGGAAGGTGTTTATCATCCTGTCGCTGATAGAAATCTTGGCGCTCGTCCTTTACCTGTTCTGGATGATTCGAGATATCAAGAAGCGCCTGGAGTCCGAGAACCGTGAGTATTCCGATATTCTTTCGACATTGAGCGGCAGTTTCGACGACCTGTTCTACGTCAACATGAAGGACGACTCCTACGTCGAGTTTGTCTCGCACAAGAAGTTCCAGAAACTCGAAATGAAAACCGGCAAGGATAACTTCTTCACGTGGGCCAAGTCGAAAATCCAGGAGTACTGCACCTTCGAGGACCAGGAACTTGTCGTGGATTTCTTGACCAAGTCGCGCTTTGTGGAAGGCTTAGATCCGGGCGACTCGCTGTCGGTAGAATTCAGACTCAATGACCAGCGTGGCCGCAGCGAATATTACAGAATGCGTGCCCACAAGGCGGTGAGCGCCAATGACCACGTGATATTTACTCTCGAAAACGTGGACGACGAAATCCGCAAGTCCGACCAGCAACGTCAGGATCTGGAACGTCGTAACCGCATGATTGCATCTTTGGCTGCGGACTTCGACTGCGTGCAGTACGTCGAGGTGCAGGAGAAGAAGGTTGACGATATCGCGGACACGTACCGCGAAAGCGAAAAGTTGAAGCGCCTCATACCCGGATGGGATACCGAGAAGGTGTTCAAGCACAGGCTTGACTTGTTGCTTACCTACATTGTCAGCGACTCCGACAGGGAATCGTTCTTGGCACAGACTCGCCGAGAGGTTATCCTTGCGAACTTGAAGAAGCAGTCCACGTATTACGTGAACTTCAAGGCTGTCATGAACGGCAAGGAACTCTTCTACCAACTTAAGTTCATTGCGGACAAGGTTGGTTCTAAGATAAAGGGCTTTGTCATCGGCTTGCATAGCGTTGACGAGGAAATCAAGCAGCAGTTGGAAATTCAGGAAAACCTCAAGCGCAACCTGGAAATCATCGACATCCTTTCCGAGGACTATACGGCCCTGTACTACGTAAATCTCAAGACGATGCAGACGGGCGTGCTTTCGTTTAGCAACTATGTCCAGCCGGACATGGGTGTCATTATGGCGGAAAGCAACGATCTGTTCGTGTCCTTCAGGAGATTCATTAACGAACTTGTTTATCCGGCAGACAGGGGACTTCTCGAACCGTATCTGGATTTGTCTTACTTGCGCGAGCAGCTCTCGACGCAGAAGCGCATCAATATCGATTTCCGGCGCAACTATTCCGGCGTGTACAAGTATACGCGCTTGACTATCGCGAAGGCGGAGGCTGTGGATGTCGAACCGGAACTGGTCGCACTCGGCTTTATCGAGATTGACGCGCAGTACAGGGCCGAAGCGGAACGCCAGGAGAACATCCGCCGCATCATGACGCTTTCCGACGAGTTCGAGTCCATCTACGACGTGAACATCGATACCGGAACATACACCTGCTCGACGAAGGGTGGCAAGCATACGGAAGAAATCAAGGGCTATCAGGCGATGAATTCCGACTTCTTCCAGCTGAACGCAAACAGCATCCCGAAGGTTATTTACGAAGATGACCAGGAAATGATGCTCAAGTACATGACCAAGCAGTATATGCTTGACCGCCTCGAAAAGGAAATGTCGTACTTCATCGATTATCGTGCCATCTTGGACGATAAGATTATTTGGTACAGGATGAAGGTGACGCGTTCGGGCGACTGGATGAACGAGAGGCGTATGCTTGTGGGCGTGTTCAACAATGACGAGAACCACCGCAAGGAGAAGGCTCAGCAGGAAGCGCTCGAGCAGGCTCTGCAGATGGCCAAGTCGGCGTCGAGGGCGAAGACGACGTTCCTCAACAACATGAGCCACGACATCCGTACCCCGATGAATGCGATTATCGGTTATACGAAACTTGCGAAGGCTCACCTGGATAACAGCGACCAGATTAAGGATTACCTGGGCAAGATTGCACAGTCTTCCGACCACCTGCTTTCCCTGATCAACGACGTGCTCGACATGAGCCGTATCGAGTCGGGCAAGATGAACCTGAACGAGAAAACAGAAAACCTTTCCAGCATCATCCACATGCTCAAGGATATCGTTCAGGCGGATATCCGTTCGAGGAAGGTGGAATTCTTTGTGGATTCCGCCGACGTGAACGACGAGGAAGTCATCTGCGACAAGCTGCGCCTGAACCAGGTCTTGCTGAACGTGCTTTCCAATGCCATCAAGTATACGCCTGCGGGCGGTACCGTATCGATGCGCATTTTGCAAATCGGCGTGACGGATTCCGGCTACGGCAAGTACGAGTTCCGCGTGAAGGATACGGGCATCGGTATGAATGCCGAATTCCTCAAGACCATATACGATCCGTTCACTCGCGTGAAGTCTTCAACGGTTTCCGGAATCCAGGGAACCGGTCTCGGCATGGCCATCACCAAGAATATCGTGACGATGATGGGCGGCGAAATTGAAATCCAGAGCGAGGAGAATGTCGGTACAGAGGTTGTCATCACTTTCGACTTCAAGCTCGGTAAGCAGCATGTGGAACCTGAACGCATCCCCGAAGTGGACGGATTGCGTTGCCTTGTGGTGGACGACGATACCAACGCCTGCCGCAGCATCGTGAAGATGCTCAAGGATCTCGGCATGCACATGGAATGGTGCTCCAGCGGCAAGGAAGCCGTCTTGCGCACGGAGGATTCGCTCCAGGACAAGGACCTGTTCGGCATGTTCTTCATCGACTGGCTGATGCCGGATGTGAACGGTATCGAGGTGGCCAGGCGCATCCGCAGGATGGTGGGCGACGACGTACCCATCCTCATCCTCACGGCGTACGATTGGTCCGATATCGAAGAGGAAGCCAGAAACGCGGGGGTCACGGGATTCGTAAGCAAGCCGGTGTTCTTCTCTGACTTGCGCAAGGTCATTTCGACATATTGCTGCCCGCATGACGAGGCTCCTGTCAAGTCCGATCCGGAAGTGAACTTCGTGGGCAAGTCCATCCTCCTTGTCGAAGACAATGAGCTGAACTGCGAAATCTCCAGGGAAATGCTGGAGGATCTCGGCATAAAGGTTTCCCTGGCCGAAGATGGCTCCGTTGCCCTGAACATGATGAAAAAGGCGAAGCGTGGCGATTTCGACTTGATCTTGATGGACGTCCAGATGCCCATCATGGACGGTTACGAGGCGACACGCCGGATCCGCGCCTTGCCGAACAAGTTTATCGCGGATATCCCGATTATCGCCATGACGGCAAATGCGTTTGCCGAGGATTGCCAGGCGGCTCTCGATGCCGGCATGAACGAGCACGTGACAAAGCCGGTCGACTTCGACAAGCTCAAGGTGACGTTGGCCAAGTTCCTGACGTAGGATTTTCGGAAAGAATTCTTTTTATGGTACGGGATGTCAGTACGTCTCGTACTTGGCGTCCCTTTCGACGGGGATGAGACCTTCGTTTTGGATGAGTTCGCGCATCCGGCTAGGGCTCATGCCGACGGGGACTGTTGCGCCCGCCGCGTGCGTAATCTTCTCTTCTATGATGGTGCCGTCCAGGTCGGACGCTCCGGCGTGGAGTGCCTTCATTGCCGTTTCTATGCCCATCTGGATCCAGTAAGCCTTGATGTGGGGGAAATTGTCGAGGAAGAGTCTTGCGACCGCTACCGTGCGCAGGATGTCCTCTTCGCTCGTGATGTTGGGAACAATCTTGTGCAGGGCGTTATGTTCCGGATGGTAGACGAGCGGGATGAATGCGAAGAAGCCTGGAGCCTCGTCTTGCAGGTCGCGGAGCATGCGCATGTGGGCAATTCTGTCTTCGGGCTTTTCGATGTGGCCGAAGAGCATGGTCGCGTTGGTGGGGATGCCCAGTTTGTGTGCCGCCCGGTGGACGGCGAGCCATTCTTCGCCGGTTTCCTTGCCCGGACAGATTTGGTCCCTGACGCTTTGCACGAGGATTTCGGCGCCACCTCCGGGAAGCGTGTCGAGACCTGCATCCTTGAGGGTTGCCATAATTTGTTCGGGGCTCTGTCCCGAAATTTTTGCGAAATGGCAGATTTCGACTGCCGTGAAGGCCTTCAGGTTCACTGCCGGGAATTCCCTGCGCAGTTTCCGGAGCATCTCGATGTAGTAATCGAACGGGTGGTCGGGATGCAGTCCGCCGACGATATGCAGTTCCCTTGCGCCTCCCGCGATAGCCTCGGCGGCTTTGTCGCGGATGGTGGGGTAGTCCCAGTCATAGGCTGTCGGACTGTCCTTCTTGATTTTGGAGAAGGCGCAGAACCGGCAATGCAGTACGCAGACGTTCGTGTAGTTGATCTGGCGGTTGTTCACCCAGTACACGGATTTCCCGTGGCGCGATTCCTTTTCGGCGTTGGCGAGTTTGCATAGCTCGTCGAGGGGGGCGTTCAGGAAAAGGTCAAGAGCTTGGGATTCTGTCAGGCGGTTCATGGGCAAAATTTATTAATTCCTGATGTGGGGAATGATTGCCGAAATGCGGAAAAATTGCGTAAATGCGGTGCAGAAAATGCAAGAAGGCCCGGAATAATCCGGGCCTTCTGTAGTAGCGGGGGCAGGACTTGAACGCTGCGACCTTCGGGTTATGAGCCCGACGAGCTACCAACTGCTCCACCCCGCGTCGAGGTAGCCCCATATATAGAAAAAGCGCTCCATTTTGGCAAGGCTTTTTGTTCGATTGTAAAAAAAATATGCCTAAATTCGCACGATTTAAGCATATTGTAAGGTTCTTCGGTCTGTGTGTGCGTTACACGAATTTTTTCAGGATGTGCTTGCTTGCGACGAAGTAATCGATGCCGCTGATAATCGTGATGGCCATGATGGTGGCCATTACGGCGGTGGGGAAGATGCTCCAGAATTCCTGGTAGTTGGGGATGATGTGTTCCATCGGGTCGAGCGCTCCGACGAGAATGGCGATGATGCCGACACCCTGCAATGCAGTTTTCCATTTGCCGCTCCGGCGTGCTGGCATGACGAGGCCTTCGCTTGCCGCGAGCGTCCTGAGTGTTTCGACGCTGGATTCACGGAAATAGATGAGAGCGACCATCCACACAGGCGCATATCCCGTCGCGATGAAACACATGAAGATGGTCATGTTGGAAATCTTGTCGCTGAACGGATCGAGGTATTTGCCCAATGTGCTCACTTCGCCCATGGCGCGTGCGAGTTTGCCGTCCAGAAAGTCGGTCAGCATGAACCCGAGCACCATGATGAGGGCTAGGCTCTTGAAAACGAGGCTGTTGTTGCTGTAGTCCAGGTCGTTGTCGTAGAAGAATACCCAGAGGAAAAAAGGCGTGAGCACGATGCGGCTCATGGTGAGCTGGCTTGCGATGGAGAGCGGTTTGCGGTGCGCAGGGTCACGATAGTACCAGTAGGCGTAAGCGACGGTGGAGGCGAGCATCAACAGGATGGATGCCACCATGCATATCTGCTTATAATCTTCGAGGTCAAGCAGATAGACGCCCATCGTTATGGTGACGGCGATGTTCGCGAACTTGCTCCAGCGACGTTTACGCGGCAGAGACTTGCCCTCGCGTAGGACACCGAGGTTGAAAAGGTTGTTCGCAATGAGGCGGGCGAGCAAAAACGCGCATCCGACGCCGAGCAGTTTCTCCGTATTTTCCTGCAGGATGAGCTCGCGGATGAAGATGCTCGTCATGACGCTGAACTGCAGGAGCCCGTCGATAAAGTTCAGCCAGAGCCTATAGTAGGGTTTCTCGATTTCCTGGGAACGGAGCTGGAACAGGTTTACCCAGCCCATGACGAGTGCAATACCGACGAAGGCCGTGGCTGTCTTGGCCATGCCCATCCATATGAACACAATCACGCACACGAAAACGATTGCTCTGAGAATGCTCCATATCCTGCTGCGGAGCCTTACGCCAGATGCCTTATTCGTCACTTATTCGCCTCCAGAAGTTGCCTTGCGTGTTCCCGAACGGTCTCGGACTCGCCTCCGAGCATGCGGACCAGTTCCTGAACACGTCCCTCATAATCTAGCTCTTTCACGGAGGTAAATGTGCGGCCGTCCTCTTCTTTTTTGCTCACAGCGAGCTGATTTTGCGCACGGCTCGCTACCTGGTGCAGGTGGGTGATGGTCAGAACCTGGTGGTGCCTGCCCAAATTGCGCAGCGCTTCGCCAATCTTGTTGCCGACTTCTCCGCTGATGCCGGAGTCCACCTCGTCGAAAATCAGGAGGGGAACACGATCCAGTTCGGCCATGACGCTCTTGATGGCGAGGAGCACGCGGCTGAGTTCGCCGCCGGAGACGGCCTTCTGCAAGGACTTCTCGCCTTCGCCGGGGTTCGGGGCGAGAAGGAATTCGATCCTGTCGGCACCGGTGGCGCCCAGCGGCTGGGCGGTGACGGAGGTCTTGAACGAGGCCTTGGGCATGCCGAGTTCGCGGAGGAACCCTTCGACGGCGGTGTCGAACCGCCGAGCCGCTTCGGCACGGCTCTCCGAGAGCCTTGCCGCGCCGCGCTCCAGCGCGGCATGGGCGCTTTCAGCTTGCTTGGCGAGCTCGTCGAGGTCGGCGTCCAGGTTCTCGAGGCATTCGAGCTCATTCCTGCGCTGTTCGGTAAGGGCGATGAGACCGGGAACGTCGGTGCGGTATTTCCGCTTGAGTTTCTGTATGAGGGCGATGCGCGCATTCGCCTTGTCGATGTCGGCTTCGCTCATGGTCCTCGACGGGCTCAGCCGGAGCAGTTCCTTGCAGCAGCATTCAAATGGGTCGAATGATTCTTCGAACGATTGCAACTGGGGCTCGTACTGCGGGAGTTTCGAGGCGAGCGTGCGTATCTTCGATTGCAGCACGCGCACCTGGTCCAGGACGCCCTTCTCGTTGCCGAGCATGGCCTGGATCTCGTTCAGGTAGCGGCGTTCGATTTCGCTCTTGCTTGCTGCGCCCACCCTTTCTTCGAGTTCTTCTTCTTCGCCATCCTTGAGTGCCGCCTTCTGCAGTTCGTCGAACTGGAACTTGAGAAAGTCCTTCTGTGCGGCGAGGTCCTTGGCGCGTTTTTCTGTTTCTTCGATTTTGGATTGGATGCGGTTCCATTCGTCCCAGTGGACCGAGTAATCTTTCAGCAAGTCCCCGTTACCTGCGTAGTCGTCGAGCATCTGCGCGTGCGTCCGGATGTCGCGGAGCAGGAGCTGTTCGCTCTGGCCGTGCATTTGCACCAGTTCTTCGCCGAGGCGCTGCAGGTCGGACTGGCTCACGATGTTCCCGTTCACGCGGGCGCGTCCCTTGCCGTTCTCGAGAATCTCCCGGCGGATGATGAGTTCGTCGTCGGAGTCGATTTCGAGTTCGTCCAGGATTTTTTTGACCTGCGGTTCATTGGAAATGTCGAACAGGGCTTCGACTACGGCCTTGGTTTCTCCGCTACGGACAAGCGAAGCTTGTGCCTTGTCTCCGCAGACGAGGCGGAGTGCCTTCAGCAATACGGATTTGCCGGCTCCGGTTTCGCCGGTGATGGCTGTAAAGCCGTTACGGAACGGGACTTCCGCTTTGGAAATCAGGGTGAATGAGTCTATCGAAAGCTGTTTTAGCATGGTTATACCAAACTATAAATATTTGGATGTCAGAATATGTCAACATGGGGCCTGACCCCAAATTATTTGAAAAATTCGATAATGCTCCGGTAGATGGGACGGCCTTCCTTCTTGTACTTGCGTTCGAATCCGGTCTCGATTCCTTCGGTGGGCTCGGCCGTGTTGCGGACGACGACCTTGCAGGTGGGGAAGGCGTCGAAGGTCTCGAGCGCAATCTCGTTGTATTCCTTGTGGTCGGTGCCCCAGTAGAAAATGCGTTTGCCTGGCTTGAGCACGCGTGCGACTTCTGCCAAGAAGTCGGGGCGCAGGAGCCTGTTCTTGTGGTGCCTTTCCTTGGGCCAGGGGTCCGGGAAATACATGTGGAACGCATCGACGGTATTGTCCTTGACTGCATCGCGCAAGAAATAGAACACGTCGCCGCGCAACATTGCCGCGTTGCCCAGCACACCGCGTTTTTTCATGCGTTCGTGTGCGAATGCTGCCCAGGTGTAGTCCCATTCGCTACCCATGATGAAGATGTCCGGGTGCCGCTCGGCATAGTCCGTTATGAAGTTGCCTTTGCCGCTACCGATTTCCACTTCCACATGGCCATTGCAGTCCGGGAACATGTCGGCCCAGTTGAAGTCCAGTTTGTGCGGTTGGTTGTCGGGCGTCTTTATCGGCTTGCGGTCACCGTTCGTGCGGAACACATAGTGCCAGATTCCGCTGTCTTTTTCGTCCTGTTTCAGGTCTCTATAGAATTCCGGAATCACCACCTGTTTTTCGCAGGATTCTTCGGTAAGCTCGTTTGTTTTTTCTTCGTTGTTCATTGTGCGTACCTGTTTCCGCCTAGATGAGCGCAACCACCTTGTCCGAAAATTGCGCCGGGATTTCTTTGGCGATTCTTTCGCGGATGTGCTTTTCTGCGTACTTCATGGAAAAATGGTTGAGGATGATCATGTCGCACTTTACGTCGCTGTCCAGCTTGTTGAGTGCGCGGACGATGTCGGCGATGTGGGTATGCCCCTTCTGGTGTGCCATCTGTTCTTCACCCGGGTCGAGGAACGTGCATTCGGTGATGAGCACCTTCGACTTGAAAACGTCCTTGTGCTCGAGTAGCGATTCGCCGAGGCAGTCGCCCGTGAAGCTGACCAGGGGCTCGTACACCTCGCGGGTGATTTCCACTTTCTGCTTACGGAGTTCGATGAGTTCTGCCGGAGTCTTTCCGAGAAATTCGTTCTTGAGTTTTTTCTTGTAGAAGTAGAGTGTTCCACCCATCGACGGGATGGAATGCTTCACCTCGAAAGATTCTAGCGCAAGATCCTTGCGGTATTCAAGAAAGAACCGCTTGTGGGCGGATACGGGGACGATTTGCGGATAGCGGAATTTCGCTTCGCTGACACCTTCGAACATGGCTTCCGCCTTGATCCAAGCTTTGGCCCCCTCGTAAATGCTTTCGGGAACGTAGTAGATGCTGTCGCGTTCGACGCCCATCATCTTGCGTAGGCTGTGGTGACGCATGAGGCAGCGGGCGTGGTCACCGTGGGCGTGTGTCAGGAACACATGGTTTATCGGGGTGGCGCTGAGCGGGCATTCGCCCATGTCGATACAGAAGTCAAGTTCCGGCATCTGCAGGTACGTGGCCAAGCCGGATATGGAAAAACCGGACAACTTCGAACACGGCGTGTCGATCTTGACCTGCTTCAGTGCGTTGTGTATGTGTCTGTTTTCGGAAGTCACTTTAATACCGGTCGCAAAAATAGAAAAAAAGCAGTAGGCAGGCGACGTTCATGCAAAAAGAAGGCTCCCCAGCAGGGGAGCCCTCGTCGCAATCTCTTTGCAAGGCTTAGCGCTTGTCGGCTACGTTGTTCTGCAGCAGCATGTCGTAGTCCTCGCAGGTCATGGCCTCGATGTGGTTACCCATGGCCTTGCTCCTGGTCCTTTCGTTGCCGCCCTTGCGTTCGGGAACGCGGAAGCAGAAGTGGTAGACGTTGCCCTTGTCGGTGGGGATGCCCATCTTGAAGATGCGCAGGCGCTTGTTGCCCTTGCTGTAAATCTCGTGATAGTCGTAGGTGTTTATGATTTTCTGGAGGCGCTTGTCCTGGCTGAACTCGAGCTCGTCGACAATCGGACCTTCGAGCGTGAGCGGCAGGGCGTTCTGGAAGCGGAGCTCCAGGTTGTCCCTCGTCTTGACGATGGAGGTTTCTGCCGGCTTGATCAGGTAGCGCTGCTGCGGGATGTTCTTGTACGCGCGGTTGTGGACTTTGCGCACGCCGCACATTTCACGCATGTCCGGCTGTGAGACGAAGTCAATGTCGCGGCAAATCGGAGGCATGTTGGTCGGGACTTCGAGGTCCTCTCCGTTGGATGATCCTGCGCATCCCGATAGCTGGGTCAAGGATACCAGGAGGAAGCTAGCCGTCAGAAAAAATAGTTTACATTTCATGCTATAAATATAGTCTCTTTAGCGCCAAATTTGATATTTTTTTCTTTTGTTTTTAACTAAAACCCGTTTTTTGTGCCAAGTTCGCGTTTTTTGCCTCGTGAATTTGTATTTCGGTGAGCCTATCCGCCGATATGCCGATAAAAAAGCTATCTTTGACAGATAAAAGATGGATTGTGGTTCAAAATGAATATCTATAGCTGGAATGTCAACGGGATCCGCTCGGCGGTGAAGAAGGGCTTCGAGGACTGGTTCGCAGCGACCCGGCCCGACATCCTGTGCCTTCAGGAAACTCGCGCCGACGTGGACCAGGTTCCCGAATCCCTGCAGAATCTGGAAGGTTACTATTCCTATTGGAATCCGTGCCGCCGCAAGAAAGGTTATAGCGGGGTTGCCGTCTTTTCGCAGATCGAACCCGATGCCGTGAACTACGGTTTCGATATCGAGGAGTTCGACGTGGAGGGCAGGGTCATCCAGCTGGTCTTCCCCGACTGGGTCCTTAATTCCATCTATTTCCCCAACGGTGGACAGGGCGACGACCGCCTCGACTACAAGCTGCGCTTCTACGACGCCTTCCTGGACAACAGCCGCCAGTGGCTCGAGGACGGCAAGCATGTGGTGACGGTCGGGGACTACAATACCTGCCACAAGGAAATCGACATCGCGCGTCCCAAGGAGAACGAGAACGTCAGCGGGTTCCTGCCTATCGAGAGGGCCTGGATGGACAAGTACGTCGAAAGCGGGTTCGTCGATTCGTTCCGCGTGCTGCACCCGGATGCCCGCGACATGTACTCCTGGTGGTCCAACCGCTTTGGCGCCCGCAGCAGGAACGTGGGATGGCGTCTGGATTACGCCTTTGTTGACGCGGGTCTTGTGCCCAACATCGTGAGTTCGGAAATCCATACGTCTGTCATGGGGTCCGACCATTGCCCCATCAGCATCGAGCTGGAGCCGCCGTTCACGCCCCAGCCTATCAGTCACGAGTAACCCTTAATCTTTTTCCCGGCTCTTATCGGATCTTGACGATCGTCCAGGCCTCGTCAAGCATCATTGCCGCATCGCCCGGATCCTTGAGGAATGTCAACCTGGCGTATGTTTCGCGCGGCGGGTTGATGACCCGGTTGTTCTTGTAAGTCGAGTCGATGACTCTGAGGCTTGCCTTGTTCGGCGATGCGTAGTTGATGTACTTGGCGAGCTGTGCTCCATTTTCGGCGTCGAGGATGTAGTTCATGAAGGCGTAGGCCCCGTCGGGGTTGGGCGCCTGGGAACTGAGCGTCATGGCGTCGGCCCACATGAACGAGCCTTCCTTCGGTATGGCGAATTGCAGTGTCGAGTCTTCGTCTATGGCGGCCTGGGCGTCGCCGTTGAATACGATGGCCGCCCAGTTCATGTTGGAAAGCACTTTTTCCTTGCCGCCCACGGAACCGTCGAACCCGATGAAGTGCGGGTCTTTCTTTACCTTCAGGAGGAGTTCCACGGCCTTGTTGATCTCGTCCTGGTTCGTGCTGTTGGCGTCAAAGCCCAGTGCGAGGAGCGTAAGGGCCAGCATGGAACGGCTTTCGTTCAAGAGGCTGAAGCTCCCCTTGGTCTGATTCGAATCGAACAGCATGGAATAGCTTACGCTGTCTGGGTCAATGGTTGTGTCGCGGTAGAGAATGCCTGTCGTTCCCAGGAGGTAGGGGATGGTGTAGGTGTTTGACGGATCGTAGGGCCTGTTGAGGAACTTCGTCGCGATGTTCTTGCGGTTGGGCACCCTGTTTATGTCGAGGGCCGAAATCAACTTGAGCCGTACCATCTGTTGGATGACGACGTCGGAGGCGATGATGACATCATACTGGCTTGTTCCCACGGATTGCAGCTTGCCGATCATCTCTTCTTGGGCTTCGTAAAGTTCCAGGTGCAGCTTGTATCCCGTCTTTTCCTCGAAGTCGTCAATCATGGCCGGGTCGATATACTCGCTGTATATCATCACGGTGACCCCTTTCGGCGCTTGTTCCTGTTCCTGTTTTTGTTCGTTGCATGCCGTGAAGACCGTGGCAATGAGAAGGGAAAAAGCGAGGAGTATTTGTTTCATACGGTCTTTCCTGTTTGATTTTACCTTAATTGTGCTTTAGCCTGCAGATTCCGACCTTAAAGATAAAATAATATTATTTGACCGTTTAGTCCACCTTTATTCTGTAGCCGTCATCCGGGTGGAACCATTTTTTGAAGAACGGCTTGCCGTTGTCCGCAGTTGGTTCGGCGATGTGGATGACAGACCCGAGGTAGAGCGTTATTATGCTAATCGCGTGCTGCCTGGCGCGCTTCTTGAGCTCGGAGATGTTTTCCCTCTCGTATTTTTTCTGTTCGGCGATGAAGAACTGCTTGAAGTCCTCGAACTTGATGTCGTTGAGCCAACCGCTCTTTTCCCAGAAGACCTGGATGCTTTCGAAGTCGATGCTGTGGCTCAGTATCTTTGGCTCGGGGAGGACGATGACGATGGTCCTGGTGACTTGGTCTACGTGAATCTGGATGTCCTTCAAGTCGTAGCCCAGTTTGACGTCGCCCTGGTATATCAGCATGAATTCCTTGATGGACTGGTTGATGCGCCAGTTGGGCATGTAGTCCAGGAGCTTTTTGGCGTCCTGGTAGTTCGCGTTCTTGCGGTAGTGGTGGTGCAGGGTGGCCAGTTCGGAAATTTCCGTTATCTGCTGCGCTACGAAGTCGCTCGTGATTTTAGGCCCCTTGTTGCCGGAGGATTCCAGCTTATTCATGACGAGAACGGTCGCGACAATCGTTGCGCACACCAGAATGAGGACAAAAACTAGCTTTATAGTCGTTTTCATTGCTATAAATTTACTGAAAAAAAACGAAAAAGGAGAACGGCAATTTACTTCTGGCGCTTGTTCTTGTTTGGATATACGCAAGAAATGTAGGTGCGTATGGTGTTTTCCTGCTCGTGAAAAGCCATGTTCTTGATATTGCACAGGTAGTTGGTCTCGGGATAGAGTTGGTCCTTTATGCAGTTCCAGGGGAACATAAACGGAGGTTTTTCTTTTTTTGCTCCGCTACACTCCAAACCCAGCGCGTAGACCGGTTGCTCGATATCTTCCTTGGTCTCGCCTTTGGAGTCCAAGTTACTTTCACTTTGTCCTATTCCATGATCTTTATTCAACCCCATCTGATTCCCCAGTTGAATGTTCATGTCCCCATTTTTTGTGAACTGTCTATAAATATCATAAAACGGATGTGATAATTGCAATACCTTTTCGTAATCATTTTTTTAAGAATGCGAATAATACTGTAAAAAAATCTTTTTCAGAAAAAAGTTTTTATAAAAAACGTCTTAGCTTTCTGTTCCTATTTCACGGACAAAAAAATGCCCCGTAAGGGGCATTTGGAAATGTGGTTGAGGCTTGCTTTAGAACGGGAACAGGAGGCCGATGCCGTAGGGCAGGACGACCTTGTCGTTGTCAAGCGTGCCGTAGTCCTTGTTCAGGTGCGTGTAGTAGCTCCCGTTGCCGGCGAAGAATTCGAAACCGGCTTCGATGTACGCACCGAAATGTTCCAGGAACAGGAACTCGCCGCCGATACCCACGACCACTCGCCAGTAGTTGACTTTTTCCTCGTAGTCTTCGTACTGGCCCTTGGATATCTTCCTCTCCCTGTCGTACTTGCCCTTGAACCAGTCGGAGGTAAGGAACATGTAGAAATAGCGCATCGACATCGGGAAGTATATCGCCGAAACGCCAATCTGCAGCAGGTGGCTATTGTAATCGGTAAAGTGGACGTTGACGTTGAAGATTTCCTGGGCGAAGATATATTCGAGCGAGACGATGCCGCGGCTGGGGGAACGCATGCCGAGCGTGGCCTGGTACTTGTACACCGGGGCGTCCACGCCGATATGCCTTTTCTGCGACGAAGACGAGGATTGCGCGTCGTAGAGGACAAGGCCTCCTTCGGAGTTCGAGGATCCCGCCTGGGCGGAATCGTTAGCTAGGGAATCCTTCGCCAGGGAGTCCTTTGTCGCGCTGTCCAGGGCGGTTATGTAGCCGTCGGGCGTGTAACTCTGCCCCAGGATGTCCTGGAATGCGGCGTCTTGAGCCGTGGAGTCCTGCGCCGACATGCCGTTTGCCTGCGTCGCAGAATTGCCGGGAGCCGCATCCTGCGCGAATGCGAGGACGGCGGCAACCAGGAGTGCGAATAAACTAGCCTTGAACTTCATCGTTGCCTTCGCTTACTTGTTCAGGCGTTCCGTGGCGGATGCGACGCTCAGCAGGTCGGCTTCCTGGAAGGGCTTGCCGATCCACTGCAGGCCGACGGGCAGCCCGCCAGCCATGCCGCACGGCACGCTAATGCCGGGGAGGCCGGAAAGGTTCAGGCTCACGGTGTAGATGTCGGAGAGGTACACGGCCATCGGGTCGGACTCGTTCATGCCGCACTTGAGGGGCAGGCCCGGCATCGTGGGGCTCGCGATGAAGTCGCAGCTTTCGAACGCCTTGTTGAAGTCGTCGGTGATGAGGCGGCGGACCTTCTGGGCCTGCACGTAGTAGGCGTCGTAGAAGCCGGCGCTGAGCACGTAGCTTCCGAGGAGGATGCGGCGCTGGACTTCCTTGCCGAAACCTTCGCTCCTGGACTTCGCGTACAGGTCGAACAGCTTGCGGGCTTCCTTGCTGCGGTAGCCGTAACGCACGCCGTCGTAGCGGCTGAGGTTCGAACTGGCCTCGGCGGTCGCGATGATGTAGTAGCTGGAGACGGCGTAGCCGATATGGGGGAGGCTCACTTCCTGGAGCTTGGCGCCTTCGGCCTCAAGCTTCTTGAGCATGCCTTCGATGGCGGCCTTGCATTCCGGGTCGAGGCCTTCGCCGAAGTATTCCGTGGGGACGCCGATCACCTTGCCCTGCACGCCCACGTCGAGTTTCGCCGTGAAGTCTTCGTTGGGACGGGTGCTGGTGGTGTTGTCGTGCGGGTCGATGCCGCAGATGGCGCCGAGGAGGGTCGCCGTGTCCTTGACCGTGGTGCCGAAGGGGCCGATCTGGTCCAGGGAGCTAGCGTAGGCGAGCAGGCCGTAGCGGGAGACGCGGCCGTAGGTGGGCTTCATGCCCACGACGCCGGTGCATGCGGCCGGCTGGCGGATGGATCCGCCAGTGTCGGAACCGAGGGCGCAGGGCACCGTGCCGGATGCGACGGCGACGGCGGATCCGCCCGAGGAGCCGCC
>JAGCPF010000069.1 GCA_017642335.1 Fibrobacter sp.
CACTTGGCCAAGAGTTCAGGAACTTCGGAAGCGAGGAAGGTAGAATCGGTGAAGGTTTCACCATTAACAGTCCATTCCGTGCAGGTGCTGTCTTCGTTAGACGGGACAACCGGAGTCGGCATGGTAGAGTCAGCCGGAACATCCTTGCAATCGGTTTCGCCGAGAGCGACAACGCAAACGGTCGTCATCTTGGTGACCTTACCCGTAACGTCGAGGTTTTCAACCACCTTCGAGAAGTCCTTGTCCCAGCCATCGAAACGATAGCCTTCGCCATAGAATTCCAGGACTTCGTCCTTCGGGTCGGTAGCGGCAGCTTCGTAAGCAACCTTCTGGGTCTTGAAGAGAGCAGCATCATTGGAGCCTTCAGCCACATAGAAGCTCACGATGAGTTCGTTAGCATGGCACTTGGCCACAAGTTCAGGAACTTCGGAAGCGAGGAAGGTAGAATCGGTGAAGGTTTCACCATTAACAGTCCATTCCGTGCAGGTGCTGTCTTCGTTAGACGGGACAACCGGAGTCGGCATGGTAGAGTCAGCCGGAACATCTTCGCACTTGGTTTCGCCGAGAGCGATGACGCAAACCGTCGTCATCTTGGTCATGTTGGCGTTCACATTGAGAGCGGTAATCACGTACGAGAAGTCCTTATCCCAGTTTTCAAAGCGATAGCCTTCAACAACCGGATCGGCAGGAGCCTGAGCGGCAGTACCATAGGCAACGCTCTGGGAATCAATCATGTTATCGAGAACGAAGAACTTCACGTCGAGCTTGTTCACGGAGCACTTGGCTTCGAGAGTCGTCAGCTGAGCAATCGTAAGTTCGTCACCGGCATGGAGTTCAACTTCGCCATTCAACCAGGCATCGCAAGTGAGCGAGTCGCTGGAAGGCGGATTATCCGGGATAACAATCGTCGTATCCACAGGGACCGAGTCACACTTAGTGGTGTCAACCGTAACGAAGCAGACTTCAGTCATCGCAGTCAGGAGAGCGTGAATTTCCAGATTGGCCTTCACGTTCGTGAATTCCTTGTCCCAACCGTCAAAGCGGAAGCCTTCGACAACCGGATTGGCAGGAGCCTGAGCGTTAGCATTGAAAGCAACGGTCTGTTCGTCGTAGGTTGCGCCCTGGACATAGAACGTCACAGTGAAGGTCTTGGCAATCTTTTCGAACTGAGCAGTGTAAGTTGCAGTGTCAACAGCGGCAGTGAACGGCTTGTCCCAGCCAGTGAACTTGTAGGTTGCAGAATCCGTTTCGAGGTCAGCCGGAATTTCAGATTCATTTTCTTCGTCGTAGTAGAACGGGATGGAGCCCCTTTCGAAGAACTTCTTGTCCAGTACAACACCGTAGTCGGTAACGAAGGTGATTTCGAACATTTCGTTCAGCACGGCATTGTAGGTCACGCTACGAGTATAGAACTTATCCTGGGCCTGCTTGGAGGTGAGGACGTTACCATGATCGTCCTTCCAGCCCTTGAAGGTAGCGCCTGAGACCGTCGGATCGGTCACGGTGACTTCGGCAATCTTGCCCTTGACGGTCGTTGCTTCGAGAGTAACATGACCCTTAACAACGAACGTAATCTTGTAGTTGCCCTGGCAGCCAGTGAAGTCAAGCACCGGATAGTCACCCGGTTCATTCAGCCACACGAAGGTATAGTCAATCTTGCCGTTCTGAGTATTCAGGATATTAACAAAACCATCATTGGAATTCATGTCGGCAGTCGTCTTGCCCACGACAGTCGTAACCGCCGTATGGGAGCCCTGAGAGCCAACAGCGCTCGCATTCTTAAAGACCTGAGAGTCGTAATAGCAGTTTTCAACTTTAGAATAATCATTATGTTTGGTATTTTTGTTTTCAACCTTACCGATAACACCACCCACGATATCACCGGTAACGGAGTTAGTCGTGCTGAAGGAGTTCAACACCTGAGCCGTGTAGTTACCGGAAGTGTAGCGACTATCATTATCGAAATAGCTATAACCGACAACACCACCAGCAATACCAGAAACCCAGTATGTACCCGGAGCTGCAACAGAGCCATCGTTACGGCAGTTGTTGATGGAACCGTCCTTGTTGTAACCGACAATACCACCGGCATATGTCGTACCTGTCACAGAACCGAGGTTCTGGCAAACAGCAATACGGCCCGGAACGTGCGTGACATTAGATTCAACCGTTCTATAATGGGTGTTACCGACAATACCGCCAGCAGTTTTGCCGGATACAGCACCATAGTTGATGCTATTGCTGATTGCACCCGTGTTCGCGCCGGCAATACCGCCAGCCATGTTCGCACCCGATACCGCGGCATGGTTTTCGCAACCAGTCATCGTGCCGTAACCACCGTTACGACCGGCAATACCACCGGCACCGCCAAATTCATCGGGATCCTTCGAAGAATTCACCTTCACAGATGCAGTCGTCTTGGCATTTTCAACAACACCATAGTTCAAGCCAACGACGGCACCGGCATACTGCGACTTGGCCGTCACTGTGGAATTATCAATAGTGACGTTCTTGACAACGCCCTGCTGGCCAATCACGCCAAAGAAGCCGGCGTAAGAATCATCGTTCCCAAAACCGGAATATTCAGCATTATGTAAAATCATCATCTTGGAAATTGTCTTTCCATTGCCATCGAAAACGCCTTCGAAGGCCTTCGATTCAGACTGACCAATAGGCTTGAATTCTGCGTTACCGCAGTCGATGTCATTCATCACGATGACATTGACGACCTTGCCTTCACTGGTCCAGTCACGGACTTTATTCAAATCCGAGCACCGTGTAAGTTTTGCGTAATCTTTACCAAGTATAGTCGTATCTGCCAGAGAAATAGCGAAAGAGTTCGCCGCCATGGCAAGACCGAAGCCTATCACTGCTGTAAATATTTTTTTCATAATGAGCCCTTTTTAATGGGAGTTTGGTGTGGAAAATGTAATTTTTTTGTCACGACCATACAAGGGTGTAATTTTTCTCACACAAACAAAGTTTTGATTTTGTGACGAAAAACACACAAAAATTGCATAGTGTAAATTTCTTTTTACGAAAAATTTCATCATTTCGGCCTTGTCAGTGCAAGTTTTATGTAATAAACGGGTGTGATAAAAATCACACTCTAAACAGAAAAAACAGACAATTGCACCTTCCGCACACAAAAAAACCACCGGGATTTTCTCCCGGTGGCATCAAATTACTTTATTCAGCCCGTGACTAGAACGGCTTCACAAACAAGCCGTTCAACAGCTGGCTATACATCACCAAAAGGATGTCGGCGAAATAGCTTGTCGTGGTATTGCTCGGCGTCTTCTTGTTCAATTCTGCCGTGCAGACATTCAACCAGTCCGCTGCGCCACTTATGCCCGTAGAGCACCAGGCACCCAGCCAGTAGCCACCCACAACGTTAGACTCCTTGTCGGCACCCAGGTTCAGGTTCCACGAGTAGCTCGTGCCCAGCGCAAGGTTCGTCGGATCGTTGCCCGACTTGGGCGAGATAAAGCCGTACAGGCCGTTCAGCACCGTAGCAGCACGCGGTTCCTGGAACCAGTAGTAATCCCATGCAATTCTCCACGGGATACGCACGCTTTCCTTGTTGAACATGTAGTAGGTCGTCTTCGAAGATCCGTTCGGAGCTTCGGCAGCAACGCCAGCAGCATTGCTCCAGTCCGGGAACACGCCCGTACCACCCGCCTGGACCTTCGCCATGTACGTATACATCGCATCGAGGACTCCGTTCCAGTCGTGGGCCGGGTCTATCATGGCAAACAGGCGGAGAGCCACCGGAGAGAAGTAGCTCAGGTTGTATATGATTTCCCTGCCGCTCTTGCCATTCCACATCGAGGTATTGCCAGACAAGAGCAACTTGGTGCTCTGTTCGACTTCCTCGTTCCAAAGAGCATTGACAATGGTCTTGGCGTCTTGCAAGTAGGGATCCAGGCCAGACCTGTAATACATCAAGATCAACGCCGTCGCAACATCCAAGTCGGCATCCGTCGCGCTGGAACCGTCAACTACGTTGTACGTAAAGCTTTCGACAATCCACGGCATGAGCGCAGAGGAATTGTAATCCCTGAACGCGCGGTTGTAATTCCAAAGGCGGAAGAAGGCATCGTCGTCGCCAGCGAAGTACGAAAGGAGCATGCCGTAACCGACTCCTTCAGAGACCGTACAGGCGCGGGCCTTCATGAGATTCTCGGTCGTATTGGTAACGGAACACTGGGCCTTATAACCACCCGACGTCTGGGCAGACCAAACAACACGTCCCGCAGGAAGGAAATCCTGTTTGAACACATCGGAGAAGTCGCCCGCAAGGGACGGATACCGAGCAGCATCCTCTTCAAGCGTCGTAAAGTGCGCAGCCTTCCAGTTTGCGTAAATCGTATTGGGTACAGCGATATTCGCAGAGGGAGCGAGCTTCGCATAGTTACCCGAAGGCGTGGGCGTAGTGTTGGCGGGGGTAGACGCCGAAGATGGGGAAAGCTGAGTGGGATCGATGCCACTCGACGTGATAAGCGGATTATCCGCGGATGTCGGAGGAGTGACAGGATTTGACTCGTTGTTGGACTTTTCGTCGCCACAAGCGAGCAATCCCAGGAGGGATGCACAAAGCAGCGGGAGCATGATTTTCTTGGACATACAAGACCTCATTTTTCCTTAAATATACATTTAAAAGGTTCTTCCAAATACGGTACAAGGCAAATTCACCTTTACACGTGACCCAACGCACCCTTACCCAAATATACCTGTGAGCGGGAACAAAAAAAGGGAGCCGCGTTGGCGACTCCCCCTTTCAATCCTTGATGGTTACTTCAGGACAATCTTGCTGCTGAAATCAACAGACTTGCCAGAAACGCGGACCATGTAGACACCGGCGTCGACGGCAGAGAGGTCAAGAGCAGAAGCGCCCCTCACCATGCCCTTCTTGACAACGCGGCCCTGGAGATTGATGATCTCGACGGAAGCGTCAGAAGAAATGCCGGAGAAGGAGATCTTGTGGTCAGCAACCATGGCCTTCACGCTGGAAGCAGCACGGAAAGCCTTGATAGCGGCACCACTGCCACCAGACGGCGTAGAAGAGCACTTCGGGGTGCCTACCTTAGCACCGACGGAGAAGATGTTGAAGTCACCTTCGGTACCGTCCTTAGCCTGGACCTTGAACTTGATGGCAACGAGCTTAGCAGCAGCTTCCGGACCGGTGATCTTGTCACCCTTGCCCCAGCCAGCCTGAGCAAAGTCTTCCCAAGAAAGTTCCTTCATGGTGCCATCGGTGCTCTTGGGGAGCTTGGCAACCGGGTTATCGTATTCGAGAGCCTTGTCAGTGACATCGCCGAGGCCCAATTCGAGCACGGCAGCGAGGGAGGAAGAATAGCCGATGCAAACACCACCCCAAGCAGTTGCGTCACCCGCAGCCGGGGTCTTGTCTTCAGTACTCGTTTCACCGACAACGTTGAAGCCGATACCGACGAACGGATCGTAGCTCAGAGCAGCACCGGAAAGCACGATATGACCGCAAACACCGCCGCAGTAGTCAATCACCGGCTGGAGGGAGTTCTTGTCCCATTCAGTACCCTTGGCAACCGGCCACTGGACCTCGGAAAGGCCCTTGTCAGCAGAGTCATTGTAGTCAAACCAGTAACCACCCGTTGCAGTGGCGTTGTCAAGACCAGTCTCGACTTTTTCAGTATCGCCAAACCATGTGGTGAAGTCAGCCATTGCAGCCGTAGCAATGGTGGCGATTGCACTGTATAGAATTTTCTTGTTCATAATTCTCTCTCTTTGTTAAATGTGGAGCCCGCGTTAACGAGCTAGTTTTGGCGCTAATATATTCTATTTAAATAAAAAAGGCAAAGAAAAACCGATTTTTTAGTAAAAATTTACATTCGCGGCTAAATCCAGCCGATTTTGTAATTTGGAGCACTTTTTTTTGCAGTAATAAAAAAATAAGTTGGTTGTTCATCCATAACGCTATGTGCGGAATATCACCCCGTCACGGAATCAGCGGTTTTTATCGCCCTCGGCAAGTTCCATAAGGCGCAAAGGAAATTATTTTCATAGAAAGGGTACGGATTGCAAGCGGTTAATCTATAATCGTTTACGGTCGTAACCATTTTTTTTCTAATATGGTATGTGCGATTGGGTAGTGGTGGCGTTATTTTGAAATAGCAGAACAGGAACATTACTATGAACATGAAAAAATTGCTCTTATGTCTGGCGGCATTCGCCACAGCGCCTGTATTCGCAGGAGCGCTCGATTGCACGCCCAAGCGCGTTGGCCCCGTATCATATTACGGAGCCCTCCACACCAGCGGAAACAAGATTATCGGTGCAAAGAACAACGAGCAGGCAATGCTCCGCGGCATGAGCCTTTTCTGGTCCGATGGCACCGGCCAGCCCTACTACAACAAGAACGTTGTCGCCTGGGCTGCAGAAAACCTCAAAATCGACGTCATCCGCTTCGCTCTCGGTATCCAGTACTACGATAGCGACGGAGGCACCAAGAACGCCCTTGCCACGGAAAGCTCCTACAAGGGTTCCCCGGACAGCTACCTGAGCCTGATCGACAACATGGTCGCCGCCGCCATCGAAAGCGACATCTATATCATCATCGACTGGCACAGCCACCGCGCCCACTCGGAAACCTCGCTCGCAAAGACATTCTTCGAGACGGTCTCCAAGAAGTACAAGGACGTGCCGAACATCATCTACGAAATCTACAACGAACCGGTCGACGGAAGTGGCGGCAACTGGAGCGCCGTCAAGGGCTACGCCAACACGATTTGCCCCGTCATCCGCGCCAACACGCAGAACCTGATTATCGTCGGTACGCCGACCTGGTCGCAGAATCCGCAAAACGGAGCCTCGGACCCTGTCAACTCGACGAACATCGCCTACGTGTTGCACTTCTATGCCGCGACCCATTCCAAGGGAGCATACAGCGGCAGGATTGACCAGACTCTGAATGCAGGATACCCGGTGTTCATCAGCGAATGGGGCACGACCGGCGCCTCCGGAGACGGAAGCCCGAATGCTAGCGCCACAAGCGAATGGACCAGCTACATGGACCAGAAGCAAATCCCGAACTGCAACTGGAGCCTGCGCCAGCAGACCAGCTCTATCGACAAGAAGAGCGAACAATCCGCCATGTTCGAAGGCAGCGAGGTTCTGAACAACTTCAACGCCCTCTCCGGCGCAAGTTACACCGCATCCGGAAAGATCGTCAAGGAATACCTCACGAAGAACGGACGCAACTGGGCCGACTCTCTTGTCAAGGGCAAGAACTCGGGCAGCTGCGCATTCAAGAGCGTCTCTGTCAAGCAAACTGAATCGCAGATTACCAACGCACTGAAGTCCGGCTGTACCTACACGTCCAGCAACGAGGCCGTCGTGTCCGTTTCCGGTTCCACGCTTGATGTCCATGACTACGGTTTTGCCATCCTCACGGGCAACGACGGTTCCGAATCCGTCGTGAGTATCACGCAGGTTGCCGGACAGTCCATCCCCGGGTTCTCCGACGCAAGCTGTGACTACTCCAGCAACTGCTCGAACGCGAGGGGCTCTAGCCAGGCACTTGACTATGACGATGACGGCAAAAAGGAATACCTGCTCACCGTGGACAACAAGACCATCGAAGGGTCGACGTTCTCGCTGAAATCCCTGAACCCGGAAATCGTGGATGTCAAGAACGCGACATGCAAGATTGCCTCCTGTTCGGGAACCATGTACAACAACAAGGTCTGGATGTTCCAGCTGAACAGCTTCGGCGAAGCGAAGATTGTCGCAACGGCCGCCGCTGTGGCCGGTTACAGGGCCATGCAGGACACCATCACGTTCAAGTACACCAAGGGCAGGAACAGGTACCTGAGCAACAAGTTCAAGGACATGACGCTCGCTCTCGGGGCCACGGCCGAAGGTGTCGTTCCTGACACGTCGCTCGTGGGAGCCAAGATAACGTACACGTTCGACGGCGAACCGTCTTCACCCTACCTGTCGAAGGTCGGGAACAACCTTGTCGCCGGCAACCAAAACGCCGTCATCACGGTCACGCTTTCCGCCGAGGAAACCGCCAATTACATGGCTCTGGAGGCCAAGGCAACCGTCATCATCGGTGATTTGGAATCGGCAGTCAATCTGGACGAGCACCACGCCTACCTGCTCAAGGAAAATCCCCCCGAAGAAGAAGACGCCATTCGCCCCGTCTTCACGGCTGTTAACGGCATCCACGCCCAGATAAACGGCAGCACGCTCTCGTTCAGCGTAGACAAGGCCGGTCCGGTCAAGCTGGAAGTCTACGACGCCATCGGCAACCGCGTAATGAGCCAATCCAGCCGCTACACGGCAGGGGACCACGCCTTCTCGCTGAAGGGCCTCTCCAGCGGTTCCTACGTCGCTATCGTACGCCAGGGAACCCGCACAGCAAAGCTCCGCTGGAACAAGCAGTAGAGCCTCGCAAGCCTATCGAAAGGCGGCCCGTGAGGCCGCCGCCAATACGTATAATACGAATCAATACGTATCCTGAACTGCTAGATTAGAAATAACCTCATGTAAAAGCCCCGCCGGCAGCGTGCTGGCGGGGTTTCATGTTTTCAGATGAACATGCATCCAGAGCGGCAAATGTCAAGATGCCGACGACATTAGTAATCGACACTAGAAAGCTTTTTTACGACGTCAGAAATCCTTTTTATAACTTGACCATCCCGACGCCACATAAAGCAAAGAAATCCGCCCTGACCGGACGGATTTCTTTACTAAATGCGAAGTAAACGAACTGATTACTTTTTCTTCTTGGGCTTGTAGTTCACTTCCGGACGGAGCTGCAGGCCGATGGTCACGAGAAGCGAAACGATCGGTTCGTGGTGATCCTGATCGAGCTCATACACGGCGACGCCGCTGTAGCCTTCGCTCTTGACATCCTCGGCAACAGCCTTCACGGAAGGAATACCCATGAACACAATCGCTTCAGCATTGCTGACAGCCAATTCGGACTTGGACTCCTCATCAAAAGTGACCTTGTAGTCGGGTTCGTCGAACTTGCCCATCAGTTCGTTGTAGCCGAGGTAACCTTCGTTACCGCTACCGAAGCCCTGGTGGGCAGAACCGTAACCCGTAGCACCGACAAAGGACTTGCCGTACAGGTAAATCACGGGGAGGAGTTTGTCCTTCTCGATACCCATGTCGCTCACCATGGAAAGCATCTCATGAATCTTGGTGGCTCCCTGGTTCGGGACAAGTTCAGAAGATTCTTCCGTCATCTGGTCGGGCATGAACACGTCGATGTAGGAAAGTTTGTTCATCGTCTCGGCGGAATAGGCTTCCTGGGCCATGTACGGATACATGGACGAGGCGACAATCATACCGGACATGTCGCTCACCAGCGCATTGACCAGTTTGGAATAATCCTCGGCATCCTCGGCAGTGATGTTCTGCCAGTCGAGTTCAATGCCGTCACCGCCATTCGCGGAAAGCCAGCTCTTGATGTTGGACACGAACGTCGGGAGAAGTTCCTCGGAAGACGCGATGGCCTTCAGGTTACCCTCAGCCTCGGCGCCGCCAACGGAAACGACGAGCTTCACGCCGTTCTCCTTGGTGAACTTGACCAAATCCTTGAAGTTCGTGGCATCGTTTTCGTCAACGAAATTGAGCGAAGCATCTTCACCGGGCATCAAGGAAACATAGTGAACGTGGGTCACCGTGTTATAGCGGATGTCCTTCGGATAGAACTGCGAATACTGGCTCCAGTACGGGAAGTATCCGATAACCTTGTCGGCCGCGGCCTGCGCCGAAACGGCACATCCCAGAGCAAAAGCCAAAGCAACTACTTTCAGATTCATATAAGTACCTCGCCTACTTTACAATTTTACGGGCAGTGCCGTTGTCATCGCAATACAAACTGGTTGCAGGATATTTGACAGTATTGATGACCGGATTGACAGCTTCGTTACCAAGCTCACTCGGAAGGCAGCGGCGGTATGCCCATCCGTGATCCCTTCCAAAGGCAACAAACTGGCGGGCGGCAGCTTCCGTGTCCCCTTCAAGCTTGTCCAGCGTCTCAAGGTCCTTTTTCACCCCGTAGAGGTTGTACATCGAAAGGCTGATCTTCAACGAAGAGTCCAGTCCGGCAGGAATCGGCTTGTAGCTGATAGAATCCCTTGTCGAGACCGTATCCATAACAGTCGTCCTGGCCTTCGTCGTGACACCGTCAATCACGAACTTCGTCAGTGCGGTATCGGTAGTGTCCGTCTTGCCGAAAATTTCGCTGAACAGGACGCCCGCCGAATCCATGACAATGCTGTCGACATAGATCTTTACCGAGCTAAGCACAGCACCCGCAGAATCCAGCGAATCGAGTTTCACTTCAGCAACCTTTGTCACGTAAACCGTATCGACAATGGTATCCACCTTGTCAACCCAGAAATTCGCCCACTTTTCTTCCGTTTCCGCGTAATATCTCGGACTGACATAAATCTTGTGCAGAGAAGCCGTGTCCTCAAGGAAGGCGATCGAATCTTCCGTCACCTTGGCCTTGTAGGCATCAGCATCAAGAGATTTCTTGAACGCCGCATTTTCATCCTTGACGTAATCAAGGATCTGCATGGTCATCAAGACCGGATGAATTTCCAGATAAACTGCGGCATCGAAATCGGCGGGGTAGTTTTCCGCCAGGGCTTCGGCTTCGCTGATTTCCATGGAAGAACACGCCGTAAGAGCCGCAGTAGCAATAATCGTCAAGCCTTGGTATAATTTTTTCATTTTCAAGACTCCTTAGAAATTAACCGTAACATCGGCAGAAGCGACAGTCTTGCTTATGGAGAGCTTGGACTGCGAGGCGGCACCGGTTGTTACATCGATAGATTTATAAGAAATTTCATTAATCAGAGCACCGCCCTGCAAGTTGAGGTAGGACGCAGGAGCGATTCTCAGACGAATGCCTCCGAGTGCGAGCGTTTCATTGCTCTCGGTTATATAAGCAAACCCACCGGCGATTGCGTAACCGGCATCACCGAAGGTCTTATTGAACATCTGCATGCTACCCAGGATGGAGACAGGGCCCCAGACATTCAGGGTAGCGCCGCCCATAATACGGTCGGCCTTGCGCTTGAGGTTCGCACTTTCTTCGGAATGGTCGTAAGAACCCTGGATGAGGAGCTTGCGGTCCAGAGAGAGGAGCTGACCGATATCGAAGCCGAGACCGGCGGCATAACGCGTGAACTTGTTCTCTTCGGAACCGAGGACCAAGTTGCCAGCAGCATCGAAGCTTACCGTGGGGCTGTTCGCCTGGGTCAACATGTCGAAGCGGGCGTTGAACGTGAGGATGTCGTTCCAGTTCACGTCAATAGCGGCCTTCACACCCTTGCGGTCAGGCGTTACGTCGCCATAAGGCATCGCCATGCTGACCGTCGGATCGAGAACGAACATGGCCGACTCGATTTCACGACGCTTCAGGATAGTCGCAGAATAACCGTTGCGGTAGAAATGTCCGTCCTTGTAGTTGTTGTACAAGCGGGAATAGAGGTATTCGCTTTCGTCTTTCACAGAAAGAGCGTTCGAGGACTGCGAGGTAATAAGATTCGTCGCATTCAGCGTTATAGCGTTGTAGACGTTGAAGTAAAGATTTTCCAGACTGGAAGACCCGTAGTTCGAAATAATCAACTCGTCCATCGGATTCGTGTAAAGAGCATTCGAGTTCAGCACGACGGCACCACCCTGATAAGTCGGGGTAGCGGCCATCTCGGACCAGAATTCCTCATCCGTCTGCAGGTAGCGAACCTTCACGTCGTACTCGACTTTGGCTGCCTCGCCGCGAATGAACGGTTCCACGTAGAAGCTCTTGCCCTTGTTTTCAGCATACCTTTCGGAAGCCGTATAGGAAGAATCCTGGTCAACACCCTTGTAGTAGACAAAGGAGTCGGCCGGAGCCTTGGGATTCTGTCCGAAGGAGAGGATGTAGTTCTTGACAGTCTTCTTGGTCGTGTAATCGCGATCCACATTCCAGTTCGACATGGCGTATTCACCATTCAAGCCAATTTCCAGAGGAAGCGACGGGGCCAGTTTCTTGGTCGTGGCGCCGAGTTCCGCAGAAATGACCTGGTTGAACTCGTAGTAGATCGTGTCAGTCTTCTCGGCTTCGTGAGCACGGCGAGTGAGCTTGCGGTCGGAGACGTTATAGATGTCGCCACCGATATGGAAGCCCATGAGGTCCAAGCCCAGACGGGAAGCTAACAGGTACCTGTCGGAGAAGTCGAAGTCGAAGAACACCTGGTCGCTCTTCTTGGCGATATTGCGCAGACGCGCACCCGTAATCTGCATGGCGACGTTGTCCAGAACTCCGAACTTGCCGCTATTGTATTCGGCATTCAGGCCGTGCAGGAGGCGCCTGTCCGTCGTATCCAGATTGCGGCGTTCCAAGGCCTCGACCCTGCGCGAAGCGAGGATTTCCGGTTCCTGCAGCAGTTCGGGCTGCGGAGTGGAAATGGTGAGCGGAGTGTACCCGACACGCATATAGCCGAGGTTAAAGTTGAGGTGCTTATTGAGGATAAGGCCGTCATACGAGAACCAGTGGCCGATAACCGGGTTGTTGTTCACGTCGTAAGCGCTCTGCCAATCCTTGTGCAAGCGCATGCGGACGTCAATGTTCGTCTCGGCACTCGGATGAGCTCCGAAGCGCAGGTCCACGTCCGTGTACGCTTGGTTTTCCTGCGTTGCGGACTCTTTGGCAAAATTGTCGGAGTTCGCCATGGAGGTAAGGGCGCCCGCCCTCGCCGTACCGTTGACCCTCAGGCCGAGCACGGCGTCGTTCAGGGAATCCAGAGTTTCAAGCAAGGACTTCTGCTTGGCAACGACGGAGTCCTGCCCTTCTGCCAGGGCATATCCAGCCGAGAACAAGAAGGAGGAAATCAGCGCGATTGTTTGAATTTTCATATTGAAGTTCATCTTAGTTACCTCCCATTAAAATTCCACATTAATGGAAGCTTCAAAAATCATCTGAGTAAATTCATGCGTGTATCTTTTGGGATCTGTATCGGCCTCAGCGTAATAGTACATCGGCAGGTTCATAGTGCCCTTGGTATCTGAATAGGAGTATTTCCCGTCAGCACCGATCTTGTAGGTTCCCGGAGTGGCGCCCAAGGTGAGATTGTACTCGTTGCTGACGCTGACCTGGCCCACATTGATCGACAGCCAAGCATGTTCTTCCATGGCGTAGTCGAGACCGACCATCCACTGCATCTGCTGGCCCTTCATAATCGGGGTCTTCTTCCTGTCGATGCCGGAGAAGGCCAAGAGGGCATCAAGATCGGCCTGCTGGTCGTTGATTTCCGAGTTGATCATCTGGAAACCGGCAGTCAAGCCCAAGCGGGGCAGGTACTGCCAGTAAAGTCCGGCGTTGATGAAGTCGCTCTTGAACTCAGCCGTACCGGCGGCACCCATGATTGCGGGGTCATAATCCACAGAACGTTCGGAGTGCTTATAGGATCCGGAAATCTCGAGCGGACGCTGGAAACCAGCCAACTTGAGAATATCCACCTTGGCACCGCCACCGTATTCCATGTAGGCAGCTTCCTTGAAACCAGCCAAAGGCTTGACCTGGTTGAAGGTGCTGAACATGCCCTGGAGTTCGGCGAGTTTCTTCCAGTTCGCCGTCAAGACAGCGCGGGCACCCGTGCGGTTCGCCGTGGCAAGACCGTTCGGCAGAGAAAGCTGGATGTTCGGGTCTGCAAACTTCTCGAGCAAGGCGAGCTGAGCGTGCGTATAGACGTTCGTCGTCCAAGAGTTCTTGTTATACGGAGCAATGTTGTAGCTTTCCGTCTGGCCGCCCGCCGTCTTCTTGTCATCCGTACCCAAGGTCGTAGCCACAGGAGCGAATTTCGGGGAGAAGTTGTAGAGAGCGTCAAAGGTGCTGTACAACGGAGCGTTCACGCCGAAACGGACCTGATTGTAGTCCACGTCGGAGTTCAGGATTCTCTGAGCGAAGAAGTTGGAAGACTGAGCAAGGTTGTTGAACCAAGCGCTATCGTTATAGATGTAGTCAACGGCAAGGTCCACTCCGAAACTGTTCTCGACCTTGTAACCGAGATTCACCGTCGCGAGGACTGCAAGGCCCTTCACGGTTTCATCATTGACCTTGTCCATGGAGTAGGCGCCTTCACCCACGAGGTCGGCCACCAAGGTCTTGGACCCGACCAGGCCGGCGACATCCGCACCCAAGCGGCCACTCACGATGAACGTGTTCTGCGCCGTAGTGTCGAACGGGTTGACATCACCGCGTACGTAGGCGCTATCGAGGTCATATTCGTGGTCCTCATCAGCGGGATGCCTGTAGGCATTGTGCGCATAGGTGTTCTCGTTGTCGAAGATATACATCGGCGTTGCGCCAATGTAGATGTTGCGCTTCATCGGGAGTAGTTCCAAGTTAGCTGCAGCCAGCCACTTGTCCATGTTGGACGCCTGCGTTGCACCGGCAAAGTATCCGTTCGGCATGATGTTGCCCTCGGCACCGCTGAAGTCCAGAATGGAAGTGCGGTTCACGCGGGCGAACAGCGCCTCGGCGCGAAGTTCACCGGCAGCGTCGCCCAGGTTCGTGCGGAACTGGAGGTTGGCACCCTGCAGGTTGCGCTGGTTGCCTTCGAGCATCTGTTCCTTCTGAGCCATGTGGCGCTTGCGGGCGAACACGGTCGGTTCGTACATGATGTCGATGCCCGGAGTGAACAACGTCAACGGAGAGTACTGCTGACGGAAGTCACCCACAATCCAATAGAACGAATTGCCGATATTGCCTTCGACATTGATCCAGGCAACCGTGAGCGTCTTGGCCGCAGAGGCGAAATATTCCTGCATGCCGCCGCCCAAGCGAAGCATCACGTTGGCACGGACTTCTTCGTAGGGGCGGAAGCGGAAATCGATATCCGCCGTGACAAACTCGTTGCGTTCCTCGGTCGGCTGTTTAATCACACCGGCCATATCCTCCGTATCGAAGGACGAACGCTGTGCTACGGCACGGATGGCACCGCCAATTTCGAAACCGCGCTTGGCATTTATCGAATCGGCCTTGCTTTCCAGCAAATCCTTATTCTCATTGACAGGGTTAGCCAGAGCAGCCACCGAAGCAGCAAGAAGAGTGAACAATGTTCTTTTCATTTTCATATTCATCTTTAGCACCCTCCCTTAGAACCATGCCTTTGTTTCGGCAGAAATGTAATGGGAATGCCAATCGTTTACAGAAAGCGTCTCGTCGGAGTGGGTCATGTACTTGTAACGGACATGCAGACCAACGCGGTCGGCGAAATCCCAGTCAAAGCCAGCACCCACGGCAAATTCCCTGTAGTTGATCGGGGACTTCTTGTAGAAGAAGGTGTTCACCTGAGACTTGTAATCAGACGTCTGGCTGACGGTCGAGGAAATCGACTGAGCCTGGTAGGCGTAGTTGGAACGGAACGTTTCGAGGCCAAGGATACCCACCATATGGAATTTGGTCGTAATGGCAACCGTCGGTTCGAACTGCCCGTAGAAGCTCCACAGCAACATGTCGGACATGTTCTCGCTCACAGCGAGCGGAGCAAACGAGTTGGACACACCCGAAAGGGCGACCAAGGCGGTCATCATGATATTGCGGTCGGTTCCGAACCAGTGACCGATATCGTAGCCACCCATGAAGGAGAAGTAGGAATCCCACTTGGCATGCATGGGCACTTCGCCTTCCTGAATCTGACTTGCATCTTCGTAGGCGACGAAGGATTCCCAGAGTTCCCAGGTTCCACCGTACAGGCCGCCACGCTGGCGATACTGCTTCACGCCTTCTTCGGTGCCCATCTCGACACCGGCACGGTTGTAGTAACCGGCGCCACTGTAGTTACCGGAGTCAGCGACAAACAGAGGCTTGTGCTTGGTCCAGGAATTGGAGCTTTCCCACATGGCGCGTCCGTTCAAGCGATAATTGAACACGATGACGTCGCGACCCTTCTCGATCTGGCGGTGCTGGCCGTACTGCAGGTCGAAGTAGCCGCGATTGAACGTCGGTTCCAACTTAAGATTGACACCCGCCATGTTGGGGGAATAGCGGAGCGAACCACCATTGAGGTAGGCTTCGTCTTTGCGCCATCCGGGGAAGCGGGACGGATTCGTGATTGCGTAGGGAGAATAGAAGTTCTTGGAGAAGTAGGCGGCTTCAACGGTAAGTGGCCACCCCTCGATGTGCTTGCTCTGCGCCTTTACGTATGCACCAAACTCGAAGGAGCCCGGCGAGTCAAACGTGGCGTTGTGGCCGGCAGCGGAAAATCCGGAGTAAGCATCCTGATCGTTGTAGCCTTTGGTCTGTTTGGACTGGTAGAAGATGACCGAGTCCACCATGTTGCCGGCAAATTCACCCATCAAGTAAAGCTTCGGGGTGACATTGCCCTTGATATCAAGAGAGGCGACATGGTTGTTGAGAAGCACCGGGCTCGCACCCTTGATCGAGTCATACCTATAAGCGGCGGCAATCCACTGTCTGCTGAACTCCGGTTCGTAAATGGTACCTTCGTCATAAACCACGCCCAAGTAGTTGAGGCCGATTGTCAGGTTGTCGGCAATCTTTTCCTTGGCGATACGGCCATGGTACACGCTTCCTCGCAGGTCGTACGAACCAATCATTTCGAGTTCGGCCGGCTGGCCACCGTACATACGCAGACCGTCACGGGTCGCCATGTCGGCATCCATCGGCTGGGACACGAGGAACTGGGCCTTCATGTTCGCGGGCAGCTGGTAGACGTTGGCAAAGATGCCACCGAACGAGCGGTTGGTCCAGAAGGCACGGCCGCCTTCCTTGACCGGCTTGAAGGACTTTTCTTTATAGTAGGTACTGACAGTCTTTTCGTCTTCATAGAGTTCGTACTGCCAGGAGAAGCGGGCCATGGTCTCGCGTTCCCACATGGTCAGCGGGGAGGCGTTCGCCCAGATAACACCGCCAGCCGTGACATAGGCGCCAAAGACACCGGCACGGATGTCCACGCCCACGTTGAATTCCTCGTTGAGCGTAGAGGAATAGTAGTCCGTCGAGTGGTCGTAGAGCACGCGTTCGTCCTTCGACGGAGCGTTCGTCGGGTTCTTCGCCAAATTGTTCGAATACGTACCGGTCAAGTCGAACGGGAACGACAGGTTCGTGAACAACGTGATGTAGGAGTTCGGCATGGCGACCACGTTCACGTTGAGTGTAGCGTCCACGGCCGTCCTGGCGCGGTCATCCCGGACCCAGGGGCTCGGCTCGCTATACTGGAAATTCTTCAAGCGGAAGGCCATGTAGCCGGAAACCGCAAGCGGCAGGTCATCCTTGCCAAGCAAAGTGGACTCCATGTTGTTGGACATGGTGTCCAACGCTGCGTGAAGGGAGTCAAGTTGCAACTGCGGAGGAAGTGCCCAAGCCGCGCCGAGGCAAGAAGCAAGTAAAATACTAGAAACTGGTTTGCGCATAAAATCCTCTTAAATCTCGTTGCGGAACGGATAGTAGGCCGGGCCTTCGTACGGCTTGCCGTGCTTCTTGATTACGATATCGTCTATCCAGACCTTGAAGGACTCGTTTTCATCCTTACGGACTTCAAGACGGAAACCCTTGAACTTGTCCCAGGCGAACGGGAGCATCACTTCGCGCGTGTTCTTGGCATCCCAGTAAACACCGGTGTTGCCGAACAGCTTCAGAGGAATGCTGAAGTGCTTCCATTCGGTGGTGATTTCACCGAGACTCTTGGAACGGAGCTTGACCTGCAGGGATTCGCCGCCGCTCTTCACACCGTCGTCCACCAGCACGAACAGGGCGTTTTCGCCACCCTTGGCACCCTTGATCCAGAACTCAAGGACGCCTTCTTCGAGATAGGGGGTCAAGTCAACGGAACCGGCAATACAAATGGCAACGCCGGAATAGTCGCTCGCGATAAGTTCGATTTCCATGGAAAGGGCACCTTCCATGGCGTACTTGTCCGTGAGAACCGGTTCGGGGTTCTCGCGCGGATACTGGTAGGTATAGCCGCCGCCACGTGGAATAGCTTCACGCATAACCACTGTGACAACTTCCTTGTCGGGGCGGAAAGGCTTCGCGGGCTTCATCACGAAGCGGGACTGGTCACGGTCGCGGTAATCACTGAACCCGTAACCCGCAAAAGAAGAAGATGCTAGGACCAATGCGGCCAGGGCACCCGTCCATACGGCTTTTTTCAAATTTCCATTCATATAGGTACAAATCTCCATATTCGGATTGGCTACAATATAGCTTGTTTTTTTACGATTAGAATTCCCAGCCTGTAAAATTGTGGCAGTATTCACAAGCAAAAACCCGTCCGAAGGCCGATTTTTATGGGCAAAACCATGGTTACTTACGTAAACACTTTATTTTGACGTTTTAAGCCTGAAACCCTTATATTTTAAGTATTTTTACAATGGGATGTAAAGGAGGTTTTACAATGAGAAGTTTTATTTCCGCTCTATTGATGACCGCTCTTGTGACAGTGAGCTTTGTGGCATGCGACAACAGCAGCGCCCCACCAGCCGTCGACTCCGGCAGCAAGCCCAAGGAACAGGGAAGAACCGTAGTCCCCGTAGACTATTCCAAGGGACGCGCCATGAACGCACGTCTGGGCAAAGGTATCAACCTCGGGAACTCCTGGGATGGCGACGGACGCAACTGCACCGACAACTGCTGGAGCAACCCGATCGAAGACGGGGATTTCAAAGTCATCAAGGAAGCCGGATTCAACTCCATCCGTCTTCCCGTCCGCTGGCAAAGGAATTCCGACCGCGAAACTCACACCGTCGACCCTGAAATGCTCGCCGGCGTCAAGGAAGACGTCACGCTAGCCATCAACGAAGGGCTGGTCGTGCTCCTCGACTTCCACCATTACGTAGAACTTAACGCACTCGGTGGCGGAGCACATCGCGGCAGAGGCGATTCCGTCGCCCTGTTCCAGGCGGAAAAAGAGCACTTTGTCGCCCTCTGGTCACAGATTGCGACAGAATTTGAAGAATTCCCCGATTCAATGCTGGCCTACGACATCCTCAACGAACCGACAATTCCCAATGAGGGCCTGGTCAACGACGTACTCCGCAGCGCATACGACGCCATCCGTAAAGCATCGCCCGGAAAGACCATCATGTTCGAGTCCTACAATGCGGCCAAGTTCGCGCAGCTGTCCATCCTCGACCTTCCTGCCGACGGCAACATCATCTACAGCGGCCATTACTACGAGCCGTACACGTTCAGCCACCAAGGGCACGGTTACGCCTGCCAGGGAGACGCGGCCTACTCCAACAAAGCCGTCAGCGACTTCCTGGGATACGCCAAAATGGCCATGGAACTCTATCCGGACATCAGCGGGAAAGACTTCATCCCAATGAACATGGGCGAATTCGGAATTGCAGGACGCTCGGGCTGGGAATGCGGCGACAAAGCTCCCAGCGACGAAGCAAAGGCCAAGTGGGCCGCAGAAACGATAAAGGCCGCACAGAAATACAATATGTCTTTCCACTACTGGGGATTCACGTATGTGGGAGGTTTCGAAGCTTACGACCGCAAAGGCAAGGCCTGGTATCCCGGATTCCCGCAGGCGCTAATCAATCCGCAGTAACCAGGTCAAGGACGTGACAACGTCCCGCCCCAACGATCGTCAAAGAAGGCTTGGAACAATGGTTCCGGGCCTTTTTTCAATTCCTCGACAACTTCGGCCACAGGGCGGCCGCTGCGGTAGAGTTCGCGGTAGGCTTGCTGGAGGGCGCGGATGCGTTCCTCGGGAAATTCGTCGGGATGCAGACGGAGCGCGTGGAGGTTCAGCGCACCCACGCGAAGTGGATTGCCGGACGCCTTGACACAAGGGGGAACGTCGCGGTCGACCTTGTGCGTACCCCCGACAAACGCATAGGCGCCCACCTGGTTGCGCTGCTGCACCCCGGTCACACCGCCAAGCGTAGCATACTCACCGATGCGGACATGGCCGCCCAGCTGGCAACCGTTCGCAATGACGACGCCCCGACCGATATCGCAGTCGTGCGCAATGTGGGAATACGTCATGATAAGAACATCGTCGGCAACACGCGTGCAGCCGCCCCCTTGGACAGTGCCCCGGTTGAGCGTGCAATATTCGCGGATGGTACAGTTCTTCCCTATTTCGAGGCGAGTCGGTTCGCCACCATACTTGAGGTCCTGCGGGGGTGCGCCGAGGACGGCACCGTCAAAAACGTGCGTGTCCGCCCCAATAGAGACACCGCCGTACACGTGAACTCGCGATTCAAGAACCACGCCCGGGCCGATTTCCGCCCCCTCGTCCACCAGACACCAGGGGCCAACAGAAGCTGTTTCGTGGACTCTTGCTTGAGGGTGGACAAATGAGGAAGGATGAAGCATGCAGTAAAGATAGTAATTAGTGGTTTACTATATTTCTGCCCATGGGTGGCATCATCGTCGCAAGCCTTACCGCGCTCTACGCGCTCCTGTTCCTGTTTTTCATAATAGGGCTTGTCCGCACGCACCGTTATAAAGGTCCCAAAGCGACCCCGAGCGTCTCGGTCGTCGTGCCGATGAGGAACGAAGAGGAATTCGCACAGCGTACCCTGGAAGCCCTCGCCGAGCAGGACTACACCGGTGAATGGGAAGTCATTTGCGTCGACGACCGTTCGACCGACAGCACCCGCGAGATTCTCGAGAAATTTGCCGCCACGCACCCGCGGTTCCGCGTACTCAGCCTCCCGGCCGACCTGCCGCAAATTGCAAGCCCCAAAAAGCGCGCCCTCGAAAGTGCATTCAAGATTGCCAAAAACGAGGTGCTCCTGACGATGGACGCCGACTGCATCCCGCGCAAGAGCTGGATTACCGCCATGGCAGGCCGCTTTGTGGACGGGGTCAGCATCGTGCAGGGCCCTAAGCAGAACAACGGCACCCATTCCATGCCCCACCTTTACCAAAAGCTCGAAACGCTCGGCTACACCGCGATGGAAGCCGCCGGGTTCAGCCTAGGGCACCCGATTGTCGCCTCCGCCGCCTGCCTCGCCTACAAAAAGGACCTGTTCTTCCAGGTCGGAGGTTTCGGCGACCTCATCAACCTCTCGAGCGGCGACGACGACATGCTCATCCACAAGATGATGAAAGTCCCGGGCACAAAGGTGTGCTACAACCTCGACAAGGACGCCGTCATCGAGACCGCCCCCGTACATACGTGGAAGCAGCTGTTCAACCAGCGCGCCCGCTGGAGCAGTAACGGCACAAACTACGAAAGCAAGGCCTATATCCTGCTCCTAACCTTGATCTACACGTACTACATCTGGATGTTCGTGAGTCCCTGGTGCGTTCTCTTTTTGGATTGCCCGTGGCAATGGTGCATTTTCAGCATCTTGCCCAAGATTGTCGTGGATTTCGTATTCCTCTCCATCGCCTCGTGGAAACTGCATTCCAAACGGCGCATGTTCGCCTTCTTGCCGGTGGAGCTCATCCAGATTCCGATGATCGTTTTCTGCGTTCCCGCAGGAATCACCGGCATGTTCCGGTGGAAATAATCATCAGTAGTTCTTGACGCAGCGGACCGCGTAGCCCTCGTTCTTGTAACCCGAATCGAAATACAGCATGTCACCGCCGATAGTCCAGCGGTATGCGTCATAGGTGTTGCCGATACCTTCGCTTGCGCTCCAGAACCCTGCCGAAACGCCCATTTCCTCGTAGTTGCTGATCATGTCCCTGTGACCGCTCGGAATGGCAGCAAAGCCAGACTTGTTTTCGCCATTGGCAGAATCGTCGCCGTCCTCGGTTTCCCAGCCGGAAGCCGCCTTGAGCGCCTTGCCCACATTTTTCCAGGCACAGACGTCGGCTTCGTTGCAGGTATCCTTCTCGGCCTCGACCGCCTTGGCCAGGGATTCCCATTCCGCATTCGTCGGCACGTGCCAGCCAATAGGACAGACCCCCTGGTGGTTCTTCTTGAGCTTGGCCGTATAGCGTTCAGCCTTGAACTTGTCGGGAATATTCATCATGCCCAGCCAGGTATACAGGCGCCCGTTCTTCTTGCAAAGGGTGAAACGGTCGTCGTAGCAGAACGACTGGGGAATACTGTAATTGAGATTTTCGGCCATCCAGACCAAATCTCCGACCTTGGCCGTCTTGTAGACCTTCCCGTCGCGGGTGTCTTTCAATTCACCGATTTCCGGTTCCGCACTTGCGGACTTCGAAGGTGCCGACATAGCATAAGCCGCCAGCAAAAGCAAGATAATAGCCGAGTACTTCATGTCGATAAAGATAAGTTAATTTCTTTCGCCCAGGCAAGCGCATCCGAAATATTTTTTATCTCGCCGTCCAGTTGCAGCTCAAAGCTCCGCTTGATGATGACCCCCATCTCCTTTCCGGGCTTCATACCCATATCCAGAAGCATCTTGCCGGTCAGGTAAGGCTGCGGAGCCTCTTCGTACACGCCGACCTCGCGGGCCGCATCCCGCAAGGCGGCAGCAAAACCTAGATTCCCGGCGACAGGCGCCGGAGTCGACTGCACAAGCAGGCAAAGCAGCTTTAGCCCACCGAGACGGACGGCCAGGCGGCGGAGTTCCGGTGCGGAGGGAACCTTCTCGAAATCAAGTCCCCCATAACACGAAAGGAGTTCCGGGACATTCTTTACCAGATGGAGTTCGTTGGTGATGCGCGCAAGGAACTTCCCGGCAACGGACTTCACGTCCCCCGCGCCACCGGCAAGGGCGTTTCCCGAAAGCAGGGCGGCAAAGGCCAGTTCGGAGCACTCGTCATCGTCCAGCGCGGGCGACTCGTTCCCTAGAAGCGCAGCCCGTGCACTCGCCATATTGTCCAGAAGCCGTCCAAGCGCCTCCCAGGATCCCGCCAGGGGAACCACCTCAGGGAAGAACCCCTCGAGCCCTATATCCAAAAACGCGCGGAGGCCCATGGACGGCCTGCCCGGCTTCAGCAGCCATTTCTTGAATTCCTCGAAAAGGCGCTCCACCGAAAGGTCGGCCAACGAAAGCGTCCGGCACAGTTCAACAGTTTCAGGCGCCAGCGTGCACTCAAAGCGACTCGCGAACTGCACCCCGCGCAAAATGCGCAAGGAATCCTCGGCAAAAGCGGGGCCAACGTGGCGCAGCACATGCGCCTTCAGGTCGTCGATACCGCCGTAAGGGTCGCAAAGGGTCAGGTCGGGTAATTCCATGCCCATCGCATTGATGGTAAAGTCGCGACGAAGCGCCGCCTCTCTGAAAGAAAGCTTCTCGTCGGTATGCACCACGAAGCCGCGGTGACCGTAGCCCACCTTGCTCTCGGTCCGCGGGAACGAAAAGTCGAGCGATTCGCCCTTCATCGCGAGGTGGATTACCCCGAAGGCCTTCCCCACCAGGTTCGTCCGCCCGTAATTCTTGAGGATCGGAACCAATTCTTCCTGGCCGATGTCGTACACCTCGATATCGTAGTCGCGGCAGTTCTTCCCCAGAAGCGCATCGCGCACCCAGCCGCCCACCAAAAAGGCGCGGCCCCCCGCATCACGGATATCGCGGACAATGCGCAAAAGACGCCCCGGCAGCTCCGGGGCAAATTCATTGCCGGTAAGGGTCGTAACGGTGGCCATAGTTTCCATTGTCAGTGAATGAGGATAAACTTGCCCTTCTTCTTTCCAGAAGAATTCTTGACCACATACCAATACACTCCGGGAGCGGCAATATTTCCACGCTTCGAGAAGCCGTCCCATTCCACGGAACCGCCCTTCGTCTCGTTCTCGTCAAAAGAACGAATCAGGTGACCGGCACGGTTGTAGATAGAAACGACCGCCTTCGCCCCGATGTTGTTGATGGTAATGTAGCGGTGTTCACCCAAGCGGAACGGGTTCGGGTAGGCAATGAGATCATGCTTGACAGAATCTTTCCCCGTGGCCGACACGTCGCGCAAGTCGCTGCGCTTGTACATAGTCACGCCCCTCTCATGCGAGAACCAGGCTTCGCCACGGACCGGGTCAATAGCGATATCAAGCACATCGTCGGAAAGCAGGCCGTTTCTGACCGAGAACTGCCTTGCAATCAGCGTATCCTGCGTAACACCCTTGCGTGTTAGCCGGTACACCCCCTGGCCCGTCGTACCGACCCACAGGTTGCCCAGAACATCGAACTCGGCAGACGTATATTCCGTCCCGACAACACCCTTCACAACATACGGCGTACTGATGGAATCCTTGTCCAAATCCCAATACTCAAGCTGGTTTTTCGTCACAATCCACAGGTAACGGCCCTTCGCATCGTACGCCATGTCGACAGGAGTATCCTTGAAAGCCGAGTAGGCGACCTTGTGCTCTAGCACTTCCAAGCGACCGCCACGTTTGGCGGGGTCCGCCACGCGGAATATCTCCAGCGCGCCTTCCGTCTCGTACGAGGCGAGATTGCGGCCGGACACCATCACGAGCCAGTCCGAGGAACCATCAATACGCGTCGCAACAACAGGTCCCGAGAAATCAAATGTTCCGACATTAGTGGCACAACTGAACTCGCCGTCCTTCGTCACGTAAATCAAATCGAACCCGTCATTCGTAGAGGCCGTCGTGATGAATCCGGAAGAATCCGGCGCGACCGTCGATCCCGCAGTCACAACGAAATCGGGATGTTCCTTCGACGACCCGTGGAAGCAGCGGTCCTTTTCAAGCGCAGTATTCTTTATCAGCTTGTGCCCGTTTTCGGAATAGAGATAGAACCCGCGGCCCCAAATATGGTAGAACACCCTGTCGGGCGGGAGGTAAGCCAACACCTTCATCCTGTTGGACAGGGCACTGCTGGCATTCGCATAGCCCTCTTCCGCAATGGCCCTGTACTGCCAAACATAGTCTACCGTATGGGAAATCTTGCCCTCGAGCGACGCCACGATAACGCCACCGCCAGCCTTGGGCCTCACCTCGTACGTGCCGTCAAGAGGGAAGGTGGAATATTCCGTATAGTCAATAAATTCCTTCTTCTTGGTATCGTAACCGAGAAGGAAATAATCGCCGGCCAAAAAGGCGTAGGTGTTGCTCAAGCCAATCCAGCGGATACGGCTTACGCCCTCATAGTACAGGAATTCCTGCAGCAGCGTTTTCCCCTTCACCATGATATCCGAGGAATCCTGGACCGCAGTGGTCAACAGGCCGTCCTTGTCCCAGTGCCACTGTCCCCTGATAGGGAACGTCTTCAGGGAGTCGCCCTTCCAGGCGATAGTATGGACAATCTCGCCTTCCCGTTCAACAATCCATGTCTCGGGATCGACAAGGCGAATTTCCTGGTCGATATTATCCCAATCAATATACCGCTTGTAAAGCGTCGTGCCGACGGCGACATAGAGCGTGTCATTATGAACGCTGAGCGCCTGGACGGGAGTCGCAAGCAAGGAGTTCTTGCCGACCTTGTTGACCGTCAGGACAGCCCGCTTGCTCTGCGTATCGAAAAAGGCCAGGCGGTCCTCAAAAGCGAGAATCAAGAAATTCTTGTAACCGATGACCCTATCCTGAACGATGCGCACCCCGTTGGAAACAAAGGACCTGTTGACAATGTTCCAGTTAAGGGTTTCCATGTTCCACCCGGCAATCAACCCGTATTCGGAAATAGCGAATATTCCCGCATCGCACTGGGCTAGCGCATAGAACGAGGAGGTTTCCATTCCCGTCACCGTAGAGAACAGGACGTCGATTTCCGGGGTGACATACCGGACACCCGAAGCCGTAGCCAAAAGGACCCCGTCCGCATAAGCGATTATCGAGCGCACCGGGTATGGGCGCCCGAAGTTCTTCCACACATCCGCAGCGAATGTGGACACGGCCATTGTCAGGATTAGGGAGAGGTATATAAAGACTTTCACGGACAAAAATTACGAAATTTAAGCCAATCAAAAGTAGCGCCGGGTGAAAAAACGAGGCATATACGCCCTCACCTCCTAACTCATCCACGTGGGAGGAAGATCCGAAAGCCCTGCCGCCGCCCTCATTTTCTCCTTGGCTCGCATCTTGACCCTTGCAATCTTACTCGGGGAAAGACCAAGAGCCGTGCAGACATCCCTCGAGACAATCCCCTGGACAGTAGTAAGATCCAAGATGCGTTTCTCCATCGGCGAAAGAACGCTTGACAGGCGGTCGAAACACTTCCTGCTGATTTCATCTGCACCGAGAATATAGTTCGACACGCTATTCTCGTCGAGGTCGACACGGAAAGGGTCCGATTTATTCATCAAGCGCGAGAAAGGGGTCTCCCTGCGTCGTCTTCGTTTCTGGTCAATATAGGCATTCATCAATATGCGGTACACCCACGCCATGAGCGATTCGGGATGTTCTATCTGACGGTGGTTCTTTATAATCTTATAAAGAGTCATCTGACAAAGATCGTCTGCTTCCGCCTTGGTTTGGCAGAGCCTATAACATTCCGCTTTTACCATGTCTACAATTGGCGACAACGGCATTCCTTTTTACCCCCAAGGGGCGCTTCCTCAAATGCCGCATCGTTCCCTATTCATAACAAGATACAAGCGGAAACTGCAAATACTCAATGTATTTGTTTTTTGTTTATCCCGTATTGTCTTGTTCTTGTTAAGCTTCGAGAATGATAATTCTTGGAACCACCCGGATTCTTAGTCCATAAATCAACAGCGACTAGCAAATTTTTATATTTTCTAATGCGCCAATTTATCCCACGCGGAAAATATATGAAAAAAAATAAAATTATGGCAGATAATATATTCTTACGAAATCCAAAGTTGCATATTTGGAACCTTTTGGCCGTTTACTTTTTTTTATTTAACATTTGCCATGCAGAAGAGTTCAACATGAACAACATGCCCCCTCCGGACATGTACATGAACTATTCTGCCGGCACCGTGCAAAAGGGCTCCAGTGTCACCGTCACGATCACCATCCCCGACAATTGGCACGTGAACGCGAACATCGCTGCCGACGAATTCCTCAAGCCGTCATCCATCGAGATTGCCGCCATGGGCATCAAGTTCGGAGAACCCAAGTGGCCCGAGCCCATCAAGGAGTACAGCGAGGCACTTGACCTGGAAAACCTCGTATTCAAGGGACGATTCGAAGTCGTGCTCCCCGTAGACAGCGTCGAAGCCGACTACGACACACTCACCACCAACGTGACATTCCATTACCAGGCCTGCGACAATTCCATCTGCCTCGCCCCCTCGAAAAAGACAATCAAGATAGGCGAGCGCGGAATCAACGGATTGGGCGGAAGTTTAAAAAAAAACGGAAATGAAGAAGCGCTAGCGCAAGGTGACAGCGGGACCGCCGACATGTCGGCCCTCGTGCTGCTCCTGTTCGCCTTCCTCGGCGGAATCATCCTGAACCTGATGCCGTGCGTGCTGCCGGTCCTCTCGCTCAAGCTTTTCAGCCTCATCAAGCAGGCGGGCGAAAGCCGCGGACGGCTCCTCGCCTTGGGAGGAGCCACGACGGCGGGCATCCTCGCAAGCTTCTGGATCCTCGCCGCCGTCGTCGCCGCCGTCAAAGCCGGCGGCGGGTCCGCAGGTTGGGGCATGCAGTTCCAGAGTGCGGGCTTCATCGCCTTCATGACCGTCATCCTGACCGCATTCGCCATGAGTTTCTTCGGCGTGTTCGAAATTTGGCTCCCGTGGAGCGCCACAACCAAGATGGACGCTGCCGGCCGCAAGCAGGGAATCGCGGGTGCCTTCTTTACCGGAGCGCTGCTCGTCCTCTTGAGCACTCCGTGTTCTGCCCCCTTCCTCGGCACCGCCATGGGATTCGCCTTTACCGCATCGACACCCGTGCTGTTCCTGTTCTTTACCGCCGCAGGGCTCGGACTTGCCCTCCCCTACATGCTGGTGAGCGCCTTCCCCAAGGTCCTCAAGGTCTTCCCCAAGCCGGGCGCCTGGATGGTCCGCCTGCAAAAGGTCATGGGAGTTCTGTTGCTCGCCACGGTCGTATGGCTTCTGTGGATTGTGAACGAACAGGCCGGACATTCCGGCGTCGGGATTTTTGCAGCCATCGCCGTAGCAAGCATCGCTTGCAGCGTGCTGCTCGGTAAATTCGCCCCGCCGGGCAAGCCATTCATCCGCGAAGCCGCGGGACTTCTGCTTTGCGTCGTGGCACTTACATCCCTGTGGTTTGCCGCCCTCGCCCCGCAATACAACATCGCGGCGACCGAGAAGTTCAACGCCCGCATGCAGGAACAGATGACCGAAGACGGATGGTTCCGTTACAGCCCAGCGCTCATCGAAGATTTCGCCAGGGCAAAGCGCACCGTGTTCATCGACGCAACCGCCGACTGGTGCCTCACCTGCAAGGCTAACGAAGCCGCCGTGCTGAACCGCGACGATTTCCGCCGCGCCATGGACAGCCTGAATGTCGCGCTCGTCAAAGCCGACTGGACGCGCGAAACTCCCGAAGTGAACGCGCTGCTCCAGAGCATGGGCAAGTCGGGAGTACCCGCCTATGCCATCTACCCCGAAGGGGACGCCACAAAACAAATCGTGCTGCCGGAATTGCTCACGACAGCAACAATTGTGGAATTAATAAATAAGGATTAGGATCTATCTCTTCCCTTCGCTTTTGTAGCGGTCGATGCATTCCTGGTAGAAGTCGAACGTCTGCTTGGCAATGGACTTCCAGCTGAATACGTCGATGGCGCGCTTGCGGCTGACCTCGCCCATTTTTTTCGCAAGTTCCGGATTTTCCAGAATCTTGTTTAGCTTGTTCGCAAAGTCGGTCTGGAAGGCCTTCGGGTCAGCCGGTTCAAAATCTGTCTCGGACTTCGCCTTGAGCGGCACTAGGAATCCAGTCTCACCATCCACGATAATCTCGGGGATACCGCCCACCGCAGAACCCACCACCGGAGTGCCGCAGCTCATCGCCTCGAGGTTGATGATGCCGAACGGCTCGTAAAGCGAAGGTGTCGCAAACACGGTCGCATGACTGTACAGCACGCGCAGTTCCGTATGCGGAACAGACTCCTGGATCCACACCACGCCGTCGCGCGTCTTCTGCACATCCTCAATCAGCGCTTTACATTCATCTGCAAGTTCAATCGTGTCGGGAGCGCCCGCGCAGAGCACCACCTGGGCACCCTTGTCAATCTGCGGGATTGCCTGGATTAGCTGGCTGATACCCTTCTGGCGCGTAATTCGGCCCACGAACAGCACATACGGGCGATTCGGGTCGACACCCCACTTCATCAAAATCTTTTCATCGAACGTCGGCGCATAGAAATCCGGGTCGATACCGTTGTAGATGACCTTCACGCGGTCCTCGGGCACACCGTAAAGTTTCATCACGTCGCGCTTCATGCCCTGGCTCACCGCAATCACGCCGTCGGCAGCCTCGTAAGCAGTGCGTTCAATCCAGCAGCTCATGGCATACCCGCCGTCGCCGAGCTGTTCGGCCTTCCACGGGCGGTGCGGTTCCAGCGAATGCGTCGTAAGGATAAGCGGGCACTGCAGCAGACGGCTCGCCAGCACGCCACCGAAATGGCTATACCATGTGTGACAGTGTATGACATCAATACCGTCAAGCGCGGCGGCCCACTGCAAATTGATATCGAGCGGCTTGAAAATCTTCTGGAATCGGTCGTCCTTGGGATCCAAGCCCAACTTACGCGTAAAACCCAGCGCCCGGATATTGTCCTCGTCGACATCCTGGTCGCCAAAACAACGGGCCTCGATATGGCAGAGCTTCGCAAGCTCCTGCGTCAAAAACTTAACATGGATACCGGCACCGCCGTAGATTTCCGGCGGAAACTCATTGGTCAGAATTGCAGCGTTCATACAATATACTCCCTTACGCTATTAAGATAGCTTTGTTTTCGCCCGAAGACAAAAAAGCAAGAAAAAATTAAGGGCATACAAAAAGCACCCCTGCCCAGGAGGCCGGAGTGCTTTCATTTTTGGAGTGTGGAGTGTTTAGAAGTTCTTGCAGGTTCCCTTCCAGTGTCCCTGTTCACCAATGATTTCGCCATTGATGTAGCGGCCGCTCGAACCGACAAAATCAGCCTTGCGGAAGTCTTCGCCGCCGAGGTGCCAGCGCATCCAGGCGACCGTAGCAGCCATACCGCCCCACGGACCGGAACCATGGCCCCAGCCACCTTCGCCGCCCTGCGGGCCACCCGTCATCTGGATGAGGCAAGCCGGAGCGCGGACGCCATTGTTGTTGTAGTCGGCTTCGGCATTCGGGCGTTCCATGCCAGCTTCGCCGTACACGATACCGATGGTCTTGTCCGTCGGGACGCTCGCCATGGCCGTATGTCCTAAGTCGCCGCTGTTGTTGAGCATGGCGGTAATCACGCGCTTGTCCTGGATAACCATCTGTTCGGATTCGAGGCCGCCCATGGAATGGCCAGAGCATCCGACCTTCGTCATGTCGAGCTTCTGGTACAGCGGGTCGTTCGGGTCTTTGTTCTTCTTTTCAAGCCAGTCGAGAGCGGGCTTGCCCTGGGAAGTGTTGCCCGGAGATTCGCGCAGCGCAATCACCACAAAGCCGTGCGAAGCGAGACGGCGGATCATTCCACCGTAAGCGCCAGGTTCGGTACCGCCACCGGGACCCCAAACGACAACGGCATGCTTCTTGTCGGCCGACAAGCGCTTGGGATAAGAAAGGATTCCGCCACCATCATGACCGGTGCGTTCAATATATTCCACTTCCATCTGGTCCCTGTTCTCATCGGTGCCTTCGGCAAGGAAAACACCACCAGCCGCAGGAGCCTGTGCAGCCTCGGAACTGCTTGCCGGAGCCGCAACGCTAGAACTGGCCGGAGTCACGGCGCTGGAACCAGCCGAAGTCACGACACCGGAGCTAGCCGGAGCCGTAGCATTGGAGCTGGCCGGAGTCACGACAGAGCTGGAGGACGCGCCAGCAACATTATTGTTCTGCTGCCCAAAAGAAGCCGGAGCAGAAGACGACGGGACCATTTCGCCACCAACCGAAGATGTCGGAGGAACCAAATCGCCACCGCCAACAATAGAACTAGAACTGATTTCAGGCGTTGTCGCAGGTGTAAGTCCATCGCTACTGGATCCAGGAACAACGCCCTGTTCCGGCAAGGCATCTTGCACTGCCGAAGTGGAGTCATCGCAATTCACCAAGGCAAAGGCGCACGCAACGACCATGCTTGTCAATATTTTAGATTTCATTTTTGTCTCCTTTTATTTCCTAACCTTTTTCAAGGCGTATTTAAAACTTCCAAACCATTTTTTAGTTTATACAAAATTTTAAAATCAAGACAACAATCCAAAACGTCTTGACTGTCTCGCCAAAAACAAAAAGAACCATATTATAAGGAGAGCGTTCAGTATTAAACTGATTGCAACAAAACCTTACACCGCCATATCACTATCCCAAAGTATGACGGGAGAAACAAGGATTTAATACTCTTACTCTTCTCCTATTTCTCTAACCCATACATAAGATACCTGTTTTTCGCCCTTGTGAACATATGTATTGAGCAATTCCCATGGACAAAAAATCCAAAAAAGGCGCAATAACTTATATTATTAATACGGGTAATTTATTGAAAAAGGAGTTCGTCCCATGAACAAGATTTTCGGAACGCTCTGCGCCACGGCGCTCATGCTCACGCTCTCCGTCACCGGATGCAGCGACACAAAAAAAGCAGCCAGCGAGAACAAGGCGGAAGAACCCGCAGCCCAGGCGGCCCCGGCTAGTGCTTCGACAGGCTCAGCAACCGAAACCGCAAATGCCCCGACAGAGGCCGCCGCGCCCGTCGAAGGCACCAAGACCATAACTCTCGCAAACGGCGCAAGCGTCACCTGGATACAGGACAACGACGGCGATAAACTGATGCCGCGCACGCTCTTCAGCGATGCGAGCGATTCGCTCTACAACAGCCTGAACATGCCCGAAGGCATCCCTGCCAGCGTGAGCACGTTCCTCGTGAAGGTCGATGGCAAGTACATTCTGTTCGACGCAGGCCTCGGAAGTTTCGGCGGACAGCTCCAGAAGCGCCTCGCCGCGCTCGGAGTCAACCCCGACAACATCGGGCTTATCTACCTTACGCATTTCCATGTGGACCACATTGCGGGCCTTGTCACAAAAGACGATGCAGGCAACGACGTGAAAGTCTTCAAGAACGCCGCCGTGTATGCGGGCAAGGTGGAATACGACGCCTGGATGAACGACATCCCGAAAAACGACTTGCAGAAGGGCATCATGGCACTCTACAAGGATAGCCTGCACCTCTTCGCCTTCGGGGACAGCCTCCCGCATGGCGTGCTCGCGATGGACGCCATCGGACATACGCCCGGCCACACCGCCTTCCAGCTTGCAAACCTGATTATCGTCGGCGACCTGATGCACGGTTACGCCCTGCAGAAGGACCATCCCGAAATCAACTCCAACTACGACATGGACAAGCCGAAATCCGCCGAGAGCCGCAAGCGCGTTATGCAATACGCCCGCGACAACAAGCTCCTGATGGCCGGTATGCACCTGCCCCCTCCAGGATTTGAGGAATAATAAATTTTGTATATTATCATTCGCACCAATAATGGTGGTATTAGAAGATCGCATTCGCATTAGGCGGAGCGGTCTTTTTTTTATCACTTAAGGAGCAATAACCAGAAAGATATATGATTTAATACATTGTATTGCTATTTTACTAAATATTATATTTTTTTTAGTAAAATAGGAGTACACTATGGAAAAAACAATGAATACCATTAGCGCAAGAATAGACTCTAAGCTCAAAACGCAGGCCGAGAACTTATTCGATGAACTCGGAATGAACATGTCCACGGCTATCACTGTATTCCTAAAACAGGCTATCCGCCTCCGCAGAATTCCATTTGACATAGCCCTCGATTCCCCTAATGACGAAACTCTCGCAGCCATGGCGGAAGCGAATGAAATAGCGAAGGGCAAGCGAAAAGTGAAAACCTACAAGAACGCAAAAGCCATGATAAAGGAAAGTCTTGGCAAGTAAAGAATCTCAGGCGACACGCTCTTATTGACGCTGGCGCGAACAGGCTCGCACAGCGACTTGTTCAGGAAATAGAAGAAGGATTCGTTTATTTTGACGAGGATTTTCTACGTTTTTTTACTTCTTTATCGAAATCATTCTTGTTAGTTCTAGCGTAGCCCCAAAATGAGAATGGAGCCGTTGTTTCAAAATAATAAGCAGAATCCCCTTTTGCGACAATGCAGTAGTAATCGTCGCAAATAGCTTCCTTTATGATTAAATTTCGGCAAGTGTTGTTATCTTTATCTTCATAGCAAATTTCTTTTCTTTCAGTAATAGCGGAAAATTCTTCCTGTTTGCCGTCTTCATCTAAAAGTTTCCAAGTATAATTTTTTCCTTTCTTCGAAATATGCAGCGGAAGAAGGTCATCTCCTTTCCAGTATCCAATGCAATCCTTAGCTTTTCTCCCTTCAAAAGATTTTATTAGAGATCTTAGAGTCTCAAAATTTGCTTCTATCTTCTCAGCCTCTGCTTTTTTTGCATCAAGTTCTTCTTTATTCGGAAGTGTGTAATACAAAAATCCCGTAACCATTAAGCTCAGAATAATACCAGCTATTCCGCCTCCAAGACCTCCCATGGCTTTTGCTCCACAAATAAATATAGGCAACAGCATAACGATAAACAATCCCAAACCTTCCAAGGAGCCTAAA
>JAGCPF010000070.1 GCA_017642335.1 Fibrobacter sp.
CCGTAATCGGTGATGGAAACAACCTTACCCTTAACGATAGCGCCTTCCGGATAACGTTCGGCGATATCCTTCCACGGATGCGGCTTAAGCTGCTTCATGCCGAGAGAGATACGTTCCTTCTTGTCGTTGAAGTCGAGCACCATGACTTCGACTTCCTGGCCGAGCTGGACCATTTCGGTCGGGTGGTTGATGCGCTTGTAGCTCATGTCGGTGATGTGGAGGAGGCCGTCTACGCCGCCAAGGTCGATGAACGCACCGAAGTCGGTGATGTTCTTGACGATACCCTTGCGGACCTGACCCTTCTCGAGAGTTTCGAGAACGTCGCCACGCTGCTTGTTGCGTTCTTCTTCGAGAACGACGCGGCGGGACACGACGATGTTGCGGCGGGCCTTGTTGACCTTGATGACCTTGAGGTCGAAGTCCTGACCGATGAGAGCGTTGATGTCCGGGATCTGACGGAGGTCGATCTGGGAACCCGGGAGGAAGGCGTCGATGCCGAACAGGTCGACAACCACACCGCCCTTGATACGCTTGGTGAGCGTACCGCGCACGACTTCGTTGTTTTCGAATGCAGCGTGGATGCGGTCCCACACGCGCACGAAGTCGGCCTTCTGCTTCGAAAGGATGAGACGGCCGTCTTCATCTTCGAGCTTTTCGACAAACACTTCGATTTCGGAACCGATTTCGAGGGAGTCCGTGTCCTTGAATTCGGCACGGTCGATAACACCTTCGGACTTGTAGTTGACGTCGATCAGGACTTCCTGCTCGTTCACCTGGCTGATCTTGCCCATGACGAGCTTGCCCTGTTCGAGGCAATCCATACCGGCATAAACGTCGGCGTTCTGCTTGCGGAAGTCCGGGCTGCATTCGCCCTGAGCGGCGAGGATTTCAGCGAGATCTTCTTGAGTTCCGAATTTGAGATTTTGAGACATATTGTTTTCTTTTGCAGGAGAAAATATTTAGTGGTTAGTGGTTAGTGGTTGGTGGTTAGTGAAAACCAACTCTAGACTAAAGAATCTAATCAGTTTAAATACATACTCCTGTTGATTGTTATGGTTAAAAGACTCAGGGCTACGCCACTACACCTACGTAGTCGAGAATCTTTTGCACCTGTTGTTGGATTGAGATGTGTGTAGTGTCAATTTCGATTGCGTCGTCCGCCTTCTTGAGGGGGGCGTTCGCGCGGGATGAGTCCAGGCGGTCGCGTTCGACCAGGTTCTGGAGGACCTCTTCAAGAGTTACCTTCTCGCCCTTTTCAAGGAGTTCCTTGTAGCGGCGTTCGGCGCGGACCTTCACGTCCGTCACCATGAAAAACTTGTACTTCGCATCGGGAAACACGACCGTACCGATATCGCGGCCGTCCAGGATGCAGCTCTGCTTCTTGCCGATTTCGCGCTGCTGCTTGGTCATCGCGGCGCGGACCGACGGGAGGGCGCAGTAGACGCTCACGTTGTTCGAGACCTTCATCCCGCGGATTTCGGATTCGCGGGAGACGCCATTAATCAGGATGTGGTTTTCGGAGTCGAACCCGAGCGTGAGGTTAGAGAGCAGTTCGTCCATCGCCGGGCCTTCCTCGGCCGGCAGTCCTTTGTCGAGGGCGGCGAGCGTCACAGCGCGGTACATGGCGCCCGTGTCGAGGTAAGTGATACCGAGGGTCTTGGCCACGATCTTCGCGGTCGTGCTCTTCCCGGTACCGGAGCCCCCATCCAGGGCAATGACAAAACGTTCAGAATTGCTCATGAGTGGGGTCAAATTTAGAAATTAGACGAGAGACGAGAGACGAGAGACGAGAGAAAAAGGGGGTAAAACGGGATATTTTAGTACAGGTCGTAATAGTAATGGTACTCGTAGAAGGGATTATATATGGAGTAAATGGCCTCGGAACCATCCATGAAAACGGTCAGAGAGCCGTCATGCATCGGGAACTGGTAATAGAAGCCCCTGTCGTCGGTACCCACATCGTACTCGTCACCGTAGAAGACAAACTTCTCGCCCAGGTACTCCAGAACGGCATATCCATCGGAATCAACACTCAGCCCGATAAAGAGCGACCTGGAAAGCGAATAGGCATCATAACAGCCGTAGCGCTCAAGAACGTCGTAATCGCATTCCTGGCCATAGTAATAGTAGAACTTGTACCTGTCAGTATGTGAAGATGACGTGACATAGTTGTCGGAATCCCCGCAAGCAGTGAGTACCATCGCGGCTAGGAGGGCAGCAAGGGCCAAGCAACGTTTCATATCTACCTCCAATGCAAAATCCCCGAACGAATCGGGGATCCCGCATAACAAACAAACTAATTAAGGTGTTCCAGACTAGTAGTCGGTTTCGTAGTCGCCGTGGAGTTCTTCCTTAGCGCGTTCCTCGTCCTCGTCCGGTTCGTTGTAAGCTTCAGGAGCCTGCAAGTCACGGGTGCTGCCGTACTTGCGCTTTTCCTCGTCGGTCAGCTTGTTGGTGAAGACTTCGACTTCCGGTTCGGCCTTGGCCTCTTCTTCTTCACCCTTCAAGATCTTCTGGCCTTCTTCGATGCGGCGCTTGATACGGGCATCTTCCATTTCCTTAAGGTTGGTACCGACCTTGGCCTGGTCTTCGGACATCACGTAGCGTTCGTTAGCCTCGTCCATGGCCTTCTTGATACCGACCAGGCGACCGTGGCGGTCCAGTTCCAGACCGGCCTTGCGCAGCGTCGAGAGCGGAAGGCGGCGGGCAGCCACCTTGTATTCATCCTTAAACTCATAGCCATCGGGGCTAATCGCATTAGCTTCGTCAGAAGTGACATATTCCAGGGCCTCTTGCCAACGGGAACTCTGCACACAGGCGGCGAAACCAGCGAGGGCGTTGTCCAGCTGTTCCGGGTCCTTCGAGGAACCCGCACAAGCAGAAAGAATCATTGCAACAAAAGATAAACCCAATAATATTTTTTTCATAGGAAGACCTCCGAAAAATAATCCCCCATCAAATATACACATTTTTACGAGATTTCCGTAAACATTAAATAAAATTTATCTTGGAGAAATCGTCCATCGACCAATCAGCCCTACTTTTTCTAAATTAGCCCCCATTATGAGCGAAAACGCAGACATTTACCGCATCAACACTGCCGACGGGAGAGAAATCATCCTCATCGGCACCGCCCACATTTCCCAAAGTTCCAAGGAACTGGTCCGCGAGACCATCGAGAAGGAAACCCCGGACACCGTCTGCGTTGAGCTCGACGAAGGCCGTTTCAAGTCGCTCAAGGAACCCGACCGCTGGAAAAACACCGACCTCAAGCAGGTCATCAAGAAAAAGCAGCTCGCGACGCTCATCGCAAACCTCGTCCTCGGGTCGTACCAGAAGCGCATGGGCGCCCAGACCGGAGTGAAGCCAGGAGCCGAACTCAAGGAAGCCGCCGAGACCGCCGAAAGCAAAGGCGCCCAACTAGTACTGGCGGACCGGGATATCAAGATTACACTCAAGCGCACCTGGGCATGCACCCCCTGGTACCGCAAGCTCAGCCTTTTGGGCGGGCTTTTCGCGAGCATTTTCGACAAGACCGAAATCAGCGAAGAAGAACTGGACAAGATCAAGGAACAGGACGCCCTCAGCAGCATGATGCAAGAGTTCGGCAAGTCGTTCCCCGAAGTGAAGCAAGTGCTCATCGACGAACGCAACCAGTTCCTAGCAAGCAAAATCAAGAGCGCCCCCGGCAAGAAGATTGTCGCCGTCGTCGGCGCAGGCCACATGAGAGGCATCGCGAACATCATCGAGACCGACAAGGAAATCCCGAGCGAGGAATCTATCAGCGTCATCCCCAAGGGCTCCCCCGTCTGGAAAATTATCGGCTGGGCCATCCCCATCGCCATCGTCGCAAGCATCCTGTTCGTCGGTTACGAAGCCGGCTTCAAGAAAGCCGGGGAACTCAGCCTCCAGTGGGCCATGCTCACGGGCGGCGGCGCCATGCTCGGCACGATCATCGCCGGCGGGCACCCCCTCACCATTCTCGTCGCACTGGTCATGGCTCCCTTTACCGGGCTTACCCCGCTTGTAGGTGTCGGATTCTTCACGGCACTCACGCAGGTGTACATGCGCCCGCCCCGCGTGCAGGAAATGGAAACGCTGTCCGACGACATCTGGCAGGTCAAGCGCTGGTGGAAGAACCGCGTCACCCGAGTCATCCTCTGCTTCCTTTGTCCGGGAATCCCGGCAATTATCGGGAAGATCCTCGCGATATTCAAGATATATCAAGCGTTTTAGGATATTAGAGATTAGAGGCTAGAGATTAGAGGCTAGAGCGACCTTATTCTCCCTAGTCTCCAGATCCTAGATTCTAGCCCCATCTTACCAATTCACGCCTAGTTCCACATTGTATGGCAACCCGAGAGAAGCGACTCCCATCGCCTGGCCAGACACCCATGCATTGACTCTGTACGGGCGGTGTCCAAGGTTATGTAACTTGACAAGGTAACGCTTGCCCCTGACAAACCCGAACGATTTTTCCATGTACCAACCGGACAATGGATATGTTCCGTTATCGTATGTCATGGAACCGGTCATTTCGATGCCGTCCTCCGGAGCGATTCCGAGAGTAACTACAGCCGGAGTCCAATCGTTCGGGAACCCGGTAATTTCAATCCAGAGGTCACCTTCGGGAACGACACGCTTGGATTCGTTCACATGCAACATTATCGGCGTAGACGAGCCGCATCCGTTGTCCTGCGGGCATTCCGGCTCCACTTGATTGACGGGGTTGTCCGTCAATTTTCCGACAAAACGCAAATTGTCTATCCAAAGAGAATCCGCCGTATTCAGCACGATCTGGAAACGGGCATCGTGATGCTGTTCCGAAAGAACTTTCTTCACGCGGGACGGCACCCTGAACTCGTAAGATTTCCAATTTCCAAAATAGGGATCCAACTGAATCTGCGCGCCAAGTTGGATTCGCTTGTTCGAAGACGGCACATAGAGCCAGAGTTCCAGCGTACCGATCCAGTACGGATTCTGCGTACTCGCAGGAACGAGTACATCCACGCTCATTCTCTCGCCGATAACGTCAAAATCCGATGTCGATATGTTGCGGCTCTCGATGGTTTTCCACCCAGCAGGAGTGACGAGACTCGTATTGCCTTCGCTCTTGCGGTTTCCGTCCAAAGCAAGCGTCGTGTGCTGCGAATGCCAGTCCGTGGCGACCTCAAAGCGGCCAACGGAGAATTCCGCAGTTTCCTTTTCCAACAGGAACAGGTCGTAGTTCACGCCGGACGAATTTGTCCCGACAACAGCCACGATATTGCCAGGTTTCGCAAATTCTGCCGAAAGCGGGATGGACACGAACCCTCTACCCGTCTTTTCCACGTTCACCGTATAGACCGGGGAACTCTCGTCCGACGGCAGGTAGACTTCAATCCTGTCAAACGGCTCCAGGTCGTTGGACGACAGCCGCAGCGAATAGCTCTTGCCCGCAAGCGTGGAAACGATTTCGAAACGGTCGGTATCCGATCCGGATTGCAGGAAGGCGTTCACACGCTTTTCGGGAGGAAGCTTTGTCAACACCACATTCGATTCGTCCGTACAGCATCCCGTGACAAGGAACTGCCCGTTCCTAACAAGCTCGAACGGATTCGGGTCCACCACCTCCGTGAACGGGATGGAATCCGGCAGGGTAGTCCCCACGCGGGTCGTGTGCGCGACGCCTCCGGGGCTGGACATCGTGATTTCCCACTTGTACGTGCCGTTTGCGCTGATGGGCGGCAAATCCGCATAGTAGAACCCATCGCCTGCTCGGAAATCGCCGCCAAGACCGTCATCGTGCAAGGCAAAGTTTACCACGCTCCCATCCGGCTTAGTCAGCTTTCCCACGGCGTCTACATCGGCAAGCATGCCCTTCAACCCGCGGATGGAAGCCGTGAAATGTTTCTGCATGGGCCACTCGAACTCGCCACCCGGAGTAAGTTTCGCGTTCATGGAATGTTCCTGGTACTCGCCCGTGGCGATGACCCTGAAGTTCAGGTTTCCAACGGGAAGGTTGTTCTTCACCTTGAATGCGGGAGAAGAGAGCGACGCCAAGGTTGCCGAATCAACTTCGGCAGTGAAGTAGGCCGTGTTGCCAATCGTATCGGATGTTGCGTGGAACGGTATGGTCCCTCCACCCTGCGTAAGCAACTGGACCGGAATAGCCGCCGAACTGGAAGGGACTCCCGAGGAACTGGAGGAAGGGATGTCGTACGATGCGTAGACGCGGGCCCGCTGGAGCCGACGAGGGAGATAGATATCACCTGAAGTCTGTGCGGGAGCTACCATGGCCGCCTTGAGCTGGGTGTTGCCAGGTATGGCGGCGAGTACGTTTGCCGTAGACGCAATCACGTCATGGCCCGTTCCTGAGCCCTCCTCGAAGTACTCCCCGCCAGTTTCCGCCGCCATCTGGGCGAGCATATCCTTCCTGGCCTTGGTCCCGTAAGCCAATGCATGGATGGAAATATTCCTTGACTTGTAGAGGGCTATTACCTCTTCTTCGGTCCTTGATGGGGCTCCATCCGTAAAATTGATCCCGTCGGAAATCAGGTACAGGAGTTTACGACTAGCCGTATCCGAGAAATCGTTTAGGGCGGAATACAGTGCGTCGAAGAGTACCGTCTTGGTACCGACAGTATCGAGTTTGATTATTGCGGTGTCCAGGTCCATTACCGTTTGGACAGTCTTGAGAGAACGGACCCTGTAGAAGGAGTCGTTGAAGGCATAGATTCCTACGGAGATGTTAGAATTATTTATCGTATCGGCACCCAGGAACGACTTTACAATATTTCTTGCAGCCAGTTTTGCCTTTTCCATTTTCCCTTCGATACTCATGCTCAGGGAATTGTCCACAAGCACGATGATTTCCGTTTCTGGGCGATCCCATCGGATGTTGAGGTACTTATGGGTTAGCATCCTGTATGCGGACGGATGCTGACCGGCAAGTTCGACCTTCATGAAAGGGAGATCATATGTTTTCTCGTGACCGCATGTTTCGTCATGAAGCCAGACCGCATAACCGTCCTGGACCATGCCCGTGGCAGGATTGTAGTTCGTCAGATAGGACTTAGCCCTAAACACGTCCGACGCCGTCGGTTTTCGTTTGATTAGCGATTTGAACCAACGTCTTGTATCGGGATGGATTCTTCCATAAAAGACATCTTTTTCAGGATTGCTGACGACTTTTTCCCATGCGGATGTCGGTCTGCCATTCTCAGTTCGACAGCACATTCCCTGTGCGGAATAAGGGTTGATATTGAATTCGGTACTGAGATTCGCCCACTGCCACTGGATTCCACTGATTCCATCAGGAGAACAGTTCCATGATGCCGCAACATCATAATCGTAGTTCATTATGGAATGGGCAACAGAAACTTTATTCATTGCGTATATCGGGAGCGACCCCTCCCCTTGAATGAATAGTTCCGGCAAATCTAAATACCATTCCCCAAAGCCGCCATCTCGGATATCTACGTGATTCCCATATGGGTCCTTTAAATTGAACGAGAATTTCCCTATGCTGGTACTATCCCAAATTTGGTCAATAGTAACATAGTCTCCTATTAGTTTTCCGTCACCACGAATTGGCCCCTTACTTAGCCCCTGAGGAATTACTGAAGCACTATCTAACGTATCAAAAACTATGGGCGTTCCTTGAACAAACGGAGATAATATGTCTTTAAATTTTGAAGGATAATTCACTTTATCCGAATCACTTCTACTATCTATTATTGTAATTATGTCAGTGTTTGGGTCTGCAACAGGAACCGAAATCGCTGTTTTGGCATATTCATCATCCAAACCATAAAAATAATGGACAGACTCATGAGTCAATGTCATTCCGAAATCAAATCGACTTCTTTCATCAGCTAAATGATTTACTCCCCATTTCCATTTATCGGACACACCAATAAAACCATCTGCTTTGGAAAAAGCGCCACTTGACGCAGGCCAAACATTCTCAATATTCCACACTATGGTAGCACTAGAACAGAATCTTTCTCCAGTATAAATGGTGACATTGCCTAAATAATTCCCCCCATTTGAAACTTCGTATAGACCATCTGCAAAGTACCCAATAACGTCCTCATAAAGCAATTCTTGGGCCACCGTTGGAGTCCGTTCAAGGCAAATTGACAAGTCTATAATTTCCTCTTCAGGAATTCCATTAGAGTCGCAATTTGCCTCTCTTACATATGTAGACCTATTATTCTCTGCAAATATGAGAGTTTCAAATAAAAGAACAAATAAAAAAAAGATTCTAACCATAATAATTTGTTATAAATTTATTTTGTAAAAAAAACAACTTGTTTATTTTTTTTAACAAAGTTCTGATTATTTTTCGCACTCATTACTCAAAATGGAAATATATTTATAGTATGAGATCTTTTTTCCCTGCCCTTAGCTTATTATGGAGCACATGGGCTTTTGCAGGTCCATGTGTTTCACAGACTACAGGAATGCAAGTTGCTGTAGACAACACGCCAATCGCTACAATTTTGGAGAATACCATAAACATCTCGGGCATCGTCGTTGAAACAAACTTTAATTATGGAAATACAGCAGCGTGCCAAGTAAATGGACCAACGCCAAAATGTCAATCACCTATAGTATATTTTGCGTCGAAAGAAAGTTATGGGCATGTTGCTATATTACGCGATTTTAGAATAGATTCCGAAGAAAAAAACGCAATGTACAATGCAGTAGATTCATCGTGGATTATCTACCCTGAAGAACTCAATCTACAAGTCGGAGATTCACTTTACATAAAAAATTATTCTGCTGTATATTCCTATTTATTTAACGAGAAATTCCACTGTGATCTTCCCCCGAAAATGTACGCCACCGGCGAATACTTCGTCAACCCGACAGAGGATATTTTGGCAACGCCGCGGTTCCGCGTTTTGAAGGTTGAAAAGCCCAAAATTCACAACCGCGATGCCGGTGGCCGCTGCGTAAACGACAAGAAAAGGAATGTGATTAGGTATTAGGCTCGAGGCACGAGGCTCACCCCCACTACCGCTTTGTTCAAAATGAACGTATATTTATTATATGCGTTTACCGGTAGCCATACTTGCATTGAATGCGTTGATTTTCGCCCAGGAACCAATCCCTGATGGCAGGGATCCTTCCAAAATTGAGCAGTGCATACCAATCTACTATGAGTATAATAATCCTAGGGGGATGCAACGTCAGGTAGACATTCCTACAGACAGCACGAACATGTCCATATTCCCAAGTCTAGAGCATACCGTTAATATTTCGGGAATAGTTGATTCGGTTGTTCCCATAGTTATGGACAGTATCGACGGGACTTACGACATTAATGCTTGTGTTGAGTATGAAAGTAATGGAAAAATAAACTGCTTTTACAATGTTGTTGGATACCTTGATTCTTCTAGTAGAGAACTACAAAATGTTAGACGAGTTTTCTTGCGAAATTTCAAAACAATATACGAGGCGGAATCTCCCATGACAAAGGTTCTCGATTCATCTTGGATTTACTACCCTAAAAAAATAGAACTGAATGTTGGCGATTCCTTATTCATCAAAGGATATTCGGCACTAGTAGACAACACAAGACGAGATATCTCTTGTATGTATATTCCTTATGCTACAATTGTCGGCGAATATTTTGTCAACCCGACAGAAGATATTTTGGCAACGCCGCGTTCACGCGTTTTGAAGGTTGAAAAGCCCAGAATTCACAACCGCGATGCCGGTGGCCGTTGCGGGAATGACAAGAAAAGGAATGTGATTAGGTATTAGGTACGAGGCGCGAGCCTCACCCCCACTACCGCTTTGTTCAAAATGAAAGTATATTTATTATATGCGTTTACCGGTAGTCATACTTGCATTGAATGCGTTGGTTTTAGCCCAGGGAACATTCCTTGATGGCAGGGATCGCGAACGATGCATACCTAGTTACCACGAATGTCTCAACCCAAAAGGCATGCAACGACTAGTGGATGATCCCACGGATAGTACGGACATGTCTACATTCCCGAGTCTAGAGCATACCGTGAACATCTCGGGGATTGTTGATTCAGTCGTCCCAATAGTTATGGATACTGCAAATGGGAAATTCGATATCAACGCCTGCGTTGAATACGAAAAAAATGGAGAAACATTCTGCCATTACAGCATTGTTGGATACCTAGGCCCTTCTAGCAACCAACAGGAAGAGGTAAGACACGTCCTTCTGCGAAATTTCATGGCTTACTTCGAAACAGAATCGCCCATGACAAAAGCGCTGGATTCTTCTTGGATTTATTATCCTAAAAAAATTGAACTTAAAGTTGGAGATTCACTTTATATAAAGGGGTATTCGGCTCTATTCAACAACGCAAAATCAAATGCCTCATGTATGTATATACCTTCAGCCGTAGTTGTCGGAGAATATTTCGTCAACCCGACAGAAGATATCTTGGCAACGCCGCGGTCCCGCGTTTTGAAGGTTGAAAAGCCCAAAATTCACAACCGCGATGCCGGTGGCCGTTGCGTGAATGACAAGAAAAGGAATGTGATTAGGTATTAGGTTCGAGGCGACGAGATCCTAACCTCTAGATTCTCTGACAGAGATTGCTTCAGGGCTATCCGCCCTTCGCAATGACAACCAAGGCGAATGCTACGCCAAAACGCTTGCGTTTCGGCATGGCTGAGCCGACGAGTCATGCGCCTGCGAATGACAATTTTTTCCTCTTCCGCCTATCCCTAACCACTTCCTACTGTCTACTTCCTACTACCTCATACCTCATCGCTCGAAGCGAGTTTGCGAGCTATACAAGACTTGCCAATTTATTGGCTTAGTCGTTGTTATGCCCTATGGGTAGACCTCGGACCTCAGAGGGAGCGTCAGCGACCGAGCTCGTCCCTCTTATATCTTCTTCAGCACCAGCAGGTGGCCGGGGGCTTTCGCGGGGTCGAGGCGAACAAAGTTCTTGTTGCCGCGCCACACGTAGCTTTCGTCGGTAATCACGTCCTTCAAGAAGAAGAACGAATCCGGTTCCAGGCCAAGTTTTGCCATGTCAAGTTCCACCATGCCTTCTTGCGCGTTGTCCATGTCCATGTTGCATACGCACAAGATAACGTCGTCGCCAGACTTCTTGGAGTAGACCATCAGCTGGTCGTTGGCGCAGTAGTGGAAGTCAAGGTTGTCATATTCCTGCAGGGCGATGTGTTCCTGACGGGCAGTGTTCACACGGCGCACGAAGTCCTGGATGCCAGGGCCCTTCCAGTTGTGGACCTTGTACTGGTACTTCTCGCTATCGGCGAGTTCTTCCTTCACGGGGCTCGGGATGTTTTCGCACAATTCAAATCCGTTGTACATACCCGTGAGGCTCGAAAGCGTCGCGGCAAGGAAATAGCGCTGTTTGAAGGCATTCGGGCCCTTGTATGCAAGGTACTTCGGGAAAATATCCGGAGTGGTCGGGAAGAAGATGCCGCGCATGTATTCCTTGGCATCGCTCTGCGTGAGTTCCTTGAGGTACTGTTCGAATTCCCACTTGGCAGAGCGCCAGGCAAAGTACGTGTAGCTCATGTCGAAGCCCGACTTTGCGAGGCGATGCATCATCTTCGGGCGAGTGAAAGCTTCGGCGAGGAACACGAGTTCCGGGCGCTTTTCCTTGATATCGGCGATGAGCCATTCCCAGAACGGGAACGGTTTTGTATGCGGGTTGTCGATACGGAAAATTTCGATGCCCTTGTCGGCCCAGAACAAGATAATGTTCTCGATTTCCTGCCAAAGTTCCTTGTAGTTCTCGTTGTAGTAGTCGAACGGGTAAATGTCCTCGTACTTCTTGGGCGGGTTCTCTGCAAACTTGATGCTGCCATCCGGTTCGTGGTAGAACCATTCCGGGTGACTTTTCACGTACGGATGGTCGGGGCTGCAGTTGAGCGCAATGTCGAGCGCCAAGCGGAGCCCCTTACTGCGAGCGGTCTTCGCAAAGTGTTCGAAGTCCTTCATGGTCCCGAGTTCCGGGTCCACGTCGTAGTGCCCGCCGTTCTTGTTGCCCACGGCATACGGGCATCCCGGTTCAAGCGGGTTACCCTTCTTGTCAACCTTCGCATGGAGCGCATTGTTCGCACCTTTGCGGTTGGTGACACCGATCGGGTGAATCGGGACAAGATAAACTGTATCGAAACCGAGGCCGGCAATGTAGTCGAGCTGGTTCTCGCAATCCTTCCACGTGGCGCTCTTCTTGGGGTCCGTGCCCTGGCTCTTGGGCCACATCTCGTACCACGTACCAATACGGGAGTAAGGCGGGTCCACGCGGAGCTTCATCACCGGAGATTCAGTCGGGATATCCTTGGGCTCGACGGTCCAAGCGCAAATCTTGTATTCGTAATAGCCAATATTGTTGACGGTAAAGGAACCTTCCCACAGGTCGTTGTCCACGAAATGCATGGGAGCCATTTCCCATTTCTTCTTGGAGTCGTGGCGGTAGAAAATCGCGGCGTCGTACTTTTCGTGGCTGTGGCGGAAGATGTCCGCAGTGAGCGTGACGGTGTCGCCCGGTTCACGCTTGAGCATAAAGCGGCCCCCTTCGATCTGGGGGCGGATATTTTCGATAACGAGATTGTCTTTGCGAGTAGGAATAATAGCCATAGTAACCGAAAAATTAGCAAAAATGCCCCGAACCGTCGGGGCATAAAAGCTATGTTGCTTAATCGAGCCTTGTGATTTTCAAGTCGCGAACCCATATCTTGCGGACCGCACCGCCGATGTTAAATTCGAATCGAGCGAACGGGTCATTCACCATAGGTTCAAACTCCACCTCAAAGTTTTTCTCGGAAGTGGTCACCTGCACATGTTCTTCGAATCCGACGGTTTCGTAAGTCAGGTACGAGCCGATACGCGCAGTAATCAGGCCCTCCTCGCTAGCCCTTATCAGGAACGAGCACTTGTACTTGTGACCGGCGAGCATGGGAATATTTTCGTGCATCAGCTGCACGCTGTAGGAATATTGCCCTGCAGAAGTCACGTCGATTTCGATGGCGCGTGTTTTCTCCTTGACATTCACGTATGCCGAATCGGCCTCCCCACGGAGCTGTGTCAAGAAAATCCAATCTGGAGAATAGCTTCCCAGCGATCCGTCCGTGACCACGTTCTCTCCCACATCACCAACGACTTCCAACAGGATGTCATTCACGTAATCATCGAAAGTATGTCCCTTTTCGTCGAGATATTCATAGCGCAGGGCACCGAAACTCGGAACAAATCGTTCGTTGAATTTTTCCCAAACAGCAGTATTATTCGTGCTATCGATACGAACGACACCATCCCTACCAACTTCCAGTGAACTCAGGTCCACACCGTCCGTGAAATGGCGGACATGGAATGCTACAGACAAATTAGCAATCCAGTCTTCCACCTTTATCTGCGAGAAATGGTAACGCAGCGAGAACTGCTGGAAACGGGAAAGTTCGTAAACAAACGGCACATAGACATCCCCGATCATCACGCGGCCCTGAACGGAAGGATGGGTTCTACGGCTTATCTCGAACGACACCCCTACTTCCTTGAGGCGGCCTTCGGACTGGAGGTCGATGCTGCTGAAAGTCTCATCGATTAGTTCGTCGTCCACAAAGGACACAGGCAAAACATCGTAGGGAGAATTCTCATAGGGCCAGACAACCAAGCCCATCGACTGGACAATCGAAACGCCGACATAGAAACTACAATAGGAGCGGACCTCCGTAAGCGTGAGATACATGGAATCAATAACCAGCGGCTCGTTCTTCGACGCGGACTTGGCTACTGAAGTGGATCGGGTCAAGATAGAAGCATTCTCTTCCTTGGCAGGAAGAACATCGGAATAGTCGATAGTGAACCCTGCCTTGAAAGCAAGGGACTGCACCGAATCAGATGCAGGATTCCTATTCGCCAACCCAGGATTTCCAATCTCAATGCCGGCCACATCATCAGTATTGGAGCATCCCGCCATAAGCAAGACGCCCAACACAAGGCCAGCCATGTATCCGAAGATACGCATCACAAACCTCGTGTCAACGGGAACAGCTGGATGTTGACTTGCACGACATCCTCAGCCTCACCCTGTTTTGCAGAAAAATCCAAAAGCTCCTTACGCATGAGCTGGATATGCTTTTTCAGGTCGGCAAATTTGTCACGACGGATTCCGAAACTGACCGCGGAGAAATCTCTCTCGCAGGCAGGCAGCGCAGAAAGCATTTCGCTTCCGAGACGCAACATCTGGCAATGGTACTGCTTGACCATCATGTCCTGGACTTCGTCGTCCGTCGTAATCATGGGGTCACGCTGGGCATAGCCGCCCGCAGTCTTCACCAGAAGGCCGAGTTCCAGAAGCAACTTGAAGGAATCCTCCACCTGAGAAGGCGACACAAGGCCGCGAAGGCGTTTGGATACCCAGTTGGGATTCGTGCTGAAATCCTTCATGGCGACCATTTCCAAAATGACGGAATGGTGCCACTCGCGGAAAAGGCGGAACTGCGCCTGATCCAATTTGCGGAGCCTGGAGCGCGAGCTCACCTTAAGAAGCTGCGCATAGTAAAGTTTCTTGTCTACATCGGAAGTGGCCTGGTTAAAGAAAACCAGGTTTTCGAAATAGGCAGCACGGCGGTTTTCGAGGCCAATGCCACGAATCAGCTTGTTTATCGTAACGTTCGTTATGTTACGAGAGCCGTCCATAGTCAATTTCAGGTGGGCGTGACTCGAAATGCCGGATTTTTCCGCAAAATACCGAAGACTGAAGGCCCTGGAGGTCTTCTTCTTGTACTCGTAATAATCCCGCAGATATACACGATAGTTCGTGTACTGCAAGACGTCGGGTTCCTGTATTTTTTTCTCCTCGATACTCATGTATATAAAGATACTTGTCTACAAGCGGAAATACCATACCAAATGTATAATTTGCGTTTACATGCGTAACCAAGGGAGCTCCGCTAAACGCACTTTTCGGGGTCGCGGGCCAACCGAGCAAAGCGCCGATGGTCGACAAAAACCCCGTTTATTCGCTCAAAATCGCGACTTACCCCCTCTTCGACAAACCCACACCGACAGGCCAGGGCACAGCTTTTTTCGTTGTTTACAGAGGCTGAAATTTCGAGCCGGTTGAGCCCCAGCGAAAACAGCTCGCGGCATACCAGCTGGAGCGCCTCGGTGGCAAGCCCCCTGCCCGTAAAATCCTTGCCCAACCAGTAATTGAGTTCTGCCGAACGGTGGGCCCAGCGGACCCAGCCGACAACGATGCACCCGGCAACAACCAAGCCAGCATCCGTCTTTTCGAAAATGCCCCAACAGGCGCCGTTCCCCATCTGCGCCTGCATTTCCCAGGACTCGGCTCGCGAAGCGACATCTTCTACAGAGAGGCATTCGCCCGGCCAAGGCAGGAACTCCGAGAGGTGGTCCCGGCTCGTATCGATAACGCCGTAAAGCGGGGCGAAATCGCTCTCTTCCAGGGCGCGCAGGACAACGCGGTCCCCCGCCAGTTCCCTTACCGGGATTTCGTCTAGGTAGATTTCATCGGACATCGGATACCCCGCGCATAATTTAGCAATGGACCGCCACTACATAACCGAAAAAACAATAGAAAAACCCGGTAGCGTACTACCGGGCTTTTCAGTGCGGATGAAAGGACTTGAACCTTCATGCCCTCGCAGGCACTAGAACCTGAATCTAGCGTGTCTACCAGTTCCACCACATCCGCGTGGTGCACCAAATTTTGAAAAAAAAACGCCTTTTGTCAAGGTTCAAAGCAAAAAAAATCGACAAATAAGCGCGTTATAAATGCGTTTTAGCAATCCCTATTTCTTTTTAGGAGCAATGGCTGCGCGAATCCAGTCCATGTGCTTGTCGCGCCAATAACTCCAGTCGTGTTCGCCGGCCTGGTCGAACTTCAGGTCGCAATCGGAACCGAGCGCACGGCAGAACGAGTCAATCCAAGGAACAGTGACTCCGGACGGATACAGCCGGTCCGAGCCGCCCTGCAAAAAACGCCATCGTCCCTCGCGGTACCGGGGCAACGCGGCCAGTTTCTGCGCCTCCCCAAGCAGGCTCCCGTTCGAGCTCACGAGCAACCGGTCCTGCACCCGCCGTCCGCCGTTCAGCGAATAGAACAATACGCCGATAGCCCCATCCGAGACACCGACGAGGGAAACCTCGCTCACAGGAGATTTCCTCAGCGTGGCCACAGAATCAAGCGCACGATCCAGCGCGGCAACCATCTGCTGCGTTGCCCAGTGATTCTCGCGGCAAGCGGAGGCACTCACCACTATGGCCGATGGGTACAGTTTGGAAAGGTCGTCACCCGCGACAAGCCCCTTCTCGCAATTTCCACTCGACATCCCCCCGTGGAACCAGACCAGCACGGGTGCGTTCGCAGGAGACTTCGGCCACCAGACGCCGACCGCGCTCTTTACACCGGGAGCGTCGACCATGAGCGTATCCTTCGCCTTGCCGGCCCATGCAACGGAAGCCAGCCCCAAGGCCAGCACTACCGCAAAAAACATTCCTGGGAACCTAGTCACCGGAATCATCCTCGGCAGCCATCAGCCTGCGTTCCAAGGCCTTGCGCCTACGTCGCGACCGGAAGCCCAGGACGATGAAGAACACGAACCCGCAGAAGAACACCGCCTCGACGGCAAGATAAATCATGGCCCATTGGAACTGGTATTCCATCAGGGTATCCCATTCCAGGGCACCGTTCGACGTCGCAAGCGAACTCACCACGAAGCGGTTCTCCCCGACGCGCGCCGCGGACACTTCCAACGAAATATCCCCCACATTGCGGGCCCCGAACTGGAACCAGTCGGACATTTCTTCCAAGATTTCCTTGGATGCATAAAGCACAAAGGTGGCATCGTTGTCACCGTTCAGGCGGAAATACGTCTTGTCCAGGAGCGGGATGTCGGTGTTGCCGAAAATGCTCGGGATGGCCGCATAGCTCACCTTGCCATAAAACAAGTACTCGTCACTCAAGAAGCCACGGAGGACCGGCTGCAAATAGAAGAACAGCCACGAACCCAGCACGGCGAAAAGGAAAGCGAAATTGAAATAGGCGGAATGGCGAGTTCTGAAAATGGATAGCATATCGTCTACTGCTTGGAGCGGAAAATGAAGAAAAACGTTGTCAAAAGAAGTACGATCGAAAGGAAGTAAAATACCATGGGAATTCTTGACTTGAGCGAGATTTCATCCAGATTCTCCATCTGGAAAAACTGGACCAGTTCCTCGCTGCAAGCCATAGATACATCGCTGTTCAAACGGTTCCACGCCACAGAAAGATCGGCATTGGAAGCAAGCAAGGCGTCCACACCCCTGGCCAAAATTTCAGGCAATTCCAGCTGAGGGGGGCGAGAAACATTCATCCCGGCGGAAGCAGAATCAAGCAGGGAATAAAGAGCAGAAAGAGCATTCGAAGGAAGCGCGTCCATCTGCGTAATCAAGGAATCGCGAGAGGCAAACCAGGCATTTCGGTTGACAAAGTACCACGACACCCCAGAAAGTTTCCTCGCCACCTCGCGTTCGAAACGGCTGACCGAAGATGCAGGAGGAGTCTTTATCTTTATGTCCTGCAAGCCTTCCATGTCGTGCGAGAAAGCGACGGCTATCTCCCTCAGCACCATAATCTGGGACTGGATCGCCGCGGAATCCGTCATGCGCCCCATGCGCACACGCTCCATCGAACGCATCAGCCGAGTCTCGAGCAACTGGTATTCCGAAATGTTCTTGATGTACTGGTTGTACAGGACCATCTGCGGCTGCTGCGACACGTAGAAAAGCGCAGTCAGTCCAAGCGTCAAAACGAGGATGAGCCACACCCACGGAGCCTGCAACCGAGACTTCAACGTCTCGACAACCGTTTTTTTCTTCAATTCGTCCACGACTAGAAATTACCTTTTTTCTACTTTACCGAATATGGACGCCTTCAAAACAATCGCCTTTTTTAGCATTATTTCGTTCCTTTGCGGATGCACCGTGGAAAGGGCCGAAGAAAAAGTGCTGGACTACCATGTAAACGACATCAAGAAAACCTCTGTCTGGGTCTATCCGGACGGCGAAATTCTCAAGCAGGTCGAATGGTACACGAACGGCATCAAAAAGCTGGAAATCCCGTTCAAGGACAATGTTCCGCACGGCAAGTTCAAGCAATGGAGCGACCTCGGCGACCTTATCGGCACCGGCTACTACAAAAAAGGAAAAAAGGACGGCGACTGGACTTCGTTCTATTTCGACCGAAAAGTCCAGGCCGAGCGGCATTACAAGGACGACCACCCCGTAGGCGATTGGGAAGGCTGGCACTACAACCGCAACAAGGCCTTCGAGGAACATTACAGCAAGCAAGGGGACTCCATAGACGTCTGGAAAAAATGGTACCCCAACGGTGTTCTCGCCGAAGAAAACTCTTGCCACCCGGGGAGCCCCTCCGGGCACGTTACCTACTACTCCTCCGACAGCATCCGCTCCAGCGAATACGACTGCGCCTACGGCAAGCACCACGGGAAATCGCAGGAATACTACCCGAGCGGAAAGCTCATGTTCGAGGGAAATTACGACCAGGGAATCCAAGAAGGGACATGGACATTGTTCCGGGCTGACGGAACCATCCAAAAGCAGGAACGCTGGAAAGGCGGCAAGCGCGATTCCCTTTGGCGCTGGTTCAACAAGGACGGAAGCATCCTGAGAGAAAGCTTGTTCGAAAACGGAACCGGCACGTCTTACGGCACATGTCACCGGGAAACGGACGACTTCGTTTGTGCGGAATCCACCTTTGTCGCAGGTGAACTTTCCGGCAAAGTCTGGTACATGAAACGCGACAAACGCCTGCGCTACGAGGAGACGTGGCTTGCGGGGACCATCCAGGAATCCCGCATATTCTACCCCGACAGCGTGGGTGGGGGGCTTGCGAGCGAAGGGTTCTGGAAAGACGGCAAGCGCGAAGGAATCTGGCGCAACTGGTATGCGAACGGCGTCCTGATGGACAGCCTCACCTACGTAAACGGGGAGCGCGTCGGCGAACAGTTCAGCTACGACAGCACCGGGCACATGTACATGCACAGGACTGAAGCGGGCAAGAACCGGCCGGTGATTATGCACAAGCTGTGGGATGAGTAGGTTCGAGGTTCAGAAAAAAAGAACTCTTTTTTCTAAAAAAGCGAAATTTTTCTTTAGAAAAACGTCTATAGGTTAGGGACTGTACAGATGTCCTTATAGCATCATCACCCTAGCCCTTGACATTATGTCAAATCCGATATATATTTTATGAGTCCAAGCCACAAACCATTAGTCTGGTTGCACATGCAACCGCAAACACCACCTTTGTCACAAAAAGCGAGGATAGAAACAGGATTCTTATTGCGACTATTGCAATCAGGAGTGAGCCTCTCTCTGCCGCAAAGTCGGCCAATGCCGTCTATAGGAGCGAGATGTCACGAACTACGTATTCAAGACGAAAGAAAAAACTGGCGGTTATTTTATCGAATTGACACTGATGCGATTATCGTGATTCTGTGGACAGAAAAGAAAACGAACAAAACTCCTAACGAAGTCATTGACTTGTGTCGTAAACGATTAAAATTATATGATGCGGAGGCGTAGCGTATGGAAAAGGCGAAAAAAGAAAGATTGCAGAAAAAAGGTTGGAAAGTCGGAGATATCGATGAGTTCCTCGCTTTGAGCCCAGCGGAAATGGCGATTATCGAGATGAAGGTCTCCTTAGCAAAGGCTTTGGTCGCAAAGCGGAAATCCAACGGGGAAACGCAGGTCTCCGCCGCAGCGTTGGCAAAAACGAGTCAGTCAAGGTATGCGAAAGTGGAACATGCGGACGCAAGCGTTTCGCTGGAACTGATGATCAAGATGTTCTTTTCGTTGGGAGCGGACAAAAAAGAATTGCTGAAGGCACTTTCGGCATAGATAAGAAGGTTATTCTATGAGACGCAAGGATAGAGAAGTTTTGGGAGACGAAAATATCGCGAAGATTATCGAGCAGTGTACGACTTGCCATGTCGCGATGGTGGACGATGCTGGCGTGCCCTACGTGATTCCGCTGTCGTTCGGGTACAGCCTGGAAGGCGGCGTTCTGGAGCTTTACTTCCATTGCGCGCATGTCGGCAAAAAACTCGACTGCATCCGCAAGAATCCGAATGTAGCGTTCAGCATGTGCGTTGAAAACCGCATCAAGATTCACGAAGACGTTTATTGCAAGAGCGGGCGCTTTTACGCAAGCGTTGTCGGGCAGGGTAAAGCCGAAATCGTCGAAGACGTCGCCGAGAAATGCCGCGGGCTCTCGCTCCTGATGGAACGGCAAGCCGCAGGCGCCGCGCACGGTTCAAGTTCCGCGCAGTCCGCAAAACCGGCGCAGTCTATGTATGCGGCCCCGCACAAGTTCGAATTCACGCCCGAACAAGCCGCCGCCGTGACCGTCCTCAAGATAACGAGCACGAACTTCACCGGGAAGGCGAAGCCTGAACAATAATTTTTCGCATTTTGCGTATCGCATTTTGCGAAAAACGGCAAATTTCTAATCTTTTACAAGGGGGGAGGGGTAAAAGAAATTATATTACGAATAAATTTTAAGGAGAATCCTATGAAGCATTTTTCCATTGCAGCCTTTTCTTTTGCGCTCTTCCTTGTTGCGTGCGGAGGCGATTCATCTTCGATTTCGGCTGGTGACTCGAGCACTGAAGCCGATTCTTCAAGCAGTATCGTTTCGGACGATAGCAAAGAATCTAGCGATTCAAAATCCAATGACAAGGTCGCCTCTAGCAGCAGTGTAAAGAAAGTAGAATCCAGCAGCAGCGAGAAAAAAACAGATAGCGAAAAATCTTCTTCGAGTGAAAAGTCTAGTGGTGACGAAACAAAGTCGTCTTCTAGCGAAGAAACGACTAGTTCCAGTTCCGAAGCGGAATCAAGTTCTTCTCTGGCAGGTAGCGTGTACGATGCCGATAAAAAGACCCTGACGGACAATCGCGATGGTCAGGTTTACAAGACAACGACTATCGGTGATCAAATTTGGATGGCGGAAAA
>JAGCPF010000071.1 GCA_017642335.1 Fibrobacter sp.
CATGATGGTGGCGGGGTTAGAGTTCACGAGCACCACTTCGTAGCCTTCGCGGCGCAGCACCTTGCAGGCCTGCACGCCGGAGTAGTCGAATTCGCAGCCCTGGCCAATCACGATCGGGCCGGAGCCAATGAGCATAATCTTCTTGATGTCGGTACGCTTAGGCATAGCATTTCTCCGAATAAAAAGAAAGGCAAAAGCCAAAAGCTTTTGCCGAACAATTAAAAACGTTTTGAACAGGAATAAAAATCAGATGACCAGGAAGGGTCGCTTGGTTCCGTTGCGAGATTGCTGCAACGGCTGCGCTCATGTGTGCTTCGATGGTTTCCGATATCTTCATCGGACTGAAAATGTAGTAAAAAGGAGCCTGCTTCGCAATATAATTTTCTGATTTTTTAAACAATTGATGATTGTGTTTCATTTTTTGTAAAACAAAAAAGTAAGAAAACATGAAAATGTAAAATGACTCGCCAGGCATTTGTGCTGTCCTTTTTTTAGAGGGTCTTTTTTTATTATCTTAAAGAAAAAAGGTCGTTCTCTTGAAAAAGTCGATTGTTTTTCTACTGATTCTCCTTCTTGCGGTTGCTGCTTCTGCAGCAGTCAAGAAAAAGCGTTTTGATGTGGGGGAAACTAATGCTCCCTCTGCGGCAGAGGTCGTTGTTCAGCCTGCTGACGCTCCTGAATCATCCTTTTTTGCTAGTATCGCCCAGGCACAGAAAGTCCTTCGCGAAAAACTGACCGTCGCCATTACGGCTATGAAGCAGGGGGACTGGGGCGCTATCTGGAAATTTCTTGTTATCTGCTTTGTTTACGGCATGTTGCATGCTCTTGGTCCTGGGCACGGCAAGTCCATCGTGGTGGGGTATTTCATCGCGCGTCGTGGACGATGGCGGCAAGGGGTTGCGCTTGGTGCGGGGATTACGTTCGTGCACACGCTGAGCGCCGTCTTGTTGCTTTTTGTTTTGTATGCGGTTTTCAGGGCGACCGTGTTCGCAGCGTTTGAAACGGGACGAATTGGGATCGAGAAGGCGAGCTATGCGCTCATCATGCTCACCGGTATCTTGCTTGTTGTTCTTGGCATTCGCGATGTGGTCAAACAGTGCAAGCAGAAAGTGTCCGCTGAAGAAACTCCGCTACCGCCAACGGCCCGCTGGCGTGAAATCATCGGAGTCGCTGCTGTTACAGGGATTGTGCCTTGTCCGGCTGTCGCGCTGATAGTGCTTTTCTGCCTGCTGAATTCAATGGTTGCTCTTTCGCTTCTTGGCGCCGTTGTCATCTGTATCGGCATGACCGTTACTAACGTCGCTTTCGGAATAGCTGCGGTCGCTTTCCGCAAGGGAATCGACAAGGGCAGTGCCCATAGCCGTCTTGCCTCGAAAATCTATGCAGCGGCCACTCTTGCTGGCGGTGCCGTCATCTTTATTTCGGGATTCCTGTTGTTCAGCAATATGTTTGCAGGACAGGTGTAAAGCTACTTTCAAAAACAGGTTGCAAGGCTGAAAATTAGTCTTACCTAAAAAAATTATAGAAAAATAAGAAATTTAGCCTTGACTAATTAAAAAGAAAGAGCTATAATTTGCCGCATCTAATGAATGCTAGATTTGTCTGATTGAACCATTTGGAGGCCTCGAATGGAACATGCAAAACTGAGCCAGAGTCTGGAAGATTACCTGGAAATGGTGCATATCCTGCGCCTTGCCAACGGAATCGCCCGTGTCAAGGACATTGCGGCGGCCCTTACGGTCAAGATGCCTTCCGTAGCGAAGGCGATGATTGAACTCAAGAAGTTGGGACTCGTGACCCAGGAACCCTACAGTGGCGTGGAACTCACGGAAGAGGGCGAGCGCGTTGCTGCCATAATTCTTAACCGCCATATTTTGCTCAAGGGTTTCCTGATTAAGCTCGGTGTTTCGGAGGCGATTGCCGATAAGGACGCCTGCTGCATGGAGCATATCCTCTCGGCGGAGACTCTAGGGAAAATTGAAGAATTTATGAAGCCGGCCACGATTGCTCCGTCGGCAAAAAAAGCAAAAAGTGCAAAGAAATAGGACCAGTCATGGGATGTAAATGTGGTTGCGGCGGCAAGTCGCAAGCAAAAGAATGGAATATGACGCCGAAGTTTTCGGAGCTGAAGCGTGGTGATAAGGTGATAATTGTGGGCTACCGTACGGGCGATTCCCAGTACAAGTCCAAACTCCTTTCGATGGGCCTCGTGCGCGGTGTGGAACTTCGTGTATTGCAGGTAGCTCCCCTCGGCGATCCTATTGAAGTGGCTGTGCTTTCTTACAGGCTTTCGCTCCGCAAAGAAGAAGCGAATGTGTTGATGCTGGAGAGAATTTAGAATGGCTATCGACAAGGAAGTTTTTACCATTGCTATCGCAGGCAACCCGAACTGCGGAAAGACTGCACTTTTTAACGCACTGACCGGCTCGAACCAGATTGTGGGCAACTGGCCCGGCGTGACCGTCGAAAAGAAGGAAGGTTCGTTCAAGCTCGACAACCACACAATCTGCGTGGTGGACCTTCCGGGCATTTATGCGCTGTTCGCAAATTCCGAGGACGAGCGTGCCGCTCTCGATTATCTGCTCAAGGGCGAGGCGGACCTGGTCGTGAACATTCTCGATTCGACGAACTTGGAACGCAACTTGTTCCTCACGAGCCAGCTCATGGAAAAGGGCGTGCCGATGGTGCTCGCCGTGAACATGATGGACATTGCCGCTCAGCGCGGAGTGCATATTGACCTAAAGAAACTCGAAGAAATTCTGGGCGTGACGGCTGTCGGGCTGACTGCCGTTTCGCCGAAGAGCTGCGAAGGTTTCGTGAACGATTTGCACAAGCTGCTCCATTCCAGTAATGAGCTCCCGCTCCCGAAGGCTGTCAAGCATTCCGAAGTTCTCGAAAAATTGATTGAAGATATTTCCGGGACGCTTGAGCCCGTGGCAAAGGAACTCGGTGCGACTCCCCGCTGGACGGCGGTGCAGTATCTGGAACACAGCAGCCGCGTGCTCGAAGTGGCTGAACGCCTGAATGTAACCATCCCTCATGACAAGATCGAGGAAGACCTCGGTGAAGAAGTGGAATTTGCGCTTGCGGATTCGCGTTACTCCTATGCGCGCAATATCGTGATGCAGGTAGTTCGCGACAACACGAACAAGAAAACGCGTACCGACAAACTTGACAAGATTTTCCTGAACCGCATTCTCGGCATCCCGCTGTTCTTGATGGCGATGTATCTTGTTTTCTGGTTTGCCGTGACGGTGGGTTCTGCGTTTATCGACTTCTTCGACATCCTGGTGGGTGGCATCTTCGTCGATGGCCTTACTCAACTCCTGGAAACAATCCATGCGCCTGGATTTGTCGTGGCGCTCCTAGCGAACGGCCTCGGTGCCGGTATCCAGACGGTGTCGACGTTCATTCCGGTCATCTTTTTCATGTTCCTGTGTCTCTCTTTCTTGGAAGATTCCGGCTACATGTCCCGTGCCGCCTTTGTCGCGGATAGGTTCATGCGGTTCCTTGGACTCCCAGGAAAGGCTTTTGTCCCGATGATCGTGGGCTTTGGTTGCTCCGTGCCTGCACTCATGGGAACACGTACACTCGAAAACAAGCGCGAACGCTTCTTGACCTTATTCCTGGTACCGTTCATGAGTTGTGGCGCAAGGCTCCCGGTCTATGCGCTGTTTGGTGCGGCTTTCTTCGGCAAGGCCGCAGGCAACTTGGTGTTTGGCATCTACATGGTCGGCATCGTGATTGCGCTTCTGTACGGCTTGCTCTTGAGAAAGACTCTGTTCGTGGGTAAGGAATCCACCTTTATCATGGAATTGCCTCCTTACCATTTGCCCAAGTTCAGCAACCTCTTCAGGCATGCGTGGCTCCGACTCCGTGAATTCATTTTCCGTGCGGGTAAGATCGTGCTTATCATGGTGACGGTTCTTGGCTTCATGGGTTCCATCGGTACCGACGGCAGTTTCGGCAACGACAACAACGAGAAGTCCGTGCTGAGCTTGATTGGCTCGACAATTACCCCGGTGTTTGAGCCGTTCGGTGTCGAGAAGGACAACTGGCCCGCATCTGTCGCTCTTTTTACAGGCCTCTTCGCGAAAGAGGCGATCGTCGGTACGCTGAACTCGCTTTACAGTATCGAAGACCAGGCGGGTGTTGGTGAAGCGGATGACGAAGAAGGCTTCAGCCTGAAGGAAACGGCGAAGGATGCATTCATCTCCATTCCCGAGAATCTCGCTGGGGTTTTCGGCAAACTGGCAAATCCGCTCGGCGTGAAGGAAGCCATCGAAGAAAGCGAAGATGTCGAGAACGATGAAGTCGCCTCGGCGATGAAGGGTATGCGCGCTCACTTCAGTCTCGGCAAGTGGCAGGTGTTTGCCTACCTGCTTTTCATATTGCTCTACGTGCCCTGCCTAGCGGCTCTTGGAACGGCGTTCCGCGAACTGGGCCGGTTTTATGGTACGCTCATGGTCGTATTCCAGACGGTTATAGGTTGGAGCTTCTCGGTGCTGTTCTTCCAGCTGGCCGTGGGTGGTTCCGCCTTGTGGATTTGCATTGCCGCCGCTTTGCTTGTCGGCGTAGTCGTTGCGCTGTTCCTCATTGGCCGCGACCAGAAGAAAAAACACGTGTTCGGATAGATATACAAGATTCCGTTTACAAAAAATTGTACGGAATTTGTATTGCTTTCGTTTTGTGTAAATAATTGGATAGCTTGAAATTATCGCTATAGCCCGCATCCCAGTGAATATGCGGGCTTGAGCCGTTTTTGAAAAGATTTGGCACACTTTTTGCGAAATAGGGTTTGCAAGGACGTAAACCTTGTTGATGGGAAATAACCCTAAATAATCACTTAGGAGATAAAGATGAAAAAACGATTCCTTTTGGCTGCATCAGTATTTTTTGTTGCATCGGCTTTTGCTGAGACGGATGTGAAGTATTCCGGCGAAGTGGAATTCGACGTGTATACGGGAGACCTCTGGAATGACGATGACTTCAAGCATTCCTACGCATCAACGTTTGACTTGAATTTTGAAATCCAGTTTAACGAGAAGTGGTCTGCGTATGTTGGCCTCGAAGCGGATGGTGAGACGGATAGCCCCGCTGCCGTCTACAATGGCGCCTACATCCAGTACCAGCATGCTGATCTGTTTACGATCAAGGCGGGTGACCTGACATCTTCGGAAGGAGCGTTCGTTGCCTACTACAACTATGACGATCCGGCAGACAACGCCGCCGGCATGAAGGAACATGATATTCGCGGAATCCAGTTGGAAATTGCTGGCTTTGAGCTAGGCCTGGGCTTTGGCCGCGGTGACAACGATGCTCCCGAAACGGAGGCTGATGGAAATGTTTATGACTTCCATGCCGCCTACGAACTCGAGTATGCGCGTCAGCACTTGCGCCCGTATCTCGACTACAAAAGCTACCAAGAAGCACAGCATAATGAGTTGCATGCCGGTGTCGAGGCGGGACTTTCTATCGGTGATTTCGCGTTCCGCGCGGTATACGGCTTCCATGCTGACTACTTGATGGATGACGGCGACGTGGTGGCTGGTCAGGATTGGACTTCTACTGCCCACGCCATTTTGCTTGAGCCTTCTTTCGAAATAGGCATATTCGATATCAAGGCAACGGCTTTCTACGCCTTCATGGATAGGGGTGATGCCGAAGAAGATGCAAGTGATCTGGATAGCGAAGAAATTCCGGAATACTTCTTTCTTTATGCAGAACCGGCTTTCAAGCTAGCCAAATGTATCAAGCTCGGTATTCCTGTGGAGTATCACACCCACACCTTGGATGATGACGATGATTCTCAGACGACGGTGGAATTGGGCGGCCGTGTTTACTTCTCGCCGATCGAGAATCTGGACTTTACCGCCTTCGGCATGATGGGTTTCCCTGTTGGCGACAACAAGGATAACGAATCGCTCCATTTGGGCATCGAGACTGTATTCAGTTTCTAGGACAGGTCTCCGTAAATCGCCTCTTTCGCAATATGCTCTCCTCCAGCGCGAAAGAGGGGGTGAATTCCCGCCCGGCATTTGCCGCGGCGGGATTTTATATGCTTGGCCTAGAATTTCATGTTTGCCAGAATGCTGAAATTGCGCCCCTTTTCGGGCATGATGGACTTGAGACGGGAAAGGTGGTTCCGTACGTCAGCATCGAGCAGATTGTCTGCGCGGAAAACGAGACTGTAATGGGCGAGGGCGAGTTTCCAGCGGATTTCGATTATGAATCCGAATATGATGTAGCTAGGAGTTTCCTCTTCATATTTGTCAACGAAGCGTTGCGCGAGCGCAAAGTCGCTGTAGACTGAAGTTTGCAGGTGTTGCCAAATGTAGCCGAGTTCCCCGTGAATCTTGAATGGGGGAATTTGCGGCATGTCACCCCAGTCGGTGTCGCGGAATACGCCGCGTACGTAGCTGGCGGAGGTGGCGGCACGGAGGCCCTGCTCGGCAACGGTCTGAGCCGAAGCGCTAGCGCCGTAGAGCAGGGCCTCGTCGCCCCGCACGCGGTAAATCGGGAGGAGCTGCGACCAGTTTGTGTCGCCTGTCGCGCGCGGGGCGAGGTGGTTCGTGAACCACGTACCATGTGCCGCCACCCGCCACGAGACGAATTCTCCGTAGGAACGGTATTCGAGTTCCGCACCGTAGCCGCTTTCGGCATCTAGCTTGCTGTCGCCTTTCTCGTAGGTATATGCAGCCAAGTGTGGACCTTGATTGTAGAGCTCCTCGATGGTCGGGGCACGGGTTGTCCTGAAAATGTCGAACGTTAGAAACTTGCCGAGACCAACTCTCTGCGAAAATTCCGCATCGAGTGCCCATAGTGCAAAATCTCTGTCCTCAAGAGCATCTTTGTCGGCGACGACGCTTTCATGCGGACGGAAGAACGCTCCGCCAAATCGCCCGGAAAACGTCATCTCTAACCCCCGCCACCCACCTAGGCTCGCTGCCGCAAACGCTGTTGCGGCGTACGAGCGGGTCGGTGGCGTGAATACGTATCCGCCCATCTTGACCGATCGGCTATCGAGTTCCGCCCCTAAACGCACGCCGAAAAGGGGGCCCGGATTCGCCATGACCTTTTCCAAACGGAGATTTTCCTGGTTCACGGCGAACTCGGCCCCCACGGCTCCAGCTCCTTCAAATTCCGTATGATGGTAGCGGTTGATGCGCATCGTTACGTCCAATGTGTCTTGTTTTGCTTTCGTCGGCAGGTAAAGTCCGCGCAGCGTCAAGTCCCGTTTCCACAGGCTGATATCCACGCCGTTTGGGTGGCCCCCGATGAATCCGCCGGGTATTCCGTAGTCGCTATCGAACCACCGGAACGATGCCCCCAGGCGGAATTGGCCGAGCTTGTAAGCCGCGCCCACAGCGCCGCTCCCGTTGTCGATTTGCGTATTTTTCAGCTTGCCAGTTGGCGTATGCAGGTCGCCCATGTGCCGTCCCGAAATCTCGCCCTTTACCGATACCCCCATCGCGGAGGCGCTCATCCCTGCAGCAGTTGCATATCCCGGTTGCCCGTTTTCGGCGTACCATGTCACGAAACCGTTAAATAGCGAGTCGTTGAAGGGAATGTCCCCGCGCTCTACCTGTACCACACCGCCGGCTGCCGAATAGGAATACAGCAAAATGCGCGGGCCCCGCAGCACGCGCAGCCTGTGCGCCGTCAGCACCTCCGATGCCACCGCATGGTCCGGCGAAGTGGCACTCATGTCGCCGCTGAAGGATCCGTCTTCCGTTACTTCTACATGGCTTCCCGAAAGCCCTTTGATGACCGGCCGCGCGGCCGCAGGCCCCATAGAACGAATAGCCACATCGGGCTCATTCCTGATCGTCTCCGCGATAGTCGTTGAAAGTTCGCGTTCCAGTTTTTCATCCCTTAAATCGTCCTCCTCGCGCAGCCCCTCCAAAAGGGCCTGCGTTGGATTGTCGTCTTCGATAGTCTCGCTTCCCAAATCTTGAACAAATTCCTGTGCAAAAGAAAAAGGAAGGAAGCCTCCGCAAAGGAGGCTTCCTATGGCTACCCTCAAAAGGTTAGTCTTCATCTTCGTCTTCCTGGAAAGGGCACTCTTCTGCCTTCAGGGCCTTGTCTACGATGATGCTGATTTCAGGAGTGCGTGCGTCGGCGTGGTCGTGGTGATTCACCTTCAAAATAAGCGTTGTCTTGCCTTCTTTGACGCCTTTGAGATGGAAACCCCAGCCGCCTTCCCATTCGATGTCTAGAATCTTCTTGTCGCCGACTTCCCAGCCGAGGGTATGTTCGTCGTCTTTTGGACCGGCAACTTCCTTCTTGTTCTCGTCAAGGAACTTGATGTTCAGATGTTCGCTCAGGCAGTTTGCATTGACATGGAGTTCGTTGTGTTTCTCATCGATTTTTCCGCGGTATACGCTGTAGGCGAGACTCCAGTCCGGCCAATACAGGTTCCAACCCTCAACTTCGAAATGTTCATGTTGGTCGGTCGAGGTGCTGTTGTCATCACCGCAGGCGGCAAAGAATGCGCAAAGGAGAATGCTGAGAACGGCAAGGGAAAATTTCTTGATCATGTTGTTTCTTTTTGTTCGTGGTGTCCCATCGTTATGATGGTTTTTATGTACAACATTCCTGTCCGCGTTCATCAATGCGGACGATGCGTCGAAAACACCTGGCGGGAGTGCGCTAGGCAAAAAGCAGGATGTCGTGGTTAAAGTTTTAGCAGGCTAGGCGGCAAGATCCGGAGGTCCACGGGACCTGTAAAAGTAAATGTGCGAATTGATTTTGCAGGTGTTTTTTTCGCTAACCAACTCAAAAAGAGGAATCCAAAATAGGGTCACCTGCGGCGTAAAATCGTTGAATTCAAATCCGCCTTGTACCAGAACGCATGCGGGACAGTCTTCGTGTTCGTTGAAATCGTCGTGGTGGTGCTGCGTGACGGCAAATAGCAACGCAGCAAGTATGCTCACGATGACGATTCTTGCGAATTTCATTCGTCGATTAATCGGAAAGAAAAGACGGCCCATACAAATTCACTTACCGGAACATTTCTGCATCGCGGATAACAGGGAAGCCTACGCCGTCTTCTTCTGTTCGAATGTCGAAAATACCCCGGATGGTAATTTCCGTGCCTTCGTCGGGATATTCCTGCGGATACTTGTGCGGTTTCTTCAACTCGAACGCGAGCCCTTGCGAGCAGCAGGCGAGGGCGTCAGAAATTACGCAGCCGAAGTAGCGCTGATTTGTCTCGTTGTCGTAATAGCTGGAAAAAACGCCGGACATATTGACGATCTTTCCCTTGAATTTTTGCGGTTCCGTGACCATTTGATTGACCATTGCGTAGACGACTGTTCCGCTCATACGTGAAAGGTCGATGTCGATTTTTTCGGCATACGCCGGTGGTGCCGCAAAAAATGCTGACAATGCGAACAACAAGGTGAAAAGCGCGAAGCCCCGATTCATGGAAGACTTAATCAATTTGCGTTATCCTCTTTTGTCGCGGACAAGGCTTGTCAAGTAACACAGGCCGAAAACGGCGATGTCTGCGGCGACAATCGTAGAACCTACGGGTGTTCCCGCGAGGATGGCGATAACAATCCCGATGAGGGAACATGCGACCGAGATGGATGCCGCGGCAACAGTTACCGAGAAGAAACTCTTGAATACGCGCATTGCCGAAAGCGCCGGGAATACCACCAGCGCAGAAACCAGTAGCGCACCGACAAGGTTCATTGCGAGTACGATGATGACGGCCACGATAACCGCAATCATCAAGTTGAATATGGTCGTGTTGACGCCGGTCGCCCGTGCGAAATTTTCGTCAAATGTGATGGCGAAAATTTTGTGGTAAAAAAGGACAAACGTCAGGAGGACAATGCACGAAAGCGCAATGCACAGGTAGACTTCTCCGACTTTGAGCGTCAGAATCGAGGTGGAGCCGAAAAGCGTGGTGCACACGTCGCCAGAAATGTTTGCCGAAGTGGAAAAAATGTTCATCAGCAGGTAACCGATGGCGAGTGCCCCCACGGATACCATGGCGATTGCTGCGTCGCCCTTGATGCGCGCGTTCTTGCCGGTACAAAGCAGCAGTACGGCCACCGCCACCGTTACGGGCAAGATGAGCAGCATGTTGTTCGTGAGCTTCAGCACCGACGCAATGGCTAGGGCTCCGAAGGCTACGTGCGAAAGGCCGTCGCCGATGTAGGAGTAACGCTTGAGCACAAGTGTCACGCCCAGGAGCGACGAACAGAGGGAAACGAGAACGCCCACGATTATTGCGTAGCGCACGAAGGGAAATTCCAAATAGAACGAAAATTTTTCGATGAGTTCCGGCATGGTTATTTCCCCTTTACTGAAATGTCGTTAAAGTCCATCACGCGATTGGCGTCATTGAGAGCTGTATCGATGTCGTGAGTTACCATGATAATGGTCATGCCCTTCTTGTGGAGTTCCTCGATGATGTGGTACATCGTTTCCGTCGATTCGGGGTCGAGGCCGGTCACGGGTTCGTCAAGGAGCAGCAACCGTTCGGCGGCGCAGAGGGCCCGGGCCAAAAGCACGCGCTGCTTTTGGCCTCCCGAAAGCTCGCGGAAACACGATTTCGCGAGGCTTTCGGTGCGGGTAAGCGCCATGCATTCCATGGCGCGTTCCCGTTGGGCCCGCCGGTAAAACGGCAGCAGGCGGAACTTGCCTTGGAAAGCGGACAGCACGATTTCCTCGACAGAGGCGGGAAAATCCTTCTGGACTACTGTCATCTGTGGCAAAAAGCCAATCTCGTTGCGCTGGAGCCCATCGCAGAGCTCGATGCTTCCCGCTTTGGGCGAGAGCAGCCCGGCGAGTCCGCGCAGGAAAGTTGTCTTGCCGGAACCGTTACGGCCCACGATGCAGAGGTAGTCGCCTACGTTAATGTCGTAATCTAGGTCGCGGACGATATCCTTGCTCCCGTAACCGAGTGCAAGTTGGCGGCATTTTATCAAGGTTTTCTTTTCGTTCATTTTTTTCCCGAAGATCCCTTCAACATGCTCAGGGAAGATTATGCAAGGTCGTTGAGCATGCTGAAAGAGTGTATTTACTTTAAAGCTTTCTTTAAAACGTCGAGGTTCGATTGCATGATGGATAGGTAATCCAGTCCGTCCTTCATCTGGGCGTCTGTCACTGACTGCATGGAATTCAGCGTCAGTATTTCGGCATTCTTCGATTTCTTGCTCGCCTCGAGGATGGTGCGGGCAATTTTCCCGTTGCCGCCTTCAATCGTGAATATGGCCGGCAGCGATAGAGAATCCATCTTCCCCGCAAGGAACGTAACCGTTTCGAAGCTCGCCTCGCTTTCTGCGGAACACCCAACAAACGCGGCAAAATACTTAATGCCATAATCATCCACCATATAGCGAAACGGGAAGCGGTCGCCAAACAGAATGGTCTTGTTGTTTGCCTGGGCTACGGCAGCCGCATAAGCGTTGTCGAGTTCGTTCAGCTTGACCGTATAGTTTGTGGCATTTGTCTTGTATGTTTCTGCGTTTGCGGTGTCAATTTGGGCCAGGGCTTCGGCGAGGCGGCTTACCAGGATTTTTGTATTTATTACCGAAAGCCAGATGTGTTCATCGTTTTCGACCTCTTCGTCGTGGTGATGATGCTCGTGCTCATGCGTTTCGGCGTGTTCATGATGCTCATGTTCCTCGGCTTCTTCGCCGCCTTCATGGTGATGCTCATCTTCGGCTTGCATGCCCTCCACGACTTCTTCTTCTTTCACGCGGTCTCCGAGGGCTTCCATCAGGTTCACCGTGATACGCCCTTCCTTCGGAGTCGCTGCAAGTGCTTTCTTGATCCATTCGTCGGATTCTCCGCCCACGAAAACGACCATGTCGGCCCCGGCGATAGAGGCAATATCCTGTGCCGACGGCTTGTAGCTGTGCAAGTCGGTGCCTTTTTTGATGAGCAATTTCAGGTTCACAGCATCAAAACGTTCGCCGAGAATGTTCTTCAGCCAGTCGTACTGTGGGTAAATTGTGACGACGACGGAAATTTTTTTCGATGTAGCCTTCTCTCCGGATTCCGTCTTGCATCCGGCAAGCATAAAGGCTGCCATAAAAAATAATGTTGCAAAGAATGCAAACTTTTTCATATAAAGTCCCTTGTCCTCATGGACAAATATTGTTGATATTGGTGCGCGGCTTTGTACCGCTCGTCGACTTGGGGGCGGCGGATATCAATTCAGCAACAGGACTTTTTGCGAGACAAGTGTGGATGGACTCGCGACAAGGAACTTGATGCGGGCGAGTTTAAAGAAGATACAGCGCAGTGCCAGCACAAAGGGAACGACGACTATCTCGAGGCTTACCGAAATCAGTTCGAGACAGCGGTGGATGTGGTGGCACACGTGGCAATGTTCGCCGTGGCAATGGTGCTCCAAATGCCGTGACACGTAGAATGATGCAAAAACGACCAGTATCTTTTCGAGTAGGCTGTTAAACATGATGCCTCCGCGAACAACCGGCGCATTTGCCAAGCAGTACGGACTGTTGCTGGTCCAGTACGAAGCCTTTTACGCGCAGTACCGACAGCTGCAACATCTTGAGCGCAGGACCGTCGAGATGGAAAAACTTTCCGCAGACTTTGCAGACTAGGTGCATTTTGGCCTGGCACTTGCTGGGACCCGTGTAGCGGTATTGGAGTTCCTTGTTTTCCTCGGCTCCGACAATCTGGACGATGCCAGCTTTTTCTAGACGGGAGAGGTTGCGGTATATTGTGCTCAGCGAAATAGCGGGCAATTCCTGTGCGAGTTCCGATGCCTTGAAAATGCGGTCGGGATTTTCAGCCATGAAATCGAGAATCTGCTGCCTTGTCTGGGTCTTGTATTCCATTTTTTCCTTTAATCGCTTGCACAAGCTTTGCAAAAATGTCCGGACTTCACATTCTGGAACGAATTTGCAAATCATTCGCAAATTCAAATATAGGAAAAAAGGAGAAAACTGGCAAATTTAAAATGCCCCGGCAGATGTCGGGGCATGTAGGAATGGCTTTATTTCGTACTTTGAGCCGTCTTTACGGTTACTTTTTTCCCTTTACGCTGGACTTTTTCTGATCAAGTGCTGCCTTGACGAGACCGCTGAACAGCGGGTGCGGAGCGGTGGGCCTGCTCTTGAATTCCGGGTGGAACTGGCAGGCTTCAAAGTACGGGTGGTTCTTGATTTCTACCATTTCAACGAGCTTTCCGTCGGGAGAAGTACCGGCAATCTTGAGGCCGGCCTTTTCGAGTTCCTTGCGGAATTCGCTGTTGTAGTTGAATTCGTAGCGGTGACGGTGACGCTCGCTGATCTTTTCGCTCTTGTAGAGCTTTGCGGCGTTGGAATCCTTCATGAGCTTGCACGGGTAAGCGCCGAGGCGCATGGTGCCGCCCTTGTCGGTGACGTTCTTCTGTTCGTCCATCAGGTCGATGACCGGGTGGGTCGTCTTCTCGTCGAATTCCGTGGAGTTGGCGTCTTTCCAGCCGAGCACATCGCGGGCGAATTCAATCACGCAGCACTGCATGCCGAGGCAGATACCGAGCAGCGGAACCTTGTGTTCGCGGGCATACTTGATGGCCACGCACTTGCCGTTCACGCCACGGCTGCCAAAACCGCCCGGAATCAGGATTCCGTCTGCGTTCTTGATCATGCTCGGATTCTTCTCGAGTTCTTCGGCCTCGATGCATTCCACCTTCACCTTGGCATTGTGTTCCATGCCGGCGTGCTGCAATGCTTCGTGCACGGACTTGTAGGCATCGCGGATGGCGATGTACTTACCGACGAGCGCGATGGTGCATTCGTACTTGGGCTGTGTCGCCTTCTTGACGAGCTTGTCCCATTCGGAGTGGACGATCGGGTGAACCCTCAGGTTGAGTTGCTCAAGCACGCGGAGGTCCAACTCCTGCTTGGAAAGTTCGCGAGGTACCGCATAGACGGAATCCGTCACGTCTTTTTCTTCAATCACGCATTCGGGCTTCACGTTGCAGAAGAGCGCGAGCTTGTCGAGGTGATCTTGCGGAATCGTCATTTCGGTGCGGCATACGAGAATGTCCGGGAAGATACCGATGTTGCGGAGCTCTGCCACGGAGTGTTGCGAGGGCTTTGTCTTGAGTTCGCCGGCGGCCTTCAGGTAAGGCACCAGGACCAGGTGGACAAAACAGGTGTTTTCCACGCCGACTTCGAAGCGGAACTGCCTTGCAGCTTCGAGGAACGGGAGAGATTCGATGTCGCCTGCCACACCGCCGATTTCGCAGAGCACGATGTCGGCGCCGCTTTCGGCTGCAGAGCGGAAAGCGTCCTTGATTTCGTTGGTGATGTGGGGGATGACCTGCACCGTGCCGCCCAAGTACTTGCCCGCGCGTTCCTTGGAAAGTACGGAAGAGTAGATGCGGCCAGATGTGTAGCTCGATGCCTTGGAGCAGTGTACGCCCGCGAAGCGTTCGTAGTGGCCCAAGTCAAGGTCGGTTTCGTAGCCGTCGTCGGTCACGAAGACTTCGCCGTGCTGGTAGGGGCTCATGGTACCCGGGTCCACGTTCAGGTACGGGTCGAGCTTCTGCATGAACACGTTGTAGCCGCGGCTCTTGAGAAGCAGCGCGAGCGATGCCGAGGTGATGCCCTTACCGAGAGAGCTGACCACGCCGCCGGTAATGAAGATGTACTTGGTCTGTTTGCCCTTGTTTGCGGTCTTGGTCATGCTATGCCTCCACGGTGTTGCCTGCCTTGAAGTTTTCAATCATCTGCCTGAATTCACCGAACAGGTAGTAGGAATCGTTCGGGCCCGGAGCGGATTCCGGGTGGTACTGCACGCTGAACGCGGGGAGTTCCTTGTGGCGGATGCCCTCGACCGTGTTGTCGTTCAGGTTGATATGTGTGACTTCTACGTTTGCGGGGAGCGAAGCTTCTTCGATAGCGTAGTTGTGGTTCTGGCTCGTGATTTCCACGGCGCCGGTCTTCAAATTCTTGACCGGATGGTTGCAACCGTGATGACCGAACTTGAGCTTGGAAACCTTTGCGCCGAGCGCAAGACCGAGCAACTGGTTACCGAGGCAGATGCCCATCAGCGGAACCTTGCCCAGAAGCTGCTTGACGACTGCAGCGACTTGCGGGAGGCTGTTCGGGTCGGCAGGGCCGTTCGAGAGGAACACGCCGTCCGGCTTCTTCGCCATCACCTGTTCGAATGTCGCGTTGATCGGGAGGACGGTCACCTTCATGTTCTGTGCGGCAAGGTTCCTCAGGATGTTCGTCTTGATACCGAAATCGAGCGCGACCACGTTCAGGTCGCCTTCGGTGCTGAACTCGTAACCGTTCGGGTCGCTCACCTTGCTCGCGTAGTCCTGACCGTCGAGGCCTTCCCATTCCTGAGCTTTCTTGATGGCGTCGGCTTCGCTCATCTCGGTGCCGTCCACGTGCAGGTAGGCCTTCTGTGCGCCATGGTCACGCAGGTGGATTGTGAGGGCGCGCGTATCCACACCTGCGATGCCCGGCTTCTTGTGGGCGAGCATGTAGTCGTGCAGGCTCTCTTCGCCAATCTCCTTGCTCACGTCGTCTAGCGAGTTCACGACGATGCCGTTCAGGAACACGTCGCGCGATTCGGACTTCTCGAGATTCGCCGCATAGGCTCCGACTTCGGCCGTGGTGAATACCACGAACTGGCCCGCATAGGAGGGGTCAGTCAAAATCTGCTTGTAGCCTGCCATGCCGGTGTTGAACACCGCTTCGCCGACGGTATCGTTTGCCTGCCCGAAGGCATAGCCCCTAAAGACGGTTCCATCCGCCAATGCCAAAAACGCCTTCTTCTCGCGTTTCGCTTTCCAGTTGAATTTGTCAGTCATGTTTTGCTCGCTATGTAATGAAAATCCGAATAAAAATAAAGGCAAAAGCCAGAAGCTTTTGCCAAACGATTAAAAATGTTGAAAATGGGGGAAAGAATAATTTTGTGAAATCCGGGGAGAGTCGCCTGGTTCCGTTGCGAGATTGCTGCAACGGCTGCGCTCTGGTGTGCCTCGATGGATTCCGATATTCTCATCGGACTCAAAATATAGTAAATCTTTTTCCAGGTATGGAGGTCAGTTTTTGAATAATTTTTTTGGAGCACGGGGGTTTCACTTTTTGTAAAATGCAATCCGCCAGTACTGGACCAACGGACTGCATTTTATGAGGTTTAACTTCTTTTAGGCGCTTTTCTTAGTAGATGAAAAGCATTTCGCGGTACTTCGGCAGCGGCCACTTCTCGTCGGGGATGACACTTTCGATCTTGTCGACGATGATGCGGAGGTTCGCCATGGCGTCGAGGATCGCTTCGTGCTTGTCGCCGAGAGCGGCTTCCATCTGGGCAACGGCGGCTTCGAGGTCCTTGAGTTTTTCGCCGAGTTCGCGGGCATAACCGTCCACGGCGTAGAAGCCCTGGGTCTTTGCCATCTCGTTGGTCTTCAACGCGTTACTGTATGCACAGAGCACCTGCGGGAGCACCACGTTCTTCGCGATGTCGAAAGCGATCTTGCCTTCGATGTGAATCTTCTTGTGGTAGTCTTCCATGTTCACTTCGTAGCGGGAATCGAGTTCGCGCTTGTTGAACACGCCGTACTTTTCGAACAGGGCCACGTTCTCCTTCTTCACGAGGGCCTGGAGGGCTTCCATGGTGGTGCGGATGTTCGGGAGGCCGCGCTTTGCTGCTTCTTCCACCCATTCGTCGGTGTAGCCGTTGCCGTTGAAGATGACCTTCTTGTGTTCCTTCACGATCTTCTGCAAGAGGTTCTGCAGTTCTTCGTGGAACTTGTCGGCCGGCACGTTCTGCATCTTGTCGGCGATGAGGTCGAAGGCTTCGGCCACAATCGTGTTGAGGATGACGTTCGGTTCGGAGCAGCTCTGGCTGGAGCCCGGAGCGCGGAATTCGAACTTGTTGCCGGTGAAGGCGAACGGAGAAGTACGGTTACGGTCGGTAGCGTCGCGCGGCAGCGGCGGCAGCGTGTCGGAACCGAGCTTCATGGCACCAGCCTGCTTGCTGGACTTGGGTTCGCCCTTCTCGAGCTGCTCGATGACGTCGGCGAGCTGGTCGCCGAGGTACATGGAGATGATTGCCGGAGGAGCTTCGTTGGCACCGAGACGGTGGTCGTTACCGGCGCTAGCGACAGCCATACGGAGCAAGTCGGCGTGGGTGTCGACAGCGTAGATGACAGCGCAGAGCGTGGTGAGGAAGATGGCGTTCTGGTGCGGGTCCTTGCCCGGGTTCAACAGGTTCACCTTGCCGTAGTTCACGGACCAGTTGTTGTGCTTGCCGGAACCGTTGATGCCGGCGAACGGCTTCTCGTGCAGCAGGCACACAAGACCGTGGCGGTCTGCAACCTGGCGGAGCACTTCCATAATCTGCATGTTGTGGTCGCAGGCGAGGTTCACTTCCTCGAACATCGGAGCGAGTTCGAACTGTGCCGGGGCGACTTCGTTGTGGCGGGTCTTGGCCGGGATGCCGAGCTTCCAGAGTTCCTTTTCCACATCGTTCATGAAGTTGATGATGCGGGCCGGGATGCTACCGAAGTAGTGGTCTTCCATCTGCTGGTGCTTGGCCGGGGCGGCGCCGAACAGCGTGCGGCCGGCCTGGTAGAGGTCGGGGCGCTGCAGGTAGAAGCGCTTGTCGATCAGGAAGTATTCCTGTTCGGCACCGAGAGTGACGGTGACCTTCTGGGCGGCGACGCCGAAGAGACCCATGAGGCGGTCGGCGGACTTCTGCAGGGCCTGAATGGAACGGAGCAGCGGGGTCTTCTTGTCGAGCGCTTCGCCGGTATAGCTACAGAAAGCGGTCGGGATGCAGAGTGTGGCACCGTTGCCGTGACGCTTGATGAATGCGGGGGAGGTCGGATCCCATGCGGTATAGCCGCGGGCTTCGAAGGTGGAGCGCAGGCCGCCGCTCGGGAACGAGGAGGCGTCCGGTTCGCCGACGATGAGGTTCTTGCCGCTGAAAGCCATGATGGCCTTGCCGTCTTCGGGTTCAAGGAAGGAGTCGTGCTTTTCGGCGGTGGAACCGGTAAGAGGCTGGAACCAGTGAGTAAAGTGCGTTGCGCCGCGGTCGATGGCCCACTTTTTCATGGCGTGGGCGACTTCGCTTGCGATAGAGGCGTCGAGCGGTGCGCCGCCGTCGATGGTGGCGAACAACTTCTTGCAAATGTCTTTCGGGAGGTAGGCGCGCATGGCGTCGGCGTTAAAGACGTCTTCTCCGTAGAAGTCGAGGCTTGCGGGGGCTGCGGGCAGGTTCTCGCCGGCGTTTTCTGCGGCGATGGCCTTGATTGCTTTCATTCTATATTCATTGCTCATGGCAATCTCCTAGTGTTAGTTTTGTTTTCGGTGCCATGAGTGCAAAAAGCATGCCAATAAACATTTTTTCCTGTGAAATCGCAAAATTTGCCCGAAAAACGAAAAAAAGGACGTGCTCCGTGAAGCACGTTTTATTCGTGTAAAGGTTACATTTTTTGAAAAAAAACTAAGTGATTTACAAATTGTGTAAATAAATTGTCTGGAAAGATTCGTCTTTTTTAGCGGATTTATCTTCAGAACTTGCGTTCCTTGCAGTGCTGCATGGCTTCTTTGAGATTCTTGAACATCGGTTTTTCAAATTTTTCATAGCCGACTTTCGTGAGGCCGTCGTAGAAGAACATACCGGGCGTTTTGCGGGCCGCTTCGTCGCCCATTCTGCCGATGTCTTTATTAGAAATCCCTTCGGGCAAAATTTCGCGATATTCTTGGCTAGGCGGGTCGAAATAGAATAGCTGGCTGATAAATTCGTCGATTCCTTCATTTTTCTGCCTAAAGAAGTAGTGCATGCCTTTGCGGTTCCAGCCTTCGAATTGCAGACTTTCCCCGATGATAAAATCAATGCCGTGCTCCATAGGCTCGCAGCCGCCTTCTTTCAGGTTGAATTTTTTGCATAAATAGAATGGTGTTGTGAGTTGCGGTGCGGTGGTATCGCTGTAATTGCAGTTGGTGCTATCTGTATAACATTTTGCGAACGTTTTGTCGGGAAGTGGTCTATAATATGTTTCGGCGGGTAAATCGGTACCGAAATTAATGTAGGATTTCCCGTCAACGTGGTAACATTCCAAGCTTTCGTCGATTCCAGAAGCTTTTCCATGAACGGGCAGCGGTTTCATGCTGGCGTAGTATTCGATTCTGCAACCGCCATTGCTGTAGTCTTTGGTGTAACACGGAATCCAGTCCGGATTGGCAATGGGTTCTGGTTTGCGTTTCCATTCGGGAATGGCGGTATCTTTTGGAATTGCTTTGGGAACAATTCTCAATTCTTTTTTGAAATTCGGTTTACATTCCCCGACGATTTTGGCCTTGATGCTGGATGCGTGGTGAGCTATTTCAAAATGGGGACAGATGCAGGCGAGGTCAGCCATCCAGTATCCCGTGAATGTTTTCTTGTAAAATTTTTGGATAAACTTGCGTGCGTTTTTCTTGTGGTATATGCTGCCGTCAATGGTACCGGTATTCCATTCGAGAGAAGGTACTGCTTTTGGTGTGCCTGCCAAAAGGCTTTTCTCGTCGCATTGCTTGTCTAGATCGTCGAGTTCTCCGCGGTCGTAATCACTGCGTCGGAAATTGCTCCGTTTATCGCCTTCGAAACTGGGCCAGAAGGTGTATGCCCAGAAGGGCGTGTCGCAAAATATGGAATCGGGTGCACTTTCAATTTTTTTTGAAGGCGTAAAATCCGTCGGGATTTCATCGAGGAGTAGCAACCTGTAGTGTTCTTCGTCTTCGAACGAGACGCAGAATTGGACGGGTGTTTTGGCGAATGCTTGGATGACCAAAAAACAGCAAAGGAGTAGGGCGAATTTTCTCATTCGAGGCCTCCCTTTATAGCGCATTTTTTAGTCTCGTATTTTCCGTGAACTTGAACCATGTTCAAGGCCCAGAAATCATCGGATTTTAACTTGGTCTTCGGTGGTTTTATGAATCTCGGACATTTTCCTGTCAGTATAATCTCGTATTCAAAGGCTTGCTTTACTTTATCGAATCCGCATTCCATGGAGATGTTCCAAACGGCAGAAATGCTTTTGCCGTAGAAACCTTTTAGCTGTTTTGTGGTGGCCTTGAAATTGGTATCTATGGACAAGTTGATGTATTCGGGGATTAGAGCGGACGATTTCCGTTCCCAGGAACTTTTCCCGTGGCAGGTGTCTTCTTCCGTATAGGGGCCCAACCTAAATTTTCCAATTTCTGCAAAATCCCATTCGGTTGATGTTTCTTTTTGCGCCGTGCCGCTGCAAGTCAAGCTGTTTAGATCTGTTCCCGTGCCATCGAACAGGCTGATTTCCGGAACGTTCTCGAAAAGTTCGGTGCGGTAAAGTGCGGGATGTTTCCCTTCTATAAGGCAGTAATGGGCGACGGGCATGGATTTTACGCATGGGCCGACAAGTAATACATTGTATTCCCGTTCTTTGCGTGTGATGCCGGAGTGACATTCCGATTTGCTTTCGCTTGCACGGAAGAGCTGTCCGTAGTAATGCGGAAGATTTTTTGGGGCATTTTTCAGATGGAATACGTTTTTTGGAGAATAACTGCTTATTAGGTTTCGTGGAAGATTGAGGAAGTAATCGTCGCTTTTAAAAGGTTTCTTTTTGGCGGGCAAAATTTCTTTGCGGAAAAGCCGAGCCGTGTAGGTGCTGTCGTTTTCGAACGTGACGCAGTAGGCGGCGACGCTGTCTTTGGCTGATGCGGAGCGGTCTTGGGCGAAAGCCGTTAAGCAGGCTCCCGCAAAAAATACAGCAATAGCGATGATGCGGAGTGCAGAAAAAGAATTCATTTTCCACCTCCGTTCTGATTCGTTTTAAGGGGGATCCATTCTTTGCAAGTCTTGATGGCCTCTTGCATCGTGTTGAAATGCAGGTCCTTCCGTTCAGACTTTTTTATTCCTGAGAAGAACTGCATCCCACTCGCCTTGTGGATGGACTTTTCGATAATGTTTGTTGCGTCGTTATCGTAAAAATGCCATGGCGAAATAAGCTTATAGCTTTGATATCGCTTGCCTTCTTGTTCTACGCGGTTCATGAATTTTGTAACGTTGTTTTCCGCTTTCATGTCGAGATAGAGCAATAGACCGTCCCGCTTCCAGTGCTTAAGCTTGCCTGTCTCGTCAAAGACAAGGGAAAGTCCCTTTTCTGCAATCGGGCAGCCTTCTGTTGTTGCGGCCGCATACTTGCAGGAGTAAAAATATTTATGAGAATACGGCTTTGGAAAACCTTCGTGGGGCAGTGTGTCGCTTTTGACATTGCCGCAGTTCAAACTGTCACTATAACATTTGGCTTGAGTGGGAAAGTGAAAAAGCGAATCATGAACCTGTTCCGGGACGGATGTAGGAATGACGATGTAGGATTCGTTCTTGTAGCGGAAACATTCAATGTCTTGATTGAAAACTTCGGGTGAGCCGACCATCGGGAGCCTTGTTCTGCTTGCGTACCGTGCGATACGGCAGCCTCCGTTGGTGTCTGGCTCGTAACAGGGGAAAATGTCTTTTGGTCCTTCTTCGAGCAAAAAACCGCAGTGCGTTTTAGTGGCGATCCCGCCTCCTCCGCCACTAAGGAGGCCCGCGAGACCGTAGCATCCAACCTCTTCGGGTTCTAGCCAATAGTCATGTGCGAAAAGCGGTGCTGTAAGCATCGCGAGCGAGAGAATGACGTGCAAGGTTAGACGGCACGAACGCTTGCGTTCGTATTGGATAACCGCAGCAGTCATGCCTCGAAGAGGAATGACTCTGTGAAAAATTCCCCTGGAATTTCGCATGGTTAAAATATATAAAGGATAAGAGGGATCTTTGCTTAATGAAGGTTAAATTTTGGGGAGTGTTACAAATATTGTAAATTTTGTTAGTTCTTTTACAAAAATTGAAATTTGAAATTTAGTTGAAATGCGCATTTTTGTCGTTGTTTTACATTTTCTTTCCGCTTTTTCAATAATTGGCGGGTGTTTTCAAAAATTGGCACGGATTTTGCATTCCTTGTTCGCAAAAATAAATGTCGCGCGTGGTTGCGCGAAACGAAGAAAGGAATTATATGCACGCTCAAGCTCTTTACGATCCGGCCAACGAACATGACGCCTGCGGTGTCGGTCTTGTTGCCAATGTAAATAATATCGCCTCGCACCAGATTGTGTTGCAGGGCATTACTGTCCTTAAGAGGCTGATGCATCGTGGCGCAGCAGGTGGAGACCCGGAAACCGGTGACGGTGCGGGTCTTTTGCTTTCTATGCCGCACAAGTTCTTCCGCAAGGTTTGTGTGGATTTGCCGGAACGCTATGGCGTGGCCATGTTCTTCGTCGAGAATACGCTCGAGGCGACAGTCTTCGATGCGGAAATCAAGCGCATCGCCGAATCCGAGGGTGTTTCTGTTGTGAACTTCCGCGAGGTTCCCGTTGATGCTTCTTCTATCGGTCGCACAGCCCGCGAGACTTTGCCGCATATCCGCCAGGCATTCTTCGACGGATCCAAGTTCGAAAACGATTCCGCTTTCGATATCAAACTCTACGTGATCCGTCGCCTGATAGAGAAGGCCTGCAAGGGAGTCTATGTATGTAGCTGCAGCCGCCGTAGCATTGTTTATAAGGGTCTGCTTCTCGCTAGCCAGATTGAAGGTTTCTACAAGGACTTGAACGACCTTGACTTTGAAAGCCCGCTTGCCCTTGTTCACCAGCGCTACTCTACCAACACTTTCCCGACCTGGCAGCTTGCGCACCCGTTCCGCTACCTTGCGCACAATGGCGAAATCAACACGCTGCGCGGTAACCTGAACAGCCTCCGCGCCCGCGAGCCGTACCTGAAGAGCGAAATCATCGGCGATGACATGCCGAAACTCCTTCCGCTCGTGATGCCTGGCCAGAGCGACTCCGCCAGCTTGGACAATATGTTTGAGCTCCTCGTCGCAGCGGGCCGTAGCCTCCCGCATGCGATGATGATGCTCATGCCGCAGGCCTGGGGCAAGAAGCATTACCTCGGCCGCGACGTGCGTGGCTTCTTCGAATACGAATCCATGCTTATGGAACCGTGGGATGGCCCTGCCGCCGTGGCGTTCAGCGATGGCGTGAATGCGGGTGCGATCCTCGACCGCAATGGCCTCCGTCCGGCACGTTACACTTTATGTAAAGACGGTCTCTTCGTGATGGCCTCCGAAACGGGTGTGCTCGACCTCCGCGACGATGAAGTCGAAGAAAAGGGCCGCCTCAAACCTGGCGAGATCATCTACCTCGACCTGGAAAACCACCGTATCTTGAAGAACGCCGAAATGAAGGCGCAGGTGGCGAGAGCCAAGCCTTACCGCCGCTGGGTTGCCGAGAACAAGATGAGCGTCCGCGGCCTCTTCAGCGAAATCAACCCGTCCGACGTTCCGGAAGACATCCTGGTGCAGCAGAAGCGCTTTGGCTATTCTGCCGAAGACCTCTCCATCATCTTGCAGCCGATGGCCAAGAACGGTGCCGAGCCGATTGGCTCCATGGGTAACGATGCCGCGCTTGCCGTGCTTTCGGACAAGCCGCAGCCGCTCTTCAACTACTTCAAGCAGCTGTTCGCCCAGGTGACGAACCCGCCGATTGACCCGATCCGTGAAGAGCTCGTGATGAGCTTGACGACCTACATCGGCAACCACGGCAACATCCTTGAAGAAACTCCGGAACAGGCGCATCTCATCAAGATTCCGCGCCCGATTGTGACCGAAGACGAAATCCGCCGCTTTGAAAACATTGGCGACAAGGCCTTCAAGGCGAAGGTGCTCAAGATGCAGTTCCCGCTCGGCGGAAACGGCGAAGTGCTGGAAGCTGCTTTGCAGAACCTCGCCGGCGATGCCGTGCGTGCGGTGAACGACAAGTACGATATCATCGTGCTTTCGGACAAGAACATTGACTGGGGCTACGTGCCTATACCTTCGCTCTTGGCGACGGCTAGCGTGAACCGTGCCCTGGTGGAAGCGGGCGTCCGTCCCGAAATCGGCTTGATTGTGCAGTCCGGCGAAGTCCGCGAAGTGATGCACTTTGCCTTGCTCCTCGGTTTTGGCGCGACGGTCATCAACCCGTACCTCGCTTTCGAAACCATTACCAACATGTGCCACAACGGCGACCTGGATGTCGACCCGGTGACGGCTGCTGCAAACTACGTGAAGGCCGTGGACAAGGGCCTCCTCAAGATCATGAGCAAGATGGGTATCTCGACGCTTCGCAGCTATCGCAGCGCCCAGATTTTCGAAGCCGTCGGCCTGAACCACGAACTCGTGGAAAAGTTCCTGCCGGGTACCGCAAGCCGCATCGAAGGTATCGGACTCGAGGAAATTGCCTGCGAAGTCAACGACCGTCAGAAAATCGCCTTTGCCGACGCCAGTCGCGTGCTGCAGTCGGGTGGCCAGTATGCCTTCCGCAAGGAAGGGGAGAAGCACCTTTGGACTCCGCAGTCCCTGGCTGCTTTCCGCCAGGCCGTGCAGGGCAGCGATTACGAAAAGTTCAAGGTTTACAGCAAGCTCATCAACGACCAGTCCGAACGTCAGGCGACTTTGCGCGGACTCTTCAAGTTCAAGGAAACGACCCCGATCGATATTTCCGAAGTCGAAAGCCGCGAATCGATTTTGAAGCACTTCGTGGCGGGCGCCATGAGCCTTGGCTCTTTGAGCCCCGAAGCCCACGAGACGATTGCCATTGCGATGAACCGCATCGGCGCCATGAGCAACTGCGGTGAAGGTGGTGAAGACCCCGACCGCGATACTCCGGCTGCTAACGGCGATATCCGTAGTTCTGCCATCCGTCAGGTGGCATCGGGACGCTTCGGTGTCACGATCGACTACCTGCGCCATGCAAAGGATTTGCAGATCAAGATGGCGCAGGGAGCGAAGCCCGGTGAGGGCGGCCAGCTGCCGGCCCACAAGGTGAACGAATTTGTGGCCCGTATCCGTCACAGCATTCCGAACGTCTCGCTGATTTCTCCGCCGCCGCATCATGATATTTACTCTATCGAGGACTTGGCTCAGCTTATTTACGACTTGCGCAACTCGAACCCGAAGGCCCGTGTCTCGGTGAAGCTCGTGTCCGAGGTGGGAGTGGGTACGATTGCCGCGGGTGTCGCGAAAGCCCATGCCGACGTGGTGCTGATTTCCGGTCACGATGGCGGTACGGGTGCTTCTCCGCTTACCTCCATCAAGCATGCCGGCCTCCCGTGGGAACTCGGTATTGCCGAAGCGGAACAGACGCTCGTGCTCAACGATTTGCGTGGCCGCATCAAGCTCCAGGTCGATGGCCAGCTCAAGACGGGCCGTGACATCGTGGTGGCTGCGCTCCTCGGTGCCGAAGAATTCGGCTTTGCTACCAACCTGCTGGTAAGCCTCGGTTGCGTGATGGACCGCAAGTGCCATACGAACCAGTGCCCCATGGGTATCGCCACGCAGGATGCCGCTTACCGCAAGCGCTTTGCCGGCAAGCCCGAATACGTGGAAAACTTCCTCTTCTTCATCGCCGACGAAGTCCGCGAAATCCTCGCCAGCCTTGGCCTGCGTTCCCTCGAAGAAGCCTGTGGCCGTAGCGACCTCCTCGAGAAGGATTCCGCAATTGAATTCTACAAGGCCAAGCACCTCGATTTCAGCAAGATCTTCCAGACAGTCGAAGGTGGCATTAAGTCCTTCGATAAGAACTATGTGAAGGAAGCTCTTGAAAACTTTGACCGCCGCGAAATCCTCCCGTTCGTGGGCGAAACGCTCAAGACCGGTGCTCCGGTGGAACTCTGCACGGTGGTGCACAACACCGACCGTACGGTGGGTACGGAACTTTCCGGCGAGGTGGACGAACACTTCGGCGTGAAGGGTCTCCCCGAAGACACCATCAAGATTCACCTTCAGGGTGTCGCGGGCCAGAGCTTCGGTGCCTTCCTCGCTCCGGGTGTCACGCTCGACCTCGAAGGCGAAGCGAACGACTTTATGGGCAAGGGCCTTTCGGGCGGTAAGATTATCGTGCGCCCGCCGCACAACGCCTCGTTCAAGGCCGAAGAGAACGTCATTGCCGGTAACGTCATCGGTTACGGCGGAACTTCTGGCAAGATCTTCATCAATGGTCTCGCCGGCGAACGCTTCGGTATCCGTAACTCCGGTATGCTCCTGGTGAGCGAAGGCGTGGGTGACCACGGTTGCGAATACATGACGGGTGGCCGCGTGGTCGTGCTCGGTCGTGTGGGCGTGAACTTCGCTGCCGGTATGACGGGCGGATTTGCCTACGTGTACGACGAAACGGGTCACTTTGACCTGAGCTGCAACGTGGATTCCGCTGACTTGGAAAGCGTGCTCCCCGGTACCGATAGCGAAAAGGAACTGATAGATATTATCCAGCAGCATGTGGACGCTACGGGCAGCGAGAAGGGCAAGCGCATCCTTGAAAACTGGAACTGCGAACGTCCGAAGTTCGTGAAGATATTCCCGATTGATTACCGCAACGCTTTGGCAAAGAAGGGATGAGGTCTCTATGGAACAAGTAACCCGAATTCAAGATATCTACCGCCCTGTCGAAGAGCGCGTCAAGGACAATAAGGAAGTCGAGCGCAAACTCACTTCGATTGAGGTCATCAACCAGGCGGGCCGCTGCCATACGTGCGGTATCCCGTTCTGCCATGGTGCGGGCTGCCCGCTCGGGAACTTGGTCCCCGAATTCAACGCGGCCGTGGCCATTGGCAACTTGGAACGTGCCTACGATGTCATCAGCAAGACGGCGTTCTTCCCGGAATTCACGGGACGTGTCTGCCCGGCGCTTTGCGAATCCGCTTGCACAGGCAACGTCCATGATGACTCGGTGATGGTCCGCCAGATTGAAAAATTTATCATCGAGTCCGCCTACGAGCAGGGCTTGGTAAAGCTCCCTTCTGCAGAACCTAACGGAAAGACTGCTGCGGTCATCGGCTCGGGCCCTTCGGGCTTGTACGCTGCTGAGGCGCTCCGCCGCAAGGGTTACGCGGTGACGGTCTACGAAAAGAATCCGAAGGTGGGCGGGCTTCTCCGTTACGGCATCCCGAACTGGAAACTCGACAAGTCCATCATTGACCGCCGTGTGGCGCTTCTCGAAGCAGCCGGTATCAAGTTTGTGTGCAATACCGAAATCGGCAAGGACATTTCGGCGGAATACATCCGCAAGAACTATGACGAGGTCATCCTTGCCATCGGTACTCCGAACGCCCGTGACCTGAAAATCCCTGGCCGCGAAGCCGAAGGCATCTTCCTCGCGCTTGATTTCTTGCATGGGGCGAACAGACCCGGCGAAACGAATCCCGAGCGCTTCAGTGCCAAGGGCAAGAAAGTCTTGATTATCGGCGGTGGCGATACGGGTAACGACTGTGTGGGCAAATCCATCCGCGAAGGCTGCGCAAGCGTGCTGCAGGTGGAATTCATGCCGAAGCCGCCCGAGACCCGTTCTCCGTCGACGCCGTGGCCCGATTGGGCTTACGTGCTGCGCACGAGCTACGCCCAGCACGAAGGTGGCGAGCGCCGCTGGAATGTTTCGTCCAAGCAGTTCATTGTGAAGGACTGTCACGTGGCCGGTGTCGAAGTGGTGAAGGTCGACTGGGAAATGTCCCCGCAAGGCAAACCGCTCAAGCCGAACGAGGTCCCGAATACGACGGAAATCATCGAGGCCGATCTCGTTGTGCTCGCGATGGGCTTCACCGGCGTTCCTGCCGAAGGTATCGTGAACGATCTCGGACTTAAGCTGACCCCGCGTACGGCGATTATCGCTGAACCCGAGCGCCATATCCACGCGGTGGGTGACTGTGCGAACGGTGCCTCGCTTGTGGTCCGTGCCATGGCCGACGCTCGCGCGAAGGTAAGCAGACTCTAACATATTTTTCTCATGTTTGGATTTTATCGTTTTGCGTGTGTCTCTCCGCGTTTGCGGGTGGCCGATACCGCCTACAATACCGAAGAGATTATAAAAAGTGCCGCTGCCGCTGTTTCCAACGGGGCGGCTTTTGTCGTGTTCCCTGAACTCAGCATTACGGGATACACTTGCAGCGATTTGTTCCATCAGGAACTTTTGCTCAGGAATAGCCTGGATTCGCTACTGAAAATCGCAAAGGCGTTCGAAGTGTCGGATGCGGTTATTGCCGTAGGGCTTCCGCTTCGGATGTTTGGCCGCCTTTATAATTGTGCCGCTTTTTTGCAGCGTGGCAAGGTAATTGCGGTAACGCCCAAGATTCATTTGCCGAACCAGCGCGAGTTCTACGAAAAACGCCATTTTTCGAGTGGTCGAGACTTGTTGCGGGGCGGTGCTGACGGGCGTCCGGTCCTTTGCACTATCGATGGTGTGGGCGATGTCCCGGTGACGAACTTCATCACGGTGAAGGGCTCTGGTTCCGAGGTCCGCGTGGGCGTGGAACTTTGCGAAGACCTGTGGACTCCTGCGCCGCCTAGCGGGGAACTTGCCTTTGCCGGAGCCAATGTCATTGTAAACCTTTCCGCGAGCGATGCGTTGGTGGGCAAGCAGGATTACCGACGGAACCTGGTGCTGAACCAGTCGGCTCGCTGCATGGCTGCCTACGTGTATTCTTCGGCTGGCGTACATGAATCGACGACGGACATGGTCTTTAGCGGCCATTTGATGATTGCCGAAAATGGTAGCATGCTGGCCGAAAACAAGCCGTTTTCCCGCGAAACAGAAATTATTTATGCCGATGTCGATGCCGATCGACTGAACATGCAGCGTCTAAGCGAAGGTTCCTTCCAGGACTTTGACGGCCGGGAGGTCTATGCCCGTGCCGCTACGATTGAAAACCTGCGCCCGGTTGAATCGCTCAAGTTCCGCTTTGTCTCGCCGGCGCCTTTTGTGCCGGGAAACCTGGAAACCAGGGATCAATCCTGCACCGAGATTTTCAACATCCAGTGTGCGGGGCTTGCAAAGCGTCTCGATGCGTCGCATAGTAAGCGTGCCGTCATCGGGCTTTCGGGCGGCCTCGATTCGACTTTGGCTTTGCTCGTTGTCGCGGAAACATTCAAGTTGCTGAAGCGCCCTGCCAACGAAATTCTTGCGCTCACGATGCCCGGGTTTGGGACCACGAGGCGTACCAAGAACAATGCGGTGGTGCTTGCGGAACTTTTGGGCGTGGAACTCAGGACTGTCGATATCCGCAATGCCTGTCAATTGCATTTTGCCGATATTGGGCACGATCCGAAGGTTTTTGACGTGACTTACGAAAACGTCCAGGCTAGGGAACGCACCCAAATACTGATGGATGTCGCGAACAGCGAGGGCGGAATTGTCATCGGTACGGGAGATCTTTCCGAAATTGCGCTCGGGTGGAGCACCTATAATGCCGATCATATGTCGATGTACGCCGTCAACTGCGATGTCCCCAAGACGCTCGTGCGCCATATTGTGGATTGGTATGCTGGCCGTTCCGATGCTGCGCTCAGGGGTGTGCTCAAGGATATTTTGGACACTCCGGTTTCTCCGGAACTTTTGCCTGCCGCTCCCAACGGACAAATTGCGCAAAAGACCGAGAGCATCTTGGGTGCCTACGAAATTCACGATTTCTTCTTGTACCATTTCGTGAAATACGGTGCGCCGCCTCAAAAACTCCTGTTCCTCGCCAAGTACGCCTTTGCGGGCCGATTCACTGACGGGGAATTGGAAAAGGCCCTTGCCGTTTTCGTGCGTCGATTCTTTACGCAACAGTTCAAGCGCAGCTGCATCCCGGATGGTCCGAAGGTGGGAACCATCTCGCTGTCTCCACGTGCCGATTGGCGCATGCCCAGTGACGCGAGCTTTAGCGACTGGGCTTGACGTAACCTTGCGGCAAGCAATTGCGATTGACTTTAGAATAATTCAGGCTGTCGGCAACGCAGCCTGTTTTTTGTGTGCAAAAAAAGGGAAGCCCGATTGGGCTTCCCTTTCCGTGTGTTGGAGTTTTGACTACATGTTGCTGAAGATTTGGAATCCGCTGTAGGATTCTTGTCCGTGTTCGCTTTGGTCGAGGCCGCGGAGTTCTTGACGTTCGGTAACGCGGAGGCCCATAGTCTTCTTGATGGCGAAGAAAATCAGGCTAGCAGCACCGAAGCACGGGACAGCGTAGGCGGCGATACCGATGAGCTGAGTGAGCACGCTGTAGTCGCCAGTCATATCGAAGATACCCACGGCGATCGTGCCCCACACGCCGTTCACCAGGTGAACCGAGAGCGCACCGACCGGGTCGTCCAAGTGCAGGCGGTCGAACAGGAACACAGCACCGACTACGAGCACACCAGCGATGGCACCGATAATCCAGGAGGAGAGCGGGGTCACCACGTCGGCACCGGCAGTGATTGCCACGAGACCGGCAAGGCATCCGTTGAGGGCCATGGTGGCGTCAGGCTTCTTCGAGACAATCCAGCTCGTGAGCGTTGCGGTAATGATGCCTGCAACGGCGGCGAGGTTCGTGGTCACCAAGATCCAGCTGGTAGCCTTCGGGTCGCCGGAGAGGGCAGAACCGGCGTTGAATCCCCACCAACCGAACCACAGCATGAACACACCGACAGTTGCAAGCGGAATGTTGTGGGCCGGGATGGCGTGAACCTTTCCGTTCACGTACTTGCCGATACGCGGTCCGAGGATCATCACGCCGGCGAGAGCAGCCCAGCCGCCCACGGAGTGGACGAGCGTAGAACCAGCGAGGTCGTGGAAGCCAGCCTTACCGATGGTCGAAAGCCAGCCGCCGCCCCATGTCCAGCTACCCACGATGGGGTAAACAAGAGCGACGTAGACGAGGGTAAAGACCAGGAAGGAGTTGAGCTTCACGCGCTCGGCGACAGCACCAGACACGATAGTAGCTGCGGTTGCTGCGAACATTGCCTGGAACAGCCAGTCGGCAAACAGCGTAAAGTGGCCGTTGTAGGCAGCGGTGAAGCTATTGGGGTTCGCCCAGTCACCGATGCCGAAGCCTGCGAATCCGAGAATGCCGTTGAATGTTCCCGGGTACATGAGGCCAAAGCCCAGTAAAGCGTACATCGTGATGCCTATGGCGGGAACCGCGATGTTTTTGAAGGCGACGTTGGCGGCGCACTTGGCGCGCACGAGACCCGCTTCAACGCAGGCAAAGCCCAGGCCCATGATAAACACCAGCATGGCGCTAATCATGATCCAAATGTTTTCTGTCATAAAGATGGCGTCGCTGACAGGTACGACTTGTGTAACTTCGTTCATTGAGAAAATCCTTTTAAAAAAGTGTTGAGGTCGGACCTTCGGTCCTTTGAGGTATGGGTCGCGCGTTTGCGCGACCTCGTTGCTCTTTACCCAATCGCCTCCGGTCCAGTTTCACCGGTGCGGATTCTGATGCACTGCTCGAGGCTCGTGACGAATATCTTGCCGTCGCCGATATCGCCAGTACGGGCGCCTGCGATAATGCCTTCAATGCAAGGCTGCACGAATTCGTCGTTCACCGCAATCTTTAAGCAAATCTTCTTGAGCAAGTTCACTTCGGTGACGACGCCACGGAAACGCTGATTATATCCTTTCTGCTGACCACATCCCAACACGTTGGTGACAGACATCTTGAATATGTTTCTCTCGTAAAGGGCTTGCTTCACGAGGTTTAATCTTTCAGGTTGAATGTAAGCTGTAACGAGCTTCATAACTTTCCTTTTTTTGAAGAAGTCCAATGTATTATGGAATTCGTTCCACCTTATGCAAAAGGCGTGCCAAAATGTTTGCACCATTATTTTTTTTGAAAAAAAAGCGATATTTGTGTGCTGTATCAATGATGTAGGTTTTTCGTATTTTACATTTTCGATTTCACAAAACGAAAATAATTCATAAAATGTAAAGTCGTGAATTTCCGGTGGCGTCACCCTTTTTTAGGGTGAAAAATTTTTCTTCTTTTTTTGTTGTTGAACGATAAATCCGTTTCTATATTTTGCGCGTCCGCTTCCCTGCTTGCATCCGTACGGATGGGCTGTGACCTTCGAGGTAGGGGAGGCATACATTCAAAGAGGCGATATGCTCGAAGAATTGCACGAAGAGTGCGGCGTTATCGGAATTTATAACGGCGATAATGTTGTACGTAATGTTGCCATGGGTCTCTACGCACTTCAACACCGCGGTCAGGAAAGCGCTGGCTTTGCGGTCACAGACGGCGACAAGGTTCGCGTCCGTAAATCCATGGGTCTGGTTTCCACGCTTTTAAGAGAACACAACGTTGACGAACTGCAGGGATTTGCAGGTATCGGTCACGTGCGTTACAGTACGACGGGCGCAAGCACCTTGGCGAATGCGCAGCCGATACTTGTGAGTTGCAAGTGGGGGCAACTGGCTGTTGTCCACAACGGCAACATCACCAACGCCAATGAACTCCGTGCCGAGATGGAAGCCGACGGTCACATTTTCCAAACCACTTCGGATTCTGAAATTCTTTTGCACGAAATCGCCCGCACCCATGCTGATACTTTGGGAGACGCCATCAAGAAAGCGATTACGAAGTTCACCGGAAGTTTTTGCTTGGTGTTCATCAGCAAGGATACGATGTATGTCGCGCGTGACGGATTCGGCTTTCGGCCGCTTTCTTTGGCTCGTTTGGGAAAAGCTTGGTGCGTTGCTAGCGAAACATGCGCCTTCGATTTGCTCGGAGCGAATTATGTGCGCGACATCCAACCCGGTGAATTCCTGACCATCACGAATAATGGACTTCACTCCGAGCGGTTTACGCACAAGGATCGGCGAGCCCATTGCATCTTTGAATATATCTATTTCAGCCGTCCGGATTCCAAGATTTTTGAACAAAGTTGCGACAAGATCCGCCGCAAGATGGGCAAGCAGCTTGCGAAGGAATGCCCTGTCGATGCGGATATCGTAATCTCGGTGCCGGACAGTGCCACCACGGCTGCGCTTGGTTATTCCCAGGCAAGCGGCATCCGATTCGAAATAGGCCTTTTGCGTAACCACTATGTGGGCCGTACGTTTATTGACCCTACGCAGAACGTACGTGAACAGAAAGTCAAACTCAAGTTCAATCCGATTGAAGGCGTGCTCAAGAACAAGCGTGTGTGTGTCGTGGAGGATTCTATTGTCCGCGGGACAACGCTCAAGATTCTCTCCCGTATGCTTCGCGATGCGGGTGCCCTGGAAGTGCATATCCGCATAGCGTCTCCTCCGGTTGCGCATCCTTGTTTCTTTGGCATGGATTTCCCGAGCCAAGGAGAACTGGCTGCAAGTTCCATGACTCCTGCTGAAATTGCGAAGATGCTTGGTGTCGAAAGCCTGGGCTATCTAAGCGTTGAAGGCATGAAGGAATGTACCGGCGAGGGCGAGAACTATTGCGCGGCTTGCTTCGATAACAATTATCCCGATTATATCGGCAACAATTCGAACAAGACTCGTTGCGGGTGACGATTCTGCCTTTTAAGGCGATATTCCGGTTGTACTCTGCTTTTGGGCGGCTGTCTAAGGCGTATTTTAGTGTTTTGGTCTCTGCAAATAGGTTTTTGCATTAGCCATTTTTCTATATTTATCGCGGAATTTTTTAAAAAGGATAGATAATGTCTATTAATTTCATCTCTCGTAGTGTGTTAGCCGTGGCCCTGGCTGCGGGTGTTGCTTCTGCACAGTTGCTCAATAGCAAGAGCATGGACGTCATTCGCGTCGAAAAAGTGGGTATTTCTGCAGGTAAAATCGATAGCCTTGCTCAGATGCTCGGACACCAGCAGGCTCCCGGCAAGAAACTCACTGACGAAATGATGACGCAGCTCCGCTATGCCGTTATTGACAATCTTGTCGGTCAGGAACTCGTGAAGCTTGAATGCAAGAAGCAGGGCATCAAGGTCTCCGCCGCTAAGGTGGACAGCGTTTCCAAACTCTTCAAGGCCCAGTTCGGCAGCGAAGAAGTCTTCCAGAAGGAACTGAAGAAGTCGCATACGACTCCGGAACAGTTCAAGTCCAAGATCGAAGATCAGCTCAAGAGCGAAATCCTCCTCGAGAAGAACGTTCCGTACCCGAAGGACCCGACCGAAAAGCAGCGTGAAGCCTACTGGGAACTCAACAAGGGCAAGGTACCTATAAACGACACGATTAGCGGTGCCCGCATCTTCATCAACACGAAGGGCAAGTCCGCCCAGGAAATCAGCGATGCCAAGGATATGCTGAAGGGCCTTGCTGCCCAGGTGCGTTCCAAGAAGGCTACGTTTGCCCAGCTCGCCGCCATGTACAGCGACGACAAGGATGCCAAGAAGACCGGCGGCGTGATGAACAAGTTCGTGCCCAAGAGCAAGGGTGATGCCTTTGCCAAGGCCGTGGCCAAGATCAAGGTCGGCGAAATGACCGATGTCATGACCGAGAAGGACGGCGTTTCCATCTTCATGCTCACCGAACGTAACGACGGCAAGTACGAAAGCTACAAGTTCCAGATTGACTACATCCTCCGCGTGCAGGCCGAGCAGGAACGCCAGATGAAGCTCAAGGCTTATCTCGACGGGCTTGGAAAGGTCTACAAGGTGCAGTACATCGACAAGAAGTACCAGCCGCCTGAGGCTATTGGCGCCAATTAGTATTGAGATTGGGCGCCTGGCAAGGCGCCCTTTGAGGAACGACAATGTTTCAAACTACACACACCGGGCTTATCGAACTGCGCAGCCGCATAGACAAGCTCTGGGGGTATCTTTGACTTAGAGGCGAAGCAAGAAGAGCTTTACGTCCTCGAAAAGGATTCTAGCGACCCGGACCTGTGGAATGACCAGGAAAAGGCGCAGTCCATGATGAAAAAAATCGGCAACCTGCGTGGCCTCCTCGAATCTTGGAAGGAGGTTTCGCAGTCGTGCGACGACCTCGCCGAACTGTACGAGATGTCCAAGGACGAAGAATCCGCCGACCTTACCGCTTCCATCGAATCCGATATTGCCGCACTGAAGGCGCGTGTCGAGGAAATGGAATTCAAGAAGATGCTGAACGGGCCGGACGACGCCTGTGCCTGCCTCATGTCCATCCACCCGGGTGCGGGCGGTACGGAATCCCAGGACTGGGCACTGATGCTGTTCCGCATGTACACGCACTTCTTTGAACGCGAAAACATGGACTTCAAGGTGGTGGACTTCCAGGAAGCGGAAGACGCCGGCCTCAAGAGCGCGACAATTGAAGTGACCTGCGAGAACGCCTACGGGCTGCTCCGTTCCGAAATCGGGGTGCACCGCCTGGTGCGCATCAGCCCCTTCGACGCGAACGCCCGCCGCCACACGAGCTTCACTGCTGTCTACCTTTATCCCGAGCACGAGGACGTGGAATTCGATTTGGACATGTCCGAGGTGCGCGTGGACACTTACCGCAGTAGCGGTGCCGGTGGCCAGTACATCAACAAGACGGACTCCGCCGTGCGCATGACGCACTTGCCCACGGGCATCATGGCGAGCTGCCAGACGGAACGCAGCCAGATCCAGAACCGCGAGACCTGTTACAAGATGCTCAAGACGATGGTGGCTGAGCACTACCGCCTTGAAGAAGAAGCGAAGCGCGATGCCCGCATGGCCGAGAAGAAGAAGGTCGAGTGGGGTAGCCAGATCCGTAGCTACGTGTTGCAGCCCTACCAGATGGTGAAGGACTTGCGTACCGGCGTGGAAACGTCCGACACCGCGGGCGTGCTCGACGGCAAAATCAAGCCGTTCATCAATGCGTATTTGCTGAGCACGAGCGAAGCGCAGAAGTAAGACCGCTCTTTCATCTAAAAAAATCCCCAGTTCTTGCCGGGGATTTTTGCATGAGATTGTCGCGCCCTTGGCGCCAAACTAAAACTCGCCGCTCATAGCTCACAGCTCAAAGCTCACCGCTACTTGCGCCAGACGCCGATAAGGCTCTTGTTCTTGCGCATCGTGAGCCAGAACGTGGGCCATATCAGGATGATGTCGCGGATGAGGCTCGTCCATGCTTCGGCCTTGTCCTGTGCGCCTTCGAGTTCGAAGCAACCGCAGGTGATGCCGAGATCATTCCACAGTGCCCAGGCGAGCGCGATGATGAAACTCACGAACATCCAGAAGATGGCGAACGCCGATTCCTTCGCGAACGGAGTAAAGATCATGGCGAGGCCGAACCACAGTTCGAACTGCGGGTATACCAGCGCGAAGAAGTTGTTCACGAAGTCGAGGTGCAGCGCCGAGAAGAACTGGTACTGTGCCACCAGCGTTGCGAATTGGTGCGGGTCCTGGATTTTGAAAATTGAGGCGAAGATGAACATGCCGCCGATGCCGATACGGCAGAGTGTCTCGAGCGCACGGATGGTGAAATCCTTTTGCAGCTTGAATGCGGGAATGATGAGGAGACCGCAAAGAACGCATGCGCCGACACCCACGTGGATGTTGTAGCGGTAGGCCTTGGGCCAAATGTTGATGAGCCAGTCCTGGTCGGTAAACGTGAGGAAGGTTTCGGGGAAACTGATTTCGGCAACGCCCACGGCGACAAAGAAACTTGCAACGAGGAGAATCACGCCCGCAGCGACGGAGCGCTTGATGTTCTGTTTTTCAAAGCATTCGATCATTGTTCGCCCCCTACAGAATATCCGCCGGTTTTTCCATCACGTCTTGCGTGCCGATCCAGTCGACAGACTTGTCGTCGCTTACGCGGATGTTGTTGACGATGGCGAGAACGATGCAGAAGACGGCAATGCCAAGGAGCACGATCCAGTTCAATGATTTAAGATAATCGAGAGTGTGTTTATAAAATTTCTGAACGAGTTCTTTCATGTTGTTCAATATACAAAAAAACAGGGCCCGCCAAGGCAGGTCCTGTTGAATCAAAATGTTTTTTACGCTATGAGTTATTAGTGGACTCCGTTGCCGTCGGCCACGTCGCAGGTCACGGGCTTGCCGTTCACTTCGAGGGCGAGGGCATCGCAGAATACCGCGCCGCCCTTGACGGAAAGCGCAATCTTCTCGAAATCCTTCACCTTGAGTTCGCGGGGTTCGCTCGGGGCGACTCCCTTGAACAGGGCACGGTCACCGGGCTTCGCATCGTCGGGGACGCTCACGAGCTTGCAGGTGTGCGCTTCGGCGTCGAGGTCGCCCGCAAAGAGCATGCCCTGGCTTATGATGCCGCGCAGTGCGCTCGGCTTGAGGTTTGCGAACAAGAGAATTTTGCGGTCCTGGAGTTCTTCGGCCTTGTAGCTGTTCTTGAGGCCGCTGCAGATGGTGCGGAGTTCGCCTTCGCCGGCATCGATCTTGAGCACGTAGAGGCTCGTGGCATCCGGGTGGTCGGCCACTTCCTTAATCTGGGCCACGCGCATGTCCATGGCGGCGGGCACGTCGGCTGCCGTCAGGGGCTTGTTCTGCTTGGGCTTTTGCTGCTGCGGCTGTTGCTTCACTTCTTCTTCGATGCGCGGGAAGAGCGGCTTGCCTTCGCCGAACACTTCTCCACCCTTCAAGATTCCCCAAACAAGGTCGTTCTGGTCGGTGAACTTGCTGCCGAGCATGGCGAGACCTTCCTTGGACTTGGTCGGGATGACCGGCCAGAGCAGGCACAGCGAGAGGCGCACGGCTTCGGCAGAGACGAAGAGCACGGTCGCGAGTTCGTCCTTCAAGGCGGGATCCTTCGCGAGTTTCCACGGGGCCTTGACTTCGAGGTAGCGGTTCACGCTGCGCACGAGCGTCATGATTTCGTCGATGACCTGCGAGAGCTTGACTTGCGGCACCCATTCCATGACGTTCGTAATGACGCGCTTGGCAATCGTGATGACTTCGTTTGCGGCGTCATCCAGCGGGGCGGCAATAGCGGGGAGCTTGCCTTCGAAGTTGTTGAGCACCAGGCGGTGTACGCGGTTCAGCACGTTGCCGAGGTCGTTCGCAAGGTCGCTGTTGATGCGGCGGACAAAACCTTCGTGCGTGAAGTTTGCATCCTGGCCAACGACCATCGCCGAGGCGAGGAAGTAGCGGAATGCATCCACACCGTACTTTTCCATGTAATCCATCGGGTTCACCACGTTGCCTGCGGACTTGCTCATCTTGTCGCCGCCGTTCACGAGCCACCAGCCGTGGGCGAGGATGTGCTGCGGGAGCGGGATGTCGAGAGCCATGAGCATCGTCGGCCAGTAAACGCTGTGCGTCGTGAGAATGTCTTTGCCGATGAGGTGGTAGGTGGCGGGCCAGATCGGCGTGCCGTCCTTGTAAGTCTTGTGGAAAGCGGTCGAGGCGCTCACGTAGTTGAGCAGAGCGTCGAACCACACGTAGGTCACGTAGTCCTGATCGAACGGCAGCGGGATACCCCAGCTGAGGCGTGCCTTCGGGCGGCTGATGCAGAGGTCGTTCAGCGGTTGGCGCAGGAACCCGCGGATTTCGTTCCAGCGGTAGTCCGGCACAATCCAGTCCTTGTGGCTTTCCAAAAAGTCAATGAGCTTTTGCTGGTAAGAACCCATCTTGAAGAAGTAGTTCTTCTCCTTGAGCCATTCCACCGGGCGGTGGCTGATGGGGTCGCACTTGTTCTCGTCGAGTTCGTCTTCGCCGAAGAAGCGTTCCTCACCGACGGAGTACCAGCCTTCGTATTCCTTGGAATAAATTTCGCCCTTGTCCCAGAGTTTCTGGAGGCATTCCTGCACGTAGGCCTTGTGCTGCGGCATCGTGGTACGGATAAAGAAGTCGTTCTCGATATCCATTTTTTTCCACAGGTCCTCGAAACGGTGGTAGTATTCGTCCACGTGCTCCTGCGGGGAGACTTCGCGCTTGGCGGCGGCGCGCTGTACCTTCTGGCCGTGTTCATCCGTGCCGGTCAAAAAGAAGGTCTGGTAGCCGATAATCTTGTGGAAGCGGGTAAGGATGTCCGCGAGGACGGTGGTATAGGAGTGCCCGATATGCGGGGCGTCGTTAACATAGTAAATAGGCGTTGTGACGTAAAAATTCTTCATGTGCCCAAATTTAGTAAAAGGCGAGAGCCGCGGCAAAGCGCTTGCGCTTTGCCATGGCCGAGCCGCACTAAATGCGTCCCGAAGGGACGCCATTCAGAAAAAAAGTGTTTTTTTGCGCCGGTACGAAAAAATCCAGAAATAGCTTTCTGGATTTTTGTTTGGAAGATAAATACGTAATTTAATATAAACTAAAATAATTTATTCTAACCATACAATTATTGTAAATTTTAATTATCATTGGCCAGAATGCTTGAAAATTGGTATATTTTTTCAAAAAAAGGCAATTTATGCAGTTTATCGATTTAGCAAGATCCCGTTACAGCTGCCGAGCATTCTCGGAAAAGCCTGTTGAAACCGAAAAACTAGACCTCATTTTGGAGGCTGGCCGCCTGGCACCGACGGCTACCAATGCGCAACCGGTCCGGGTCCTAGTGCTGAAGTCCGAGGCTGCCCTAACCAAGATGCGTGGACTTACCCGCATGACCTACAACGCTCCCGTGGTCCTGGTGGTCCTATATGATACGGATGTCAGCTGGAAGGCCTCCAACTACAATGACCCGTTCGATGCCGGTGACATGGATGCAAGCATCGTGGCAACCCACCTGATGCTGGCTGCGAAGTCCGTTGGCCTCGAGAGCCTCTGGGCCCGCGCGTTCAATGCCGCCGAGGTGGCGAAGGCCTTTGATTTGCCCGAAAACGTCCATGTGGCATGCATCGTTGACATTGGGTACGCCGACCAGGAGAAGGGAGGACCGAGCCCGAGGCATGCCGCCCGCAAGGATATGGCGGATTTTGCCAAGGAAATATAGCGGGGGGCCTTTTCCGGGCCCCTTTATTGCAATTTTTTAGCAAATCTGTCCACCGTTTTTCCCCTAAATATTCTAAATTTGCCCCCGTGACTGTTCGATTCATTGCCAAGGCGTGAATCACCCCACCCGCTCCCACGGGAGCATCCACATATAGCCGTCAAGTCTCCTAGGAGGCGCTAGTAAGATGGCTCCCAATATCAACACACATACAGTCACCCCGCTTGCAGGTTATTTTCCAGCCTGCCTGCGTGGCTAACCCTTACTTTATGAGGTGCCCAGATGGAAATAATCACTCTCGCATGCACGCTCGTCGTAGTTGTGCTTTGCATTGTTATCCTTGCTAAGGTTAACAAGCTTCTCACGATGCTTCGTACTCCGATTTTCAAGAAGCTCACCCCGGACATGAACCTGAAGCCGGCCTCTCGTCGCCCGATTAGTGCTCAGGAAATGGCCCAGCGCGGTGAACGCAACAACAGGGAAAATCGTGGTGGCAAGGATCGTCCTAACAAGGACAATCGCGAAAATCGCGGTCAGAACAACCAGGCCCAGTCTGGTCGTGACCGTAACGAACAACGTCAGGATCGTGGCCCGCGCCGTGAACGTCGCGAAGGTCGTCCTCGTCGTGAAGCTAGCGCTGTGGCTCCGGCCGAACAGGCTGCACCTGCTGCCGAAGCTCCGGCTCCTGCTGCTGAGGTCCAGACCGAACGCCGTCCGCTCGCTCCGCGCATCCCGGTTGAAACTCCGGCCGCTCCGGTCGCCGAAGTCGCTCCGGTTGCCGCCGCCGTGGAAACTCCGGTTGAAGCTGTGGAAACTACTTTTGATCCGACGAAGGTCCGCTACGGCCGCCGCAACGTGATCAAGAAGGCTCCTGAACTTTCCGACGAAGAAGCCTAATCGGCCGATTCGGGAAATCCAAGCGAAATTGACCCAGCCCGAAAGGGCTGGGTCTTTTGTATACGGGCCAAGTTTTTCAGATTGATTACTTGGTGAATTCCTGAACTTCTTGAGTGCTTATGTTGATTGCATTCGCATAGACGACCGAGACGATTTGGATGGATGGGCTCGGGGTCTTGCTTATCACGCTGCGCAATGCCTTGGCTCCCATTTCAAACGTGTTGGGAATGGCAGAGAACTGGATGGAGCCGTCCTTGATGCCGCTCAGGATGGGGTCGTTCATGTCGACTGTGTAGACGTTCTTGCCCTTGAGCAGGCCCATGGTCTTTTCGTTGACGAATGAACCCGTGGCAAATGCAACTGCGTATTCTTTGTTTTTGTGCCGTTGCGTGTAGAGCACGAGGCTGTCCATCGCTTCGGAAGCGTCTTTCACGATGATGACGTCAACGTTTTCCTTGCCCAAGGTTTTCTGGATGGCCATGCTTCTGTCGTACGAGCCGCCGATGGGGTAGCAGAGCGTGACTACCTTCTTTTCTTTAATTTTTTCGCTGATTTCGCGGCCGACCTTGTCGTTGTCGGCAACCACCGTTGAACTCACCGTTGTCTGGAGCGGGCTGTTCTCGTGCAATTTCTGGTCCACGACGACAATGGGAACTTTCGTACCCGTAAGGACGATCATGTTCTCGATGGCCTTGTCGCTGGGCATCATGATGATGCCTTTCAGGTTCGGAATGTCAGAAATGCCGCTGAGGGTCTTGAGTACGGATGTGTTGACCGTGTCTGCATCGCGGTAGACGGTCATTATCTTGTAATTTTCCTGGTCGCCGACTTCCTTTGCCCCACGATAGATTTGGTCCCAGTATGGAATCTTGCTACCGAGCAACATCAGAATAGTTCCATTGTTTTTAGAAACATCACTTTGGGAGCATGACGTGAGGAACGCCATACCTAACGAAGCGAAGAGGAGACTAAAAGAATATTTCATACCGTAATTGGAAAAATAAAAACTTTTTTCTCATTTTTAAATGGAAAATAGCCTTTTAAAACTCCACTAGCCCCTTTTCGGCGTCCGCCAGGATGACCTTTGTGACCAAGCCCACAAAAAGACCATGCCCGACAATGCCCACAATGTGCTCTAAATCACGTGCGAGTTTGTCTGGATCCTCGATGATTCCGAATTTTGCGTCGGCGATCAGGTTGCCCGAGTCGCTGATGACCGGTCCGTCTTTGCCCGGAGCGCCCATACGCACCTTGAGGTCGCCGCCCAGTTTTTTCACGCGTTCGGTCACTACGGCGATGGCTCCTGGGATGATTTCGAGTGGCACGGCGAACTTTTCGCCAAGTTTGTTCACCTTCTTGCCCGAATCGGCGATAATCACGTAGTTGTCCGTCATCGAGGCGACAATCTTTTCGAGCAGGTGGGCGGCACCGCGGCCCTTGATGAGGTTCTTGTTGTCGTCGATTTCGTCTGCGCCGTCGATAACCATGTCGAGGTGGCTGACTTCACCCATTTCCTTGAGGGGAATGCCGAGGCTGCGGCACTGCAGTGTGGTGCTCCAACTCGTGCTAACGCCCGTGACGGAGAGACCTTCGGTCTTGATGCGCTCGGCAAGGCGGTTTACCATGTGTGCTGCCGTACTGCCCGTACCGAGCCCCACGGTCATGCCGTCCTTGATCATGTCTGCTGCGCGGACACCTGCCGCCTTCTTGAGTTCATCCATTGTTGCCATTAGCGCCATCTCCTGTTTTCGTTCTGGTCGTAGTCGTCATAGCGGCTATCATAGTTGTCGTCGTCAAATTCTTCGTCTTCGTCCGGGAAACCGGATTCGAGTTCGGTGTAGCTCGGTGACTCAATCGATACGACTTCCACTTCAAAGATAAGGTCCTTGCCTGCGAAGGGGTGGTTGCCGTCGACGAGGACCGTGTCGTTGTAGATTTCCTTGACGATATAGATGCCGTCGCATTCGTCATCGTCGTTCAAGTTTAGATCGTCGCAAAATTCATCGGCGGTGTCGGGAAGCTGAAATTCGTGGATGTCGTTGTCCTGGAACATCTCAAGTTCCATTCCGAGCCAAAGTTCGCCAACTTCGCGCAGTTCGTCCTTGGGTACTTGCAACACGAGGTCCTTGCGATATTCGCCGTAGCCCAACTTGCTGGGAATCTTTACAGAGAACTTTTCGCCGAGCCTGCGCCCGAAGAGTGCGCTTTCCAGGCCCGGGATGATATTGTTGTAGCCATGGATATAGACAAAGGGGTAGGTAGAGGGGACTTCTTCAAGAATTCGTCCGGAAGTTTCCCTGAGGACATACGCTATGCTCACCTTTGTCTTGTCTTGAACTATTTCCATACGGCTACAAATATAGATATTTATAATCCCCAATCACTAACCACCAACCACTAATCGCTATTTTACTACATTACGGCTATGCTTTACGGAATATGTTCTGACATCCATTCCAACCTTGCCGCATTCGAGGCTGTGCTGCAGTCCATGGAGGACAACCGCGTCGAAAGGACGGTTTGCCTGGGCGATTTGGTTGGGTATGGAGCCGACCCCAATGAATGTGTTGAATTGGCTAAAGTGAATATGGATGTTTGCTTAATTGGCAATCACGACAGCGTGGCTATCAAGCACGAGTCTAGCCTGGGATTCAATCCCTTTGCCAAGCAGGCCATCGAGTGGACGCAGCGGGCCCTTTCTGTGGATTCTGTCGCGTACATCCGCTCGTTGCCCTATATTCACGAAGAAAACGATATTTGCTTTGTGCATGCCTCGCCGTTGAGCCCGGCAGACTGGGTTTACGTGACCGAACTGGAAGATGCGCTGGATGCGTTCGAGAATTTTTCTGGACGTTACTGCTTTGTCGGCCATACGCACAGTCCGATTATCGTGGCGAGCCGTTCGCTGGCGATTCCCAAGGTGCTTGACGAATACGAATACGTGATTGCCGATACCGAGCGCCTGTTGGTGAACGTGGGCAGTGTGGGCCAGCCCCGCGACCGCGATCCGCGTGCCTGCTGGTGCCTGCTCGATACAGAGACCAAGTGCGTGCGCCTGATTCGCGTAGATTACGATATCGCCCGGACGCAAGAAAGCATGCGCAAAGCCGGAATGCCGAGTTTTTTGATAGATAGACTGAGTGTAGGAAGGTAAAACCCGTGAAATGGGTTCTCGCAGTTTTTGGTAAGGCTGGCTCGCCATTCATTGCGGACGAGGTGGAAAAGTATGTGAAGCGCCTGCGTGGCGGCATGTTCCCGCTCGAGGTCGTGGAACTCAAGGAATCGAAGCTCGATGATCGCGTGCAGTCGCTTGCTCAGGAGGCTGCGCTCTTCGAAAAGAAATTCCCCAAGTCGGAATACCGCCGCGTTATTTTGTCCGAAGAAGGCAAACTTATGGATACGGTGAAGCTTTCCGATACCCTGCGCGACCGTTTTCCGGGAAATATCGTCTTTTTGATTGGGTCGGCTTACGGCATCGATGAAAACTTGAAAAAGACAGCGGATTTGCTTCTTTCGCTTTCGCCGCTCACATTTACGCACGATCATGCCCGCGTGCTTTTTGCCGAACAGCTCTACCGCGTGCAGATGGTCATGCAGAATCATCCGTATCATCATAGATGAAATTAAATATGGGGACTAATCTTATAAGGGATTAGGATCTAGAGAATAGAGGTTAGTGAAAAGAATCACGCACTTCGTGCGTTAATGACAGACGGCGAAGCCGTGATATTTCTCCCTAGCCCCTAGATCCTAGCCTCTAGATTCTCATCCCTAGATTATACCCCCTTCTCTCTATTTACTATATTTGGCGCCATGAATTCTGAAATCGAGAAACGCCGCACATTCGCCATCGTCAGCCACCCTGACGCGGGTAAGACCACCATCACCGAGAAGTTCCTGTGGTACGGGAACGTGATTCGCGAGGCGGGCCACGTGCGCGCGAAAGCGAACCGCAGCTACACCGTGAGTGACTGGATGAAGATCGAGCAGCAGCGCGGTATTTCGGTTTCGAGCTCCGTTTTGAACTTCCCGTTCGAAGGTTGCATGTTCAACCTCGTCGATACCCCGGGGCACCAGGACTTCTGCGAAGACACTTACCGTGCCCTGACTGCCGTGGATGCGGCCCTCGTGCTCATCGACAGCGTGAACGGCGTGGAAAAGCAGACCATCAAGCTCATGGACGTGTGCCGCATGCGTCACACCCCGATTATCACGTTCATCAACAAGATGGACCTCGACGGTCGCCATGTGCTCGACCTGCTCGACCAGATTGAAAATATTCTGCATATCAAGACGGCACCATTCACCCTCCCGATTGGCGTGGGTAAACTCTTCAAGGGCGTGTACTCCATCGCCGAGAACACCTTCCACACCTTCAACAAGGAAGAAGGCCGCCAGGAAATCATCCAGATGGAAGGCCCGGACGATCCGCGCCTCGTGGAAATGTGCGGCGAGAACTGGGTGGAACAGTTCAAGGAAGAATACGAGATGGTGACCGGCGGTATGGACCCGTTCGATCACGAGAAGTTCCTGAAGGGCGAGATGTGCCCCGTGTTCTTCGGTTCTGCGGTGAACAACTTCGGTGTGCGCCAGTTGCTGAACGCTTTTGCGAAACTTGCGCCGCCCCCGATGGTGCGCGAGACCGACAAGCGCCCGGTCAGCCCCGACGAGGATGCCTTCAGCGCGTTCGTGTTCAAGATTCAGGCCAACATGGACCCCAAGCACCGCGACCGTACCGCCTTCCTTCGCATTTGCTCGGGCAGCTTTACCCGTGGCGAGAAGGTTTATCACGTTCGCACTGGCCGTGATATCCGCCTGGCCGCCCCGACGGCGTTCCTCGCGAAGGACAAGGAAGTCATCGACCACGCCTGGGCCGGCGATATCGTGGGTATCAACGATCCGGGACTTTTTCGCATCGGTGACACGCTGACTGACGGCGAAAAGATTAACTTCACCGGCATCCCGGACTTCGCTCCGGAACACTTCGCCCGCGTTACTTTGTTGAACCCGCTCAAGAGTAAGCAGATGGCGAAGGGTCTCGCTGAACTTTCCGAAGAAGGCGCGACCCAGCTTTATGAACCGCTCAAGTCGGCCATCCCCGTGATTGGCGTGGTGGGCGAGCTACAGTTCGATGTGCTCAAGTTCCGCCTGCAGAGCGAATACGGTGCCGACGTTTCCCTGGACCGCGTTCCGGCTCATGGAATCCGCTGGGTGTCGGGTCCCGAGAAAGACATGGGCAAGTTCGCCGAGGAATACGCGATGGACTGCATGATGGACAAGGAACGTAACCTTGTCTGCTTGTTCCCCAACGAGTATCGCCTAAATCTCGCTGTCAAGAACTACGAGAACCTGAAGTTTGCCGAGACCTCGCAGGGCTAACGGCTGTTCTGATCTTTTACGGATATAAAAAAAGAGAGCTTGTCCGGCTCTCTTTTTTTGTATATCGAATTGCTTTTACAGCGTGGCCTGGAACTGGTGGAACTTTTCCAGAAGTTCGTCGTAGGTCTTAGTGGCTTCGAACTGCGGGAACTGGGCCACGATGGAATCCGGCGCGCAGAAGAACACACCCTTTTCGGCTTGCTTGAGCATTCCCGTATCGTTGAAGGAGTCGCCCGAGGCGAACACTTTGAAGTTCAGCGCTTGCAGGTGCTTCACGACTTGAGTCTTCTGGTCGCTCATGCGCAGGCGGTAACCTTTGATACGGTCGTTTTCCACGATGAGATTGTGGCAGAAGATTGTCGGGAAGGCAAGGTTCTTCATGATGGGGTAGGCGAATTCCTGGAACGTGTCCGAGAGGATGATTACCTGTGTCTCGTCGCGGAGTTTGTCCATGAAGTCGCGGGCGCCTTCGAGCAGGCCGAGGTTCGCGATAACGTTCTGGATGTCCGAAAGCTTGATGTTTTCGCGGTCGAGAATCGCGATGCGGCCCTTCATGAGCACGTCGTAGTCAGGAATGTCGCGGGTGGTGAGGCGAAGGTCCTTGATGCCGGTTTTTTCGGCGACGGCAATCCAGATTTCGGGGGCAAGGACTCCTTCAAGGTCCAGGGTAACGACACATTGCTTGGTAAACATTTTACTTTCTCTCGTCTATTATCGATTTTAAATCTTCTACTGTAATCTGGTATTTGGTGCGGCAGAAATCGCAGACGACTTCCAAATCCTTGCCTTCCTTCATGAGGTCTTCCAGGTCGGCAGTCTTGAGGGTCGCGAGCGTTGCGACGGTGCGTTCCTTGCTGCAGGGGCAGAACGGCTTCGGGTCGATTTCCTTGACGATGTCGATGTCGTAGGGGCCGCGCAACTGATCCAGCAGTTCATCCAGGTTAAAACCTTCGGGCGTGTTCATGTCCTTGAACTTCGGCAGGTTTTGCACGATGACTTCGATCAGGTTGATGTCCTTGTCTTCGAGGTCGGGGAAAGCTTCGATGTAGAAACCGGCAGCGTAGTCGAGCTTGCTCGGGTCTACCTTGTTGAATGCGGCCTCGATGCCCACGGCGGAGCGAATCTGTTCGGACTGCAAAAGGTAGGTGGCGAGGTTTTGGCCCATCGATACGGAGGGGGCCTCGATGATGCTTTCGTGGACGCGCTTGCCCAGTTCGTTCAGCTTTATGACGCTCACGCTCTGCGGGAGGAGGGCCGGTTCATTGGCGCCGACAGCCTGGAGTTCGGGCTGCGGAATCATGGCGCGCACGAGACCCTGCGGCGTGGAATCCGACTGAATGTGGGTGATTTCACCCGAAAAGCGCGTAGTCAGGCTCACCGTGCCGGGGAACTTGAGGCCCGCGCTCAGGAAAATGCTTGCGATGGAGTTCTCGGCGAGGAGTTTCAACGCGAAACCTTGTGCGTTGTGGTATTTGCCGATTTCGTTCATCGTCGCAGTCAAATCGACGACAATCAGGCGGAAGGGCGTCTTTTTGCCCGTAGCGCGGATGATGCGGTCTTTGAAATTCATGGCCCAAAGATAGTAAAAAATATAGCCCGAGGGGAATAGAGAGTTCCGTGTTGTTATAATTGTATTAGTGAAAAAACAGCTGTTTATCAAATTGATTCAACCCAAGATGCACCGTCGTCCAATGGATACGGACATAAAGTTGCACATGGCACCTCCTTTGGGCCTGCTCACGATTGTGAATCTGGTCAGGAACGAGCACAGGGTGCAACTGGAAAATGAAAATATTCAGCAAATTCATTATGATGATGCGCCTGATATTGTTGGAATATCGGTTACGGTTGACACCTTGCCGAGGGCTATCGAGATAGCGCGACGTTTTCGTGAAAAAGGCTCCATTGTTGTTGCTGGGGGAATTCATGTGACGACCGCCTATGATACGATTCCGGCGGATGCTTTTGACGTGCTTTGTATTGGTGCTGCGGAAGGCACTTGGCCGGAGATTATAAAGGATTTTTTGGACAACAATCTGAAGCCTGTCTATCGCTGTCCAAAACTGCAAGAGGGGAACCTCATAGTTTCTCCTGCATACGATTTCCTCAAGAAAGGCGAATACTTATACTGTCATGTCGTTCACACAAGCAGGGGTTGTCCTTTTAGGTGTGATTTTTGCTATAACAGCGCTAAAGCGCATCAATACCTAAATCGCGATATTCAGGATGTCTTGGCGGACATTAGGGCGGTTCATTCGAGACACATCATGTTTATCGATGATAATTTTGCGGGGAACCCAATATGGACAAAACAGTTCCTGAAAGAAATTATGCCGATGCGGTTGAAGTGGAGGGCGGCCGTGTCCATCAATGCGGCATTCGATGATGAATTGCTTGACTTGATGAAAAAATCGGGATGTCAAAGTCTGTTTATCGGTTTTGAAAGTATCAATCCGGATTCTGTAAGCGGGGTTCACAAAGTTCAGAACCACACACAGGAATATGAGAAAGCGATAAGGGCTATTCATGAAAGGGGTATCATGATTAACGCTAGTTTCGTGTTTGGTTTGGATGGCGATACGCCTGAAGTCTTTAAGTCGACTCTAGATTGGATTGTGAAAAATAAGATTGAAACGGTCACATCCCATATTCTGACGCCTTATCCGGGAACGGCTCTCTATGACAGGATGAAATCGGAAGGAAGAATCCTTACAGATGACTTGACCCTTTACAATACGGCTCATGTGGTTTATCAACCAAGAGGAATGACTAGGCAGGAACTGTATCAAGGGTATCATTGGATTTATAAAGAAATATATAGCTTGAAAAATATATGGAGACGTCGTCCGGAGTCTAAGGGCATAAGAGCAGCCTACTTTACATTTAATCTTTTATACCGGAAGTATGGAAAGTTTACCGATATGCTCTGCCATTTGATATCGTATGAAAAAATAGGGGCGATTGCGGAACGAATAGCGAAGTCGGTCTAAGATGAATAGTCTTTGAATTTATTATTTTCCGCAAAAAAAGAGGTTCAATATGCAGATACTTTTCCTTATGGCCGATGGTTTCGAAGAAACTGAATTCGTGACTCCGTTCGATTACTTGCAGCGTGCAGGTTTTGAGGTCGCGCTCGCGAGCGTTTCTGGCAAGGCCGAAGTGATTGGGTTGCGCGGCCTTAAAATCCAGACGGATTTTGCTCTTTCGGGTGCCGATACCGCAAAGTTTGGCGCCGTCCTTTTGCCCGGCGGCGGCATTGGCGTCAAGAATCTGAAGGCCTCTGCTGATGTAGAAAAGGTCATCTGCGATTTCAACGACCAGAACAAGTGGATTTTTGCCATCTGTGCGGCCCCGCTGGTGCTCAGCAAGGCGGGAATCCTTGTCGACAGAAAGGCCACGTGTTTCCCCGGTTGCGAAGCGGAGCTTGTCTGCAATGAATTTTCTGAAGACCGCGTGGTCGTAGACGGAAATATCGTCACGAGCCGTGGCGCTGGCACTGCCGAAGAATTTGCGTTTGAATGTATCGCCCAGTTGGGTGGCCGCGAACTTTCGGAGAAAATCCGCAAGCAGGTCGTGGCTAGATAGTTACAGCCCGCAGTTGGACGGGTTTTTGCTCTTGCCGCGTTTTGTGCCTTGCGAGGCGACGAACTGGTCTAGGGTTACGCTTGTGAGGTAGCCCTGGATAATCTTGTCGAGTTCTTCCCACACGGGATAGGTCTCGCATTCCGCCATTCTCGGGCATTTCCCGGCTTTTTCGTCGAGGCAGGATACCGGCACGACCGATGTCTCGGTTGTCTTCAAAATGTCGTAGACGCTGCAGGTCTTGGGGTCGCAATTCAGCTTGTAGCCGCCGGCCTTGCCGCGTTCGCCCGTGAGCAGTTTCGCCTTGACGAGTGTCCCCAGGATTCCCTCGAGGTACTTGATGGAGAGGTTCTGTCTTTCGGCGATATCCTGCAGCTTGGTAAAGTTGTCTGGGCTGTTTTGGACAAGGTCAATCATAACGCGCAGGGCATATCTACCTTTTGTCGATATTCTCATGATTCCTTCCCTTGTTTAAATCCTTACCCGACGCTGTGCTCAAGCTTGAGCGTCAGCAGTTGTCTTGCCTCGGTCGCGAATTCACCGGGAAGTTCCTTGAACACGTCCTTGCAGAAACCGCCGACCATTGCCTGGATGGCGTCTTCACGCTTGATGCCGCGGCTTTCGAAGTAGAAAAGCTGGTCTTCACTGATGCGGCTGGTGGTCGCCTCGTGCTCCGTGGTGGAGTTGGCGTTCGCGACCGTGATGTAGGGGAACGTGTGGGCCGCGCTCTTGTCGCCCACGAGCATGCTGTCGCACTGCGTGTAGTTGCGTGCGCCCGTGGCCGACTTGCGGATACTCACTTCGCCGCGGTAGGCGTTGCTTGAGTAGTCGGCGCTGATACCCTTGCTGATGATCGTGCTCTTGGTGTTCTTGCCGATGTGGATCATCTTGGTGCCGGTATCGGCCTGCATGTGCCCGTTGGTAAGGGCCACGCTGTAGAATTCCCCGACGGAATTGTCTCCCAGGAGCACGCAGCTCGGGTACTTCCAGGTAATCGCGGAACCCGTCTCGACCTGCGTCCAGCTGATGCGGCTGTTCTTGCCTGCGCACTTGCCGCGCTTGGTCACAAAGTTGTAGACGCCGCCGGCACCCGTCTCGCGGTCGCCTGCGTACCAGTTCTGGACTGTCGAATATTTAATCGAAGCGTTGTCCTTTGCCACGAGTTCCACGATGGCGCTATGCAGCTGCTTGCTCGAATACTCCGGTGCGGTGCAGCCTTCCATGTAGCTTACGCTCGCGCCTTCATCGGCGATAATCAGGGTGCGTTCGAATTGGCCCGCTTCCTTGTTGTTGATGCGGAAGTAGGTGGAAAGGTCCATCGGGCATTTGACTCCGGGCGGAATGTACACGAAGCTTCCGTCACCGAAGACGGCACTGTTCAGTGCCGCAAAGTAGTTGTCGCCTGCGGGCACGACCGAGCCCAGGTATTCCTCGATGAGTTCGGGGTATTCCTTGATGGCGTCGCTAATGCTGCAGAACAAAATGCCCATTTCCATGAGCTTGCGCTTATGGCTGGTGTAAATGCTCACCGAGTCAAAGACCGCGTCCACGGCCACGTTGGCAAGTCGCTTCTGTTCGTCGAGCGGGATGCCGAGCTTTTCGAAGGTGGCCAGGAGTTCCGGGTCCACGTCTTCAATCTTTTCGTGGCTCTTCTTGGTCTTCGGGGCGGAGTAGTAGACGATGTCCTGCAGGTCTACGGGGGCAAAACTCAGTTCGCCCCAGTTCGGCTGCTCCATGGTCTTGAGCTTTTCATATGCTTTCAGTCGGAAATCGAGCATGAACTGCGGCTCGCCACGGAGCTTGGATGCCCTGCGGATGATATCTTCGTTCAGGCCCTTTTCAAAAGCCTCGTTTTCGATATCCGTTACAAAACCGTACTTGTAATTCTCACTCATGATGCGCCTGTTTTCAAATTCGACCCAAATATAAAAAAGTTCCAGTTGATGCGGCGCGAAGCGATTGTTTTATTGCGTCGCTTTTCTAAATTGTAGGCGATGAAAGAAAATACGGGAAAAAAAGGAAAAGTATATCTGATTGGCGCTGGGCCGGGCGATCCGGGATTATTGACGCTGCGCGGAAAGTCCGTGCTCGAAAAGGCAGACGTAGTGGTTTATGACCGCCTTGTTTCGCCCGCTATTCTCGGGTTTTGCAATCCGAAGGCCAAGATGGTGGATGTGGGCAAGATGCCAACGCACCACAAGGTCAAACAGTCCGAAATCAACAAGCTTTTGGTGCAGTTCGCTAGTGAATTTCCCGGTGGTGTGATTGCTCGCCTCAAGGGGGGCGACCCGTTCGTGTTCGGGCGTGGAGGCGAAGAGGCTCTGGAATTGGTGGCTGCTGGCGTTGAATTCGAGGTTGTTCCGGGTATCACCTCCGCGATTTCGGTGCCGGCATACGCGGGCATTCCCGTGAGCCATCGCGGCATCGCGACCAGTTTCCATATCATCACGGGGCATGAGAAGTTAGACGAGAGACGAGAGACGAGAGACGAGAGAGCCTGTCAGGTCATTGAACCAACCGAGACGAGAGACGAGAGGGCCTGTCAGGTCATTGAGCCTGCCGAAATGAGCTGTGCATCTGATCGACTCTCATTGGATTTCGAGGCAATTGCGCGTTGTCCCGGCACGCTCATCTTTTTGATGGGCATCGCCAACATGGACTTTATCGCCCGCCGCCTTATGGAATGCGGCAAGGACCCGAAAACGCCGCTCGCCTTTATCGAGAAGGGGACGACCCCTTACCAGCGCACCGTCATGGCGACGCTTCAAACGGCGGGGGAGACCATCGTCCGCGAGAATGTGACCGCCCCGGCCATTACCATCATGGGTGGAGTTGTGGAACTGGGCAAAACACTTGCCTGGAAAAAGAACCTGCCGCTTTCGGGAAAGCGCCTAGTCGTCACTCGTGCAGCAAAACAGGCCAGCGGGATTACTGCCCGCCTCACCGCCCTCGGCGCCGAAGTCATCGAAACCCCGATGATCGAAACTCGAACTTTGGAATGTCCACTTGTCATGGCGCAAGCGCATGACAGCATCGGCTCGGCAATGCCTGTCTGTGAACAGCCTGTCACTGCACTCGCCTCGCATGTCATTGCGAGCCCCGAAGGGGCGCGGCAATCTCGCCCTGCCGACTTCAGCTCTCTCGCAAACTTCGACATTCTCGCTTTTACGAGTACGAACGGTGTGGAAAGCTTCTTCAAACAGCTGCTCGCCTCGGGTAACGACATCCGCATTCTTGCGGGCAAGAAAATCGCAAGTGTCGGGAAGATTACCGAGAAAAAACTGCTCGAATACGGCATCCGCTGCGATTACGTCCCCGAAGACCATACCGGCGAAGGGTTGGGGAAGCTTCTTCGAAGCATTTTAGACGAAAGAACGCTCGTAAACTCGCTACAGACGAAAGACGAAAGAGGCTCAACAAATTCGCAGACTTTAGCAAGTTCCCTGAGCTTGTCGAAGGGAACTGAATTCACGAATTTGGATGAATCCCGCATCCTCCTCCTCCAGGGCAATCTCGCCGACGACACTTTGCTCAAACTCCTCCCGCAGGCGACCCGCTGGGTGGTTTACGAGACTCTCCCCGTGGTGGAACTCCCCGAATGGAAGCGTGAAGCCGTCGAGAGCGCCGATGCCGTCGTGTTCGCCAGCACCAGCGCCGTTGAGAATTTTGTCAAACGTATGCCTCAAAGCACCCCTTCGATGAAACTCAGGGTAAACTCCAGGGCGACCTCGTGCCTCGAAGCGCCGCAGACGCGACCCCGTACCTCATTTTGCATCGGTCGCATGACGGAATCCGCCGCCCGCAAGCACGGCTTCGAAACCGTCACCTCCGACGAAACCACGATGGATTCGCTTGTAAAGAAGATTGTGGAATACTACACAACGTCCCCTAATCACTAACCACCAATCACTAACCACTATTTCATGAAAGCCATCCTGATTATCGCTCACCATTGCATTTTACCCGGTGCCTACAAGGGCTTTGAAGGTATTTTAGACAAGTTGCACCACGACTTGCCCGGCATGCGTGTGGCGAGTACGAGCCTGTTGGATTTGGAAAACGATCTGCGTACGCTCCTCCGCGAGGATGTGGAATCGGTGACGCTTTTGCCGTTCCTGCTCTTGAACGGCCAGCATACAAAAAACGACGTTCCCCGCGTGGTTGCAAAGTTGCAGGCTGAATTCCCGCAGATTCCCATTACACTGTTGCCTTGCCTCGGCGACTGGAAGGAATTCGCCAACATGGTCGTCGCCGGAATTCGAAATGCTCAACATGAGATTAATTCAGAGCGAGATTGCTTCGTCGAACAAAGTTCTCCTCGCAATGACAAAAGTTTGGACGATAATGCTTCATCCTCGCACCTCGGGCCCCGAGCCTCGTCCCTCTTCTCCATCGAACTCAACCTCGAGGGTAAAAATGTCCTCGTTGTGGGCGGTGGCCGCATTGCGCTACGCAAGGTCAAGACGCTTTTGCCGACCGGAGCTCGCATCACCGTCGTCGCCCCGCAATTCGATCCAGAATTTTCTCTCGTCTCTCGTCTCCCCATAGGGGATAACATCCACTACGGGGCAAAGCCCCGAGTGTCGTATATCTCGTCTCTCGTCTTAATCAATCGTCCTTACGAGCCGCTCGACCTCCGTGGCATCTTCATGGTCTTTATTTGCACCGACCAGCCTGCCGTCAATGCGCAAGTTTCAAATGACGCCCGCGCCCGTCGCATTCTGGTCAATAACGCCTGTGATTACCTCGACGGCGACTTTATCGTGCCCGCCCGCATGGATTTTGGTGAAAACATCGCCGTGACCGTCTCTACGCAGGGTCGCGCCCCCTCGCTCGCCAAGAAACTCAAACAAAAAATCCAGGCCGAATGGGCCGAAGGCCTCGAACAGGTCGAACGCGAATTTTTAAATTCATGATATTATGATTATCCGTCCTCGTCGCTTACGCAAGAATGAAACCATCCGCAACATGGTTGCGGAAACCGCAGTTAACCCCGATTCGCTCGTTTACCCGATGTTCGTGGTAGAAGGGGAGGGCATCAAGGAAGAAATTCCGTCGATGCCCGGGCAGTTCCGTTTTTCTATCGATGAAATCTTGAAGGAACTCGAAAGCTGCGTTGCGCTGGGAATCAAGTCGATATTGCTTTTCGGCATCCCGCACCACAAGGACGAATTGGCGACGTGTGCCTACGACGACGATGGCATCGTACAGCGTGCGGTGCGCTCCATCAAGGCTCATTTCCCCGATTTGTACGTGATTACTGATGTGTGCCTTTGCGAGTACATGAGTCACGGGCATTGCGGGATTATCAAGGATGGCGACGTGGATAACGACCCGACGCTGGAACTCCTTGCGAAGACGGCGCTTTCGCACGCGATTGCCGGAGCCGACATGGTTGCCCCTTCCGACATGATGGACGGCCGAGTGGGAGCCATCCGCAAATGCCTTGATGAACACGGGTTCACGAATACGCCTATCATGGCTTACAGCGCGAAGTTCGCGAGCGCCTATTACGGGCCGTTCCGCGATGCTGCCGATTCCGCTCCGCATTTTGGCAATCGCAAGAGCTACCAGATGGATGTGCGCAACGGTCGTGAGGCGATGCGCGAAGTGGCGCTCGATATCGAGGAAGGTGCCGACATCGTGATGGTGAAGCCGGGCTTGGCCTTCCTGGACGTGCTGCGCGAGACCGCCGGGATAAGTGACGTGCCTGTGGCTGTCTACAACGTGAGCGGCGAGTATTCCATGGTGAAGGCTGCCGCAAAGATGGGCTGGATTGACGAAAACGCCATTATCCGCGAAAATTTGCTGGCCTTCAAGCGTGCCGGAGCTGATATCATCATCACCTACCACGCCAAGGAAGCGTTGGAAAAGGGCTTGCTGAAATGAACCATTCCCTGAGTGAAAAACTTTTTGCCGAAGCCAAGAACCTGATGCCGGGCGGCGTGAACAGCCCGGTGCGCGCATTCGGGAACGTGGGGGCGACTCCTCCGTTTATTGCCCGTGCGAAGGGCAGCCACATCTACGATGTGGACGGTAACGATTACATTGATTACGTGGGTAGCTGGGGCCCGATGCTTTTGGGACACGCTCACGATGCTGTTGTCAAGGCGGTGGCCGAAACGGCGCAGAACGGACTCAGTTTCGGCGCCCCGTGCGGCTTAGAATCCAAGCTGGCGAAGCTCGTGATGGAGTTGGTGCCGAGCGTGGAGATGATCCGCATGGTGAACAGCGGGACCGAGGCGACGATGAGCGCCATCCGTGCGGCCCGTGGCTTTACCGGCCGCGACAAGATTGTGAAGTTTGAAGGCTGCTACCACGGCCACAGCGACAGCTTGCTTATCAAGGCTGGCTCGGGCATGCTCACCACGGGCAAGCCGAGCAGCAAGGGCGTTCCGGCCGACCTCGCGAAGTACACGCTCACGCTCCAGTACAACGACGTGTCGGGCGTGAAGGAACTCTTTGACAAGATCGGCGACGAGATTGCTGGCGTCATCGTGGAACCGGTGGCTGGCAACATGGGTGTCGTGCCCGCGAAGCCAGAATTCCTGCAGACGCTTTCCGAAGAGACCAAGAAGCATGGCGCGCTCCTGATCGTGGACGAAGTCATGACGGGTTTCCGTGTGGGCATCCATTGTGCGCAGGGCCTGTATGGCATCAAACCCGACCTCACGACATTTGGGAAGATTATCGGCGGAGGTATGCCGGTGGGTGCCTACGGTGGTCGCTTGGACGTAATGCAGCAAATTGCTCCGCTCGGCGGCATTTACCAGGCGGGCACGCTTTCGGGCAATCCGGTCGCGATGGCGGCTGGGTTAACGACGATGCAAGAACTCGTGGCGCACCCTGAATACTACGAGCATGCCGAAGCGATGACGACTCGTCTGCTTACGGGGATCAAGGCCGCAGCTGCCGAAGCGGGAATTCCGCTGGCTGTGAACCAGGTGGGGGCGATGGGCTGCATCTTCTTTACCGAAGGTCCGGTGGAGTGTTTTGCCGATGTGCAGAAATCCGACTTGGAACTGTTTCGCAAGTATTTCCTCGGCATGCTCGACGAGGGCATCTACCTTGCCCCGAGCCAGTTCGAGGCAATCTTCGTAAGTGCTGTGCATACAGAAAGCGACATCGACCGTACCGTCGATGCCGCTAGAAAAGTTTTCAAGACGCTTTAAGATTCGGCGCTGTTGTCGGCCGGTGCCTCCGCGTTTTCGTTGGAGGCGTTTTCGGTGTTTTCGGCGTTCTTCGCTTCGGCATCCTTGTCACGGATGGTGGCGCGGCGAATCTTTCCGCTGATGGTCTTGGGCAGTTCCGTCACGAAGTCGATGATGCGCGGGCTCTTGTAGCTGGCGGCAACCTTCTTCGTGAACAGCTGGATTTCCTTTGCGAGTTCCTTTGACGCCTCGTAGCCCTTCTGGAGCACGATGGTCGCCTTGACTGCCTGACCGCGGTCCTTGTCCTCGACGCCGGTGACGGCGACTTCGAGCACTGCCGGGTGCTTGTGGATGACTTCTTCCACTTCGAAGGGGCTGATGCGGTAGCCGGAACTCTTGATGAGGTCGTCGTTGCGGCCTACAAACCAGTAGTAACCGTCCTTGTCGCGGGTAGCGGTGTCGCCCGTATGGTAAACTCCGCCTTCGAAAACCTTCTCGGTGCGTTCGTCGTCGCGGTAATAGCCGCCGAACATGCCGAATGGCTTGCCTTGGTCAATCTTGATGATGAGTTCGCCGACTTCGTCATCGGCGCAGGGCTCGCCGTCCGCGTTCACGATTTCCATGCGGTATCCCGGCGAGGGCTTGCCCATGGATCCAGGATGTGGCTCGCTAAATCCGAAGTTGCCCGTGGTGAGCGTGAGTTCCGTCTGTCCGTAGCCTTCTTGCATGCGGAGGCCTGTCTGTTCGTAGAACTTGTTGTAGATATCCACGTTCAAGGCTTCGCCTGCGGTAGTGCAGTGTTTGAGGCTTGAAAGGTCGTACTTGCCGATGCCGTGCTGCAAAATGTAGCGGTATACGGTTGGCGGTGCACAGAACGTGGTCACCTTGTATTCGGCCATCTTTTCGAGCAGCTTGCCGGGGATGAACACCTTCATGTCGTAGGTGAACACGGCAGACCCTGCAATCCACTGGCCGTAAATCTTGCCCCAGAGCGCCTTGGCCCATCCTGTCTCGGCGACGGTCAGGTGGCGGCCTCCATCGACCACGTGTTGCCAGTATTTGGCGGTCACGATATGGCCGAGCGGGTAGGTGAAGGTGTGCGCGACCATTTTCGGGTTCGAACTGGTTCCGCTCGTGAAGTAGACAATCATGATGTCGTCGTTGTGCGTGGCGGCATCCCCTTCGGGACGTTCGAACTTTGCGGGGAAAATTTCGTAGTCGTCGTAGAAGCTAATCCAGTTCTGACGGGCGGTTTGGCCGACGGTTACGAGCTTTTCGACATAAGTGCATTTGGATTTAGCCTTGTCCACTTCTTTCTGGAGTGCGGGCTCGTCGTAGGTGACGACCATCTTCACTTCGGCAGCCTTGAAGCGGTATTCCAGGTCTTCGGCGGCGAGCATGTTCGTTGCCGGAATGGCGATGGCACCGATGCGGTGGAGCGCCAACAAGAAGAACCAGAATTCGTAGCGACGGCGCAAAATGAGCATCACGCGGTCGCCCTTCTTGATTCCCTGTTCCACGAGGAAGTTTGCCGTGCGCTGGGATGCCAGCGAGATATCCTTGAACGTGAAAATGTGGCTTTCGTCGTTGTCGTCGCACCACACTAGGGCTTCGCGCTTAGGCTCTGTCTTTGCATACTCGTCTACGACGTCGTAGGCGAAGTTGAAATTATCCGGAATCGAAATCTTGAAATTGTTATAGAGGTCTTCGTACGACTCGTAGTCAATGCGAGAGATGAACTTGTTGAGCAGCATTGTTGTATTCCGTTATGGGAGCCTTACAGGTCCCTGTACATGACCTTTTCGCGCAAGGTCGATATGTAACGTACCATGTTCAGGATGCGCTTTTCGCCGATGGTCCTGAAATCCTTGTCGTGGAATACCAGACGGTGGACTCCGCCCGGCAGGAGCATCTTGAGGCAGGCGTAGGTCTGCGCAATTCCAAGAAGCGTGGTGGGAATGATGGAGAAACTCAGCGTCCCGGAGCGGGTCTTCTTGACTCGACCGTCGACCATCTGGTAGATGCCGTGGTAGTCCTCGTAGTAGTCGAAGATGTCGAGCGCGAGTTTTTTCAAGTGCTTGTTTCCGAACCAGATGGGAGGGATGAAGCCGGAGGGCGATCCGTTCCCGTGGGCCTTCCAGAGGGCGAGGCTGCGCTTGAGGAGCGCCTGCGTGAAGCGTTCGTCCAGTCCTGCGAATTCGGCTTCGTTGTTCGAAAACCAGAGTGCCAACTTGCCCGAGATGCTGCGCTTGATAGAAAGGTCGGCGCGGTGACGGGCTCCGTGGAGCATGATCTCGTAGCCGTCTTCCACGAATTTCTCGAGTTCTTCGCGGAATTGTTCTGCCTCGGATTCCGGTGCGGCTCCGAAGGCGGGAATCACGGCGATGCTAATGGGGGAGCCTGCCGCTTCTGCAATCTTGCGGATTTGGATGCTGGCTTTCTTGTAGTTCAGAACGCTAAAGCTGTGGTAGCAGAGGATGAATTTCTTCTTCTTCTGAAATGTGGCCTCGGCAGCCTGGATGTCGGCGATGTCCTTGTTGTGTTCCATGACGGTCTACCTGTGGTTGTCGCGGTCGGGAGAATAGATTTCTTCCTCGAGTTTCTGCGAGATGAAGAGATGATAGAAGAAAAACAGGATTGCCGTGATGACGGAAACCTTGAACCATGATTTAAACAGCCAATCGGACATGGGGGCTCCTTTGAAATCTACTGCAAAAATACATAATCTATGTCGAGACTGAACATTTGTCGCATTAAAAAACACTTTTGATTATATGCGTTTTTTCAAAAAAAAGACTTTTTTGGGGGTAATCCCTTGCCAAGGTATGTTGAATTTGATAATTTTGGGGCATGGTGAACGCAACAAGTGCAATTTTCAATCGTCGTTGGTGGCGCGGACTCTGACATAGAGCCCGGTATTTGTAGCAAATCACCCAAGATTTTAAGCAAAGGCTTCCGGACTCACGGAGGCCTTCCTTTTTTGCTTAAAACGAAATCCTCCGGGACGAAAAAGCCTTTGCGGAACCCGAAACGAAAAGGCAAACGAATTTTTAAACCAGAGGATAACATGACAACCGCAACAAAGCACATTACGGAAAGTCCAAACTACGAACCCCGTACCGACAGCATCTACGTGGCGCTGCCCGGTGAACGTTACACCCCGTTTTCGCTCGGCAAGAAGCTCGGCGCGAAGGCCATCTTTGAATCGGCAAGCTTCTCGCATGGCCGCAGCCGCTACTCTACCTTGATGGTGGACGAAGGCTTCCGTCTGCGCCAGAACGAGAAGGACGTGAGCATCATCATCGACGGCAAGGAAAGCACGTTCCTCAAGGAAGGCGAAGGTGACATTCTCGACGCCCTCACGCTGATCTCTGCCGAAAATACGGTGCCGCCCAACCAGATTCCTATTCCTTCTTCGGGCGTGGGCTACCTCGGTTACGAATTCTGTGCCCGCTGCGATACGATTCGCCTCGCCCCGCAGGTAGACGAACTCAACATTCCCGAAGCTGAATTCCTGGTGGGCCACATCTACATCGTGTTCGACCACTTTACCGAAAAGCTTCACCTGTTCGCCCTGAACTACGAAGAGCACCAGATTGATTTGAAGGCGGCCATCGAGAATGTGAAAACTCGCCTCGCGGATTTGGACTTCAGTTACCTCGCTCCCGAACCGCAGTACGGCAAGGGCATTACGATGACCGACCTGGAACAGTCCCGCAAGGAATACGTGGAAAAGGTAGAAGCATTGCAGAAGCATATCATTGCTGGCAACATCGTGCAGGCCGTGCCTTCTCGCCGCATCCAGTTTGCAAGCGACATCGCGGCGCTCGACATTTACCGCCGCCTCCGCACGGTAAACCCGTCTCCGTATATGTTCTTCCTTGATTACGGTACGCACCAGTTTATCGGTGCCTCGCCGGAGAGCCTCGTGCGCGTGCGTGAAGGCATTGCGACGATTCACCCGATTGCAGGTACCCGCCGCCGCGGTAAAGACGACGTCGAAGACGAAGCCCTGATGAAGAACTTGAAGGGCGACCCGAAGGAACGCGCCGAACACCTGATGCTCGTGGACTTGGCCCGTAACGACCTCGGCCGCGTCTGCGAAGCCGGTACGGTGGAAACCACCAAGTACATGGAATGCGAAAAGTTCAGCCACGTGATTCACCTGGTCTCTGACGTGCAGGGCCGTGTGGCGAAGAACAAGAAGGCGATTGAAGTGCTGCGCTCCAGCTTCCCGGCAGGGACGGTGAGCGGCGCCCCGAAAATCAGCGCGATTGAAATCCTTTCTGGCCTCGAGAAGGTCAAACGCCGCTTCTACGCCGGTGCGGTGGGCTACATGGAATCCGACGGTGACTTGGATTTCTGCATCGCCATCCGTTGCTGCCTCAAGCAGGGCAAGACCATCAGCCTGCAGGCCGGTGGTGGCATTGTCGCGGCCTCGAATGCCGACCGCGAATTTGAAGAAACGAACGAAAAGCTCGGAGCAATCAGGGCTGTACTGGAGGGGGATCAATAATTAATGGATAATGAATAATGGGTGATTGATAATTAAAAAAATTGCGGCGAAGCCGCCAAACTAAAAAATCATCAATTATCCATCATCAATCATCAATTATTATAATAAGGATTTTCACTATGATCGTCATTATCGACAACTACGACTCTTTTACTTACAACGTTTATCAGGCGTTGGCCAAGATTACCACTGAAGAAATCCGCGTGCTCCGTAGCCGCGAATGCACCGTCGCCGACATTGAAAAGCTCTCCCCGAGCCGCCTCATCGTGAGTCCGGGCCCGGGCCGTCCCGAAGACGCCGGCATATCCGTGGAAGCCATCAAGCACTTTGCGGGCAAGCTCCCGATTCTCGGCGTGTGCCTCGGCCATCAGGCCATCGGTTACGCTTTCGGTGCGAAGATTGTGCAGGCCAAGTTCATCAAGCACGGCATCGCCGAAGAAATTGACCTCGACGGCAAGGGACTCTTCCGCACCATCGGCAAGAAGAACATCTTCACGCGTTACCACAGCCTCGTCATTGACGAAGCGACGCTCTCTCCGGACTTCGAAGTGACCGCCCGCGCTACCGACGGCGACATCATGGGCATTCGTCACAAGACGCTCCCGATTGAAGGCGTGCAGTTCCACCCGGAATCTATTGCCAGCGGCCGCGCCGACGAATTCTTCAAGGCGTTCCTCAACTACCGTCGCGAACCGCTTGACGTGCGCGGAATCTTGAACACGCTTACCGAAGGCAAGGACTTGAGCCACGAAACCGCCGAAATGTTCATGGAAGACTTGACCGACGGCATCATGGACGAACGCCAGATGGCCGCCATCCTGACCGCACTTTCCAGCAAGGGCCCTGTTGCCGATGAAATCGCCGGCTGCGCGAAGGTCTTGAGCAGCAAGAAGCGCAAGTTCCCCTACAGCGGTGACGAACTCACCGACATCGTGGGTACCGGTGGCGACGGCAAGGGAAGCTTCAACGTGAGCTCGCTTTCTGGCCTGATTGCTGCAAGTTGTGGCGCAAAAATTGCAAAGCACGGCAACCGCGCGGTTTCCAGTAAGTCCGGCGCCGCCGACTTCTATACGGCTGCAGGCTTCAAGCTTGACATGACTCCGGACAAGGCTGCAAGCGTCATCAACAAGACGAACTTCGTATTCCTCATGGCTCCGGTCTACCACAGTGCCATGCGCTTTGCCGGCCCGGTTCGCGGCGTTCTCGGCGTGAAGACCATCATGAACCTGCTCGGCCCCCTCACGAACCCGGCCGAAGCCAAGTACCTGATGCTCGGTGTCTATAGCACGACCGTGCTGGAACCGTTTACCAAGGCGGCGAAGGCCCTCGGCGCCAAGCGCGTGATGGTCGCCATCTCCGATGACGGCTACGACGAAATTTCGCCCTGCGTGCCGACGACCATCGCCGAAATCCTGGAAGATGGCGAGTACAAGACTTACCGCATCGACCCCAAGGACTTCGGCATCCCCTCCGTGGATCCCGAAGACCTCGCCGGCGGTACGGGCGTCGACAACTTCAACCTCGCTCTCGACGTGCTGAACGGCAAGGGCCGCCCGGGCATCAAGTACGCCTGCGCCCTGAACGCCGGTGCCGCCCTCTACATCAGCAAGAAGGCCTCCAGCATCAAGGAAGGCTTCGACAAGGCCATGAAGGCTATGGAAGACGGCTCCGTTCTGAAGAAGATTGAGGAAGTCAAGGTCGAAACGAACGCCTAATGCCAGTGATGAAGGCCGCATCCGTCGGGATGCGGCCGTTTCTTGAATTTTAAGTTGTTATATTCAAGAAAAAGAGGTTCATTATGTCACTAGGAATACCCGAAGTCATTGTAATCGTTCTTGTTGTGCTGCTCCTGTTTGGTGCTAAGCGCATTCCTGAACTGGCGCGTTCCCTGGGACGGGCCCAGAATGAATACAAAAAGGCCAAGGACGCACTGAAGGAAGAAGCCGAAGACTTGCAAAAGTCCGTGGAGAAGGTCAGCGAAGCCGAATCCAAGAAAGAAGAAGATAAATAAAGAATCTTCAGTTTCGGACGTTGTTGATGCAAGATCAAGAGGCAACGCTTGTTTCGCACTTGGAGGCGCTTCGCCGGGCGCTTATCCATTCGTTTGTTGCGCTTGGCGTGTGCATCGTGCCCTTGTTCCTGGTTTCTCCCTACATCCTGGAATGGTTCTGTGAACAAATCGCTTTGCTGGGGGATATCAAACTTCATTATTTTTCGCCGATAGAAGTGTTCTTCTTGCAAGTCAAGGTGTCGGCGCTTCTGGATTGTGTTATCTGTTCGCCCGTTATCGCCTGGAACTTTTGGAAGTTCGTTTTGCCGGCCCTTCACGATAATGAGAAAAAATTTATCCGTTCGATTGCCGTGCTTACCTCCTTCATGTTTGTGGCGGGCGTCGCTTTTTGCCTGATTGTTTGCTTCCCGCTGATCGTGCAGTTCGGGATGAGTTTCGCGAGCGATATGTTGCAGCCGGTTTTTGGCGTGTCGAACTTGGTGTCGCTTGCTCTTTGGCTCTCGTTCGCTTTCGGATGCATGTTCCAGTTCCCGTTGGTGACTTATGCACTGGTTCGGTCCGGCATCGTGAGCTACGAGACGGTTTGCAACAAGCGCCCTTATGTGGTGGTCGGCGTGTTGTTGCTTGCTGCATTCCTGACCCCGCCTGATATCGTGAGCCAACTTTTGCTTGGTGCGCCGACGTACCTGCTTTTTGAAACGGGGCTTTTGGCGGCTAGGCGTTTCAAGGGGAGGAAGGAGGAAAAATGAAGAAGGCTGCATGCTTGTTGCTCGCTCTTTTGTGCTCGTTTGCTTTTTCGCAAGGCTCTCCTGCGGTTGAATCGTCCCTGCAATCGGCGGATACGCTTTCTGCTCCTGTAGATTCAACTTTGGATTCGCAATCGTCAGATTCGAAAAAACTTTCCCCATTCGACCACTTGGGGCATAACATGCTGCTGAGTGCTTTCGGGTGGCCGCTTGCGTTCCATATGCTTGGTGGGGCACTGACGTATCGGCTTTCGATGGAAGGGTACGATTTGAAGGTCGCTCGGTTTGCTGCTCGCCAAAACGAGGTGGCGTTCGGGATTGCCTTCTTGCCAGGTATGGCGGTGGGTACAGTCTTTCCGTTCCTTGTTCCCAGCTACATGTATTTCTTCAGCAAAAACGAAGCGCTGAACAATACGGGTGCGGTTGCGATACAGGCGACTGCTGTGGCGTACCTTTACAACAATATTCTCAAGGCGGTTTCGGGCAGGGCTCACCCTGATGCTGAAAAGAATTCGGGCGAACTGTCTCGTGATTTTAAATGGGGATTCCTCCGGCGCGGCGTATTTTACGGCTGGCCCTCGGGACATTCGATGACAAACGCCTCACTTGCTATGAGTATTGCAAGTTACAATCGTGACAAGCCTCTGCTTGTTGCCGCATGCGCCTTATATGCGGGGTTTGTTGCTACGAGTATGGTGCTTGGTGGCAAGGGGGAGGAACATTGGTTCTCCGATGCTGTCGCAGGAACGATGATGGGCGCTTCTATTGGCTGGTATATCGGTAGTGTGTTCTACAAGGATAAGATTGGCGAAAAGCCGGAACTGCCGCGCGTAGTGGTGGCTCCGATATTCGTTGACGATACTAAGGGTGCTGTTGTGTCGATGCGTTTCTGATGGTGTCAGCAACTCACGATGAGCGCGATGAGCCCCAAGAACATCCCGATTTTTACGGCGGATTGGGCGCGCCTGTAATTTTTTCTGTGCGCCTGCACGAGTACATAGGCAAAGCACGGCGTGAGCGTTATTCCCGTGATGATAAGGAACAGCGGTGGGTAGTTGTGCCCGAACACCTTGTCCATGTAGAACACCGGGAGTGGGAGCGAAATCCAGGTGAACAGGATGATGGCGCCGGCCAGCCTCCGCGCTGTCGCCGAGCCCGCGATAAGCGGGAAGGTCATGATGCCCGCCTTCAAATCGCCCGTTTCGTCTTCCAGGTCCTTGTAGATTTCGCGAGCGGTCGTGAGCAAGAATGCGAAGGGGATTGCCGGGATGATAGCCCAAAGGAATTCTGTATGGACGCAACTTGTATTGAACTGGACAAAATGCTGTGCGGCAAAAAGTAGGGGAGTCGTACACAGGAACGCGACCGTCATGTTTTTCAAAAGTGGAATATGCTTGAGCCACTTATTGTAGGCGATGAGGAGTAAACCGAGAATCAGGAAAAACCATAGCGGGAAAGAAAGGTGGCATATCGCGGTCGAACGCTTCCAAAAGAAAAGCCCGTTGTCGCTGAAGGCTTGAATGAGGCTGTCTCCGCCTCCGCAGAGGAGCATCAGGATGAACATGGTAATCCACGTCCTGCGGGCGGCCTTTACCGAGACCTTGCCGGTCACGAGCGGGCGTTCGGGGCGGTTCATCTTGTCGCTTTCCAGGTCCAGGATATCGTTCTGGATGTTTGCGAACCCGATGGCGAATGCGAATCCGAGCGATTGCAATACGAGGCTCGGTATGGACGGGAAGTTCTTTAGCAGCGCATATCCGACAATCAACGTGATTACGGCGATCACGATGTTTTTGGGTCGGGTCATCTTGAAAAGGGCGGAGAGCATCTTCTATTTCCCTGAATTGAGTATTCTAAGGTAGCTTTCGTAGCGGGCGCGGCTGAGTGTCCCCTTCTCGACGGCGTCGCGTACGGCGCAGCCGGGTTCCTTGAGGTGCTTGCAGTTGCTGTACTTGCAGGTGAACAGGTCTCCCTCGAAAAATCCGGGGAATATCTTTGCGAGCGTCTCGGCGTCCATGTCCATAAGGCCAATGCTGCGTATCCCGGGCGTGTCGATGACGTACCCGCCGCCGGGGAAGTCCAGCAGGCTCGACGATGTTGTCGTGTGGCGGCCCTTGCCGTCGCGTTCGCGTACGTCGCCTGTACGGAGTTCCGCATCCGGGACGAGTGCATTGATGAGGGTGGACTTGCCGACTCCGCTCTGCCCGCTGAACACGGAGGACTTTCCTTCGAGAATCTTGCGTAGTTCATCGAGCCCTTCGCCGGTCTTGACGCTCACCGGGATGAACTTGTCCACGATGCTGATGAAGTCCTGGATGGCTTCGGGCATCGGCGCGTCCCCCAGCAGGTCCATCTTGGTCAGCACCATGACGAAGGGGAGGTTGTTCAGGTTCGCGGCGAGCAGGAACCTGTCGGCGAACCCGTAGTTGAATTCGGGCTGGACCACGCTTGCGACAATCATCACCTGGTCGATGTTTGCCGCGAGCGTCTGCTGCTTGTAAAAACTGTCGCGGGGGCCGGGACGCCGGAGCTCGCTTTTGCGGGGGAATACGCGGACGACGCAGTATTTTTGCGAGCCGACGCCGGATCCGTCGTCTTCGCCGCCGTTGACCTGTCCCAAAAGGATGCGGTCGCCGACGGTGGGGAATTCGCCCAGTTCCTTGGTCGTTGTCGCACGGTACATGGCGGTGACGACGGTGGAGGGGTCGTTTTCGAGCCGGACTTCGCATGTGCGGCGGTGGACTTCTATCACGAGGCCCTTTTCGCAGTTCTCTTCGCCGATATTTTCGATGGGATTCTTGATCCGCTTGATTTTCGGCTTCTTGAATTCCCTGCTGAAGCGTTCCTTGACCGGGCGCTCGTCGACGACTCCGGTGTTCCATTCGCGCATGGCGTCAATGCGGCGGGACCGGTGGTCCCTCCTGGAAGGCCTAGATGGGCGCCCTGCCTGATCGCCGTCGAATTCGTCGTCTTTAAACATTCGGCTACAATGTAGCATTTTTAGGTCATGGCGTAGTTTGTCGGCGCCTAAAAATTTATATTGGGTGTATTCAGGTGAAAAAAATGGATATCGTCATCAAAATCGCAATTGTCGCTGCCGTGATTCTGATTGGGTACAATATATCCCAGGTTATCAGCGCATACGCTTCCGTTTGCGACAAGGTGGACGAGTTCAAGAGTCTGCTGGCTCAGAGCGAATCGTCGGGAGCGTCCATCCGCTATTCCAATTTTGGGCTCTCGTTGGCCATGTCAGTCGGGGTTGTGCTTCTCTCTTTTTTCTCGGGTCTTGTCTGGTGGATAACGCTGGCTGTCGCGTGCAAGGCGGCTGTCACGCTTTTCTGTAGTGACGCCATGGTGACGCGGATTCTCCGTGAAGGGAGAATCTCGAAAAATTTCTTTATCCTGACCAAGGTGGATTCTGTATTTAACGTGATTTTTGGCCTTGCGTTTGCCATCATTCTGGTGCTTTAGTATGAAACGAATACTTGTTGTTTTAGCTCTTTGTGCGGCGCTTGCCTTCGGGCAGGCGACCCAATCGGATCAGGGGTCTGCGGGGTCCTCTGGTGTCCATGTGCCCATATTCTTGGGTGGCGCCCTCGGTTTTGGTAGCGGTACGGGCGTGGGGAACGAACGGGGCCTTGGGCTTCGCCAGATTGAACCGATGATTGGCTACTGGTACCCCGGTGTTGGCTTCTTGCGCGCCGGTTACGGGTTCTTCAACTATTCCGAAAAGCCCGACAACGGGAAGGCCTTGGATGTGGAACACTCCGACTTCGACCTTGAGCTCGGCGTACATGTTTTGGGACAGCTCTACGTATTGGGTGCTTATTCCAGGTCCAAGGAATTGAGTGACCTCGGCGATGTGGCGTGGAACGAATGGTCGGCCGGTATAGGTTCTGTCTTGACCCTTTTCGGCAAGGCGATGCTTTTTGCGGAAATCAGTTACCGCTGGGTGTCGGAGCATTACGACCCGTTCCAGAACGAAACCGTCGAGGGAACCCGCTTGCAGTTCAATATCGGCTTTGCCACATACATTTACTAGGTGGGTGGCTCTCGTGATTGAACATGTCATGAAGAATGTTGCTGTAATGGGTGGTGCGTTCGACCCGGTTCACAAGGATCATGTGGCTGTCGCCAAACTTTGCCTGAAACGCGGCCTTTGCGACGAAGTCTGGTTTATTCCGAGCCCGGATCGTTGGGACAAGACGCTCTGTGCGTCCCCGGAAGACCGTTTTGCCATGCTTGAATTGGTGACGGGGGATGACCCGCGACTTGTTTTGTCGGACGAGGAAATCCGGCAGGGTGATTTTCGTGGAACTTACGTTTTTTTGCAGGGACTTCAGGCTAAGTTTCCCGATGTGAACTTTAGGTTGCTTGTCGGGGCCGACAGCTATCAGGGCATCCCGCATTGGCGCGACCCTCTGAATTTCTACGGTACAAACTACAACGGCCACTTGCTCTTGCGCGACTTTGAGTTGATTGTGTTCTCGCGGAGGGGCTACCCCAAGCCCGACCTCGTGGTGCACGAGGCGAACGGCTACGCTCCGTTGTACTGGCTCGGCCCGGAGAACGGTTTTGACGGCATCTATTCCAGCACGGCCATCAGGAAGGCGCTGCTTTGCAGCAATGACAAGCCGGAAGGTCTGGAACAGTGTGTGTACGACTATATTCGTGAACATGATTTGTACAGGGTTTGATTTTCTGAGAGGCGATTGTGCAGTTTGTTGATAATTTGCGGCAGAAACCGTTTGTCAAAAAGGCTGAGAAGTTCTTCCCGGCAATTGCATTTTTGGGGGGATTCTTCTGGGATTCCGTAACGCTCGGGCAGATGGTCGAGAACAGTGACCTCATCTTCTTGCTCGCGTATTATTCGGGTGCGCTCATTCTCGTGATTCTTTTGTCGGCGCACATGGAACACCCCGAAGGCTGGACGAAGGATCGCATCATGGCGGCCCGTGCGGCGGCGCCGCGCCCGCAGGCGAAAGCCCCCGCGCCGGCAGTCCAAGCAAAGGCTGCTCCTAAACCGGCTCCCAAACCCGCTCCCAAACCCGCTCCTGTTCCGCCCAAGCCGGCACCTGCGGCAGTTGCCAAGGCTCCGTCCCGTACAGGCCTTGTTGCCCGCCTGAATCCTTTTGCAAGGAAAGACGGGGATAGCCGTCCGATTATTCCGGGACAAGTAAGGTCCGCCGTTTCCAAGGTGTCGAACCTTGCAAAGCCGGCGACCGGGATAGCTTCCGAAAAGCTCAAGACGGTCACGGATGCCGCTTCCGAAAAATTGAAAACGGCCTCCAGCCAGGCGAAAAACGTTGCCCAGAAAATTGCAAACGACGTTGGTTACGAATCTACGGCAATTCCCGAAAATGCTATTGTCGTGGAACACCGCTTTTTGGACCGCGAATGGAGCGAAACCTGGAAGAACCGCTTCAGTTGGGCGGTGCAATTCTGCTTCGGTAGCTTGTTCAGTGCACTTGTGGTATGCTATTTCAAGAGCAGCGGCTCCATCGCTTCGCTCATCCTAGTGATTTTGCTTGCAATCCTCCTCGTAGGTAACGAATTCTTGCAGAAGAAGTACGAAAGTTTCGGCGTGAGCCTTGCGTTCCTATGCTTGCTCGGCACCATGTTCCTGAATTTCACCATCCCTTACCTTGTCCATAGAATCGGACTTGTGCTGTTTGTATGCAGCACGCTGCTTTCGTTGGGAATATGCGTGTTTATCCAGAAGGTGTCCCGTCGCAGCAAGAAGGTGCTGATTGCGCCGATTGCCATCAGTGTCGCGCTGATTACGGCTTACGTGATGAACTGGGTTCCTCCGGTGCCGCTCGTGCTCAAGCAGCAGGTGGCCTGCATCAACTTCGACAAGACGGATTACAGTTGCGATGTCGATGCGCCGAGCTTCTTGCAGAAAATAGGTTTGAAGTCGTCGTCGGTGCACCGCGATCCCGACATGCCGCTCTACTACTTGAGTTCCGTGTATGCCCCGGCCGATTTGAAGGCCGAAATCGAGTACCGTTGGTATTACAAGGGCCCGAACGATGCGACTTACAAGCTGACGGACAGGGTGTCTTCGGGCCGTATGCGCATCAATGGTGGCCGCGAGATGGGCTACCGCAGTTACAGCAAGAAGACGAACGCCCCGGCGGGTAAGTACCGCGTGGAAACGGCGTTCAAGGATGGCGCCGTTATCGGTGCGCTCGCCTTTGAAGTCGAAGAAGGTGCCCGCGATTCTTCGGGATACGTCCGTTCCAAGCTTGAATAACTGGGCGGTTCCTGGACGATTAGATTATGCAGTACGAGAAAGCCCCGTCGGATATGTTCTTCGAGAGCGAAATCCGTCCCGAACAGGACGGGCGCTTCTTGCTGGATTCCCTGTGCGAGCGCTTTACTTACCACAGCCGCATCGATTGGGTCGACCGCCTGACGCGGGGGCTCGTGACGTTGAACGGCGAGGTTGCCGGTGTCGAGACCATCGCGCATCGTGGCGACAAGGTAGTCTACCACGTGGAAAACTACACCGAGCCCGAGGTCCCGACCCACTTCACGACGGTTTTCGAGGATGACGAGTTCTTGCTGGTGGCAAAGCCGGCGGGTGTCCCGGTCCACCATACGGGCCGTATTTTCTACAACACCTTTGCCGCGATTATCCGCAGGGCCTTTGACTGCGAGTCTGCAACTCCGATGCACCGTCTCGACCGCGATACCGGCGGGCTAATGCTCTTTGCGAAGGACGCCTCGACGGCGTCCCGTTTCCAGAAGAACCTGGACAGGATTTTGTTGCGCAAGTTCTATCTGGCCATCGTGCCCGCGGGCTTCCCTGACGGGCCTGTTCCTGAAGAGCATCATTTCGCGAAACATGGACGTCGCGTTTCTGTGGATAAAGATGGCTTCGTGGATTGCGAGATGCCGCTTCGTGAGGATCCTGCCGACCCGATTCGTCTGCGCATGCACCATTTTTATGACGGCAAACCCTGCCATACGCGCTTCCGCAAGCTTTTCTCGGTGGAACACCCGGATTTGGGCCCCCTCGACGTGGTCGAGGCGGAGCTTTTGACGGGACGCAAGCACCAGATCCGTGCCCACCTTGCCGAACTGGGGTTCCCTATCGTGGGGGACCGCCTTTACAGCCATGGGGGAGCCTACTACGACAAGATGACCCGCGGGGAGCTGAGTGAAGAAGACTACCGGGTTTTGGGAGCGCACCACCAGATGCTCTATGCTTACAGGGTACAGATCCGCCTTCCTTATTGGGACGAACCACGGGAATTCAGCAGTTTCGATTTCCCGCCGGATATGGGCCAACTTTTGGCCGCGTCGATTGGTCTGCTTAAGTCGAAATAATGGCTTTTTTTGCTCAATTTGCCATTTTTTGCCTTTTTTAAAAGTAAAATTATAGTTACTTGTGCTTGTGCACCTTGACAACTAGGTTGCTTTTTTTGCGTTTCTTCGCCAATTTTTGCGTTTTTATCCGAAAAAAGGAAATCCTTTTTTGATTAATCCGTTTTTTTGCGAAAAAAACTTTGTCTTTTTGTTTTTTTTGCTTGTATATTCATTTTGGCTTTTTTCGGGAAAACGTTTTTTCCCGTGCCTGAAAAAGAATATTGGAGATTTATATGGCAGAAGACTTGCAATACCTTATGGAACGCATCCAGAAAGATGCTGTCGATAAAGCGGAAACCGAGGCTGCGGCAATCATTGCCCGCGCCAAGGACAAAGCGGCAGAAATCGTGAAGGCGGCTGAAGCCGAGGCGAGCGCCAAGCTCGAAAAGGCCGACAAGGACGCTGAAGCGTTTACGGAACGCAGCGAACGCACTCTGGAACAATCTGCACGCGATCTTCTGCTTTCGGTAGGCAAGAATCTCGAAAAGATGATTTTGGATTTGCTCAACCTCCAGGTGGAAAAGTCCCTCGACGAATCCACTGTGAAGCAGATGCTCCTCACCGTTGCTAAAAGCTATACCACCGATGTGGATGTGGAATTCTCCGAAGCCGATGCCAGCAAGCTCAGCTCCTTTGTGATGGGCGAATTTGCCAAGGAACTCGGCAAGGGCGTCAAGGTCGAAAGCGACAAGGGCGTCAAGTTCGGCTTCCGCATCAAGCTCGACGGCGGAAAGGTCACCCACGAATTTACCGAAGCTGCCATGGCCGATGCTCTCTCGGCCCTGCTCCGTCCTCAACTTTCCCGCGTTGTAAACGCCGCTGCCCAGGCCAAGTAGGATCGCGATGAGCTCTCCTTCTTACCTGATGGCGTCTCTTCCGATGCTTGAGATGGGTGATGTTCCGCCCCTCTCCATGGAAGAGTTCCGTCACCGCTGCGTCGGTGTGCTGTCCGAGCCGGAACTTGCGGCCCTGGACGCCGTGCTCGATGACGGTGAATGCGAAGAATGTGACGACGAGTTCGTTCGTGCCTACAAGGCCCACGAAATCCAGATGAAGAACGTTTCGGGCAGGCTCCGCGCACAGGCGTGGGGTCCCGATGTCCGCTTTACGGACAAGTCCTTCCCGGGCTACGATGTCACTTTCGCGAAGATGATTCAGGACGCGTTTGCCAAGTCGAATCCTATGGAAAAAGAGCAGGATATCGACAAGGCCCGTTTCTGGCTTGTGGACTGCCTCGCCGGTGTAGGCGAGGGGACTGTCAAGCATGTTTACGCATATGCGATCAAGCTGAAAATTTGTGAACGCTGGGCCCGCCTGACTGAAGAAGCCGGCGACAGCGCTGTTTTGAATGTTATTAATGCAAACGACCCTGCATACGCCTCCCAGGCGGAGCAGGAATGACCGGAGGTCCATTTTCAATGGCTAGTATCGGAAAAATCATCGGCGTGAACGGAAACTTGATCCGCGTCAAGTTCGAAACCGCCGTGTCCCAGAACGAAGTGGCGTATGCCAAGCTTACCCAGAAAAACAAGGACGGCAAGTCCGAAGTTATCCCCCTTAAGAGCGAAGTCATCCGTATCCGCGGTGACTATGCCGAACTCCAGGTGTTCGAAGACACCACGGGGCTCAAGACGGGTGACGAGGTGGAATTCACCGGCGAACTTTTGTCCGTAGAACTTGGCCCCGGCCTTTTGACCCAGGTCTTTGACGGTCTGCAGAACCCGCTCCCGAAGCTTGCCGAAGAATGCGGCTTCTTCCTGCAGCGTGGCAAGTATTTGAAGGCGCTCCCGCGTGACAAGAAGTGGGCATTTACCCCGGTCGCCAAGGTGGGCGATATCGTGGTTGCTGGCGATACGCTCGGCACCGTTCCCGAAGGCGTGTTCACGCACCGCATCATGGTGCCGTTCCGCCTGCTCGGCAAGTGGACCGTGGAATCGGTCTCTGCCGCTGGCGAACATGTGGTTGAAGATGTGGTCGCCAAGCTCAAGAACGCTCACGGCGAAACCCAGGACGTGACCATGGTGCAGACCTGGCCGGTGAAGATGCCGATCAAGGCCTATGAAGAACGCCTCCGTCCGAGCAAGCCGCTGACCATGCAACAGAGAATTATCGATACGTTCTTCCCCGTGATGCAGGGCGGTACGTTCTGTACGCCGGGCCCCTTCGGTGCCGGCAAGACCGTGCTCCAGCAGCTCATGAGCCGCTACGCCGACGTGGATATCGTGATCTTGGCCGCTTGCGGTGAACGTGCAGGTGAAGTGGTGGAAACCCTCCGCGAATTCCCTGAACTGATTGACCCGCGTACCGGCAAGTCCCTCATGGAACGTACGCTGATTATTTGTAACACGTCTTCGATGCCGGTGGCTGCTCGTGAAGCTTCCGTGTACACGGGCGTGACTCTCGCCGAATACTACCGCCAGATGGGCCTGAACGTGCTCCTGTTGGCTGACTCGACTTCCCGTTGGGCTCAGGCTCTGCGTGAAATGAGCGGCCGTTTGGAAGAAATTCCGGGCGAAGAAGCCTTCCCGGCTTACCTCGAATCCGTGATTGCCGCCTTCTATGAACGCGGTGGCGTGGTTCGCCTGAAGGACGGCTCTACCGGTTCCGTGACGATTTGCGGTTCCGTGTCGCCTGCAGGTGGTAACTTCGAAGAACCGGTGACCCAGGCTACCTTGAAGGTGGTGGGCGCGTTCCTCGGCCTTTCCCGTGAACGTTCCGACCAGCGCCGCTTCCCGGCAATCCACCCGCTGGATTCCTGGTCCAAGTACGAAGGCATCATCGATTCCAAGAAGGTTGCCGAAGCCCGTCACATCCTCGCAAACGGCGTGGACGTGAACAACATGATGAAGGTGGTGGGCGAAGAAGGTACCTCGATTGACGACTTCGTGATTTACCTGAAGTCCGAATACCTCGATGCCGTTTACCTGCAGCAGGACGCCTATAACGAAATCGACGCCGCCTGCTCCGCCGAACGTCAGAAGTACGTGTTCGACAAGGTTTACACCATTCTCAAGACCCCGATGAAGTTCAGCGAGAAGGACGTCGCTCGTACGTTCTTCCTTAAGCTCACTCAGTCGACGAAGGACTGGAACCGCGTCAAGTTCGATTCCCAGGAATTCAAGGACCTTGAACAAAGTATTTTCGCTTCCGTGAAGGAGGTTTCCGCTAATGCATAATGTGGCATACCATCGTATTGAACGCATCGCCGGTTCCGTGATTACGCTCCG
>JAGCPF010000072.1 GCA_017642335.1 Fibrobacter sp.
CCCGTTCTCAAAATTGTTATATTGATGTCAGGATTATGCCACAAAATGACTTGACATCCTTGATTGCCCGTTATCGTGAATTGGGAATAGATTCGCAGATAGACTATAGGAAGTTCTATCTGTATTCGATTATTACCCATTCTACGGCAATCGAAGGTTCGACGGTCACTGAAATTGAAAACCAGTTGCTGTTTGACAAGGGGATTTCTGCAAAGGGCAGAACCATTGAAGAGCAGATGATGAACCTGGATTTGAAAAAGGCGTACGAAAAGAGTATTGATTTTGCTCAAATTCATGCGGAAGTCTCGATTGATTTGCTGAAGGAACTTTCTTCGCTCGTGATGAAAAATACCGGTAGTTCTTATCAGACTATTCTTGGTAATTTTTCGAGTGCAAATGGAGACCTTCGATTGCTGAATGTGACTGCGGGTATTGGTGGGCGCTCCTATATGAGTTTTACGAAGGTGCCTGCAAAATTGGAAGCCTTTTGTGCGGAAATGAATGAGGCTCGACATCGTATAAATCCTCAGGACTTAGAATCTCTTTATGACTTGAGTTTTGATGCGCACTACGGGCTTGTCACTATTCATCCTTGGGCGGATGGCAATGGACGTATGGCAAGGCTCCTCATGAATCAAATTCAATTTGAATTTGATGCGATTCCGTCGAAAGTCCTGAAAGAGGATAAAGAAGAATATGTGAAGAGCTTGTCGCAATCACAGGAAACAGGCGATTCAAGGTTCTTCAAGGATTTTATGCACGCATCCCTTTGCCGTAACCTTCAGAAGGAAATCGATGAATTTCTCCGTTCTACAGAAATGGGGGGAGAAAATCTGGAAATGGGGGGAGAAAATGCAAAACGGGGGGAGAAAACTCGCGATGTTATTCTCCGTATCATTCGTGAAAATCCGCAGATAACGATGGCTGCACTTGCCGAAAAAGCAGGCATTTCTGCAAAAGCAATTGAAAAGCAGATTGCCCGCCTAAAGAAAGACTCCCTGTTAGTTCGTGTAGGCCCCGATAAGGGTGGCCATTGGGAAGTGCTATAGAATGGGGGACGCCCTAAAGAGGGGTCTCCTGGGGTGGTGGCGTATTCGCCGCGATGAAAATTTTTATTTTGCGGATGTATGGAAGAAAACCAGAACTTAGACGATTTGGCCGAGGAATCTGCGGAACTCCCGAAAGTGGAGAGCCGTGAGGACTTGGCGAGAATTATCCAGGCGCTAGTCTTTGCTTCGCCCGATATTGTGACCCTGAAAAAATTGCGCGAGATTCTCGGCGATTTCTTGGACGCGCGTACCGTCGCGGATGCGCTGATTCTGGCGAACGATTCCCTGAACAAGATTAATGCCCCGTTCGAGATTGTGGAACAGGCCGGAGGCTACCGCTTCCGCACCCGTGCCAAGTATTATCCGTGGGTCCGCAAGCTTTTCCCCGAGGCCAATGCCAGGCGACTTTCCCAGGCGGCGCTCGAGACGCTTGCCGTCATCGCTTACCAGCAGCCGATTACCAAGGCGGCCATCGAACAGGTGCGCGGCGTGTCGTCGGCGGACGGCCCGATCCGCAACTTGCTGGACAAGGGCTTTATCGCGCTGGGCGCACGTGCCGAGACTGTCGGCAACCCCTATACCTACGTGACCACGCAGGAATTCATGAAGTATTTCGGAATCAACCGCATTCCCGAAGATTTGCCGCGCCTGCGCGAGTTCAGTGAGCTTCTGGAAGCGGGCGCTCTGGTTCCGCAGTACGCGAAGCAGGAGTCCGAACCCGAAGTGATGGCTCCGCCCGAAGAGAATCCTGAACAGGTGGAACTGTCCATGGGGGATGCGTAATGGCCGCAACCCCGTTGATGCAGCAATATTACGAGATAAAGAAACAGAATCCCGGCTGCATATTGTTTTTCCGCATGGGCGACTTCTTCGAACTTTTCGAGGACGACGCCGTCATCGCCTCCAAGATTTTGGGGCTTACGCTCACGAGCCGTAACAACGGCGCCGCCGGGGCTACGCCCCTGTGCGGGTTCCCGCACCATGCTGCCGAGCGCTACGTGCCCAAGATGGTGGCTGCAGGCTACCGCATCGCCATCTGCGAGCAGGTCGAAGACCCGAAGCTCGCGAAGGGGATTGTCAAGCGCGATATCGTCGAGATTATCAGCGCGGGCACCGCGATGAGCGAATCGAACTTGAACGCGAAGGAGGCCAATTTCCTTTGCTCGTTCATCCCCGAAAAAGACGGCATCTCGTTTGCGATTGCCGACGTGACGACTGGCTACCTGGCGGCTTGCAAGAGTTCGCAGCAGGCGTTCGAATGCGAGTTCTGTCGCCGTATGCCCAAGGAAGTCGTGGTGCCCGAAGGGACCGTGATTCCCTCTGGCGTGATGGACTTGATCCGCTCCGAGAATATCTTGGTGACGGAACTGCCGGCTTTCCTGTTCGGCGAAGATGCCGCGAAGGACGTTCTGTTCTCGCATTTCAAGGTGGAGGCCCTGGATGGGCTCGGCCTTGACGGGCGCATTGCCGAAACGCAGGTGACGGGGGCCTTGCTCCAGTACTTGATGGACCAGAAGAAGTCCGAACTTTCGCATTTTACGAACCTCGAGATTCTGAATCTCGACGACTACATGACGCTCGACCCGAGTACGCTCAGGAATCTGGAACTGGTACGCCCGCTGAACGCCGACGACATCAGCAGCACGCTCTGTTACGTGCTCGACTTCACGGTGACGGCGATGGGCGGGCGAAACCTGAAGGACTGGGTGAGCCATCCGCTGATTTCGGTGGACCGCATCCGCGAACGCGAGGAAGCTGTCGAGGAACTGGTGAACAACCCGGTCGCGCTCGACGAACTCAAGGAATCGCTGACATCCATCCTCGACATGGAACGCCTGATGGGCCGTGTGGGGTCCGGACGCGCGAATGCCCGCGACTTGGCGGGCATGGGCCGTTCGCTTTCGCAGGCGTCCAAGGTGGCCGATGTGCTCGAGGGTTTGCGTTCCCCGATTTTTGAACCGATGAGAACGGCCCTCATTGCCGCCCGAGGCCGCGGCGAAGAACTTTTGAGCCAATTCAACGACGACCTCCCGCTGACTGTTCGCGAGGGCGGCATGATTCGCGCGGGTGCCAATGCGGAACTCGACGCGATGAACGCCGATATCAAGGACCGCCGCGAATGGATTGCTTCGCTCGAAGTCCGTGAACGTGAACGCCTGGGAATTTCAAGTTTGAAGGTCGGCTACAACCGTGTGTTCGGCTACTACATCGAAGTGACCCGAGCCGCGATGGCGAAGGCCACGAGCCCGATTCCCGACGAATATATCCGCAAGCAGACAACGGTGAACGCCGAACGCTACATCACTCCCGAGATGAAGGAATGTGAATCCGTCATCAGCAACGCGGAAGTGAACATCCATGCGCTTGAATACAAGATTTTCTGCGAACTGCGCGAGCGCGTGAATAGCTGGCGTGCTGAACTGCAGGAGATTGCGAACGCGATTGCCCGCGTCGATACGCTTTACAGTTTTGCCCGTGCCGCGCGTAAGTTTAACTACGTGCGCCCCGAAGTCTTTGAAGGTTCGGGAATTGAAATCAAGGGCGGGTTCCATCCGGTGATTGTCGCTGTGAATCCGGACCTGGACTTTATACCGAACGATGTCTCGCTTTCGCCCGAGGCAACGCGACTTATGCTCATCACGGGCCCGAACATGGCCGGTAAATCGACTTACCTGCGCCAGACCGGCTTGATTGTGCTGATGGCGCAAATCGGCTGCTTCGTGCCTGCCGAAAGCGCCCGCATCGGCGTGGTGGACCGCATCTTTACGCGTGTAGGCGCGAGCGACCGCCTGAGCCGTGGCCTCTCGACGTTCATGGTCGAGATGATCGAGACGGCGAACATCTTACGCAATGCGACATCGCACAGCCTTGTGCTGCTCGACGAAATCGGTCGCGGGACGAGCACCTTCGACGGCCTTTCGATTGCCTGGGCGATTGTCGAAACCTTGCACGACGAACCGGCCCGCGCTGCCATTACACTGTTTGCGACGCACTACCATGAACTGACCGGACTTGTGGATAGCCTGGAACATGCCGGGAACTACCAGGTGGCTGTCCAGGAAAAGGGCGACAAACTCGTCTTTTTGCACAAGATCTTGGCGGGTGCTTGCGATTCGAGCTACGGTATTCACGTGGCCGAGATGGCTGGGCTCCCGAACAATGTGCTGCGCCGAGCCCGCAAAATTTTGCTGCGCCTCGAAAAGCAGAAGATTGACCCGAGCGATGGAGCTACGCACAAGAAACTCATGGAAAAGCCGCAGGTCGACTTGTTCGCACCTCCCGACGAATCCACGCAGTTGCTCAAGGAAGAAATCCGTCGCCTCAAGCCCGAAGAAATGACCCCGCTCCAGGCACTGCAATGCCTGACCGAACTGAAGGAGAACTACGGGAAGTAGGTCGGTGCTCCGCACTTCACACCTCATACCTCATCGCTCTATGATTGATTTCGCTGCCTTGCAAGATTTTGTCTACGAGAACCGGGTGTTCGATTCGAACATCCACGGTCTTGCGCATTGGCGGCAGGTGGAATTCAACGGGGTGAGCCTTGCGAAGGTCACGCATGCGGACATCACGGTGGTACGCCTGTTCGCGCTCTTTCATGACAGCAAGCGCGAGGACGATGGTTACGATGGCGAACATGGCGAGCGCGGGGCGGAATTTGCAAAGCGGTGCTTCGAGGAAAAGCTCCTCGACATTACGCAGGAACAGTTCGAAAAACTCTACCACGCCTGCAAGTTCCATACAAAGGAACGTTCCACGGGCGATGCGACCATAGATACTTGCTACGATGCCGACCGTCTGGACTTGGGCCGCGTCGGCTTTGAACTCAATCCGCACAAGATGGCGACCGCTGCGGGTGCAAAAATTGCCCGCAGGTCTTTGACTGCGGGCGTTGATGTTTACGAAATGCGTGAATGGCTTAAGACCGTCATGCCGTAAGGCTTAGAGAGCCTTAGAGCAGCCAGTCGTTACGTCCTGTGAACTTGGATTCGTCTGCGATGACCTGGAATATGCAGCTCAGTTCGACGACTGCGTTTTTCGGGAGGGTTGAAACGCCGACGGCCGTACGCGCATGATATCCGTTTCTTTCAAAAATTTTCACGGCGAGGTTGCTCGCCCCGTTCAGAATGGCCGCCTGCTCGTGGAAGTCGGGGTCGGACTGGATAAAGCCCTGCATCTGCACTAGCTTGAGCGTTTCACCGGGTTGCAGCACGGACATTGCCGCTGCGATGCTATTGAGCAGGCAGAGACCCGCCGCCCTAGCCGCTACTTCGGGAGACATGCTGGACGGGACGGACCCGACATACGATCCGAGATCGCCCTTGATGGAGGGTAGCTGCCCCGAGACATAGATGAGGTTGTCGATACGGTTCGCGGGAACGTACGACGCTAGGGGTTTCGGGCAGGCCGGTAGAAACAAGCCCAGTTCTTCGATTTTCTTTTGGATGTCCATAAACGTTCCTTTTTTCCCGCGGAGGCGGGGATTTCCTTTATTTTTTCTTGAATACCTTTGCAAAGCAGAAGGCGCATAGCCCGATAATTGCCGCCCACGAGGTGAGCATAAAGACGAGCCCGCCGGTTGTGAATTCTGCGTCCATGTTATGCCTCCTTGGTCGTGGTTTCGTCGGAATTGCCGATAGGCATCTTCTGGATACCTGCGTTGCGTCCGCGTTCTGCGGTGCCGCCCTTGCGCCAGGCGTAGGCGATGGCGACGTTCAGCAAGACGACCAGCAAGAGCAGGAATCCGCGGAAACCCCACGTGAAGTACAGCTGCGAGAATTCCGTGCCGAGGAAGGTGACCTTCGCGTCGGCAGGGATGTTGCTGAGCGTGATGAGCGGAAGACCGTCGGTCAGCGTGAACGACACGAGCAGGATGATGAGGTAGGCCGGACAGACATACTGGATGATGGGCCTGAAGAAGCGGGGGAGCTTGAGCTGCGAACCTTCGTTCATCAGGGCGAATGCTTCGCTGTCTTCGCTTCCGTCGTCGGTTTTCACTTTTTGGCGACCGAGAATGAACGAGAACACGAGCGCCTGGATAGCGCCGAACACCACGAGCAGGAACGTGCCGCCCCAGAAGTCGAGTTCGTCGACCGTGCCGGCTGCAAGCCCGAAGATGGCGGTGAGGCCGCCGATAAAGGTGATGGTGCTGATGGTCGTGACTGACTTTCTGCGGCTGAACTTGAGGTCGTCTTCGCAGAAGCTGATGAGCGGCTGGATGATGGAAATGGCGCTGGTGATGCCCGCAAAGAAGAGCAGGGCGAACCAGACCGTCTGCAGGACGCCGCCGAGCGGAAGTGTGCCGAACACGTAAGGCATGGTCTGGAAGCCAAGCCCGAAGGTGCCGAGCTTCGCGCATTCCTCGATGTTCGCGCCCGCGATGATGACTGCGATGGGGATGACGACAGTGCCGCCGATGATGATTTCGGCAAAGCCGTTCGTGGCGCTGGCCGTAAGCGAAGAAAGCACAAGGTCTTCCTTGGGCTTGAGGTAGCTCGCGTAGCACCAGATGATGCCCATACCGAGACTCATGGTGAAGAACACCTGGCCTGCGGCCGCCATCCAGACCTTGGGGTTGGCGAGTTCGCTAAAGTTCGGGTTCCACATGAAGGCAAGCCCCTTGCCGATATCCGGGAGCGTCAGCACGCGCACCACGAGGACGATGCCGAGGATGAGCAGGATGGGCATGCAAATCTTGTTCACGCGTTCAATGCCTTTACGCACGCCGAAGGCGAGAACGACCATGTTGCAGGCGAACGTGATGAGGAAGAAGATAATCGCGACGGGGATGGGGCCCACGCATGTCTTGAGCATGATGAAGTCGCCGAAGAACTGCGTCACCGCGGCGCTGCCCTGGGCCGTGACTTCCATGAGTTTGCCTGTGAGCGAGTAGTAGGCGAACGCGAGGATCCACGACTGGATGAACACGTAGTAGAAAACGATGAAGATGGGCGGCAAGAGGCCGATGGACCCCAGGTGCTTTGCCCAGGGCTTCTTCTTGCCGAAGATGATGTGGAGCGTACTCGGGGCAGTGCCGTAGCCGTTTCTGCCAGCATAGCGGCCGAGCGTCCATTCCATCCACGCGAGCGGGATGCCCAGCAGGAGGAAGGCGATGAGGTAGGGGATGATGAATGCGCCACCGCCGTTGGTGGCCGCCTGTACGGGGAATCGAAGGAAGTTGCCGAGCCCCACCGCCGAACCGGCGACGGCAAGGATGACTCCAATCTTGGAACCCCAGTTTTCACGATTCTGGTTCATGCCATAAATTTATGACAATCTTTTGGATGTGGCAACCGGGGGGAGCGCTTATGGAGGGCTGAGAACGACCTTGTATGCTAGCGGAGTCGGATTTTCTTTTGTGCGTAGATGGACTTGCCGCCGTTGCATGCGTAGGCGACCGTGCATACGATAAAGAAAGCGGGGAGCGTGTCGAAGCCGAACATCTCGGCGCCGACGAGGATGGGGGCGAACAGCGTGTTCGTCGCGCCGCCGAAGACCGCCGCGTACCCGAGGGCCGCCGCGAGCGGGAAGGGGACTCCCACGATGGCTGCGACGACCGCGCCGAAGGTGGCGCCGATGGTAAACAGCGGGGTGACCTCGCCGCCCTGGAACCCGACCGAGAGCGTGACGACGGTGAAGAGCAACTTTAGAATCCAGTCGTAGGCGTAGATGCCCGCGTCGCCTGCCGAAAGGGCGGCCGCGTTCCCGAAGCATAAGTCGGTGAGGTTCGTGCCGAGGCCGGAGTAACGCCCCTGCCAGAACAGGAGCAGCAGGGCACTCAGGACGATACCCATGATGGCGACTCGCTTGACCGGGTCGGGGAATTTCTTTGCGAAGAATTTCTTGGAGAAGGGGAGCAGGCGCGCGAATCCTCCGCCCACGAGACCGAATAGGACACCGAGGATGGCAAGTTTTAGAACAAAGTAAATGTCGAGGCCGGTCTCGCCGTAGAAGAGTCCGGCGAGGTTCCAGTCCGGCGAGAAACTGTTCAGGTCGACCGTGAACCTAGCTATCCCGAGCATCTCGGACACCTTGTACGCCGTGACGGCGGCGACGGTCGCGGGGAGGAGCGCCGCTATCTCGAGGTGGCCCGCCAGGAGAATCTCGATGGAGAGCGCGATGGCCGCCATCGGGGTCTGGAAAAGTCCGGCGAAACCGGCCGCCATACCCGATACGAGCAGGATGCGCGGAGCGTTCTCCACCGGGATTTTCGAACTGATGTTGTGGCCGAGGGTAGCGCCGATCTGCATGGCGACTCCCTCGCGTCCGGAGCTCCCGCCAAAGAGGTGCGTGACCCATGTGGTCACCATGATGAGCGGAATCAGGCGGAGCGGGATTTCCCTTTCCTTGCCGTGCGCGACGTCGAATATGATTCCCATGCCCCGTTCCGAGCCGTTTCCGAATTTGCGGTAGGTGAGGACGATGGCAACGCCGCCGATGGCGAGTGCCGGGATCCAGTACAGCGGGTTTGCGTCGCGGATGGCGCTGACATTCTGCAAGATGGAGCCGAAGAATGCCGTGAGCGTTCCCACGATGGCGCCGAGGACGAGGGCGGCGCCGACGAGTACCGGCTGTGAAAACCAGTGGGCGAGTTTTTCCTTTATTCTAGCTCTTGCCATGCCCATCATTTGTTCTTTCATCTCGGGGCTCATGTTCCGGTAAATCTCTTGCCACTTGTCAAATTTCATCATTTGTCCTTTTTTCGCCGCCAAATTTAGAAAAAAAAGAGCTTGGAACGGTGAATTTGCCCAAACGCCCTCCGAACCGGTCCCGAACTGTTCCCGCATATTAAACTTTTAATATATTTCGTGACAAGTTTTGGGCCGGCAGGTCCGGTCTGACCTATGTTCATTAATAAAGGAAAAATATGAAACACTTCTCTATTGTCGCCATGGCATTTCTCGTAGTCGGCTTGGTCGGTTGCAATCAGGCTTCTGCCGGGGGTTCGTTCAACCAGCAGGCTCGTCTTGACAGCCTTGAAAAGGATTTTAAGGTCGTTAAGGAAGAATTCGAAATTATCAAGTACGCTCTCGACAAGCGCGGTATCTCCCTGGAACAGGCTCGCGCCGAGATGGAAGCCGACAACAAGGTCTGGGACATCCCGGACGAAGACAGCCCGGTTTTCGGCAATACCAAGGATCCGAAGCTCACCATCGTCGAGTTCACCGAATTCCAGTGCCCGTACTGCTCTCGTATCGCTCCCACGATGAAGGAACTCAACAACAAGTACCCGGACAAGATCAAGTTCGTCTACAAGCACTTCCCGCTCAGCTTCCATGCTAACGCTCAGGCCGCTGCAGCTGCCTCCATCGCCGCCCACAAGCAGGGCAAGTTCTGGGAATTCCGCTATGCGCTCGCTCCGCACAGCCGCGAACTCAGCGATTCCATGTACATCGCCGTGGCTAAGGAAGTTGGCCTCGATATCGAAAAGTTCAAGAAGGACATGGTGCTCGACTCTGCCATGATGGCCCGCATCGACAAGGACTTCCAACTGGGTGTCAAGGTCGGCGTTCAGGGTACCCCGAACTTCTACATCAACGGCAAGCGCCAGGACCGCTTCTCTCCGGACCTGGTCGAAAAGCTCCTGAAGGAAGCCAAGTAACGTTTACAACTGTAACCGGCGGATATTCCGTCGGTTGCGTTTTTTTGATTTGAGAAACTTATATTCTTGAAAGATTTTTAAACACAAACCAAAGGATGCTAATCATGATGAAGCAAACTATGAAGGTCGCCGCGATTGCCGCTATGGGCATGGCCGTGGCCGTAATGGCGCAGCCGAAGCAGCCTAAGACGGTCGTTTACAAGTTCTTCGACGAACAGTATCGTCAGGGCGGGTTCGACTATTCTTACGGTGGCACGAGCAAGGGCGTCACGATTACCAAGGACGGCGGTTACAAGTCCAAGGCTGCCCTGAACATCAAGCTGGACCCGAAAGAATATTCCGGTGCCTCCATCTGCTTGTATAACGAATTCTTCGACCTGAACAAGTTCATGCTCGATTCCAAGGTCGAGTTCATGATCAAGGGCAAGAATGGCGGCGAAAACGTCAAGATTGGCCTCCTCGACGAAGAAGTCAGCGACGGCAAGAAGACGCAGGTCGTCCTCCCGATGAACAAGTACATCCAGGGCGGTGCCGTGACGAAAGACTGGAAGAAGGTTTCCATCCCTCTCGTGGACTTCCCGGACCGTGGCCTCTACTGGGACAACACCCGCAAGTCTGAATTCCCGGCCCGTATCGACTGGGACAAGATTGCGGAAATCCGTTTCTCCATCGACAAGAGCGCTGCTAGCGAGTTCGAAATCTGGGTAGACAACATCGAAATCGTGAAGGGCAACAAGAAGGCCCCGCCGAAGAAGAAGATGATCTACTGGGACGAAAACAACGACGTCATCGACGGCCCGAAGAATCCGGAAAAGCTGGATGGCAAGGCCAAGCCGGTTGCTAACGGCGTGTTCTACTCCGACGGCCTCAAGGGCTTCAGCTACAGCTACGGTGGCCTCACCGCCCAGCGCGAAGCTCAGTCCAAGACCCAGGGCAATAAGAACGTGCTCGCCATGTACATCGACAACAACGACTGGTCCGGCGTGACCTACTCGCTTGGCGAAGGCAAGTACATCGACCTTTCCAAGGTCCGCAACAAGGGCGGTCTCTACTTCTGGATCAAGGGTAAGCTCGGCGGCGAAAAGCTGTACGTGGGTATCCTCGACAACCAGGGCAACGACGTGAAGAGCCAGACCAAGGTCGGCCTCAACGACTGGGCCAAGGTCAGCAAGGATTGGCAGCTCGTCAAGATTCCTCTGAAGCGTTTCATGGACAAGGGCAAGGCTTGGGATGCTAACAAGCAGGCCGAAGTCGCCAAGGACGTGAAGTGGAACAAGATCCAGGAAATCCGCTTCTCCGTGGGCAAGGGCGAAAACGCAGGCGAACCGGGCAAGCCGGCTCCCGTGACTGTGTTCGTCGACCAGATTACCTTCACCGAGAACATCGACTGGGTGGATCCGGACCTCAAGTGGGATAGCTTCAAGTCCACCGCCAAGGATCTCGTGATTTCTGACTTCGAAGGCAAGTACGGCAGCGAGACTTGGGAACCGGCATTCGGTCCGAAGTCCCAGCTCAAGTTCAAGATCGAAAACTGCCCCGAATTCAAGAGCAACTGCTTGAACATCGAACACTACCTCCTCGCCGACTGGGTCGACGTCGTGCTCGACATGAACAAGCGCGGCCGTCCGGCTGCTGACCGCGACTGGACCAAGCACTGGGGCATCATGTTCGACGTGTACTCCGAAAAGGCTTGGCAGTCCATCACTGTGCAGGTGCAAGACGCCGGCGACGAAATCTTCGTGTCTAACGTCGGAGCTCCGAAGGGCAAGACCACGCTCCTCGTTCCGTTCCGCACGTTCAGCAAGTTCCCGTATTACCAGCCGCCCCAGGCCAAGGAAAACGGCATCTTCGACCTGAAGGATGTCGTCGCTCTTGACTTCAAGCCGAGTGGCGAAGGTACTGCCGGTGGCTTCAAGATCGACAACATCAGGCTCACCAACCAGCGCGAAGTCAAGGCCAAGGAACGCCCGGCCGTCATCAAGGTGGCCATCAAGGGCTCCAACGACGTCCTTAACCCGGAAATTTCCGGTGGCCTCTTCGGCATCAACGCCGCCCTCTGGGATGGCGACATGCTCGACAACAAGAACTTCAAGGTTCAGACTCGTGACTTCGTGAAGCGCGTCAACCACGGTATCGTCCGTTATCCGGGTGGTCTCCGTGCTGATGACGACCACTGGAAGGAAATCCTCGACAACCACGACTGGATGGTCGACACCGACGAATTCCTCGAATGGCTGAAGAAGACCGGCTCCAACGCCATGTTCACCGTGAACTTCGGTTCCGGTACCGAACAGGAAGCTGCCGCTTGGGTGAAGCACACCAACATCGACAAGAAGGCCGGCATCCTCTACTGGGAAATCGGTAACGAAGTCTATGGTAACTGGCACCCGTACTACGAAAAGTATGGTAAGGATGGCGGTACTATCTACGGTAAGCGCGCCCGCAAGTTCATCGAAGCCATGAAGAAAGTTGACCCGACCATCAAGGTGGCTGTGCTCGGCGTTCTCGAAGGCGACTGGAACGAGAAGGTGCTCAAGGAAACCGGTGACATCGCTGACGGTCTTATCGTCCACCACTATCCGCAGCACTTCGGCGAAGAAAACGACTTCGCCCTCCTCTCTGCTCCGCAGACTCTCACCGCTATCTACGAACGCCTGCACAAGGTCGTGGACAAGTGGACTGCCCACTACAAGAAGGACAAGAAGATCGAACTCTGGCTCACCGAATGGAACTCCGTCGACTTCAACCCGGGCCCGCAGACACTCTCTGTCGAAAACGGCTTGTTCGTCGCCGACTACCTCGGTATGCTCGCCACCGAAAACGTGGATAACGCCCAGTACTGGGATATCCACAACGACATCACTCCGGAAGGCGGTGACTACGGTTACCTGACCCGTTCCGGTGAAAACTGCATGAACTGCCCGCGTCCGAGCTACTGGGCCTTCCAGATGGCTTCCGACGCTCTCCGCGGCAAGCTCATGAAGACGACGATTACCGGTGACGAAGATGCTCTCCTCACGGCCTACTACACCGTGAAGGGCAAGAAGAAGCAGCTGCTGCTCGTGAACAAGAGCCCCTACAGCGACTTCGACATCAAGCTCGACATCGACGGCTTCAAGGGTAAGGCCAAGGTCCAGACTCTGGACAAGACCTCCGAAAAGCTGAAGGAAGGCTGGGCCAACGACCCGTCCAAGAAGGCTAAGTCTGTCGATATCTCCAAGGGTATCAAGGTCGGCAAGCGCACGCTGACGCTCATCACGATCGACTAATCGCTGAATCGCGAAAAAGGAATTGCCTCGCCGGAAAATCCCGGCGGGGCTTTTTGTATACTTTAAACCAGTCCTAAAAATGGTAGCTTACTCATTTATGCGTTTAGGAGACAATAGCAAATGAGAATTCTATTTATACTTGTTCTTATTCTTGCAGTAAATTCTTTTTCTATTGATGAAATTGTACATGCGTTGAGCGTTCATTTTCCTGACGACATTTGGAATAAAGAATTACAAGCAGACCAGGCAGATGTTTGTAAAACATATTTACGTTCAAACGAGCGTAACGAGTTGTTTGCTTGTTCTAAAGAAACATGCCAAAGCATTTTAGATTCAAACATATTTATTCGCTATTATAATGAAATCAATGTTTTTGAATATTACGAAATTACAGGAGCAAAAAGAAGTATTGCGGAAGTATTGAAGGATGAACTGCAACATTATAACGAATGCATGTTCCTTACCTTGAACAAGGCCGAGATGGATACTTTGTTTTATCTCATTGATAGCCAACTTTCTCCGAAACTTGATTCCGCGGGATTGCTAAGCTTTGGCTACGAAGCTTGTTTTAAAGGAAACCGTAAATGTGTCAGCGAAGTTGTCGGCTCTCCTGTAAATGGCTCCGATTTGGTCGATAGTATTTTAAATGCTCGAAATGCAATTTTATTCGTTCCTGCAACTAAAGCGGAACGTGTCTTCTCGATTAATAATGATGGGGTCCTTGTTGTCCCTGATCAATTAAAGGGGAAGAAATATGCTATACTCAATTTGCAGGGAATTCTTATACAAGAAGGGGTTTTAGAGGGATCTATAACTATCCCCGTAGGGTGTAATATTTTTCATATTAGAGATCTGAAAAAAAATTTTTTATTAAAGAACTAGTTTGCCCAAAGAAATCGCCCCGGCAATTGCCGAGGCTTTTCTTGTATTCAAATTGTTGCTGTTACCTTTCCAGCCTGAAGAACACGGCTGCGAGCGGCGGGAGCTTGATGTTCAGGCTGCAATCGCGGTTCTGCCACGGGACGTCCTGCGTCCAGACTTCACCGAAGTTGCCGACGTTACTGCCGCCGAACATGTCGGAATCCGTGTTGAAGATTTCCTTCCACTTGCCGCGCGTGGGCGCTCCCAAGCGGTAGTTGTAGCGGACCACCGGCGTGAAGTTGAACACGCACAGGATTTGGTTCCCGTGGTCGTCTTTACGGACAAACGAAACAATGGAGTTGTCGGCATCGTCGCACCAGATCCATTCGAAACCGGTGTAGTAGTGGTCGATTTCCCAGAACGGTGCGTTTTCCTTGTACAGGTGGTTCAGCACCTTCATCATCTGCAAGAGCTTTCCGTGACTGTCCCAGCTGACCAGGTGCCAGTCGAGTGACTGCTTCTCGTTCCATTCGCGGAACTGCCCGAACTCGTTGCCCATGAAGTTGAGCTTCTTGCCCGGGTGCGCGTACTGGAACGCGTAGGTGAGGCGGAGGTTCGCGAACTTCTGCCAGTTGTCGCCGGGCATCTTGCCGAGCATGGACCCCTTGCCGTGCACCACTTCGTCGTGGCTGAACACCTGGATGAAGTTCTCGCTGTAGGCGTAAACCATGCTGAAGGTGAGCTGGTTGTGGTGGTACTTGCGGTGGATAGGTTCGTGCTCGATGTAGCTCAGGAAGTCGTTCATCCAGCCCATGTTCCACTTGTAGTGGAAGCCGAGGCCGCCCTGCTCCGGCGGGCGCGTGATGCTCGGGAAACTCGTGGATTCCTCGGCGATGAGGATGGCGTGCGGCGTGAGGCGGCCCATGATGCTGTTCAGGTGCTTCAGGAACTCGATGGTGTCGTAGTTGATGTTGCCGCCGTCCTTGTTCGGGACCCACTGGCCGGGGCCCTTGCCGTAGTCGAGGTAGAGCATGGAGGCGACCGCGTCTACGCGGAGGCCGTCGCAGTGGAATTCCTTGAGCCAGTACATCGCGTTCGCGATGAGGAAGTTCTTGACTTCGTTTCGGCCGAGATTAAAGATGTAGGTGCCCCAGTGCGGGTGTTCGCCCTGGCGCGGGTCGGCGTGCTCGTAGCAGGCGGTGCCGTCAAAGCGGCCGAGCGCATGGGCGTCCTTGGGGAAGTGTGCGGGGACCCAGTCGAGAATCACGCCGATTTCGGCCTGGTGGCACAGGTCCACGAAGTGCCTGAACTGGTCGGGGGTGCCGTAGCGGCTGGTGGGGGAATAGTAGCCCGTCACCTGGTAGCCCCAGGATTCGTCGAGCGGGTGTTCGGCGAGCGGCAGGAATTCCACGTGGGTGTATCCCATTTCCTTCAGGTAGGGGATGAGCCGTTCGGAAAGTTCGTCCCAGTCGAGGAAACGGTTGGGGTTGGCCGGGTCGCGGCGCCAGGAACCGGCGTGGACTTCGTAGATGTTCATGGGCGAGCCGAAAACCTTGGTGGCCCAGTGAGTCTTCATGTAAAGGTCGTCGCCCCATTCGTAGCCGTCGAGGTGCGTGGTGATGGAGGCGGTTGCCGGGCGCACTTCGCTGAGTTTCGCGAGCGGGTCCACTTTCACGTGGAGGTTGCCGTCGGCGCCGTGGACTTCGAAGCGGTAGAGTTCGCCTTCGCCGAGGTTCGGGATGAAGATTTCCCAGATGCCGGAACTGCCGAGCATGCGCATCTGGTGGCGACGTCCGTCCCAGCTGTTGAAACTGCCGACGACAGAAACAGCCTTGGCGTTGGGGGCCCATACGGCGAACTGCACGCCCTTGAAACCCTGGTGTTCTACGAGGTTCGCGCCGAGCTTGCGGTAGAGCTCGTAGTGCGTGCCGGTGGCGATGAGGTGCCTGTCGAATTCGGAGAGGACCGGCTGGAATGCGTACGGGTCGGTGAGTTTGTACTCGTTGCCGTCGTCCTGCTTGATGACAAGGTTGTAGAAGAAAGGCTTGAATTCGATGTCGAGGATGGCCTCGAAGAACCCGGTGTCGCCGAGCTTGACGAAATCGAACTCGACTTCGCCGTCGACGGATTCACCGCGGACGAATCTCGCTTGCGGCTGGTACGTGCGTATGGCGGTCTTGATGCCCCGATCCGTCTCGAGCGGGTGCATGCCCAGCACGTCAAACGGGTCCTTGCAGTAGAAGTCCCAGATGGGGAGCATCTGCTCCCTAGTCAAGCTTGTAAAATCGGTCCATTCCATACGTGTCTCTTTCTTTGGAAAAATGTATCTGGGTGAAAATATAACATATATTTACATCGTATCCGCTACTTCAGGGGGATTTTTTTGATACAGGTGTCTAGGACATACGGGCTAGTTCTGCTGCTTGTCTGTGCGATTTTCGCGTTGGACGTGTTCGTGCTGCCCGACGTGACTCCGGAACTCAAGTCCAGCGCCTCCGAGTTCTTCAACAACGAGTGCAAGGGGTGCCACCGGTGGGCGCGCAAGTTCGCCGCTCCGCCCATGCGCGACAACGTGCAGCAGTATTCCGGCGACCCCGCCGCGCTGGTCGAGTACCTGAAGCATCCGACGCCGAAGCATCCGGACGAATGGCCCGCGATGGAGATTACCCCGCTGACGGAGGAGCAGGCGAAGATGATGACCGCCTGGCTTCTGTACATCCTCAAGAACCCGGACGATCCGGGGAGGCCGAAATAGGGATGGCGCCATGAAGTGGACTGTTGTTGCCCTCATTGCGCTGCTGTGCGCCTTTTTCCTCGCGGATCTGCTGATGAATCGCGTCGCGGAACCGACGCGTCGCGGTGACGGTACCGCCGTACCTTTTATGCACGCGATGCACGGGGATTCCATCGGGCTCTCGTGCAGCGCCTGCCATACGGGCGCCTATGCCGCTGCCAAGGCGTACTTGCCTTCGAAGGCGGAGTGCATGGACTGCCACCATTTGCCGCTTACCGAGGGCGCCGGTATCGAGGCGCTCGATTCGGCTTTGTCGAAGGCCCCGGAACATCCCTGGTCGAAGAAGTCCTCGTTGCCCGAACACGTGGTGTTCCACCACGGAGTCCACCATAGCGCCGGTGTGGCCTGCGCGGATTGCCACGGCACCGGCTACGCGAAGGACGTGTACGGGGGAGAAAGGTTTGACATGCGGACTTGCCTGGACTGTCACCGCGGAAAGACGTTCCGGGATAAGAATTTCAAGGCCGCGGTATATTGCGCGGCGTGTCATCGGTAGGGTTTATGGGTATGGATCGGCGTGAATTTATCAAGTGGTGTTCCTTGCTGGCCGTGGGCTCGATGCTCGGCGGCTGCCGCAAGCTGCCTTTCGTGGGCGATGCCGCGAAGAAGGACCTGCCCTCGTTCAAGATGTTCGAGGCCGAGGTCCGGCGCGCCATGTCGATGCCTTCGCACAGGATGGAGTTGGTGCGCGTCTCGATGCCCGGCCGGCTCAATCGGCCCGGCGCTTCCGACGAGAACCGATTTGGCATGGCCATCGATCTTGATGCGTGCGATGGTTGCGGCAAGTGTATTTTGGCTTGCATCCAGGAAAACAATATCCCCCTGGTGACCGAAGACGAGGCCGCGAAGGGGAGGTTCATGCACTGGATAGAGATGCGCGGCGGAGTGCCGTTCATGTGTGCCCATTGCGGAAACGCCCCTTGCGAAAGGGCTTGCCCGACGGGGGCGGCGAACCATACGCCCGACGGCCTGAGTGCCATGATGTACAAGCGTTGTACCGGGAGCCGCTATTGCGGTGCGAACTGCCCGGAACACGCACGCAAGTTCAATTTCAACGATGCGGTGCAGCAGGGCCTTTCGCTAAAGTTCAACGACAAGGTGCCTGTGCGCAGCAAGGGCGTCATGGAAAAATGCTCGCTCTGCCTGCACAGGCTGCAGGACGACCGCCTCGCAGTCAAGGCGGCTGGCGGTGTCTGGCGTGGTCGTGGCGTGAATACGGCTTGTGCCGAGGCCTGCCCCAAGAAAGCCATCGTATTCGGCAACTGGCTCGATCCGGATTCCCTGCTCGTGAAGGTGGCGCGTCGTCGCGACTTGTACGCTCCGGTCGGCCTCGCAGGCCTCGATCCCTCGATTGTCTACATGATGGGGGGTAAGTAGTGGTCCGCATCCTCTTCATCGTGTTCCTTTGCCTGCTTGCCCCGGGGCTTGCGTCCATGGGGTATTCGCTGTGGCAGGGGCCTGCGGCATGGTCCGTGGACACGGGCGTGTTCTGGGGGTTGCCCATAAGCCTGTTCGTGTTCTGGATTGGCCTTGCCCACGCGGGAACGCTGATTTCGGCGATTTTCCTCGTTCTCGATGTCAAGATGGAACGCCGCACATCTATCCTCGCCGAACTTGCGACGCTGTGCGCGCTGGTCGTGGCAGCCATTTTTCCGTTGATGCACCTCGGCGTCATCGAGAATTTCTACATGGTCGCCCCGTACATGGATTCCCGGGGAAGCATGGCCAACGTGTGCTCCCCGCTGGTATGGGATTTCTGCTGCATATTGGCCTACGGATTCCTGTCCGTCGTTTACCTTATCGTCCACATGCTCTCGGAAAAGTCGGCCGTGGCGGCCTCGATCCACCGGCCCCTGGCCTGGCTCCTTTTCCCGATGGTCCTTTGGGTGCATACCGTCGTGAGTCTCGATTTCGCGGCGACGTTTGTCCCGGCGTGGCGCGGTGCGTTTTTCCCCATTTACTTTATCGTGGGTGCGGTGTTCTCGGGGCTTGCGATGGTGAACATCATGCTCTGCGGCGAGGGCTACCGGATGCGCCAGCTGGAAAAGCTCATGCTGGTGGGCTCGTGGTTCCTGGGCGCTTTCCTGTTGTGGGACTGGGCGCTCAAGGGCGACTTGAATGTCGTCGTGCTTATTTTCGCCGTTTTGCTTCCGCAGTTCTGGTTTGTCTCCGCCGTCCGCGAATCGACCTTGGGCCGTGTCCTGGTGGCGTCTTCCGTCCTTGTCGGCATGCTTCTCGAGCGCGTTTTTCTCGTTTTCCCGACGGGCGGCTCGGGAATCGGCTGGGTCGACCTGGGCCTGATTTGTTTCGGTTTCGGACTGTTCGGTGTGATTTTCCTCGTTGCGCGCCTCAAGCTTTCTCGCCTGATCGAGGGCGAGGAGGTGCTGATGGGTGAGGTGGAGGAATCCGCGCCGAAACGCCCCGCGACGGTCAAGTTCGCCTATTTCCCTCCGCTGACGACTCCCGAGTTCAGGGCGCTCCGGTTCCCGCTCCTGTTGGGGATTCTCTCGTGCGTTTTGTTCCTTGTCTGGGTCGTCGGATGCCTCGAAGAGAACGGTATCGCCTTCTCGGATGTCAACCTGATTCCGCTAACATGCCCTATTGTCACGGCCGTGGCTGGTTTCGTGCTTTGTTTGCGCCCGCTCGTCTTCCATATTGGCAAGATTGGCGGCATCGTGATGGTTGCGTTGGCTGTTCTCTTGGGTGTCTTGGCCGGAATGGTTTATGGTGGCGTGATGTCGGTCCCGTCGGGCTCGGTGGTCAGCAGCACGGGGGACATGTTCGACGTCAATGCCTTGCCGGATTCTACATCCTCGTTGGATTCCGTGGCCGTAATCCGCACGAAGGCCGTATTCGAGGCGCGCTGTGCCGGGTGCCATGGCGCCGATGGCCGCCTGAACGAAAAGTTTGTCCGTGAATACTACCCGGTCCCGCAGGATTTGGACTTGGCCCGGATGGATGCCCTCGGGGAAGACTCCCTGGTAAACGTTGTCCTGAATGGCAGAACGAACATGAATCCCTATGCGGGGCGTATCAGCCCGCAGATGGCACGCGGACTGGTCCGCTACATGCGCTTGCTTGCAGAAAGTGCCCGCGCTGATGGTGTCCGCGCGAAGGCCGGCGAAGGAGGTGGCGAATGACTCCGCTGATGTCCTCGCTCGCTTGCGTGATGGCCCTGGCCCAGGCGTTCTTCCTGTGGCGCGGTAAAATCCGCCTCCTCAAGGAAGGCTTGCTGCTGTTTGGCTTCTTTGTTATCTCTTGCGTGTTCACGTTGCTTGTGGGTTCACCGAACGACCCGCAACTCGAACATTACCCGCTGCAGATGCTCGCGCTTTGCCTGTGCTTCTCGACCACGTCTTTGCCGCGCTATCGTAGGCGCTACCTCGTGATGGCGCAGGCGCTCTGGTTCTGGGTTGTTTTGTTCGGCGGCATATCGCTTGCCTACCGGGGCATAGAATTCCCCTGGGCCCGTGCGCTCGCCATATTGGCGCTGTGCTGCAGCAGTACGTTGCTATCCAGGATTTCGAAGGAAATGGAATTCTGCCTGATGGTGTTCTGGATCGCTATCTGGATTTTGTTCTAATTATGGATCCAGCAGTTCTCCGCGGATGACTTCGATGTCGCCGTTGACGAGGCTTACGATATTCGTCGGATTGATTTCGATGTTGCCACAGTCCACCATCATGTCGACGGAATGCTGGAACGTTTTCCAGAGTTCGTCCACTTCGTAGATGTCTTCCTCGCTCAGCTTTGCCGCCGTGCTAAGTATGGGCTTGTCGAAGTGCTGGAACAGTTCCTTGAAGAATGGATGCGTGGGCATACGGATGCCGATTTCGGGGCGCTTGACGTCGAGCCGCCTTGCGATGTGGGGTGCTGCGGGCAAGATGAACGTGTACGGGCCCGGGACGCGGGGCTTCATGATGTTGAACGCGAAGTTGTCGATACGGGCGTAGTCCGTCGCTGCACGGATGTCGGGGACGATGAGCGCCATGAAGAACTTCTTCATCGGCTTCTTGAGGGCGTAAAGCTTGTGGATGGCCTTCGGGGATTCCGCGCTGCACCCAATGGCGTAGCCAGACTCGGTCGGGTAGAGGACAAGGGCATCGTCTTCGAGCGCTGCTGCGGCAAGCTTGACGATGCGGGCTTGCGGGTTGTCTGGATGTACTTCAAATCGCATGCCGGAAATGTAGCAAAAAGATGGTAAAAACCCTAGGGTTCGCCACTAGCACCTCGGGATGACCTGTGAGCATTCGAATGCGTTCTTGATGTGGTTGAACTGCAGCGGACGATGGTAGGCTCGCATGCTCATGACGTCGAATCGGCAGGGCTGATCGAATCCTTTGGGTGCCAGGTCCTTCTGCGTGTACAAAAAGTGGCATGCCGTCTGCCAAATCTTGTATTGCTTCTTGCCGTTCACTCGCGCTGCGGGGTTCCCTTGCTGGTTGTTCCAGACGGATTTCACCTCCACGAAGACGATGGTATCCCCGTCGCGGGCGACGATGTCGAGTTCTCCGCCGCGGTAGGCGTAGTTGCGGGCGAGGATTTCGTATCCATCTCGTTTCAGGTGTTCCGCCGCGAGTCTCTCGATGTAGCTGCCCTTGGGCTTGTTTTGCTGCTTGGCGTTGTGCGCGCCTGTATCTGTACTTTTCATGCCGTCTCCTTAAAAAGAAAGGAACGTGCGGGTATCGCACGTTCCTCAATAAGATTGTCGTGGGCGCTTTGCGCCCGGTTTAGCCTACAGTTCCATTCCGAACAGGCGGATTTCCGAGATGGCGAAGTCGTCGCTTTCCGCTTCGTAAACGTCGTCGAGGTAAATCCTGATTTCGCTTGTCTCGAGCGCCTGGATGTTCGGGTACTGCACTCCCTTGATGTTTTCCAGCTTGATTTTCTGCTTGAACCCATTCTTGGTCTCGATGGTGAGCGTCTTCGGCTTCTTGAAGATGCGGAAACGGTCGCCATAGGAATCGTCGATGGATTTCTGGTATCCGGTCGCGATGCCGATATGGGTGACGAACACGGGACTGTCGAAGAATAGCGTGAGAATCGGGTTTTGGGGCTTCTGCGGCATGGTGTAGAGCCATGCGGTGCGCAGGTCACCGTCTTCCAGGTTCGAAAGCGGGTAGCCCTTGGTTTCGTCGCCTTCCATGCTAGTTTGCTCGAAGTTACCGAGGGCATCGGACCATTCGAGTTGCTGCATCATGTTGCTCGGCCTGTGCGTGTACATGAGCAGCACAAGGAGAATGATGATGAGCGGGAACAGCGAAAGCGCGATTGCGGTAAGCTTGAGGCGGATCTTGTTCGCCTGCGATGGGAAACGCGTGGCCGCATTGGCGAATGAATGTTTGCCGATGCGCAGGAGCGAATGTTTTTTCGGGAAGGCTGCTGCGGTGGTATCCTTCTGGGGGAATACCTGGTCGCAGGCGTCAAGGAATTCCTGCATGTCGTGGAAGCGTTCGTTGAGCTTCTTCTTGAGGCACTTGAGGATGAGTTCGGCAAGTCCCTGAGGCATGTCCGGCCTGAACTGCCTCGGGTCAGGGGGCAGTTCCTGTACGTGCTTGAGCGCAATTTCGATGGGGCGGTTCCCGTTGAAGGGCAACTTGCCGCATGTCATTTCGTACAAGATAACACCCATGCTGTAGATGTCGGACTGGATGGTGACTTCGTCGCCGTGGCACTGCTCCGGGCTCATGTACTCTGGCGTACCCATCGTCATGCCCGTCTTGGTGAGGTGCTCCTTTTCCATCTCCTGGATGTACGAGATGCCGAAATCCATGATATACACGCGGTTGTCGTGCGTAATCATGATGTTCGAGGGTTTCACGTCACGGTGGATGATGTTCTTTGAGTGCGCGTATAGAAGGCCTCTTGCAATCTGCTTGATGATGATTTCGATGGCTTCGAACGGGAGCTTGCTCTGCTTGTCGAGAATGTCGGCCAGCGAGATGCCCTTGACGTAGGTCATCGCGATGAACAGCTGTCCGTTCTGTTCCCCGAAATCGAACACGTGGACAACGTTCTGGTGGTCCATCTCCTTCATCGCCTGGGCTTCTAGGTAGAAACGCTGGATGGCTTCGTTGTCGGAGGACTTGTCCAAAACCTTGAGCGCGACTTCGCGTTTCAACTTTTTGTCGAGCGCCTTGTAGACGCAGCCCATGCCGCCCTTGCCGAGCGTGTCGAGGATATCGTAGTTCTCATTAAAAGGGCGGGGTGCTTTTCCGTCCTGTACAGGTGCTTTCATTTCGCTCTCTTAGAGTAAGTAAGAATCAGTATGGCTATAATATAAAAACCCGCGGCCAGGGCGAGTGGCGCGACGATGTTCAGAATGTCATCTTTGCGTTCGAGAAACACGTTGAGTAAGGAAGCCTGGTTGTAGCGCGACCAGATGATGGCCGAAAGTGCCCTGCCGACCTGTTGCATCTGGTCGAGAGGGACTAGCGCTCCGGCGAGCGCCACCTGCGGGATGATAAGGAGGGGGAGGAATGCATTCGCTTGCCCCGCATTCCTTGCGATTGAGCTCACCATGATGCCGATGGCGACGGCTGGAGCGACGGTACAGGCGAATGCAGCGGCCACGAGCGCCACGGAGGGTTGCGCCGAGAGACGGAATGCGCAGCAGGCGTATGTGGCGGCGATTTGCAGGAACGAGGCGAGCAGCGGCATGCCCATCTTTGCCGAGACGACGGCGAAAATGCCGGTCCCTTTGCGGAATTCGCTGGCAAGAATCTTCTTTTCTTGGACAATTTCGCGGATAGAAAGCGAAAGAGCGAACCAGTTGGCACAAAGGATGAGCGCGAAGGCGGCTATCCCGAGCGGGGTCTGCTTGGAGAATATCTGCGAAAGCAGGAACCCGATGATGACCGGTTGCAAGAGCAGTGCCGCGAGTTTTCCCTTGTCGCGGGCCCACTGCTTGGCAGAAAGCCCGAGCGTGTAGAAGAACGCGGCCGGGCGCTTTGTGCGCGGGAAATAGTAGTGCGAGTAGTGCGTGGCCTCGGCGCTCGAAAGTTTTGTCCCGGATTTTTCCCAGCGGGTGTTCGTCTCGTCGTCGAGGCTGTTCAGGATTTCTTCGGCATCGTTTGTCTTGAAATATTGGAAAGCGCCCTGTGTGGTGCCGAAAAATCCCTGGCGGCCCCTGTGCAAAAGCAGGACCTTGTTCGCGATGCGCAGCGCCTCGTAGCTGTGCGTCGTGAGGATGACTGTGTGGCCGAGGAACGCGAGTTGCTTGAGGTGGTTGCAGAGAATCTTGGAGTTGTAGGGGTCAAGGCCGGAAAGTGGCTCGTCGAGCAGGATAAGCCCCGGGGTTCCCATGAGTTCCTGAGCGAGGGCGGCGCGGCGGGCCTCGCCGCCGCTGAGCGTCGCGACACGGCTGTCGAGCCGCGCGCTCAGCCCGAAAAGTTCTGCGAACTTTTCGAGCCGCCCTTGGGCCTTTTCTCGGAAATCCTTCTTGTCCATCGAAACTCGGCCACCGTTCACAAGCGTCTCGCGGACGGTCAGGTCTTTGCGGAGTTCGGGATCTTGCGGGAGAATCGCAATCCTCTGCCTGATATCCTTGTTCCTGTAGTCAATCCCGCCGATACGCACTTCCGAGCCCTTTTGCGCCCGGTGCAAGCCTTCGAGCAGCCGGAGCAGCGTAGACTTTCCCTGTCCGGATTGCCCGATGATGGCGAGAATTTCACCGGCGGGCAAATCGAAGTTGATATCCTTGAGCAGCGTCTTCTTGCCGGCGCGGACTTCGAGGTCCTTCACGTGCACGTCGTAGCCGACAGGCGCTTTTTGTGAATAAAGTATTCCGTCCCTGTAAGATATGTCGCTCCAGGGAAATCGCACGTGCTCGCCGTTCTTGAGCGTAATGCGCTTGAGCCTTTTTCCGGTCTCGTCGGTAACGGAATGGGGCAGGAGGAGTTCCCCTTTGCCGTCTGCAACGCGCACCTTCGTCTTTTCAAAGCGGTTCTCGCTTTCGCCGAGAGGGACCGTTTCCCAGTTTTCCGAGAGTTGTGCTTGCAGCGGGATGTCGTTCAGTTCCAGCACGATGAGCGAAAGACGCCCGTCCTTCATGATGGCGCGGAGCTGGTGCGGCCCGATGTGGATGACGTCTCCGTCGTTGATTTCGGCCTCGTCAATCGGGGCGTCGTTCAGTTCGGTGATGCTGTTCTGCGTGAGGTTCTTGAGAATCCACTTACCTTCGCGGAATTCGATGACCGCATGCTGGCGCGAGACGAGCATATCCTGAATGCACAGGGAATTTTCCTGCTTGCGCCCGATGGTGAACGGGACTTCCGGATCCGGGTATGCAATCTGGAACGCTTCGGTCATTGGCGCCCCGTGCTATTTCAGGGATTGCAGTCCGCGCTTGAATCTTTCGCAAGCCTGTTGCAGAGTCTTGTCGCTGGCCGCATAGGAGAAACGGACGCAATTGTCGTCGCCGAATGCTGCACCCGGCACGATGGCGAGGCCCTCGGATTCGAGGAGATAGGAGCAGAGTTCGACGGAACCGCCGATAACCTTGCCGCTCGGCGTGGACTTGCCGTAGAACGTGCTCACGGGGGCGAACAGGTAGAAAGCGCCCTCCGGGGGACGTACCGGTTCGGGTACGATTTCGCTGACCTGGGAGACCATGTAGTCCCTGCGGCGCTTGAAGGCGGCGAGCATCTCGTTCACGTGGCTCCTGTCCATCTGCAGGGCAGCGAGCGCTGCGTATTGTGCGACGTTGCTCGGATGGTGCGTCGCTTGTCCCTGGATTTTTCCGATAATCTTCGCGATGGGGGCGGGTGCCGCGTCGTAGCCGATACGCCAGCCGGTCATGCAGTGCGACTTGGAAAATCCGTTCACGACGATGGTGCGTTCCGGCATGCCGGGGAATGCTGCGGCGGAGCAAAATGCGGTATTGTAGACAAAGTATTCGTACACCTCGTCCGAGATGCAGTAGATGTCTTTCTCGACGATGACTTCGGCGAGCCCAGCCAGTTCCTGCTTTGTGTACGTGGCCCCGGTCGGGTTGCACGGATTGTTCAGAATGATGGCTTTTGTCTTGTCGGTGCAGGCGTTGCGCAGTGCTTCGGGGCTGAGCTTGAACCCGCTTTCGATAGTCGTGTTTACGATGACGGGGGTACCGCCGAGCCACTTGACAAGTTCGGGGTAGGTGACCCAGTAGGGGGCTGGAATGATGATTTCATCGCCCGGGTTGATGAGTGCTGCGAGTGCGTTGAAAATGGCGTGCTTTGCGCCACTGGTCATGATGATTTGCGACGGTTCGTAGTCAATGGCGTTTTCGGTGCGGAGCTTGTTTGCCACGGCTTCGCGGACTTCAAGGATGCCGACCGGGGCTGTGTAGCGCGTCTTGCCGTCGTTTATGGCCTTGCATGCTGCGGCACGGATAGGTTCCGGTGTCGGGAAGTCCGGTTCCCCGGCTCCGAGGCTCACGACGTCCTTGCCGTCGGCAATCATCTGCTTGGCCATCGTGTCGATGGCGACGGTGAGAGATGCTGCGATATTCTGGGTTCTGGTAGAAATGGGTTTAGTCATGGTTCGATTGGTTCTTGCGAATTCTGTAGTTGTCGAGTGCCCCGGCAATCAGCGGGAAAATGGTGAGCTGCGCTGCGAAAATGCAGAGAAGCCCGATAAGCGAGAGCACGCCGATGCTTTTAAGTCCCGGATGCGACGAGATGAGAAGCCCGTAGGTTCCCACGAGACACGCCATCTGCGAAATGACGATTCCCGTGAACTTGCGCTGGAGCACGATAAGCGCCGTGCCGCCCTGCTTCTCGTAGAACGAGGCCCAAAGTTGTAGCGACCCGTCGACGCTTGCCCCGATAAGGAATACGATGGCAATGGCGCTGTATATGGAAATTTCAATATTCAGGAATTTGAGGAGAATCAAGAGCCAGCTCAAGGCGAAGCACGAGGGAAGAACGGTGAACGTCGCTCGGCTCAGGTTGTTGTAGAATACCAGGAGCATGAAGAATACGATGATGCTGCCGAAGATAATGGGCTTGTACAGATTCGGGAAAATTTTGTCCAAAATCGTCGCACGGAGAATCGGCGTGCCGCTGAGTTTCAGGGACCCGTCAATGACTCCGTCGAAATTCTTGAGGTCGCTTACGAGCCGGCGGCATTCAAGGCCGTTGTTCGGATTGATGTTCGGAAAGATGAACGCAAACACGCCCAAGTTGCCCTCGTTGTCGCTGAACTTCTTGCGCAGGGGGAGTGTGAATTCGTCCTCCTCGAAGGAATGCACGTTGAGGCTCTGGGTAATGCGCCGGAAAGTTGCCTTTTCCTGTGGCGTCAGGTTCTCGGTGACGGTGCTGTCCGAAATCATGGATTCGAGCTTTTCTAGCTTGGCCTTCTTTTCGGGCTGGAGCGCCGGGGAAATCTGCGAGAGCGTGAGTATCTTGTCGATGTTTGCCGCAAGGCCTTTCTTTTTAAGCTTCTGGAAATTGTTTACTAGGGAATCGCCCGCCTTGGCACTCGGGAGCTGCACGATGATGGGGTCGTATTGCGGGAATCCTGTCTGCGCGACGAGAGTGTCCGCCTTGGACTCCTTGTGAGGCAGTTCTGTTTGGCTGAAATCGTAGAAGACGCGGAGGCTTGTCCCGCCGAAGAACAGCGCGACTAGGCTTGCGAGGATGACCGCCGTGAGCAGGATGGAGTTGGTCCTGAATGACACGAGCGTGAAGCGGTATTTGTACTTGAAATTGAACTTCGGAATCTTGAAAGGCTTCTTCTTTTGACCGATGCGCAGAAGGGCGGTAATCAGCAAGGTACAGACACCCCAGTTCAGCAGGCAACCGATGGCACCCAACACGCCGAGTTCCTTGATACCCGCGAGCGGGATGAAGGTGAGTCCGGCGAAGAGCAGGGACATCATCAGGGCCGATGCCGCGGTGGATGGGCCGATGCCGAGAAGGGCGCTTTCGATGCAAAGGTGCGGACTCAAGTTATGGGCGCGTTCCTTGAAATAACGTGTGAGGATATGCGTGATAATTTGGCTTGCAAGGCCCGGCAAAAGCAGCACCAGCACGAGCGAGAACAGGTTGATTCTGCCGTAGAGAATTTGTGCGATGGAAAGTACAAGCAGAACCGGGATTCCGATGGGAATTGCCGAGATGAGGATGAGCTGTGGCTGCTTGAAAAAATGGATGACGAGAAGGATTAGGATGAGAAGCGCCATGATTTTTCCCGCACTCTTGGCTTCGGGAAGGATGGCTCGCCCGGTCTGGATGACGTCGTAGACCTTGCCGGTGTAGTACACGTCGATTCCTTTTGAACCCACCGTGTTCCCGATGCACCTCTTGACGGTCGAGACGAGTTCACGGCTGGCGTAGAGGTCCGCAATCGAATGGGTCGGGTAGATGTCGATGATGCGGATTGTTCCATCGCTGTTGGAGTGGCTGCGCTTGAGCTTGTCGAAATACTTGTGTTCGATGTCTTCCAGGTGGAAGTTGGCAAATGCGCTGGCTTCGGCTGTGGTTTGTGCTGTTGCGGTGTCCTGAATGCGGGATGTGTCCGACAGGTCGACGAAAAGCGGGTTGTGCCTGAGTATGTGCGCGTTTCGCAGCGTTTCGACACGGTTGATAATCGTGTCCAAGTCGTCGTTGTTGATGTAGAAGAACTTGTATTTCTCGTAGAAGTTAATGTCAGTCTCGAACTCGACGAAATGGATCATATCCTTGTACGTCATGAGCTGGTTCGCGACGTTCTTCGCCAGTGTGTAGTTGGCGAGGCTATCCGGGGACTGGAGTACGACAGTGAGGCTTCCCAACCCGCCGAAGGATTTCTCGATGGATTCGAGATCCTGGCTTACCGTGTCTTCCTTTTCCAGAATATCCTGGAGCTGCAGTTCCCATCTCAGGTTCGAAATGAAATAGGGGCAAAGACAAAGGAAAAAAAACGTTATTGCAAGGACGACTTTGGGAAATCTCGATATATGTCGAATAGTTTTTGCGAGAAAAGAAAACATCAATAATAATATAATTATAAATTGTATGCGAAATGTTTTGTTTTTTCGGTAAAAAAGGTTCGTTCCGTATGCTGAAGGCGTGCTTGCTGGCTGTGGCTCTGGCTGGCTTTGTCGTCATGCCTGTTTTTGCCGAAGACGCCCCTGCTGTAGCTGTGGAAGATTGGCCGGACGATGCCCCGGAGACGGCGATGGAAGTATGGGCGGCCGAGACCACGGGTGTGGCTGCTGAAGAGAACGCGCAAGGGGTTACGGACTTCGCTACGGAAGGAAACTCGCAAGAAGCTACGGAGGCTGTTGCAGAAGATAATGCGGAACAAACGGTGGAACCGGTATCCGAGAATGAGCCCAAAGAAACGACGGAACCGATAGCAGAGAATAAGCCCGAAGAAAAGACGGAACCGATAGCCGAGAACGAGCCCGAAGAAAAAACTGAATCTGCGACCGAGAACAAGCCCGAAGAAAAGGGTGAAGAAAAGGGTGATGATAGTGCGTCAGTCGTGGCGGAAGAGAAATCGGATAGCTCGGGTGCAATGCTATGGTTCTTTGACAATGTTGTGCAGCCGTTCTTCAATATGATTGTTTGGCCCGTGTCTCAGCCGCTGCATTACGCTTTTGATAATGGTGTCATAGAAACGTTCCAGAAACTCATTACGTTCGGCAAAGACGAAAACATTTTCATCTATCCGGTGTTCAACTTCAAACCGGGATCCTCGACGCAGGTCGGCCTCTGTTACCGTCACCGTCGGATATTCCTAGACGATGATTATTTTGTCTTGAACCCGAGCCTTTATGCCAACGGGGATATGGATTTTGACACTCGATACAGCAAGCATGGTATTCTCGGATTGCCCTTGTCCTTCTCAATTCGCTTCACGCTTGACCTGAACCGCGATGCTTCGTTTACGCGGCCCGGTTCCTGGACTTCCTATGTGCAACCGGATTCTTCGTACAAGGTCAATGGACATATCGGAATCCCGTTGAATTCTTCCGGTACGCTGTCGATGCGGTTCAATTATGGCTTCAAGTATGTGGATGCCAGTGTTCCCAATGTGGCCGAGGATGAAATCTATATCGAAGATGATTTCCCGATTCAGGATAGGGGCCTTTACCAAGAACATCTCCAGTACCCGCTTGGATTGCAGTTTATCTTCGATAATCTTGATTTCCCGTATGTACCTTCCAAGGGATTCAAGGTCGTGTTGAGCGGTAGCTATAACTTCGTCGAAAAATATAAGGGAGTCCGCTATAGTGACCTGGGCTTGTACGGTGATCATAAGAGCGAGTTCCTTGAAGATGGCGGGAAAAACCATGACTACATAAATGGTGAACTTATCGTCCAGCGCTATTTCTACCTCGGTAAGGCTCCGCGATACGTGATGTCGGCGAGCGAGGGGCGCGAGAATAGGCGGTTCTATACGAACTTCTCTTGGAACGAGGCTGCCCGCGTGTGGAACCCGTCAAACATGAAAGAGAACCTGTTCGAACGTCGCGTGATTGCCCTGCAGTATAGGTTCCTCACCTTCTACGAAATGGAGAAGGGGGGCGCCCCGTTCAATGCTTACCCGATTTTGAATGGCCGCTTCCCGCTGCGCGGTTATGGCGGTTTTCTCATGACCAAGAACGTGATGGGCTTGAGCGCGGAATACCGTTGGCCGGTGGACCGCTATGTGGATGGTGTTATTTTTGATGAATATGCGCTTTATACCGAAAAAATCAACGATTGGTCGTTTGATCGTTTCAGGAACTCATGGGGATTCGGTGTACGCGTTCGCAAGCCGGATATGTATTTCTTCCGCCTGCAGCTCGGCTTCCATGGACTCAAGGGCGTGAAGATGGTGATTACCGTCGCGCCGGAATTTAAGTAAACTAGAACGCCGGGTAGCCGTCCTTGAGGCTTTCGTTGTAGTGGGCGCGTTCGCCTCCGATGAATTTGGGGCGCGTGCGTGCCGCAATCAAAATCGCCTTTCCGATATGCGTTAGCTGCATGTGTACAGGGACTGCAACTTCTTTCAGGTGCATGCCGATGAGTGTCCCGCCGATATCGAGTCCAGCATCTGCCTTGATATGTTCGATGGCGACGGGTTGTTCAAAAGCGTTATAGCATGCGGTTGCGAAGGAGCCCCCGGCCTTCGGCTGTGGCACCACATTCACGATTTCGGCGTTCGGTACGGCCTTGTGCTCGACGATGATGGCGCGGTTCAGGTGCTCGCAGCACTGCGCCGCGATGTAGATGCCGAGCGGCTTGAAAACGGACTGCAAACCTTCGAAAATCGCCTTGCCGACTTCGGGCACGGAATGGCTTCCGATGTCGTTCCCGAGCGTAGAACTCGTGCTGCAACCGATAACCACGATATTGCCTGCCGTGAGACGAGCTTTTTCTACAAGTTCCTTAGCGGCGTTCATCGCGTCGTTACGAATCTGTTCGACAATGTTCTTGTCGTCTATTTCGTATGTAATGCCAGCCATGTTTTACCTCGCGACTTTATTTCTTGCTTTTATTGAAGACTCACGAATGGGTATGCCTTCTTTTTGTGGCAAAAAATAGTTTTTTTTGCGAGTTTGTTATATTTGACAATAAATATTATACGTAAGGTATGTAGAATGAGCAAGATCTTTTCGTTACTTATAGCATTGCCATTTGCTGTTCATGCAGCCTGCGACTTGGTGTTGAATGAGGCGGGTGAATTGTTGGTAGGAACTTTTGAAGACCTAGCCAAGGTTGGTGTGGAAGATTGCGCATTGGATGCAAAATATCGTTTGACTGCAGATATTGTTGCGCCTGCAAATGAGGATGAGTGGCACGGCTTCGAGCCTATTTCTGGGTTCTCGGGTGAATTTCATGGTGCAGGACACAAAATAAGGAACTTGAAGCTTTTCAATGATAATTTTGAAGGGCTGTTTGGACGGAATATGGACGGACTTGTGGATAGTCTCGGTCTCGAAGATATTTATGTTAATGGAGGGTACTATACGGGTGCCGTCGTCGGTTATGACGGATCGGGGACTATCCGTAACGTCCATGTTACAGGTAAGGTCATGTATATGGGGAGCAATTCCGAGGAATCTTACATTGGTGGCATTGCTGGCGTGTTTAGTGGGACAATCGAGAATTGCTACTTTGTTGGAAATATCGGCGAAAACTATCATATCGGTGGTATCGTCGGCATGAATCAAGGAACCGTAAAAACGAGTTACGCTATCAACGAAGGCACTTTGAGTGGCATGCACAAGTCCGAATATAATGTGGGTTCAGTCGTCGGCGTGAATGAAAATACGGGAACTGTTGAAAATTCGTATGGAATGACCTTTGCTGATTGCAGTGGACACAAAGTGGTGGGGTTGAATTTAGGTTCTGTTGATGACAATAGCGCATCGGTTGAATGCTTTGATTACAATTATAATGGCGGCATGAAGACTAAGGATTTCTTTGTCGGTTTCGACTTTGAAAATACATGGGAAATTGCCGAAGGTAAAACATCTCCATTCTTGAAGGCGAACCTGAATGTAGTCACAGGCGTGAAGCCTGTTATGTATGCAAAAGAATATTGCACGGGTAAGGTTGTGGGAATCGGTATGGCTCTGATGCCGGAAGGCTTGGATGAACGAAACTATGACGGAAAATTTGATGTTGTGGAAGTTGGGGACAAAATGGTTGTCGATTTTTCCGAAGTTTATGCGCTGAACCAGAATGGCTATGCGTTTGTCAGCGATACGCTTGATATTCCGATTTCGCCGCTGACACTTACTGTTACGGGAGTCGCCGTTGAAGACAAGGCTTACGATGGAACTGCCGATGCGGAAATTTCTGGCGTGCCCAAAATTGAAGGCGTGTGCAAAGATGATAGCGTGACTTTGGATGGATCTCTTACAGCCAAATTTGAAAATGCAGAAGTGGGTAAGAATAAGAAAATCGTTCTTTCTGGTTTGACGTTGGATGGTGATTCTGCCGTGCTTGTAAATTACAAACTGGAACTGCCTGAGTTGAAGGCGGAAATCTATGAAAAGACTGAATCTATTGAAGTTCACGCCGTTGTTCAAAACAAGGCTTTGGATCGTGATGCGAAAATCCATTTTAACGGTTATTCTTTGATTGCTGAAAAGAACGGTCAGCGCTTTGATTTGTTGGGAAACAAGCTCAAGTAAAGAATATCGGTTTTCAAGAAATAAAAAAGTGATCCGCCGGTGGTTCACTTTTTTTATACAAAAAACACCGAGATTTTACTCTCGGTGTTTGCAAACTTGGGTTGGAACCGTGGTCGAGTGCGACTATCCCTTTGTAACCACCGTTCCAACATGTGCAATCGTCTGTTCCAACTTTTTTGCCACCCTGTTTGAACCCTTCGTCTGCAACTTTATTTACAATCAGGTTTCGAACCACCGTTGCCACCTCGTTGCAAAAAGCGGCGCCTTTGGTTCGAAGCAATTCGCTTCAAGCCCTGTTGTAACCTGGGTTTGAACGGGGTTTCAACCCTTGGTTCAAACCGTGTCGCACCCCAGTTTCAAACCCCGTTGCAAACAAAAAAAACACCGAGATTTTACTCTCGGTGTTTGCAAACTTGGATTGGAACCGTGGTTCACACAAGGTGGAACGGTCCACGCATAGTTACACGACACTTATTCCAAAAGGATGAACCCACTTTCCCAAGATGCGCGAACTATTTCCCTCGGTTTGGAACCGTGGTGGACGGCGACGGAAGTCGTGTTCGATAGTGATGCCATTTGCAACTCCGTGCACTTGGTGAAACTGTTCTAACCAGTC
>JAGCPF010000073.1 GCA_017642335.1 Fibrobacter sp.
AGCGACGGCAAGCACACCGTGGTGGGCGCCATCATGGAACACGTGGAACCCGCAGGCATCCACTCCGGCGACTCCGCCAGCGTCATCCCGCCCATGACGCTCTCCAAGGAAATCCAGGACAAGGTCCGCGCCTACGCCAAGGAATTCGCGAAGGAACTCCACGTTTGCGGCCTCATGAACATGCAGCTCGCCGTGAAGGATGGCGAACTCTACATGATCGAAGTGAACCCGCGTGCATCCCGCACCGTGCCATTCGTGTCCAAGTCCATCGGCGTCCCGCTGGCCAGTTACGCGAGCCGCTGCATGCTCGGCGAAACCCTCGAACAGATTGGCTTTACCGAAGAAGTCCACGTGCCTTACGTGAGTGTCAAGGAAGCCGTCTTCCCGTTCGTCAAGTTCCCGGGCGTGGACATCACGCTTTCTCCGGAAATGAAGTCCACCGGCGAAGTCATGAGCGTCGATCGCGACCGCGGCCTCGCCTACCTCAAGAGCCAACTGGCTTCCGGCAACAAGGTCCCGAGCGAAGGCAACATCTTCGTCTCCCTCAAGGATGAAGACAAGCAGAAGGCAGTGCCGCTCATCAAGCGCCTCGTGGACATGGGCTACCAGATTTACGCCACCCGCGGAACCTCAACCCTCCTCTACAACGAAGGCATCAAGACCCGCGCCGTGTTCCGCATCTCCCGTGGCCGCCCGAACCTGCTGGACCTTATCCACGACAAGGAAGTCCAGTGGATCGTGAACACCACCGAAACGGGTGCCGAAGCCATGGTGGACGAAATCCAGATGCGCTCGAAGGCAGTGGTGTCCGGCATTCCTATCACCACGACCATCGCCGCCCTCACCTCAACCGTGGAAGGCCTCATGGACAAGCACGACTTCGGAAGATTCGAAGTGTGCAGCCTGCAGGAATATCACAGGCATGTGAAGAAATAATTTGCTATATTGCGAATAAGCCGGCGTAAAGTCGGCATGCTCACAAAAGAGCCGTTTTCTATATCGTATTGATTTATCGACATAGAAACGGCTCTTTTTTTTGTTTAACCGAAAACGGCTCGGATTAAACCTCCCTGCCAAAGGAGTAAAATGGAAGCGAACCACATCCCGTTCGAACAACTGCCCATCACGAACCGCTTCATGTTCGCTTTGGTGTTCAGCCACAAGCATATTGCAAAGCCTTTCCTAGAAGCCCTTCTCGGAATCAAGATTTTTGATTTGCAGGAACCGGAGCCAGAGAAAAGTACCGAAAGCAGCCCCTTTAACAAAGGAGTTCGCTACGATGTATTCGTAAAGGAACAGGGACCCAAAGGCGAAATTACACGCACATTTGACATTGAAATGCAGATAGAAGATACTCACGAACTTCCGAAACGGGCTCGTTACTATCAGGCGCTGTGCGACTCCGAAGCCTTGAACAAAGGGGAATCCTATCGCAACCTCAAGGAACAGTACATCATATTCATCTGCCCCGACGACATTTTCAAGCAAGGCCGAGCTGTTTACAGATTCATGAATTTGGAAAAAGGTCATTCTGAGCATGAATTGGGCGACCTGTGCTTCAAAAATTTTTATATATTCAGTAAGTACAAGGATGTTGCCGAGCAGTCGGTTAAGGAATATCTTGAATACTTTGCGACCAACAAGGCTACGTCCAAGGAAACAAAGGACATTGAACGCCAACGGCAATGGTATCTGTCAGACAACGAAACAAGGAAGCGCTATATGACTTGGCAGCAAGAAATTGACGAAGCCGTATATCTAGAGCGCGAACGCGCCAATGCGGCAGAACGCCGTGCCGACGAAGCAAAACGCCGCGCCGACGAGGCGGAGTCCCGTGCCGACGAGGCGGAGTCCCGTGCCAACGAAGCAAAATCTCGTGCCGACGAAGCAATATCTCGAGCCGAAAAGTATGAGAAAATTCTCAAGGAGCATGGCCTTCTTTAATTTTAGAGGCTGCTCCTTCTTATCACTCAAAGTCTTGAGTATTTGTCGTACATCGAAACAAGGAAGCGCTATATGACTTGGCAGCAAGAAATTGACGAAGCCGTATATCTAGAGCGCGAACGCGCCAATGCGGCAGAACGCCGTGCCGACGAAGCAAAACGCCGCGCCGACGAAGCGAAATCTCGTGCCGACGAAGCAGAACGCCGTGCCGACGAAGCAGAACGCCGCGCAGATAGGTATGAAAAGATTCTTAGGGAGCACGGCCTTCTTTAATTTTTGCTAACCGGTCCTTTGGGACCGGTTTTTGCAATTAAAAAGGGGAAAGCCTTCCCCTCGCTCGCACCTTGTTGCTCGCTACCCCTTCTAGCAGGCTTCAGTCGCCAGCCCGCAACGCCTGGCTTTCTTTAGTTAGACAGTTTCGCCCTGGTTTGGGCATCTTTGAACGGCTTGAGATCAAAGAACATCAGGCGAGTTGCATCTTTGCGGTCTTTCTCCGTAAAGAAATCGAAGCTATTCTTGATATAGAACCCCGTCGCCTTGGCATACGCATCAACCGTAATGAACCGACAACCAGTCCGATTACCGTTCGTAAAGGCGTGTTTTATAAAATCTAAAATTGCCCGACCGACACCCTTGTTGTCGTAATCTTTCGAAACCGCAAGACGACCTATTTTCACCGAAGGATAGGTCTTGCGGCGTTTGTTATTCGAAATTCGGCGGTTAATTCTATTCCAAAGGGAACGTTCTTCGGGATCATACGAAACCTTGTCGTTCAAAAGGCTGAAATAGGCAACCGTTTTCTGAGTTTTACGATCCACCAAAAGATAAGTAACGGCCATTAAATCAGCAAGATAATTCTTTGCATCCTCGAACAAAAAATTGTTCAATTCATCATCCTTGCAACAAAACGGGAGAATTTCCGTTTTTTCATTCAAGGGAAAAAGGTCGAATGAAGAAATATCCATTATTAAAACGGAAATTTAGCTATGGACATAAACTTGTTGTAGGCGTCCTGAGCCGCCAGGACGTCTTCTCTTGACACTGGCTTCGGATTCGCAACTTTCTTCTCGAAAATGCGAGCGTCTTCGCCATACAGCGTCGGAGTTTCTTTAATTGGTCTTGCCATAACTCAATTCCATTATCTCCCATAATATAGGTAATTCAAATGGTGGCGTCAATTTCCTTTATTCATTCCATTTGTCGGAATTTCATTGAACATTTACGCCATATACTACTCTTTTGAACACTATGAATATAAACTTTCTAGGGGTGGATGTCAAGAGATTTTTTGAAAAAAATAAGGGGAAAGCCACCGACCACCCCTTCTAGCGGGCGCTCAAGCGCCGAGCCCGCAACGCCTGGCTCACCACGCTCCAGAGAACAAAAAGACCCTTATAGTTGAGAAAAAGACCTTTTTTGAGCATTTAGATAGATAGAAGGCACCCTATTTAAGCTTAAAACTATATATATTTCAGATGACATAGAATTAGAGTAGTACTCTTGTTCCCGGTCTGGAAAATCTGGTAAATTTTCTTGGGACATACTCCCGGCTATCGGGGAATAAGACGAACACTCACACCGATCGGGTGTGGGTCGTTGGGTGTATACCCACGATTAGATTTGGCTTCTTGCCGAACAAATCGTCGTGCTTATCGATAGCGGGTTTACCAGAGCCTCCAGACAATGAGCCGAGCGACACCATGCCTTTTTTATTTTCCAAAAGACTGAAACGCTTGACTCTTTTAGACAAGTCTGCTATTCGTAAACCGCCATTGGCAGAGGAATGCGATATATGAGACTTGCTTTTTTGCAAAAAGTCCTTCATGTTATATGTGCTTTTCGATGCTAGGCATAGTTCTTTATTTATTCTCATAAAACAATTAAAAAGGAGTCCAATATGTTTTGTCAAAAATGTGGCGCACAGATGGATGATGATGCTCTGTTCTGTCCAAAATGTGGACAAGCTAAAAATGAATCGGTAAAGCCGACTCAACAAAAAGACTTAATGCAAAAAAATCTGAGTGCAAAACAAGGTTGCGGGATTTTTATCGCGATAATTTTGTTTGCTTGCTTATCAGTTTCAATGTGTGGAGACGATAAAAAATCTGAAACTAAGACTGTTGAAAAAAATGCAAAGCCACTTACTGCAGAAGAACAATTAGCCAAAAGGAAAGAAGCATGCTTTAGTGCTTGGGACGGAAGTCACTTAAGAATAAAAGATTGGTTGAAACGTAATTACCTAAATGATCCTGGTAGTTACGAACATGTTGAGACACGCTTTGGCTTGATAGGAACGGGAGACTCTCTTAATGTCATTACAAAGTTTACTGCGAAAAATGGTTTTGGTGGCAGGGTTGCTGGTTACATCCAATATAAAACAATCATACCGGACATAAATGACACTTCTATCAATCTGAGCAACGCAAACTGGTGTCCTATTTTTGATTTTAAAACTGAATAAAATTAAAAAGGAATGATAACGGAGTATTCTATGTTCAAAAAGCATCTCTTTTTATGTCTTGCACTTTCAATATCAACTTTCGCAGATGATTATTCAGAGACGAAAGCGTATGACATGATTGCAGACGAAAAGTGTTACGAGGCTGCGGATTTAATCAGTAGCGAACAAAGACGTTTTGCAGGTGCTTTTTTATCAGGTCCAGAAAAAATATCTAAGGGATCTTCGATTGTTGCGGATATTAATAGCGTATGTAAATATGTGTCTCATGTTAAGTATTACCTAAAATGGGTCAATGAATGCAATAAACATTGTGCATTGTCGTCCGCGGCAGATGCTCACGCAGGTGAATCCGATTACAAAAATCTTCAATTAGTGAAAAAGGGTAGTCCAAAATTAAAGAAATATCTACAATCTCTAAAAAAATCTGCTGCTGAAGCAGAACTTATTCTTCCTTGGAAAACAGCAGGTTTTAAGGATGCTGATGAAATCAAATTGTTTATGAAAAATAAAATTCCTGTAGATACAGCACTTTCATGGCAGGCAGGAACGAGGGAAGATAAGTATTTCAAAAAACGCTTTACTGCACAGGAAATGGTTGATTGGCGAAAAACCGGTTACGATGCTCAAACGGCTTTTACTTTTCAGTCAAATGGAGTTTCTCCATCAATGCTTCAGAAAAGAAAAAAACGATATGACTTTTTCAGTTCGGACAAATATGGAGGAAATGCTACTATCGCAGATTGGGTTAAATGTGATATTGATGATGAGACTTTATTCAAATGGGCTGATATATCCCAATCTTGTGAGGATGTGAAAAAATGGTTAAAACAAAATATTGATTTTGAAGAAGCCAAAAAGTGGAGCATTTTTGACAAAAAAGTTGATAACACAATTCTAATAATGAATTCTGGTATTGAATTTGATATACTTACAAAGTGGGCTGGAAAGGGCTTTACGATGTATGAAATCAAAGTTTATAACGCTGCAAAAATTTCTCCAGAAGAAGCACTAGAGTGGAAAGAAAAAAATATTGATGCAGATAAGGCAGTCGCTTGGAAAAAAGAAGGGTTTTGCATAAAGGATAGGGAAGTTGCTCGCTGGTCCACCTGGGATGTTCAGCCCAAAGAAGCTAAAGTATTTATAAAAAACAGAATTGACGCAACAGAATACGTGATGTTTACACGATATTTGGGAATAGATTCTCCTCAGAAAATATCGGCGTCATTAGACATTGTTCGTCAAAAATGTAAAATTGCCAAAAATAAGTATGTAGCTGACAATACAGGGCTTATTGATGAGATTGGCGATGAAAATCCATATGAGACCAAGGGCAAGTGCTATGGAGGATCTCTTTATTTTTCAAAGCTTAAAAGTCGAAATGAGGCTTATTTCGTCAATTCAAATGATCAGCCTGTTCTTGTCAAGTGGAATAAATCTATACCTGTAAAGGGAGCTGTATTTGGTTTCTTCTATTCCAAAGGCGCTACAATTCATAAAAATGCCTTGGGAGTAGAAACAATCCTTCCAAATTTGGATGCCGTTTTTTTAATGGAATTAAATACAGAAGAGGAATAAATTCCGATTTATGGTTCTGTTCAATAAAGAACAGGACCTTTCGTTATAAAATTCCATTGCAAAAAAATTGCTATAGAAATCATTATTATCGTATCATCCGCGTTAGGGATAGTGACCCCTTGGGGACAAGACTCGCATTGCGAGGCTTGGTTCTAGGTGGCAAGCGACAAGCGTAAGCGCAGGCGATTGCCCCTAGAATATAGCCCGACCGCACATATATGTGCGGGAACGCCCATTTCCTGTAATTTGTGCGACACCATCTCACAAATTCGACATATTCCACACATTTTATTGAGAAAACACCTCTTTCGACAGCAAATTGCCGTTTTTGATGAATTTTTGCCTTTTTTTGAGCATGCTTGAAAAGAAAATTTTCTGCAAAGTCCCCAAATGTCATATCCGGCCTCCTTCCAAGGAACTCCTTGCTGCCATCAAAGAGGGCGAAAAAACTCACCAGCGACCCGAATGCCAAAACGTATTCGACACCGCAAGAACTTTGGGACGATTTGGGCATCTGAGCCTAAATTTCTCATTTTTGACGAAAATCATTCATTTTTAACAAATTTTTAAAGAAAATCAATCAATTTTAACGAAAATTATTGATTTTTGACGAATTTTTGATTAAATTTAACGAAAACAGGATTCGTCAAAAATATGCTTGAGAAGAAATTAAAGAAAATCGTCGAAGAAGTCTGTTCGCAAAAAAGCGAAAGCAACCATATCGAAATCAAGAAGTCTGCGGGCGGTTGCCCTCGACTATTCGACACGTTATCTTCATTTTCAAATCAGAAAGACGGCGGGATTATCCTATTCGGCATAGACGAAGAAAACGATTATAAAATTTGCGGCGTATATGATGTTGCCGACTTGATAAAGAAAATATCAGAACAATGCCTGCAAATGGAACCTCCTGTAAAAGCCCTTTGCACAACAACAATATTACATCGCAAGACTATCGTTTGTGCAGAAATCCCCGAAATGGACGATTTTCAGAAACCATGTTTTTATAAGGGTGCCGGACGACTCAGGGGATCATTCGTACGCGTCGGCGACAGCGACCGACAAATGACAGAATACGAGGTTTACACCTTCGAGTCGTTCAAGAAAAAAATCGAAGATGAATTACGCCCCGTCGAACGCGCCGATGAAAAAGAACTGCAAACAGATTCGTTCAAGAAATACGCTTTGGCTCTACAAGAAAAGAAGCCCAATGTTTTCGCGCTTCCGGTTCAAAGATGGATGATGCTGCAAGGTTTTATGTCGAATGGCCACCCAACTATTGTTGGATTATTCATGTTCTGCGCCTACCCGCAAGGGTTCTTCCCGCAACTAGGGATAACGGCTGTTGCAGTTCCAGGTACAGAAATCAGTGGAATTGGCGAAATCGGAGAACGCTTTTTAGACAACAAACGCATCGAAGGTACTATTCCACAAATGAAGGACGATGCCGTAGCTTTTGTCATCCGAAACATGAAGGTGCGCACCGTCATCGATGAAAAAACAGGAGAACGAACGGATAAGACAGAATATCCTGTCGTCGCTATCCGCGAAATCATCCTAAACGCGCTCGTCCATCGCGATTACAGCATTCATACGGACAATTGCCCCATTACAATCAGGATGTTCACAAACAGAATCGAGGTCGAAAATCCTGGTGGACTTTATGGTCGCAACCGCATAGATACGCTTGGAGACTACGGTGCGGACACTCGAAATCCTTATCTTGCAAACGCGCTTGAGATTATCGGACAGGCAGAAAACCGCTACAGCGGAATACCGACAATCCGCCGAGCCATGGAAGAAGCAGGATTAGAGCCTCCTAAATTTGAAAGTACGCGAGGCGTTTTCCGCGTGACTTTGTACAATACGTTAAAAAAGGTTATCGTCCCGTTAACAGAATTGCAGCAACGGATTTTAGAATTTTGCAAAATTCCAAGAAGCCGTAACGAATTGGAATGCGAATTCAAGAGCGAATTGACCGGAGCCTATCTGATGACTCGGCATATATACCCGATGGTTAAGGATGGTCTGCTTTCGCTCACAATTCCCGATAAGCCCAAGAGCAAAAATCAACGATTCGTGAGGAAATCGTGACCTCCCTCGAATTCTTGGGTATGACATATAGAGGATTTCTTCAGCCTCAGAAACCTTTTTAGAACTTCTCAAAGAACTCCCACGTAGCTTGTGGCACCCACGACTGCTGCTGGCCGGGGTCCTTGTGGTCCCAAATGTGGCCGCCGCTCTGCGTGCACCAGCGAACGGGGAATCTTTCCTCGACGGTCGTGTAGTCGTAGCACTTGTGCGGAGCGTTGCGCTGGGCTTCTTCGGCGCGTTCGTTTTTCGCCTTGCCACCTTCTGAATTGAGCATCAAGATGATGTCGCGCGCGTTCCTGCCCATTTCGGGAGTGCACATGCCGTCATCGAGGCCGAGCACGCCCATCCAACCGATTCCCATTTTCTTGCGCTGCGGGAGCCAGATGTTGCGTTCCGCGGTTTCGTAAACGGCTACCGCGCGGAGCACGTCCTGGTGGTTCCACGAAAGGCCATTGCTGAACATGGCTCCGTAGCTAAATCCCGTAGAGAACACACGGCTCGAATCGATGCAGAAGTTACCTTCGAGATACGCGAGGAGTTCGTCAAACAACAGGTAATCATCTTGCCCCCAGGGCAGCTGGTTGCCATTGCCTTCGGGCGCGACGAAGATTGCGGTTTCGTTCTTGTCAATCCATTTGAGGCCGTGATAGCCTTCATCTTGCACGGCGCTAGCGGAACCGCCCATGCACTGCATTCCGAAAATGAGTTTGTACGGTTTGTTCTTGTCGTAACTTTTCGGCATGTCAATACGCACGGTACGCACGCCCTTGCTCCACCTAAAGTCAATGTAGGGCTTGTCGCCACGATACTTGTAATCAAGTCGAGTGTCCTTGCCGCAGCCACGAGTGGGAACAGGGTCGTTCTTGAGGCCCCATCCGTATCCGTACTGCGGTTGCGGCGGAGCTGTTTTCTTGAGCGTGAGCGTGAGAGTCGTGTCGAGATTATTGAGTTTTACATTGAGTGTGTCGAAACCATCGGCAACAACACGCAGGTCGTCCGAATCGCCCACCTTGAGAAGCGCCTTTGCTCCGGACTTCGCACCGAATGCCGCATTGAAACTCCCATCGGCAACAAACTGGAACGTTTGCATCGCACTACCTACGCGGACGCGCGCGAAATACTTGCCCTGCGCTTTCACGGAAGACTTCATGTCAACCGTACCCGAGCCGTAGACAGTTTCATTCAGCAGGCGATTGCCCACCATATCGAACACCTGTACACGGACAGGAGCGTTAGAACTCTGTGAAAATGAGAGTATACCGTCATTCACCGAAAGGAAACCCACATAACGAGATGCCACAATGCCTTCGATTTCGTCCTCCTCTATCGGGAGCTGTGGATTGCTAGGAATTTGGTCAACACCCGGAACCTGGCCGGAATCACTCGGAGTTACTGGAACAGCCTCATCCTGATGGAGGGTAAAAGCCCCCGCCGCATCAGTTTCCGCACGGAGGCCCCTGCCCAAAAGAGCGACCGAAGCCTTTTCAATGGCCTTGCCACTTTCGTCACTTACCGTACCTGTCAGGGTAAACGCATTCGCCGTCACGGCAGACAACACCATAATAACGCCAACGGACACTCTGGTCCATAGAGCATGATTCATAAAACCACTCCTTATTGAATTTCCTATTCCTGAAAATACTTTCAAAAAATCAATTCCGTTTACACGGAAACGTATTTCCGTGGACAACGCTGTCCACAAAAAATCATCGCCACTATGCTTATCAGGCAATACAACGAAACAGACCTTGCTGCAATGATTTACATCTGGAACGAGATGATTGAAGAATACATCGCCTTCACACATTACGCCCGAAAACGGCAAGATTACGCTTGCATAATTATCGCTGAGCCGTAAGCATGACGCGTTAGCGTACGCCATAGGCGTTAGTTTAAACGCAGACATTCGAGCCCGCGTCTTTCATTTAAAAATTTTTTCTATTGCGCTATTTCAAAACCATATACTGCATTTTTGCTGTACCGCATTTGACCATGTACACACCGCGGCTTAAGCCTGCGTTTGTCAAGGCATTGCGGAGTTCGCCGATATGTGTTGCCTGGAATTCGCCGACAAGCGCTCCGAGTGTGCTAAATACTTTATATGTATGTTGACGGTTTTGGGGTACAGAAAGTTTCCCGAAGGCAATTGCCGTTGTAGAATCTGCGGGCGTGGAACTGACGAGATTGGTGTCGCTCTTTGCCGTGTCGGCGGGAGGTTCTACCTTTGGCTCCTGCCACAGAATGAATTCGATTGTCGTTGCACTGCGGGCCGGGACGCTGTAACTGCACTTTGTACCATCGACTTTGACTTCGCTTCCTTCTTTGAGGTTGTTATTGTCGTCGGTGACGTAGGGCTTGAAGCTTCCAATTTTTGTGTTTCCGAAGTCAAAGTCCGCCTTGAATTCCTCGTTCTTGGAATTGAGAATGACGACTGCGATTTTCGTCTTGAGGGAGTCGCGGTAGGCAGTTACCTTTACATTCGCTTCGGGATTCTTGGTGGCGTCGATTCTCCTCGCGCCGGGGCGTGCGAAGCGGCTGAAGTTCCCCATGACCCAGAGTCGCTTGGTAGGCTCCACATTGTCGGGGTTGCCTTGTCCTTGCGGCCAGAGGGCTCCGTTGCCGCAACTGGCTTCGCTGCAGGAATAAATCCACCAGAAATGCCAGGCATTCATGTTCGCAATAGTCAGGGCGTCATGGATTACGCCTGCAACGCGGAGAGCACTTCCCATGCCCACGTCTTCCTTGTTGCTTCCGAGATCGTAGACTTCGGTTTCCCAGAATTCCTTGCCGGCTTCGTGAATTTCGGGGTAAGCGGCCGGGTCTCCGCCATATTCGTGCGTTCCAAAAATGTCCGTGTATTTCAAGGCGGCAGGATAATTGAAGAAGGCTTTTTTGTAATTGGGGAATCCGTACCAGTTGATAGCTTCGGTACCGATGATTTTGATGCCCGTGGTATCGAGGGTGGGGCCAAGATAGTCGCCGACCCAACGCGCCAACTCATCGGGTTCGTAGTGGTTGTCGCCGGTGCCGTCCGGCTCGTTCTGCGAAGAAATTGCGTATAAGTTCACACCTTCCTTTCGCATGTCCTGCGTAAACTTCAAGATGGTGTTGGCCCAGTCTTGGGCGTGGTTGAAATCCAAGTGCTTTTTGTCGCCGTCATAATTTACGGTGTATTTGGATGTCCATGGGGCTGCCCAGACTTTGACGCCGTATTCACTCGCCTTTTTTGCGATACTCGTTTCGGAGGTGGTGCCGTCCGGGGCAATGCGGATGCGGTGCAGCGTAAGCCCGGCGCCACTGGTGGAATCCCAGAGAAATGCGGCATTCTTGTCGGTGATGGACCCCGCCCATGCCGAGGCGGCCCCAAAGCCACTGATGCGCTGGTATTCTTTGCCGATGTCAACGTTTATCGTTGCGGCATTAGCAAGTGTGCCCAAAAATACGACGGAACACGCAAAAAGAGACAATTTCTTAATTGCAAACGACATAAAGCCTCCCATTTGAACTTTACTTACCATAAGATAAATTGGGAAATTCACTTTTTTTATGGTCAAATTCAAATTCGTTTTGATAAAATGACAACAGAATGTTGTATCTTTCAATGAGTATAAGAATCTAGGCACAATGGAGCTTATCATGAAAGTCGTCTTGTTTAACGGCAGCCGTCGCGAAAAGGGCTGCACCTACACCGCCCTGAACATTGTCGCGGGCGAACTCAACGCCGCAGGCATCGAAACTGAAATCTTCTTTGTCGGGGGCCGCGTGCTCAAGGGCGAAACGGATGCCGTCGTCCACGAAGCCAAAGAAATTTTGAAGTCCGCCGACGCGGTGGTCTACGGTTCGCCGGTCTACTACGCCTCCCCCAGCGGCGAAATGCTGATGTTCCTCGACAGGCTCTACGGCCTCGCCGAAGCGGAACTGCTTTTCAAGCCCGCCGCCACAGTCGCATCGGCACGCCGCGCAGGCACCAGCGCCACGCTTGACGCGCTGAACAAGTACCCCGCATTCGCGCAGCAGCCCCTCGTGACCTCGCGCTACTGGAACATGGTTCACGGTTCCAGTCCCGAAGACGTGCTCAAGGACGAAGAAGGCGTGCAGATCATGCGCGAACTCGGCCGCAACATGGCATGGCTCCTCAAGAGCATCGAGGCCGGCAAGCAGGCGGGCGTTGCGCAGCCTGTCGCCGAGAAGAAAGTGTTCATGAACTTTATCCGTTAAGAGTTGTCATATGAACGAAGCGGAAAACCGTCAAAAGGTCATTGTCCGGACAAGCATCATCGGCATCGCTGCAAATATCGTACTGTCGGCGTTCAAGGCTTTCGTCGGCTTTGCAACCAACTCCATCGCCGTCACACTCGATGCTGTGAACAACCTTTCTGACGCTTTGTCCTCGGTCATTACGATTGTGGGCGCGAAGCTTTCGAACAAGTTGCCCGACAAGAAGCACCCGCTGGGTTACGGGCGAATCGAATACCTGAGCGCGATGGTGGTCGCGGCTATCGTGCTTTACGCCGGCGGCACCTCGGCTGTAGAATCGGTCAAGAAAATCATCCACCCCGAAGCAGCGGACTACTCCACTGTTTCGCTGGTAATTATCGCCTCGGCGGTGGTGGTGAAACTCGTGCTCGGCAAATTCGTGAAACGCCAGGGCGAACGCGTGAACTCGGGCGCGCTCGTGGCATCGGGCGCTGACGCACTATTCGACGCCATCCTCTCCCTTTCGGTGCTGGCCTCGGCCATCGTCTTCGTTCTCACGGGAATTTCGCTTGAAGCCTACGTGGGCCTCGTGATTTCGGGATTCATCATCAAGTCAGGCATCGGTATGCTCATCGAAACGCTGGACGACATCTTGGGCAAGCGCGCCGACGGCGACCTAGTCAAGAAAATCAAGAAGCTGCTCACCGAAGAACCACAAGTCCATGGTGCCTACGACGTTATTCTCAACAACTACGGCCCGGACAAGTTCCTCGGTTCCGTGCACCTGGAACTCCCCGACACCATGACAGTCGAGGAACTCGACGAACTCACCCGCAGGGTGCAAGCTCGCGTGCAAAAGGAAACTGGCGTACTTCTGACGGGCGTAGGCGTGTATTCACACAACACCAAGAACGATGAAGCAGCCAAAATTCGCAGCAACGTGTTGAAGTTGGTAAAAGCACATGAATGGGCCTTGCAACTTCACGGTTTTTACGTAAACTTCGAAGAAAAAGCAATCCGTTTCGACGTGGTCATGAATTTCGAAATCAAGCCGCAAGAAGGCCTCGACATCCTTTACAAGGAAATCGGCGAAGCCTACCCCGACTACGATCTGCATATTAACGCCGACATCGACGCATCGTAACGGCCACAAAAATGGGCATTTCCCAGCCCCAAGGGGTCACCAAAGAATTTTATCAATTTTGTACGGTGTAACAGATTTATTCGTTTCCTGACATTTTTCTGAAATCTTTACAATCGTTTCAAAAACAGCTATTTCATTTCGATCTTTTAAACCTAAAGATGTGACGAAAACGCCCAATAAATTCAACAAACTGGATAAAAAAGTGTATTTTTTATCCAATACAACGCATTTATTGAATAAAAAAGCTATTTTTATGGGCAAAGGACGGTTCATCCTATGAAAATTGCCATACTAAACCAGCGCAAGGAACGGGACAGACTTCTCAGCCTGCCGTATATCCCCCGTCAAACCATATACGACTTTGACGAATTGCTGAAAAGCCCGAACATTAAGCTTTTGACGGGCCCGAGGCGTGTCGGAAAATCCACCCAGGCCCTTCTGATGTTGCGGGGCAAGAACTTCGCCTACCTGAATTTTGACGATAACGAACTATTGAACAAGTGGGACGAACAGCAGGCCGAACAGCTGCTTAGCGAAATCTATCCGAATTACGAGTACCTACTGCTGGACGAAGTGCAGAATATTGACGGCTGGGATGTCTGGGTTAATAAACTTTATCGACGTGGTGTGAATTTGGTCATAACCGGCAGTAACGCCAAAATGCTTTCTGGAGAAATGGCAACCGTACTAACTGGCCGCTACCTTGAAATCAACATGCTGCCATTTAGCCTTGCCGAGGCATCGCAGTTTGCTGGTCGCTTAGGTAATGCAGAAAAAATACAAGACGACTTCTTGAAAAACGGCGGTTATCCAGAGACTTTTACTCAAAGGTCTATTACCCAAAGTTATTTACAGACCCTTTTCGACTCCATTCTGTACAAGGATATTGTCAGAAGACATAAGATCAGAAACGCAACAGACTTGAACAATGTAGCCATGTTTCTTTTGTCCAATTTCACGGGAACATTTAGCTACAATGACGTGGCAGATGACCTTGGGCTCTCTAGCGTCACCACAACAAAAAAGTTCATGGATTACTTGCACGAGCCGTTTCTGTTTTATTATCTGGACAGGTATAACAACAAACTAAAGTTGATGAAAAAAGCGCCCCGCAAGGTGTATGTGGTTGACAACGGTTTTGTTGCATCGAAGGCTTTCAATTTGAGCGATAATCTCGGGAAACTGCTGGAGAATCAGGTCTTTGTGGAGTTGCTCCATCGCGGGTACGACACCGAAAAGTCCTTGTTCTACTACCATTCCCGAAACGACAAGGAAACCGACTTTGTACTTCGTGAAGGCAACAAGGTCAAGGAACTTATCCAGGTATGCTACGACATGTCCAAAGAAAAGACTATAAAGCGGGAAGTGGACAGCATCGTCGAATGTGCTGGAGAACTAGGCTGCGACAACCTGACTATTGTGACATGGAACGAGGAAAGGACTATCGAAAAGAAAGGCTACACAATCAAGGTTGTGCCTGTGGGTAAGTTTTAAGCCCACTATTTGCTACGCCTTCATAAGCTTCACCACATAATGCACAGCAACGGCAAACAGTGCCATGATGGCGATGTAATCTAGTGCGAATAACAGATAGCCGCGCTCCGCGTCAAAGAAGAAGAAGGGCTGCTGCAGGAACATGTATTTCCAAAGCCCGCGAATAACAAAGGCATAAATTCCGTAGCCCGCCACAAGAATTGCAACCACGCGAGTTGCGACAAGTGCAGCCTTTGACTTGAAAGCGCCCGCAAGCCCCAAGCGGTTTGCAATCAGGCTCACATGCAGTCCGATGTGGAGCGACATGAACATGTAATACCAGTGGCTTGCGAGCAGGTGCGCCGTACGGGCAAAACTTGCGCCCGATTCAATTCCGAGGAATGCGAACACATGGTTCGAAAGCATGATTCCGCTCACCATCAAGAAAATTGCGCACAAAAGAATCCCGCAATTCACGACCGCCTGCAAGATACGGAATACGTTGTAGCGGCCCTTGAACAGCGAAAGGAAGAATCGCCGGTTCAGCGTGATGTGCACCGCCCACAGAACAAGCAGCACCACGCCCAGAATCTCGTGAACGGCGGTCGATTCAAAGAAGTAATTGCCGCCCATGAGCACGAGTGTCGCGACAGTCATCGCGATATCAAGCGGCATACGGATTTTGGCGGAAATAGGCATATCAAGGAATATACATTATTTCGTCTTCACACCGTTTTTCTCGAGCCACTTGGCCACATCTTTCGAGAGGCTCGAACCGCCGGAGTAATGCACCGAAAGGCCTTCGCCGATTTTTGCGTTGGGCGCAAGTTTCGCAATCGCGGTGATGCTCTGGCCAAAGCGCCCGCCACCGTGGGAGCAGAACGGCAGAATCCGCTTGCCCGTAAAGTCGTAACTTTCGAGCAAAGTCGCAATAGGCATCGGGATACTCGCCCACCAGTTGGGGTAACCGATGATAATCGTTTCGTAGTCGGCCCACTTCTTTGCGTCAGGCTTTTTCTTGAGGGCAGGGCGCGCCTGTTTGTGCTGGTCGTTCTGCGCCTGCTTCAAGACGGTATTGTAGTCGTCGGAATAGGGCTTCACGAGTTCAAGTTCCACCATGTCGAAATCGGTCTGCTTCTTGATTTCGCGGGCCACGCCACGGGTATTCCCGCTCCAGGAATAGAAAACAATCAGCGCACGGGATCCGCTTTTCGGGTTCGACGCCGCTTGCGCCTTTTCGCCCTTAAAGCCCGCCGCTTCCTGGGTCACAAATGTTCCCTTGACGCCTGCCCCCGCATTCATGGCGAGTCTGAGCCCCACATTGTAACTCTTGCTGGATTGCTGCATGGCTCCGCGATAGGCGCTGCGGAGGTTCTTGCCGAAATCGTTCCAGCCGCCACCGCGATGCACGCGTCTTGTGCCCGAAGGTTTGCCCGCCGGATCAACCGTCACGCTTGTCGAGCCCGCAGAAACACCGTAATCGCCGTAAAAGTCAAAGCACCATTCGCCCACATTCCCGTAAATGTCGTAAAGCCCGAAGGGATTGGGCTTGAATTTGCCCACGGGGAGCGTGTTCCCGCGGTAAACGCCGGGGCGGGTTTCCAGAACCTCGTCGTTGAAATAGTTCTGCTCGATTTGATACGGATAATGCCCGTAAAAATTCACGTCGTCGGCACCGGGAGCCTTCTTTGTGTAGAACGGCGTGGTCGTGCCGCCTCGGGCCGCGTATTCCCACTCCGCTTCGGTGGGGAGCCTGTAGCCGTTCGCCTCGCGATTCCAGCTGACCGCATCGCCTTCGATAGCGTAAACGGGAGTGCGTCCGTCGCGTTCGCTTAACTTGTTGCAAAAACGAGCCGCATCGAGCCACGTGATGTTTTCGACAGGCAAGTCATCGCCCTTGAAACTGGAGGGATTTTCGCCCGTCACTTCGCGGTAAAGCTTTTGCGTCACCTCGTATTTGCCCAGGTAAAAATCGGAGACTTTCACCTTATGCAGCGTCTCGTCGTTGACGCGCCAGTCCTCGTTTGCGGGGCTTCCCATGTTGAAAGTCCCGCCCTTGATAAGCACGAAGCCGTCGGGCGCAGGTGCCGCTGCAAGCGACACCGCCGAGAACCAAAAAATTGCACAAGATAAAAGTTTAGCGAACTTCATAAATTTTCTCCATTATACACCATTTTTATTGCGGATAAAAAGTCGCAGGCTGTATGAATTCTCCTTTGGAGAATGACTCATGTGAAAATTATTTTATTTCAACTTCCCGTAATCTTCGTCGCTCACGGGCTCAAGCCATTCGTTGCTTCCGCCTTCACCAGGGACTTCAATCGCCAAATGCTGGAACCAGGAATCCGGAGCCGCTCCGTGCCAATGCTTGACGCCAGCCGGAATGTTCACCACGTCGCCGGGCTTCAGTTCCACCGCCGGCTTGCCCCATTCCTGATAGTAGCCGCGGCCCGCCGTCGCAATGAGAATCTGCCCACCGCCCTTTTTCGCATGATGAATATGCCAGTTGTTGCGGCACGCTGGTTCAAAAGTCACGTTCCCGACACCCACCTGTTCCTTGCTGATCATGTCGAGATAGCTCTTGCCCACGAAATACTTGGCGTAGGCGTCGTTCGGCTTGCCCACCGGGAACACACTCCAGTCCTTGCCCGGCATAGTTTTTGCGGCAGCACCCGCCGCGCCCGCCGTCGCTTCGGCAAGCTCAGCGACCTTCGTCTCCGCCACCGCTTCCTTGAGCAGTCGCAACGCGTTCAGTGTGCGCGGGTAACCGCAATACGGCAAGCAGTTGTAAATCGCCTGTTCCACGTAATCGGCCGTGCGTATCTTGAGGTTCGCGCCGATGTGCGCCTTGAGCTGCGGCTCCGTTCCCAGGTTCACGAGAATCGCCATCGTCAAGAGTTCGCGGGTATTCAGGTCGAGCCCCTTGCGGGTGTAGTAATCGCCAAAGCAGTTGCTCGCAAGGAAGTAGTTGATAGTCGGCATACCGCTCTTGCCGTTCTTCGCCATGTCGCGGAAAGTCTGGCCGAACAGCGTTCCCTGCGCGTCGGCACCCGCCTCCAGGCGGGACTGCGCCGTCACCGTCGCACTGTTTTCGTCCACCTTCACGTTCTTCGCCTTGAACACGCTGCGGGCAATTTCAACCGCATCCACTGTCCGCGGAAACCCGGTGTAGGGAGCGCACTGGTAAATCGCCTCGAGAATCTCTTCGGGAGCAAGCCCCTGCGCAAGCGCCGTCGCCACTTCTTCTTGCAAAAGAGCGCCCGACTGCTGCGTCACAAGCGACACCAGGCGAATCAACTCCACCTCGCGCTTTTCCACAAGCGGAGTCGCCGCCGGAACCTCGTTCTG
>JAGCPF010000003.1 GCA_017642335.1 Fibrobacter sp.
AACAACAACAACAACAACAATTAGAGGAGGACAAACTGGGCGAACAACAAACCATGTTTGACCAGTAGTGCCCGTTTACGGGCGGCCTAGTAAGGACCCTTGCAGGTGGCAGATTGACGTGCGTGCCCTTGCACGCCGCTAGTATTGTAGGGCTACGCCCGTATATGAAGAACCGCCGGCTTCGCCGGCGGGTCCCTTTTTGTATGCGCTGAACGGTATTATGTTGTGGTGAATTTTATGTGAAGCAAAAAAAAAAGAAGGTCTTCCGAAGAAGACCTTCTTTTCGCGGGATAGACGAGGCTTGAACTCGCAACCTCCGGCGTGACAGGCCGGTGCTCTAACCAAAATTGAGCTACCACCCCATTGGCGGTTGTCAGGCTAGTTTCCTAACCGAACGAGCCAAATATAAAAAGTTTCTACCAAGTTGTCAAGGGTATTGGCGCATTTTTTTTGTTAAATAGATTCCATTGAAGGAATGTCCGCATTGTAGTCCACTCCTTCGACGTCGAACCCGTTGGTGGCGAGGAAATCGTGGCGGTATCCATCGAAGTCTCCGATCTGTGCTAAGGTCTCCTGCGTGATGGTTGCCATGCGTTTCTTGACCTCGTCCTGCACTTTCGGTGCCATTTCCAGGTCGTCGATGCGGATGAGTCCATTTTCGTCGGTGGGGACCGGACCGCCCGTGTAAAGGCGCTCGGCAAACAGGCGTTCCATCTGTTCGATGCCGTCTTCGTGAGATCCCTGTTCCTTCATGACCTTGTAGAGTACGGAAAGGTACAGCGGGATGAGGGGGATGACTGCGCTGGAGCGGGTCACGATGCACTTGTTTATGGAAACGTAGGCGTTGCCACCGAGGCTTTCCTTGAGTTCGTCGTTAAGTTTCCGGGCCGTCTTTTCGAGGTCCTTCTTGGCGTTGCCGATGGTTCCGTCACGATAGATGGCATGGGTGAGTGCGGGGCCGATGTATGAGAAGGCTACCGTCTTTACGCCTTCGGCGAGAACGCCTGCTGCGGCGAGTTGCCTGGTCCAAAGCGCCCAGTCCTCGCCGCCCCTCACCTTGACGGTGTTGGCCGCCTCTTCGGCGGTGGCGGGCTCTGCGCCGATGGTGCTTATTTTGCCGGTCATGCAGTCGACGGTTTCGCCGGTAAAGGGTTCTCCGATGGGCTTGATGGCGCTATGGTAAAGATCGCCCGTGTCCGGGTCGACGCGCACGGCGGACGCTATGCTGTAGACGAGGAGGTCAACCTTCTTGCCCATTTGTTGCAAGGTCTCAATGACCTGTTTGCGCATGGTGTGGGAGAATGCGTCGCCGTTGATCGTGATGGACTTGAGGCCGGCGGCTTTGGCTTCGCGGTCGAAGGCCATGTTGTTGTACCAGCCGGGGGTGCCGCTTTGGGGGGTCGGCGTGTCGGTTCCTTCTTTCTCGAAAGATATGCCGATGGTGTCGGCGCCGTATCCGAACGCGGCGGTTATGCGGCTCGAAAGCCCGTAACCGGTGGAGCATCCGACAACGAGAACCGTCTTGGGCGCGTCCTTGGGGGAGCCCCTTTCAGCCTTTTTCTCCTGTACGTACTTGACCTGGCGAACCACGCCGGCGGCGCACCCTGCGGGGTGCGCATTGACGCACATATTGTTGCGAATCATTGGCTTGACGTTCATTTTTCCCCCAACCCTTTTTACAGGGCCCCTATTCCCTGAATTTCTTTATGACGACAATTCCGTTGTGTCCACCGAACCCGAGGGAGGCGGAAACGGCCACGTCGATGTTTCCTTCGACACCCTTGTGCGGCACGTAGTCGAGGTCGCAGCCTTCGTCGGGGTTGTCGAGGTTGATTGTTGCCGGGTAGAACGAGTCGCGGATGGCGAGTGTCGAGATGATGGCCTCGATGACGCCGGCGGCGCCCACGCAGTGACCGGTCATGCTCTTGGTGCTCGATACCTTTATCTTGTAGGCGTGTTCGCCGAGCGCAATCTTGAGCATCTCAGTTTCGGTGAGGTCGTTCAGGTGGGTGGACGTGCCGTGGGCGTTGTAGTAGTCCACGTCGGTCGGTGCGATGCCGGCATCCTTCATGGCGCGGATCATCGCCTTCGCGCAGGTTTCTCCACCCGGGCGGGGGCTCGTGATGTGGTAGGCATCGGCGGAAGCGCCGTAGCCTGCGAGTTCTGCATAAATCTTGGCGCCGCGGGCCTTCGCGTGTTCGAGTTCTTCGAGCACCATTACGGCACCGCCTTCGCCCATGACAAAGCCGCTACGGTCTTTGTCGAATGGGCGCGACGCCTTTTCGGGGGCGTCGTTGAATTTGTCGGTGAGCGCGTGCATTCCGGCAAAGCTCTTGATGGAATATTCGGTAATTCCGCTCTCGGACCCGCCGGCGAGGCAAACGTCTAGGCGGCCCGAGCGGATGGAATCCAGGGCGACCCCGATGGCGTCGGTGCCGGAGGCACAGGCGGTGCAGATCGTGTGGGCGGAACCCGTGATGCCGAGCGCAATGGAGACGTTCGCGCAGGCCTCGTTCGGAATGAGTTCGGGCATGGCGAGCGGGGAAACCCTGCGCTTGCCGCCTTCTATATATTTGTTGTAGGTCTCGTCGAGGATGTCCATGCCGGCAAGGCCGTTACCGGCGACGATTCCTGTGGTGTCCTCGGCGAGCTGTTCGCGGGTGAGGCCTGCGTCTTTGACTGCCTCGTTGGCAGCTCCGACCAGGAACTGGGTGAAGCGGGCCATGCGGCGGGCTTCTTTCGGGTCAATTCCGTGTTCTTCTGGCTTAAAATCCTTGACTTCTGCTGCTATCTTGACCGGGCTGTTGCTTGCGTCGAACTGAGTGATGGGCCCGATGCCGCTTTTACCCTCGCGAATGGAGTTCCACATATCAGGAACGGACTTTCCGATGGGAGAGACCGCTCCTACGCCTGTAATTACAATTCTTCTCTTGTTCATAGGATCCTTTTTTGGGGGTAAAAGATAGCTTTTTATCCTATACATGTATATATATCAATAAAAATTGCGGGCAAAAAGCATAATGTAATAAAAAAGAAATCTTTCTGTAATATTATACTTTTTTTATTGTGTTTTTTCCTAAAAAAAAGAAAAAAATTTTTTTTGCTATTTTTCCAGATATGAAAGAAATTCCGAAATCACACCTTGTTCTGCTCGTTTTAGTTCTCCTCACGTTCCTCTGGTCGGCTATTGGCGTTGTCGATACATACCTGACCTGGGTCCTGGAGGCCGCTCCGGCGATAGCCGGACTTTTGGTTCTTGTGTTTACTTACAAGAAATTCCGGATGCCAACATACCTATACGTGATAATGGCTTTCCACATGGCCGTCCTTCTGGTGGGGGCGCACTATTCGTATGCGAAGGTGCCGCTCGGCTTCTGGATGGAGGATTGGTTCGGCTTTACGCGCAACAATTACGACAAAATCGGGCATTTTATGCAGGGTTTTACCCCGGCGCTTTTGACTATTGAGCTTTTACGGCGTACGACTCCGCTTCGGACCACCGGCTGGACCGTTTTTTTGGCGATCAGTGTTGCCGAGGCCATTTCGGCTCTTTATGAAATAATTGAATGGATTGCCTCATTGAGTGATCCGACTGATACGGAAGCTTTTTTGGGTACCCAGGGATACATTTGGGATACACAGACAGATATGTTCATGTGCTTGATCGGGGCGGTCGTTGCCGTTCTCATTTGGTATTTTGTCTACCCGAGGCGTTCCGCGGCCGGCTAGAATCGGTTCTTTTTAGGCGAAAGGCTGTTTTTGGTTTTTTTTAACGGATAGAAAATTTTTTTGTTGCAATTATCCGTTTTTTTATTTATATTCGTAAAAAATTTTTAATTATTTACATAGATAAGGAGAGATATTATGAAAAAACTATTGGTTCTTGCTGTTCTCGGAGCCATCGCCACCCTTTTTACGGCTTGTGAAGAACCCCTCACGTCTTGCGACGTGAAGATGAGCCTCGTGCTCGTGGAAACCCACCAGTGCGCTGAAACGTCTGAAAAGACCGACTACCTGGAAGATAAATGCAAGGATTATTCTGCCAAGGCTCAGCTCCTTGGTGGCACTGCTGTAACGGGTTCTGGTTGCCCGGGCGGTTATGTTAAGATTTGCTCTTACTCTGGTATTAAGGGAGATGTCTATTTCTATGACAAGGCTGATGCAGACAAGTCCTGTGATGATCTTCTCGCCGGAACGACTTGGTAAGAATCTGTTCTTGACAAGTATTCTTTCATGAAATTAATTGGAGACCGTCCTTATGTCGGTCTCTTTTTTTATTTTTGTTGCAGTTAAACTTTAATTGAATTGTGTGATTTATGATTGTATCTTGGATGACCACCAACAAGTGTAACTTGACCTGCAAGCACTGCTACCAGGACGCGGGCGAGAACAAGGCGGCCGAACTCACGACGGCAGAAGCCCTCAAGTTGATTGACGAAATCGCGAAGGCGGGGTTCAAGATCATGATTTTCAGCGGTGGCGAGCCGATGACCCGCCCCGACATTGTGGACCTTGTTGCTCACGCCTCGAGCAAGGGCTTACGCCCGGTGTTCGGCACCAACGGCACGCTCATCACGCACGACTTGGCGTTCAAGCTCAAAGCGGCCGGGGCGATGGCGATGGGCATCAGCATCGACAGCATTGACCATGACCGCCATAACGACTTCCGCGGCCTCCCGAACGCCTTCGAACTCACGATGATGGGCATCGAGAACTGCAAGGCGGCGGGCCTCCCGTTCCAGATTCACACGACCATCATGGACTGGAACCAGAACGAGATTTTCGACATCATGGACTGGGTTAAGGAAATCGGCGCGGTAAACCACCAGATTTTCTTCCTGATTCCCGTGGGACGCGGCAAGGAAATTGAAGGTCACGCCCTTCGCGTCGCCGAATATGAAGGTTTGCTCCGCAAGATTATGGAAAAGAGCCGCACGCTCGGCATCCCCGTCAAACCCACCTGCGCTCCGCAGTTTTTGCGCATTGCCGACCAGCTTGGCGTCAAGACGCGTTACAGCCGTGGTTGCCTCGCCGGCCTTGACTACTGCATCGTGAGCCCGATAGGGAAGGTGCGCCCCTGCGCCTACATGATGGAAGAAGCGGGTGACGTGCACGATACACCCTTCGACGAAATCTGGGCGAACGCCGAGGTGTTCAAGAAACTCCGCACCAAGGCCTACGCCGGTGCCTGCGGCAAGTGCAAGTTCAACGACCGCTGCGGCGGCTGCCGCGCCCGTGCCGCCTACTACCACGACGGCGACTACATGCAAGAAGATTCCTACTGCGCGTATGGGAGAGGCCTAAAATAGACGGAAGGGAATTTCTCTCTTAGGTATTAGCATGAAATTCATGTATCTATATGTTTTGTGGCTATTTTTTATACCTATTTGGCTTTCAAGAAAGAAATATGTTGAAAGAGAAAAACCCAAGTGGATAATTTTTTTATTGTCCCTTCCGATTAGTTGCTTAATTCTCTTTATGTGTCTTTTTGCCGGTGATAAAACTTATTGTTCTTTTACTATAGAAAATATCTTCTATTGGCTTGGATGCTCTGTGTTGATGTGGCTCGTGACGGTGCCTGTTATTTTTTTAGGAGTTAAATGGCGTCATCAACGATGGGAAAAACATCTTGGTGAAATTCAAGATGATGTAGATAATCTTTTCGACTCAGCAATTAAGATTGCCAAAGATAAAAGGAATGGGATGGATACATCTCGTCAAGATGCTGAATATAGGGATAAATTCAAGGATTTTGAAGACAACGGCTAAAAACATGAATAACGCAAACGATAATCTCTCGTCTCTCGTCTCTCGTCTCTCGTCTAATCCCGAAGACGAACGCTACATGCGCATGGCGCTCCGTGAGGCACAAAAGGCCTTCGAGGAGAAGGAAATCCCTATCGGCTGCGTTATCGTGAAGGATGGCGTGGTCATCGGCCGTGGCCACAACCAGATCGAGATGCTCAAGGACGCTACCGCCCATGCCGAAATCCTTTCCATCGGGACGGCTGCTGGCCACTTGGACAACTGGCGCCTGGACGGATGTACTTTGTATGTAACGCTCGAGCCCTGCCCGATGTGCGCGGGGGCCATTCTCAATAGCCGTGTTTCCCGTGTGGTCTACGGTTCCCCGGATACCCGTTTTGGCGGTTGCGGCACGACCGTCGACGTGATTACGGGCAATGCTCTCAAACGTGAGGTCGAGGTGGTGGGCGGGGTGCTCGCTGACGAGTGCCTTGGGCTCCTTAAGGCGTTTTTCCAGCAGATGCGCCTCGAAAAGGGCGATTCCGGCAACAAAGGGGTGTAGGCTCGAGGCCCGAGGCTCTCCTCTATTTCTATATTCAAAACATGAATTTTATCAAATTTTGCGCTACTTCCGCAGCGCTCCTTTTGCTGTGTTCTTGCGACAATAACGATGTTGTCCTTGCCTTTAACACGCAGGATGCCGCTTCGCGTACTTTTTTCCTCGAGTCGTCCTTAAACGTGCTCTTGCCGGAGGATTCTGCCAATGCCGTGCCGGAATCCATGCAATCCCATATCAAGGTGCGTAGCACGCTTAACATGCTGGTTCCTTACGATGACGGCTCTGCCCGTTTCGAAATGAAGGTCGATTCCGTGGAATACACTTCCGACAAGCGTTCTGTCGAGGAGTTCCGTAACGTCGAAAAGCTTGTCTCGGTTCAGCATTTCCAGTTCAAGTTGGAAACAGATGGAACCATGAGCGATCCGGTTGTCGAAGATGCCGAAATGAAGTTCGGTGACGACGATATCGACCTCGTCAAACTCTTCTTGAAAATTCAGCCGGTACTTCCGTCGAAGCCTGTCGCCATAGGGGAGTCCTGGGAACGCATGGTGACTATACCGGGAGCCAATTCGGTGACGACCGTGTACAAGTCGTTCACTCTCGAAGATGTCATGCTTCACGATGGCGCTAAAATCGCGAAAATCGGCATGAACCTCAAGTACAAGGAAGAACCGGATTCTACGTCCGACCTTCATATGGAAAGCCTTGGCTTTGTCGTCGGTTCGGGCTCCATCCTGTTCGATGTCAGTCACGGGGTCGTTGCTTCTGCGAATCTTGAAATTAACGGCGACCTGAACGTGAAGGACGTTATTGCCCAGGATTCCATCCCGAGCATGCACGTCATCCAGAAAATCAAGATGAGGAGTGAACCCTGATGTTACGTCCGTTTTTGTCCGTATCGCTCCTGCTCGTTGCCTCGGTGTTTGCCGGCGAGATGCCGTTCCCTCAACCAGAAAAGGGTGCCGTCCGTCTTTTGTCGAAGGATAGCCCCTACATCCTGGAACAAGGCGTCGTGTTCTCTTCTACGGATACCCTCCTTGTCGAACCTGGCGTGACGGTCCTCATGGGCGAATATGCCAAGATTATGCTGCGCGGCCCGGTCCGCATCCAGGGGACTCCCGAAAAGCCAATTACGTTCCGCAGCGCCGATTCCAGCGAAAGTTGGAACGGAATCCATTTCGTCTCCAGCAGCAAACCGTTCGAAGTCCGTAATCTCGTGGTGGAAAACGCCTTCCGCAATACGGTGTTCCGCACCGATGGTATTTTCGACAAGGTCAAGTTCATCAATAATTACTACGGACTCTGGGTGGACGAGGTCTCCCAGATGTACCTCACCGATTGTGAATTTTCGCGCAACCGCTTTGCGCTGTCGCTCCGTGCAGCCAACGTGACTGCCAACAATACGACCGTCTCCAACAATGTCTATGGTCTCTACCTGGAGGCCAAGGCCAAGTACAACGGGGATATGGCGCTTGTCACGAACAATTTGGAAGCAGATGTTCGTAACGAATCCGATGAACTTGCCACCAAGGGCAAGAGGGTTCGCCGCAATATTTGGCAAAGAGTTGAGGCCCGTTTCTGAGGTAGTGAACCGTGGAAGAGTCGTTCCGTCGAGCAATACGTAAGATGACCGGGACAAGCGTGCGCTTGTCGGTCCGGCCGGACAGGTCGTCCATGGTGGCGTCGCTGTCGCAGTCGATGATGGTCACTTGGTCCATTGCGTTGTTCGAGCACCTGGATGCAATGATGTCCAATGCCGAGTCCATGGTCGGCGCGTCCGAACTCATCTCTTTCAGCAAGTCCGCCTGGAAGTTGGCTGACTCCAGCTTCCCGCAGATTATCCAGGACGCGAACACGCTGTACGACGAGTTCCGTGCCAAGTGGATGCAGCGTTTCTCGACGGAAGAAGTGCTTAGGCTGCTGCTTGAAGGTGGCGATTTCTTGACGCACGACGAAGAACGGGGTTGGGCGCTTACCGTGAAGAACAACAAGCAGGATATCAGCGCCTTCTATTCGGCGACAATCCACTTGCTGGTGAGCGATGCCGAACCGCTCTTTGTCCGTATGCATGGCCGCGTGATGCAATTGCAGGAAAAATTGTGCAAGTACTGGCACGGCGAAAGCGCCGTCGACGCAGTCTCGAAACTCTTGCCTTGCCTGGAAACCTCGCTCAGGGAAAAAGAGAACGCGCTCGTGCTTTCGCTCCGCAGTACGCTCAACTCCATTGCAAAAAAACGTTTCGCCGCAGCGTTTATGGGCAAGAGCGCTACGCGTTACTATGCGTCGGCTGCAGGTTGCGCTCGAAACGTAGGGAAGTTCTGGAATCCGCATGGCGCGTACGAAAACGGGTTCCTCGCCTTTACCGATGATTTTTGTGATTATGCCCGTGGGCTCACCATCCAGATTATCGAATGGTACCAGAGCAAATGGGCGCTTTTCCTCCGCGGGTTCTCGCGGGGACAGTTAAACTTGTTTGAAACACCGGCCACTTATCAGGCCCAAACCAACTCGTAAGGATAAACATGAAAAACGCATTCACTTCGATTTTGCTGCTTAGCGTCGTTGGCCTCGCCGTCCTACTGGCGGGCGCATTCTATTTCGGCGCTCCGCTTTTCGGATGGATCATCATGATCGCCATTTTCGCCGTGTTCATTGTGGAGCAGGCTTTGGCGCTTAAAAAACTCAGACAGATGTCCTCCGAGAGCGAAATCATTGACGAGTGCGAACGCCGCCGTATATATTCGGCCAGTGGCGATGGAGTGGTCGCTGCGCGAATCCGCTTGGCCGAACGCCTGTTGAGCAAGAATGTCCGTCTGGATTCCCCGGTGGCTTTCGAGGTGCTCTCGACGGGATCGTCCATCTCCATTCCGCGCAGTGCGAGCGGTTCCGTGATTCTCCTTGGCCTTATGGGTACGTTCTTTGGCCTTATGTACTCGGTCGCGACGGCCGGTGGCGCCATTGACAATTCCACGACGCAGGCCACACTTGATACCATCCAGCTTTTGTTCCAGGGAATGAAGGGTATCTTCGGTACGAGCCTTTGCGGTCTGTTTGCTGCGCTTATCCTGAATGCGACTCGCAGCGTGCTGATTGCTAACCGTGACGCCTTCATGAGCCGCCTCGATTCCATGACGCTCGACATGCAGGGCTCTGTGGCCGAAGCCGGTGAAGAAAACAAGAGCGAAATCGAACGACTTTTCCAGGTGGTGACGAAGAACCTGAACGATGTCGTGAACTCCGTGCAGGAAAGCCTTTCCGGTATTGTCAATAAGGTCGGGACGGATTTCGCTGCTGCGACACAGAGCATTTCAAGTAACATAAATACTTCGGTCGAGAAAATATCTACAGACGTTGGCCAGTCCGTCGAAAAGCTTTCTTCCGACATGTCGAAGGCCGTGTCCGGGTTGAACTCCATGATGGACGGCTTGGGCAAGAACCTTGGCGATTCCGTGGCTTCCTCTTTTGCTCCGATGGAAAAGAGCGTGAAGTCCTTGGCCGAATCGGTCGATTCTATTCCGGGCAAGCTGGACGAAAAGCTGAGCGGACTTTCCGGCTCGCTGCAGACGGGCCTCGCCGGTATCGGCGACGAAGTCAAGGCCGGTCTCGAAAACGTCACGGCTGCGGCAAGCAAGAATATTGCCGAATCCGTCACGGAACAGGTCAAGCAGTCTGGCGAACAGTGGAAATCCTTCATGGATGCGCTTTCTGCCAAGACCGACTCCAACACGGAATACCAGAAGGAAAGCCTCGAAACGCTCAAGAACGTCGCCCTGCAGGTCGCCGAGAAGGCGCAGGCGGGTTCCGCCGAACTCAGCCAGTCCGTTTCCGAAAAGATTTCCGCGCTCTCCACGGACATTTTGGGCGCATTCCAGAAACTCTCCGAAACCTCCGCGGTGCTGCTCGAAGCCCAGAAGGCCCTTACCGAAAGCATCGACAACCGCATCGTCAAGGAGAAGGAAGCGACTGACGCCCTGGGTGGCAACATTGTCGAGACGGCGGAACTCATGCGCGTGAACCAGTCCGAACTGAGCGCTAACCTGGAAATGCTCCGCACCGGCCTTGAGTCCATCATGGAAAAACTGAACGGCGATACGGCCGAACGCGACGACGAGGACAACTTTGTCGAACACCTCAACCAGACGCTGGAAGCCTTCCACGAGCGCGCAAGCGAAGTCCTCATGGAAAATGCCGTCAAGACGCAGGAAATCCTTTTGGAAGTCATGGAACAGATGCAGCGCTTCTCCGTATCTTCCGCCCCGTCGGTTGCCCAGCAGCCTAAGGCCGAGGAATAACTATGCGGTTCAAGCAAGACGACAACCGTAATCCGTGGATGGCCTATACGGACTTGGGCGTGGCCCTCGTGTCCCTGTTCATCCTCGCTTTCGTGGCGATGGCGACCCTCAAGGAACAGAAGGCCGAAGACCTTACACGTACCGAAGAAGAAGTCCTCAGCTGTCAGGAACAGATGCGCAAGATTGCGGCTGAACGCAACGCGCTTCTGTCCAAGAGTTTGCAGACCTCTATCGAGGCGGGCCTTATCGCTCTTGAAGACGGCAAGATTCAGATCCAGGCGAGTTTCCTTTTCCCGCTGAACGGTGCGAACCTCACTCCCGAAGGCGTGAGCGTGATTCAGGGGATTAGCAAGGGCTTGCTCGACGCACTGGATACCGGCGATGTCATCATGGTAAGCGGATTTACGGACGATACCCCGGTGAAGTCTTCCACATACACCAACTGGCACCTTTCTTCGGAACGCGCCGTGAACGTGGTCAAGGCTTTGATTGCGCAGGGATTCCCCCCAGACCGCCTCTTTGCTGCCGGGTTCGGTGAACACCAGCCCAAGTATCCCAACGACAGCGAAGAACACCGCCGTCTGAACCGTCGCGTGGAAATCGGTGTGACTCCGTTGACCAAGACGGGGAGCAAGGAGTAGGCCTCCGATGCAAGAACAAGTGGCAAATCTCAAGCAGCGAGTCGACGCCATCCGCAAGACGGGTAAGGTCCCGCACTGGCGCATGGTCTATGCAGAATACCTTCTGAATAGGGCCCAGGAATACCTGGCTGTCGATCGTGAACCTGAGGCAAGGCTTGTCGCGGCGAAGATTGACCGCTGGATTGTCGAGCACACTCCGCCAGCCGAGGAACATAGCGCCGTTGACTTGCATCCTATGGAATTTTGGAACAAGGACCTTCTTGCCGGCATTTCGTCGCAGATAAAGAAGACCCTCTCGGCCAAGCGTTTGCTCGTCCCGTCAACAGAACGCGATTCCATTTTGCGGCGTCTCGACGTGGTGGAGGGCTGGATTGGCGAGGGAAAGTTCCTTAAAGCCCACGACGAACTCCTTTCTTTACGTTCATCGCTCATTGCGCGTTTGCGCCGTAGCTACCGTGCGCGGCTTGCAGCGGCATCCGTCTACCAGGGCGGTACGATGCTTCCAGGAACACAAATCGGCCCCTACAACGCGCGCCATACGCTCGAAGAAACGTTCCATATCGTCGGTGAGCGCGACCCGATATGGGTCGAGGATTTCCTGGAAATCTACAACGAATTGTTCAAAATTGTGGAACGCCTGGTTCCCCAAGAAAAAAAATGAATTTAATGAACTTTATGTTCCTTAATTGATTATATTCCATTTTAGATACAAATCAATTCCTTAAAAGGAGGACTTGTGAAAAAGTTTATTTTTGGAGTTTTTGCGGCCAGTTTTGTTGTAACCGGATGTCTTCATGATTCTGATGGAGGTGTTATTGGTCTCCAGAATACCAGTGATAAAAATATCTACGAATCTGTTTTGATCAAGGACGGTTACTTCACCGATTCTCGTGACAAGAATAAGTATAAGATTGCGAAAATTGGTGATGAGTATTGGTTTGCCGAGAACCTGCGCTACGCCGATAGTTCCAAGACGAAAAACTTGAAGAAGAACATCGGCTGCCTTGATGAGAAATCAGAGAATTGCGAAAAGTTCGGTCTGCTCTATACGTGGACTGGCGCGATGGATATCGCAGATTCCTTTACAACGAAGGTGCGTGGTTCCATGCGTGAATGGGAAATCCAGGGCGTGTGTCCTAATGGCTGGACGATCCCGACCGAAGCCCAGTGGGACAAGCTTTTGTCGCGTGTCGATTATCTCAATAGTGACGAAGGAACAGGAACGAGCCTCAAGGCGATTTCGAGCTGGGATGAATCCGAAAAAGCTCCTTATGGCGTGAACCGTTTCGGCTTTGAAGCTCTCGCGGGTGGTCGCTTGAATAGCGAAGGCGGGTTCCTTTCCGGTGGCAAGTATGCCTACTTCTGGGCAGCAGACGAAATCGATGCTGGTACTGCGAAGGGCTACTCCCTCCATTACGACATGGATGTTATGAACAAGGGTCAATATTACAAGGATCACGGCATGTCGATCCGCTGCATCCTTTCGAAGTCGGCTACCTTGACCGTAAAGGGCGATTTGGATTCCTCCTATATCGCCGACATCCCGTTCGATTATGATACCGTGAAGATCGACGGCAAAAAATACAAGACCATAAAGATTGGTGAACAGACCTGGATGGCCGAGAACCTGAATTACAAGACTGGTGAAAGCTGGTGCTATAAAGACGAAGATTCTTCTTGCGACAAGTATGGCCGTCTGTATGACTGGGAAACAGCGACAAACCTCTGTCCCGAAGGTTGGAAGCTCCCGAGTGCTGATGACTTCACCAAGCTCTATACATTCCACAAGGATGGCCGATTCCTCCGCTCTAGGGAAGGCTGGAAGAATGAGGGTGGTCTCAACTTCTGGGGCTTTAACTTGCTGCCCGGTGGTGGCTACAATGACGGTGACTTCTTTGATGAGAAGGTTAGTGCCTACCTGTGGACGAGCGATTCCTCGTCGGACTATGCGGACGCCTTCTTTGTCAGCTACTACGGGGATCCGTCAATCAAGCCGTTTAACAAAAAAACGGGCCATTCGGTCCGTTGCATCAAGGAATAAAACCGTTAAGGATTTTACCTTAACGGGTATTCCTTATATTCCTGGACGCCGAACTCCTGCTTGAGGTAATCCCAGCGGACGAGGCGGTTCTTCCAGAAGTATTTCCTGTAAAGGCGTCGTGCGACGCGGCTAGTTAGTTCGTAAGGAATAGTGTGGTGGTCGTCCGCCACACTTTCCATTGATATACGGAAGTCCAGTTCGCCGTTTACGACGTCGACGGTTTCTCCGACTTGCACGTCGGGAATGTGGCTTACGTCGACCATCGTGGCGTCCATGCAGACGCGGCCGAGAATCGGGCAGATCTGTCCGCGGATCATGACGAAACCCTTGTTGTATTCCCCGCGCAGGTAACCGTCGCCGTAACCGATGGCGATGGTGGCTATCCTTGTGGGTTGCTGCGCCATCCAGTATCCGCCGTAGCTCACGGTTTCTCCCGGCTTCACGATGTGAATGTGCCGGATGGTGCTCTTGATTTTCATGACGGGATGGATAGGAATTTGCGATGGGGTAGGACCCATGCAGTTGTAGCCGTAGAGCGTGAGGCCGGGACGCACCATGTCGAAATGACTTTCGGGGTGCGTGAGCGTGCCTGCCGAACTGCTGCAGTGGCAAATCTGCGGACGGATGCCCTCGGCTTCCAGCACGTCGACCAGGCGGCTGAAACGCTGGATCTGGACGTCTGTCTTGGGGTTGCCCGGCATGTCGGCTGTCGCGAGGTGCGTGAACATCCCCTCGAATTCGATATGCTTGAGGTGAAGTGCCGTGCGGATGCTGTCGAAGTCCTCGGCGTCAAAGCCGTAGCGGTTCATGCCCGTGTCTATTGCGAGATGGGCGCGGCACGTCGTTTCCGTCTCGGCGAGGAACTGGTCAAAGAGTTGCGCCGTGCGGAGGTCCGTGATGGCTGCGGTCAGTTGGAATTCCACAAAGTAGGCGAAGTCGGCAGGAGTGCAGGGGCCGAGCACCAGGATGGGAAGGTCCATGCCGTACTGGCGCAGGAGCATGCCCTCGTTGATGTGCGCCACGCCGAGGTAGTCCGCGCCGCCGAACTTGGCGGCAAACGAGCAGGCGAGGCTCCCGTGGCCGTAGGCGTCGGCCTTCACGGGTATCAGGATCTTCGTGTTGGCGGGAATCTGGCTCCGGATAAATTGGATGTTGTTGCACAGGGCGTCAAGATTGATTTCAATCCAGTTCGGGCGCGCGATACGGTTCAGGTCGGGAGGGGTAGGTAAAAGTTTCATGGTAAGAATAATATAGGAAACTCTTCAGAAATCGGCCACGGACTATGTAAAAAAAGAATGCGTTCAACTTGGAGAGGTCTAGATTGGAATAGAACCAGTTGAGATAATTTTTTGTAAAAACCGGAAAGTGTCGCTTGGGGCGCAATCGCTCCCGAACCCAGCATCTACGCGCCTTCCGCTAATTTGTTCAAGTTTACAATTGCATCGATGAATTTTTGTTTACGCTTTGGCGCGCAACGAAAAATTTTTTTCGTTGTACTTTAAGATTAAAGAGAGTAACAAATCGTTCTTTGTTCGAACAAAGGAACGAATATTGAACGGTAGTACAAACAACATAATTCCTTTGACTTAGCCGTTTTCGTCCCATCGACATCGCGTTCCCGAAGTATGCCCCGCCAACGGGGTAGTTATTCCTCTTATTTCCCAAAACAACAAATCCATAAATTGGAGGGTAAAATCATGAAAACTCAAACCAAAAATCCAATCAAAAAACAAACGACGGATAAGTTCATCGAGTCCCTGCTGCCGGATTCCGACAAGAGGATGTGGCGTATCGCCGGTACATCCATCATTGCCGCGCTTTCGGTCGGCTTCTGGGCGACTACGTATGAACGCGTGATCGACGAGGTCGTCTTCGAAAAGACGGCGGCCGTGGAGATTGCGACAACCATGAACATCATCGAAAGAAAGGAGGAAAAGAAACAGGAAAAGCAAGAAAAGAAAAACGACAAAAAGGAAATCAAGCGTAAGAGGCAGGGTGGTGGCGGCAAGCGCGCGGGCCAAGGGAAACCTCGCTCTCCCGAGCAGCGGGGGATTCTCAAGATCATCGCGGCGCGGACGCAGAACGCCAATGCCGAGGTCTACAACTTGACGAACCAAAAGTTTGCGAAGGATATCGACAAGATCCTCAAGAACGTGAACGGTTTGCAGGTGACCGGGAAGACGCAGATCGCGGGGACCCGTAAAGGCAAGCTGGACGCTGGATTCAACGAGGGTGTCGCCTCGGGTGGCAGCGGCGGCATCGGTGATGCTATGGTTAGTATCATCGGGGGGCCTGCCGGAGCCATCTCGACAAAGACCATGGGCAAACTCAAGCCCCCTTCCGAACGTGATATCGACATGGGACCGGGCAATTCCTCGCGCTCCGCGTCCGATATCATGAAGGTCGTGCGCCAGCGTACCCCGGGTCTGCGCCATATCTACAACAGGTTCCTCAAGAAAAAGCCCGGTTTCCAGGGCAAGGTCACGCTGAAGTTCACGATTGCCCCGGGCGGGGAAATCGTCAGCATCGCGGTGGTCTCCTCTACGACCGGCTACGCCGAATTCGACGCCGACATCAAGAATGCCGTCGGTCGGTGGACGTTCAGCAAGGTCAAATCGGGCAACACCACCGTAACAATCCCGTTTACCTTCTCGGAGTAACCAATTGGAGTGGAACTTGGGCGGATAGATTTGTAAATTTAAGCTGGCGGCATCCTGTCGCTGGCTTTCTGCATTCAAAAGGTATAGAATTTATGACTGACCCACGCATTACACAACTTGCTACGAATTTAATCAACGACGCTGTCCGCCTCCAGGCTGGAGAAAACATCCTCATCGAGACGACCGACACCCCGGACGAACTGTCCACGGAACTGGTCAAGGCTGTCGAAAAAGTGGGGGGCAACGCCTTTGTCCATAACTACAACAGCCGTGTCCGTCGCCAAGTTCTCCTTTCTGCAAGCGAAGCCCAGATGAAACTTTCAGCAGATCTCGCCCTTGCCGAGATGAAGCGCATGCAGGCCTATATCGCAATCCGTGGCGCTGATAATGCCATGGAAAACTGCGACGTGAGCGACGAGAAGATGCTCATGTACCGCAAGATTACCAAGGAAACGCTCGATTACCGCGTGAACAAGACGAAGTGGTGCGTGTTGCGCTGGCCCAATCCGTCCATGGCCCAGGGCGCCAAGATGAGCACCGAAGCCTTCGAGGACTTCTATTTCAAGGCATGCCTGGCCGATTACCCGAAGATGGCCCGTGCCGCACAGAACCTGATTGACTTGATGAACAAGACCGACAAGGTGCGCCTTGTGGCGAACGACACCGACATCACGTTCAGCATCAAGGGAATCCCCGCCGTGCCTTGCTGCGGCAACATGAACATCCCCGATGGCGAAGTCTACACGGCCCCGGTGAACGGGAGCATCAATGGCGTGATTCACTACAATACGCCGACGCTTTACGAAGGCAAGCATTTCAGCGGTGTCCGCTTGGTGTTCAAGGAAGGCAAGATCGTGGAAGCCACCTGCGACTCGGGTGACAACGCCCAGCTTAACGCCATATTCGATACGGACGAGGGCGCGCGCCGCGTGGGCGAGTTCGCCATCGGTTTCAATCCCTTCGTGAACGCGCCGATGTGCGACATCCTCTTCGACGAAAAAATCGCCGGCAGCATCCACTTTACGCCGGGAATGTGCTACGAGGACGCCTACAACGGCAACCAGAGCGCCATCCACTGGGATCTCGTGCTCATCATGCGTCCGGAATACGGTGGCGGCGAAATCTGGTTCGACGACAAGCTCATCCGCAAGGACGGCCTGTTTGTGGTCGACGAACTCAAGTGCCTGAATCCCGACCAATTGGGGTTGTAGTTTTTCTTTAGATACTATGCCATCGGCCCCCTTTCCGGGGGCTTTTTTGTATATGAAACGAAGTGTATCATTTAGATGAAAAATCGTTTTTGTTTTTGTAAAAAATGCGTTTTTCTTTTAAAAAATCAAACTTTTGTTCTATTTGCTATTGACAAGCTGTTTTTTTGAAGGTATATTCATTGGCATGAAACCGATTATCGAATATCAAGATTATCGCGCCTTCATGAGCGACTACTACGAAGAGCGTAAGCGGACTTCCGCCTTCTCGTGGCGGGAGTTTGCGAAGATTGCCGGATTCGCTTCGCCTTCGTACCTGAAACTTGTGTGCGAAGGCAAGAGCAGTCTGAGCAAGGTGACCATGGGGCGCGTGGCCAAGGCCATGGGGCTTACCGGCTACGAGGTGACCTATTTCGAGACCATGGTGAAGTTCGGCAACGCCAAGAAGGACTCGATTAAGATGGAGTTCCTCAAGGAAATGCAGGCCATGGCGCGAGACCACAAGGTGCGCATCATCGACAAGGATGCGTTCGAATATTATTCTACCTGGAAAAATCAAGCGATTCGCGAACTCGCCCCGATGATGCCCGGCGCCATGCCCGGCGAAATTGCCGATGTCTGCTGTCAGGATGTTTCGGCGTTGGAGGTCCGCAAGTCGCTCCAGTTCCTGGAGCGGGCAGGATTCCTCCGCCAGACGCAACCGAACACCTACGAGCAGACGGAAAAGGATGTTGCGGGTTCCAAGGAAGGGCTCCCGATTGCCATTCGCGCGATGCACCGGGAGATGGGGAGGCTCGCCATCGACTCCCTGGACAAGTTTACGGCCGATGAACGCAACGTCACCGGCCTTACGATGGGCGTAAACCGCGAATGCTACGAACGGGTGGTGCAGGAATTGACGGCCTGCCGCAAGAGGATTATTGCGATTTGTTCGGAGTATTCGGATCTTACGCAGGTTTACAGGTTGAATTTACAATTGTTCCCCCTTAGTAGGGATGTTAAGGGAAAAGAGGAGGCTTAATATGAAAAAGTTTATGTATATGGCTTTGAGCGCATTTGCTCTGTTGGCCTGTTCGGAAGATGCGCAGAATGTCGGAGGCACATCCGAAGATCCGAATACCTTGGCTCTGAATTCATCGAGTTCATCGGTGCCCAGTTCCTATAGTCCGCACTATGTCCTGTGCAGATTGTCTGCGGATGATAATTTCACAAAGCCGAACGAATCGGATGCATGCGACTGGTATGCGGAAATGTGGAACCCTGAATTGGGATACCGTGTACGAACGGGATTTGACAACGGCACAAATACATCCGGGATATGGTACTGGACGTTTGATTCCACGGAGCTTCTCATTTCAAGTATTAGATGGCCTGCAGAAGCGAGCGGGGAGTATGATTCGCTTGCCTTGAGTGGAGTCATTGACGCCTGCCATGGAGAATTGTGCGGTAAAACCATTATTAGTCCAATTGACGATGGGCAACACCATAGTGTTTCTGATTACGAAGTTTTCGGGAATGCTTTGGTCAGTCTTGGATTTAGTGTAGCCGGTAAAAATGCATCGGGTAAATTTGATGAAGCCGATGTAAGCGATTTGAACGGAATATGTATAGGTTACTCTACGAACAGCTTCTTCCATTTGGTTCTTGACTTCAGTGATTCGGTAAATGCATTGATGGGGCAGACTTCATATGAGGCTTATTTGGTAAGGTCCACTCAATATGATAGAGCCGTTGACACAAGCTATAGGGAAGAATGCTTTGCATGGAGTGATTTTAGGGTGTTCAATCTATTTGATATGTCTGGTAGTTTCAATCAACCTACACCTTCCATCACCGTGCAAGAAGCTGTAAAGCATTTAGTGGGTATTCGCATTGTTTTTGACTCTTACTATCCTGCATCTGCAATTTTTAGAATTGTTCGGATGGGATGGTATTCCGAAGTCGACAATATAAATCGGACGGTAGAATACAGCCTTCCTGTGATTGATGAAGATTGCGAATCTCCGACAGTTGTAGAACATTTTTGCTCGTGTAATTATGCGGATTCAATTGCCATTCGTGAAGGAACGAAATCGGGATACTATAAAGCAGTGGAAGAAGTTCAAACAAAATATGGTAATTCGCAAAGATATGATCACTGCATGGCCGATTTGGGATTTGAGTTTTTGGCTGAAATGTTAGGTGATTCGCCTTCGAAAAATAAACCCTGTGATAATCCGGAAAATAAAATCGTTCGCTGCCAAGATGGGTCTTACCGTTTTGCTGAGGAATTTTCAAGCATAAAATCTGGATTTGACAGTGTCCTTGATTATGCGATGATGACAAGAAAACTTAAGTATCTGCACGATATGGACAGTTGCATGAATCCCGGGTTATACCCTGTGCAAGAGGTTTCTTCTTCGTCTTATGTGCCCTACGATGAAGCGTATGACATGGTTCGTGATTATGGGGAATTGTGGAATTTCTATAGAAACGAAAATGTCCAAACAAGTCTTTATGCCGATTCAACATGGCCGGAAAACGTTGATAACGGAGGAGCCTGGTTCTATGAAACGGATTCCGCGAAAGGGGGACACTCGACTGCCGTGTGGTGCCTAGATAGCGATTATCCTGGGTGGAGCATTGAGGCTATGCGGACTTTTAGTGGTGAATTGCATTATTATATCGAATATGACGAGAATCAAAGAAATCCCAAGCCATATGGTGATATCGGATTCTATGTGGCGGGTTTTGACTCCAACGGCAATGCTCTACCGGCAGATATTTCCAATTGGAACGGGATTTGTCTGGCCTACAATTTCGATGACGAATCGGCAAGATTGAATCTGATAATTGATTTAGGTGACTCTGTAAATCGGGATCTGGGCTATGATTTGCCGTCCGTGGAATTGCCTGTAACGAACAACTATCAGACAGCATGTTTTAATTGGAGTGATTTTAAACAGGATGGCCGGGGTAAAGATGTAGAAGGGTATAAATACAGCATAACGGGTGAAGAAGCCGCTCGAAAGGCTGTGAAGATTTATTTCCGCATACAGTCAATATATGATAATCACGAGACTTTGGCGGATATCCTGGATGATCCTCCGCCTCCGGAAGAGACATTTGAGTATACGTATACTCTGTATTTTGGAATTACAGGTTTAAGCGCAAATCGCAATTAAATTTTTTAAGCTACTATCTCAGGCGATTTTTATTATTTTTCTAACAGGAGCATTTTGAAATGGAGGTCCGGAAATGAAAAAAAATCTTTGTGCAGCTTGTTTAAGCGTTTCGGCCTTCATGCTCATTGCCTGTTCGGGGGATAATGGATCGCCTGCAACGGTTATTCTCGAAAATTCGGCAGTCAATGCGCAGGGTGGCGAAACGGAAACGCCGGAGCCGGATAGCGTTTTTGTGATTCAAGACTCTATGACGGCAGGCGATTCCAATGAGCAAAAGGCCGCCGTTCCAGAATCCAATGTTCCGGATTCGATTGGACGTTTGGAATTAAAGCAAGACTCGATATCAAAGGGTTCTTCAACACCCCAAGACCAGTCGCTTGATTATGCCGCCTATTTGAATTCTGCTGTTTCTTCCAGTTCCAATGCTCAGATACAGAATTCGGTAAACAGTTCTTCCAGTTCCTCGTTTTTACCGATGACGGCGCCGCCGTGTTGCGGGAGCTTTTTGACGATTGCCGATCTGTGGGAAGGCGATATGGAGTTTGTTGTTACGTGGAAGCATGCAAACGAGTCGTGGGCAGATTATGGAGCCGGAAGGTGGTTTGTCGAGAGCGATTCCGAAGATGGCGGTCGATCGTCTGTTACCTGGCCTGTAGATTTGGGTAACGAGTATAATCCAAATTCATTCCAGCCCGTTATCGATTATTGTTATGGACTCTGCGGAAGATTCGATTTGGACGGATCGGCGTTGGGTTACGACCCTTATGTAGCAATCGGGTTTATCGTGGCCGGCTTTGATTCAAATGGTGTTGCCATGTCGGCGGATGTTTCCAACTGGGGTGGAATTTGCGTCGGTTATTCTTCTTCGATGAACATTGAAATGAGACTCGTTTTGGGGGATTCCGTCAACCGTTCCTTGGAGTATGATTTACCCATGGTAAAAATGCCTAAAAGCTATAGTGGAAGAAAGTCGTGCTTTGAATGGAGCGAATTCAAGCGGGCCGGATGGGGAAAAGGCGACGCGATGTCCGGCGACGATGCTTCCAAGCAACTCGTTAATGTCGTTTTCCGCATTCAAGGAAAAACAGGATCCGCCGGAGACTTTTATATTCAGAGCTTAGGCACTTTCAAGTACAGCAGATAATAATTTGCTGTTTAAAGGTAGAGGCTTGCCCCGATTGTAAATCCGTAATACCAAAGCGGCGTGCTCACATATGTCAAAATGGACCCGACGCTCATCTCGACCCACCTGTTGAACCTGTATCCAAGGGTGAAGTAGTTGGATATGATAAACGGTGTGTTTAGGGAGTAATCGTTGATATCGATAGATGGGGAATATACGCTTGCACTGTAGTTGAGGAATGTGTTGTCTAGGATGATTCCTGTGAATACCCCCGCAAAGGGACTGGTGCTGAATATGTAGTGGTGCTCTTCTAATGGATTGCAGTTTTCTTCGTTGTCGCTAAATATATGATAGACGGTTTTGCATTCGGAGCCTTTGTACTCCAGATCGCTGTATTGGTGGAAAAGTCCAAAGAACAGGCCGAATTCAACATGTTGCAGGTTCGCGCCTAGCAAAAAGTGGTGGAAGATTCCGTCCTTGTAGCCGGCGCCCGTTCCAATGAAAAATCCGCTTAACTTGTAGAAAAAATCAGTCTTTGCGGTAAAGTCATTACCGCCCATTATATAGGTGACGTCGGTGTAAAATGTCTTGCTGTGAGCTTCATATTTTTCTTGCTTCTTGATGTCGTTTTGACGATTTGTGTTTACCTTGCCGGTGAACCGGAACGTGCCGGAATGGGGATCCATGCTTGTGTTGGCTCCGTGGACCTCGGGAGCTTCGGAAAGAGTCGCTTTCAGCGAGTGGATTCTCGTATAGTCATCAGAGCAACCCGCCGAAATCAAGCAGGTCAGCGAAAAAGCAATGAATATGGTTATTTGCCGAAAGATCATAATAGTTTAATTGATTTATTTGGTCGCTAGTCAAAGAGATAATTGTCGCCTCGTTCGTGGCATAGTTCTGTATAGTTAATATCAATGAAATAAGTGGAGTCTATATCACAATCGTTCACAATAGGAACGAAACGCTGAACTATGTAGTACGTGGAATCCTTGTCGATAGAGGCGAAATCATAATCTGGCGATAAAGACGAATCATAGTCAAAGTGCTCGTGCAAAGTAGATGTTCCTGTGGAATCAAGATAGATCATTTCCGTAGAGTAAAAGGTCTTAATAAAGGCAGAAGTTCTTTCTTTACGGACATTGAACGAAACTACGGGAAATATCGTCTTCTTGTCACCGCAAAAAACGGTTTCCGCCATGAAAAAACGGCCGTACTCCCAGTCCGAATCCTTTAAGTCGTCAGGGTCCTCGGCTACGCTGAGGCTTCTGAATGAATCTGCAGGATTGACCTTGGGGTGGATAACTTTGTCTCGATACAAATGATAGATGGACCCATCATTGTATACGGAAATATGAACAGAATCGGAATTTTCGGGTGGATCTATGCGTATTTGTAGCCCGCAGGGTTGGTACAAATCCCAGTCGCTTGTGCAAAAAAATCCGCAGCAAGCCCAACAACAAAGAATCAGGGCGCTGGTAATTAAAGCTTTCCGTTTCATTCCTAACCTCATAGTAGAATATAACAAAAGCTATGGCTTTTTAAATACCCTCCTAAGGGATAAATCAATGTTTATTGAAAATCGAGAAAAGTTTGTTGTAACGCTCGTCGTTATGTGCCCCTCCGGGAGCAATGGAAAATCTGTTTAAACGCCTTTCATCCGAGACTTCGATGGATACGTTTGAACATAGGTAGCCTATATGATACATTTCTAAATAAACACCTAGGGGCTTTGTCTCGATGGATTTTAAATCGAAAATATTTAATTCGATAAATTTATTGTAAATGGCTTTTGCTTCTTGCGGTTCCGTAGCCTTTACTGTTTTATGAACGTTTTTGCCATCGTCTTCGTAAATTGTCTTGGTGCAATTAGAAAAATCGGCTGTTTTGCATGTAAATTCGAGAACGTATCCGCCCATATCGTCATTGGAAAATGCATAGCGTATAGAGAAAAAGTCGCCTGCAGAAATCGGCTCTAAATCGTATTTGCTTAAAATGTTCTTTAGGTTTTGTTCGTTATCTTCGTCGAATTCGTGAAACTCATCAACACGAAAAACATTTGCATCGTCCAATTTATGGATGATATCTTGATGAAAGAATATCAGTGCAACTACGCATGTTGCCACAGCAATCCAAATAAACTTTTTCTTTGACATATATGTGAAATTTAAATAAAAATATCCAAGGATTTAACTTGGATGCCTCCGTAAAATTTTCGTAGCCCCCTTGCCAATTTTTTGAAAGTTAGGTACAATTAATGCATTCCGAACGCATCTCGCTGATTTAAGGCGAGGTGCGTTTTCGCTTTATTGCGATAACGCCTCAAAAAATAAATGGTCATGAAAGTGGTCGAAAACGGAGGCTATAATATGAGTCGCAGCTATAAGAAACCGTTTGTGAAAATGGCAAAGGATGTCGAGTTTCAAAAAATGGCGAACCGGGAGTTCCGTCGTAAGGCGAAAAATGTCCTGCGGGGTTCTGCTGATCCTGAACGTCACATGCCGGAAAAGAACCGCAAAGAGGGTGATTGTTGGGAATGGCCTTCAGAAGGTGTCAAACTAGCTGTTTCAGACCCAGAGGGGATTAGGAAATAGCAAAAAGGCAAAAAAAAGGAGGTAAATAATGTTGTCTTTTAAAGAACATGCGAAAAAGTTCAATCTTGACGAAGAGGAGCAAGAAATCCTTGCCGATTTCGAGGCGAACCATGTTGGCAAACCGCAGATTACTGAAGAGCGCAGAAAAGAACTCGCATCTTTGGCTAATGCTTCTTCCTACCGCCCTAAAAAACGACATTCTAAGGCTTGATGGTTATCGGTGTTCCGTCCTTGACGGCATCGTAGATTTCTTCGATTTCGTTGTTTGTGACCGCGATGCAGCCGGCGGTCCAGTCTTTCCACCTGTGCCAGAATTTAAAGAGGAATGCGGGAATCTTGTTCGGATAGCCGTGGATCATGATGTCGCCGCCGGGCTCGTAGTTACCTTCTTTCGCGGCCTGTATCTGCTCCGCATTCGGGTACGAAATTCGGAGCGATAAGTGAAACTTGCTTTTGGGGTTGTGCCACTCGATGGTGTAATTGCCCTCGGGCGTCTTGTTGTCGCCGGATTTGACTTTCGCTCCAACAGGATTCTTGCCCAATGAAATTCTGTACGTCTTGACAACAGTCTCGCCGTTGCGCAAGTGCATTTGGTGCTTCGCCTTTTCTACGAGAATGTTGTCAATGGGTGAGGAGAGCATGGGTTTAGGGACTTCCTATTAAACAACTACATCAGTTGATCTAATCTTAATTCAGACACTTTGTTTGATTTTGCTTTTACCCCATGTCCATATTTTATTGATGAAGATGTATCAATTGGGGGTATATAGATGGAGTAATCAAAGTCCTGTTTATTTTCGACACATCGTGCTGGCAAAAGTTTCCATGATTTAGTAGAATTATTCGTCCAAAAAACACTTCCCCTCTGGCTATTTTTCTTTATCTCAATTTTTTTGTATCGAAAATGAGTTACATTAGCTCGAGTATTTTTTTTCCATCTGACATCCAAATCAGCACGCCACCACATTGAGAAATGGTCATACAAAACAAATTTATCTTTTTCTTTTCCATAATAATAATTAACGTAATATTTGGGATGATCAAAAAAAACAACATTTTGCAAAAAAGGATTTCTTTCAAGAAAAGCGGCCAATTCTACCCATTCCTCTGTTTTCGCCAAATGCCAACCACGAGGACAAGATGTAATAGCAAGGTCCCATTTGTAATAAACCTTACGACAATTCTCAATTAAAGTTTTCTGCAAATTGTTTAAATAAAAATCACTTTCATCAGTTGCGATACTTTCCAAATTAAGATTAGATTCACAGTATAGCTCTCCATTCCTTACATTCGTCCAAACAGAGGTTTTCGGAATATACTGAAGATCTTCAACAAACCACTTTGACGAATCTGTTTCAAATATATGGTATATATTACCATCTCTTTCATCTACAATGCTACTTTCATAGGCATTGTAAATATACGATTGAGCAATCACATTCGTGACACACACACTTATGAATAGAAGAAATTTCATAGGCCTATAAAGTTAATGTCATCCCAGTTCATTGATTTTTGTTTTATGCTTCAAAAGGGCCCTTATAAGACGGATTTCTTGAATATACCTTTATTTATGCGGGTTCGCAAGTGCATTTGGCGCTTCGCCTTTTCTACGAGAATGTTGTCGATGGGTGAGGTGAGCATGACTTGAAATGTAGCTTTTTTAGAATAAATCGCAAAAACTCAAGGCCGAGATGGTGTAGTTGACGAAATAGGCTGTTGTTTTAGCTTTTTTGCTTGTTTTTTATGTGAAAAAGAGGGCTATTAGGCTTTAACTTGCTGTTTCTACCTAGGATGGGTTTGCACTTCAAATTTGAATAATATATATTATAAGGGAGGTTTATATGGAAGATTTAGTTCTGACAATACCGACCCAGGATTTGGGCATTATGGAAACGCTAGCGAATCGCATGGGATGGACTGTGCGGTCTAAACGTAGCATTGTCCAGAAATTCATTGATTCGTGCCCCAAGACTCCGATGATGACCGACGAAGAAATCGCAGCCGAAGTCAACGCGGTCCGTTACGGGAAATAAAAGTCCTTTTCGACACAAACCTGTGGATATCCTTTATGATAGGCAAGCGTCTGGCCACGCTTGCTGATGTTTTATGCCGTAACGATGTTCATGTGTATATGAGCGAGCAGTTGTTGGAAGAAATTCAGACCGTCATCGCTCAACCGAAATTCGATGCCATCATTTCTGCGGAATCTCGGCAAGCATTCCAAGACATGGTCGATAATGTTTGCTATTGGACTCCGATTACCATCCAGGCAAAATCGCCCATCAGGGATATTAAGGATATCTTCATTCTTTCTATGGCGGAAAGTGTCCCTGTAGATTGCATCGTGAGCGGTGACAAGGATTTAACAGAGTTGAAAAGTCATGCAGGAATTCCAATTCTTCAGTATTCGGAATTTCTGAATAAAATTGATAACTGAATTGTAAATTGGCTTACTTTTCGAACCAGTTTTGAAATGCGATGATGCTGTGATTGAACTCGCCGCAAAGCTCAATGCCGAGATGGTGTAGGGGGGCGTGCTAAAGTTCATTGCTCGTAAAGAGCCTAAAAATCAGTAATCGTCGCCGAGGATTTCGGCAAATCGCTTGTCGTGGAAGTCCTCTCCGCCAAGGTCAACACTGTCGCCGTTCTTGTTGTGGCGGTTGTAGGATTTTGCCTTGAGACAGAAAACATCCCAATCCCAGCAATCTATCAATTTCGGTTTGAACTTCACCGGGTGCTTCCTGATGAATTCGATATATTCGCGGATGTCCGCCTCGTCGTAGACTTGTTCTTCGGGCATAATCACGACTTCAGTTTTACCTCTGCTCATAAAGAGTCACTATAAGACTTATTTTTGAATATACCTTTATTTATGCGGATTCGCAAGCAGCTTTTATGTTGTCACGAACTTAATCAGTTCTGTATAATCCCCGGAATCGGCGGCATGAAGCGCGTCAATATACTTCTTCCGTAAATCCGTAATGTCGGTCAAGCTGGCGTCTCCCCAATAGAGCCGCGGCTCGCCAAGTTGCTGCATGAGCAGGTCGGCCATCAGTCGCGAAATTCTACCATTGCCGTTAGGGAACGGGTGGATTAAAACAAGTCTGTGGTGAAGCCGGACGGCTATTTCCAAGTTGGGGGAATGTATGGTTCTCCATTCAGAATTTCACATCATCGAACAACGTCTTCAATTTGACGGGAATTTTGTATGGCGCGACCTCAATGTTTCTTTCCGTCATTCGGTATTCACCGGCCCATTTCCACACTTGACCGAACATCCGTTTGTGCAATTTCATAAGGAATGTATCGTTCAGAACATCTTGTTGCTTGTGAGTTGCGAGCCACATTTCCGCATCCAAAATATTGCGCGTCTCGAACTCATTGAGTTCATGCCTAAGCGTTATCCACTTGGGCTTTAACCCTTCGCGTTCTTCAGGTGTAAGAGGCGTAGAATTGTCGTCTGATGTAAATATATCGGCCATACCCAAAATATAAATTATGGGTATGTCATAAAATGACAAAATGACGAATGGGAAAAATTATTACTTGTCCCAAATGCGCCTTATGTTCTTGGCTATCATCTCATCGGCCATGTCCGTCAGGATATGCGGATCGTCGGCAAGTTGATCTTCCAATGCCATGTTCGTGTTGACGCTTGATAGGATTGCTTCGGCTTTTTTGTGGGCCTGTCGTTTAATCGTCTCCTGCAGGCTGCTCTTGGGGATAAAACCGTAAACGAAATCGCAGTCAAGGCCTTCCGCGATTTTTTTCATGGTCGAAATCTTGAGGTTGTTTTCGTTGAGTTCCATCTTGGCGATGCGCGGCTGAGAAAGCCCGACGCGTTCCGCAAGTTGCTTTGCGGTCATTCCGAGAGCCCGACGAACGGCGGAAATCCACCCCTGCTTGGGAGGTTGGGCGTCGCGAAGCTGGGCAAGGTTTCCCGTCTTATGGGCAAGAGCCCTGAGCAAAATCAGCCTTTGGTTCATAAAATAACCTATTTATTATAATATTCTTAAATAATATAATAAATATATTATAGAATTTCAATAAAATATAACTTTTATATTGTAAAGTGTAGTTTAACTCCGCAAATTCCCCAAAAAACAATTTGAAGTCTAGGAAGAAAACTGCTAATATTTTGGCGCTTTTGATAGAATCTAAGAGGAATTCGCCAATATTTGAGCACGAGTGTGGATTTTGGGGCTTGATTTTAAGAACTCGCCGCAAAGCTCAATGTCGAGATGGTGTAGGGTATGGGGCCGCGCTGAAGTTCTTAGCTCGTAAAGAACCTAAAAATCAGTAATCGTCGCCGAGGATTTCTTCGAATCTTTTATCTCGGAATTCCTAGTCAATTTTTATGCTATCGTGAAACGGAGTGTGCCGATTGTATGACATTGCATGAAGACGGAAAAGGTCCGGGTCCAGGAAATCCTTGAGGTCAGGTTTAATCTTTACCGGATTTTTTCTAATGCGTTCTACAGCACGACGGATCTCTTCCTCGTCCTTACGCAAGAATTCCTCAAGTTCATCCATCGTGTACGGCATATTAGTTTTACCTCTGCTCATAAAGAGTCCCTATAAGACAGATTATTTCCTTTTGCGGAAAAAATTTGCCCAATAAGGGTTTTCTTTATCAAATAAAGCTTTTTGCTCTTTTGAAAAATTATGAGGATAATCTTCAAAAAGGAATAATATCGTTTTTTTGTCAAAAGAAACTGCATGAAGACCTGTTTGGTCAAAATAATCGACCCACCAGATTTTATCATCTTCATTTTCCTTGTAAAATTCAAATTTGCTCGTTTCTTTGTCAACCGTGATCATGATTAACCTCTTTTAGGACAATATACCACTTTTTGTTTTACCTCTGCTCATAAAGAGTCCCTATAAGACTTGACATTCTGCACGGCCTCGGGGCCCTGGTCGAAGTGCAGACCCGTGATGCGGAGCGCTTTCTCGATGCACGAGAGTGCCTTGTCGTCCTGGGTCTTGACCGCCTTGACGAGTTCGTCGCCGAGGTTGAGCTGCGTCACCATGGCATTAAGCATCTCCATGCGGGCCTGCTTCCGCTGTTTCTTGGCACGGGCGGCGGAGAGCTGATACTGCTTCGCATTTGCCTTCGTAATTGGCCTCCCGCGCACTTTTTTCGGTTTTACCTCTGCTCATAAAGAGTCCCTATAAGACCTACTTTTGAATATACCTTTATTTATGCAGGTTCACAAGCGTTTTGTCGCTGAAAAAATCAGAAATTTAAGATAAAAGAACTGCGGTTTTGTCCATTTTTTTCTCGTAATACAAAAAAACGCCCAGGCTTTGAACCTGGACGTTTTTGAAAAGGGGTGGGGTATGTCTCTCCCTCGTCTAGGGCACCGCCCTAAAACCCGATGCCATCCTGCTTCTTTTTAGTGTGCGAGGTCCGCGGGCGCAGCTCGCACGAAAAAAGGACAGTCGGTCGCGACTTCACTGCGTTTGCGCTACCCTCCTGAATTTTTTCTTAGCGCCTGTGCCCGCTCCCCTCGGAATATGATAAAAAGGATGCTGTTCTTGCTCCGGTCACTGCGTTCCCTCCGCAAACCGAGATGCTAATATGGATTGCCCTAAAATCCTGAAATTTAGAAATATGTGCTAATATTTTAGCGAATTATTTGCTTTTTATGTGAAAAAAGCTTATATTTTAGCATATATGAATGGTGAATTTGACATTAGCGCTTTCGTAGATACGCTTACGGTTCCGGCAGCGGCGAACAAGGTGGTGGATCGCATGAAGGTCCGCAGGCATGCCATGAAAATTTCGCAGCAGGAACTCGCCAAGCGTTCCGGCGTGAGTTATGCGTCTATCCGCAGGTTTGAAACTACGGGCGAAATCGCGTTCCTTTCGCTGTTGAAAATTGCGCTTGCACTTGATTGCCTCGAAGATTTCACGAAGCTTTTCCATAAGCCCGAACCGCAGAACTTGAAGGATTTGTAGGTTGCTGATGAATATTGTCGATGTGAAAAAGTTGACTGTCAAGTATAATGGCAGGGTGGTGGGCTACCTCGCGGATGTGGATGGAAAAATCGCTTTCCAGTACGACCGCGAATGGCAAGAAAACGGGTTCTCCATTTCGCCGTTTTCGCTTTCGGTTTCGAATAAGGTCTTTGTTTGCGACAAGCCGACTTTTGGCGGACTTTTCGGCGTTTTCTACGACTCGTTGCCGGATGGCTGGGGCGAACTATTATTTAGACGTCTTCTTGCACGGCAGGGACTGAATGCAGATAGAATCTCTCCGCTATCTAGGCTTTCGCTTGTCAATGAATTCGGTTTGGGTGGGCTGCGCTATGAACCGAATTATGCCGAAATGACGGAGACTGAACATTTTGATTTGGAAGAACTGTCGCAAGAGGCGGAAACCATCTGGAAAGATCGCGACGACGGCGTGAATCTCGATGAAATCTACAAGCTTGGCGGCTCCAGCGGCGGTGCGCGCCCGAAGGTACATCTCAATATAAAGGGCGACCATTGGATTGTCAAGTTCCCGTGCTCTTATGATGTTCCGAATATCGGTAAGCATGAGTTCGAGGCGAATAAACTGGCCCGTAAAGCGGGAATTTGCACGAATGATTTCAAATTGTTCCCGTCAAAAAAGTACAAGGGATTCTTTGGCGCAAAGCGCTTCGATTATTGCGATGGCGGGCGAGTCCATATGATTTCGCTTTCGTCTGTTCTTGAAACTTCGCATCGGATTCCGAACCTCGATTACACGCACTTGCTGCAAGTCATCGAAAAAATTTGCATTGACAAGGAAGATCTCTACGAAGCCTTTAGGCGAATGTGCTTCAATGTTTTCTTCGGCAACAAGGACGACCACGGCAAGAATTTTGCGTTCCTGTATGATGAACGTCTCGGAGGCTATAAGCTTTCGCCTGCATACGACATCACGAAAACACCCGACAAGGCTGAACACGAAATGTCTGTCAACGGGAGCGGAAACCCGAGCGAAAAGGATATCCTCGCCGTAGCCGAAAACTGCAAGTTGAACATGGAACGCTGCCGCACGATAATGAGTGAGGTCAAGAATGTGGTGCGTGGTTGAATTCTAAGGCTTGATGGTTATCGGTGTTCCGTCTTTGACGGCGTCGTAGATTTCTTCGATTTCGTCGTTCGTGACGGCGATGCAGCCGGCGGTCCAGTCTTTCCACCTGTGCCAGAATTTAAAGAGAAACGCAGGAACCTTGTTCGGGTAGCCGTGAATCATGATGTCGCCGCCGGGCTCGTGGTTGCCTTCTTTCGCGGCCTTAATCTGTTCCGCATTCGGGTACGAAACCTTCAGCGATACATGAAACTTGCTTTTGGGATTGTGTTTTTCGATGGTGTAATTGCCCTCGGGTGTCCTGTTGTCGCCGGATTTGACCTTTGCTCCGACCGGATTCTTGCCCAACGAAATTCTGTACGTCTTGACAACTTTATCACCGTTGCGCAAGTGCATTTGGCGCTTCGCCTTTTCTACGAGAATGTTGTCGATGGGTGAGGTGAGCATGGGTTTGGGGGCTTCCTTTTCTGAAGAGCAAGAGAACAAAAGAAATGTTAGTAAAAGTAGGAGAATGGTTTGTTTGATTGACATCAGATGCTTTATGTTGTTTGTTTAACATTTTGTAATATACAAAATGTTAAACGAGTTAAAAAATTGCCAAGTTTTTTTACCTGGACGCTTTTGAAAAGGATAGGGATAAAGACAACTTGGAAAAAGCCCTCAGCAAAAAATAAGTGTTAATGTGGCTACTTTAGAACCGTAAAGTGCATAAAGACTGTTGCATCCCCTTCCTCGGTTGCTCCAAACTTCCAAGTGAGGATGCTTTCTTTTATTGCTGTTCTAACATCATCATTAGAAATTCTTGAAGATACAATTTCTGCCGCAGAAACCGTTCCATCTACGGCTATAGTGACTTTCAACGTAATTCGCCCATCTTTACCATCTCCTTCAATAGTGGAGATTGCTTGTGCAATTTTTTTTAAGTTTTTTTTGATGTTTAGTTTGACCCCTTGCGACCCACGCGTACTATGGCTACCCTCTGCATAATAAAATTCATCTTCCTCAAATTTTACGGGCACTTTGCTATTATCCACAGGCTTTTGAAATGGATCAATAAAGTCTAAGAACTTCGGATTAATTTCCTTTTTATTTTCATCGTAATCATCTGCTTCCGCACATCCTCCATCGCTTGGAAAAGAACTCATTTTCAAACTATTTCTATCATAGCAAATGCAATTTCTATTCGGTACAATTACTGGTTGGAAAAATGTTGACCTTAACGGGTCTGCTTCTAAGACTCGGCCTTTACCATCACAAGCCGCTTTTATACTTCCATTCTTGCGAAGGTATACAGTCGCCTCTGCGGCAATTTCCATATCTTTTGACAATTTGCCAGTTCGAACAGCTTGTAATTCACATCCGACAAATCCAAAGACAAGATAATGGCGTAAACCCATAAACTGCCCCGACTTAATTGTGTTAGACAGTTTTTGAATTCTAGACACACCTCCTTCAGACTCATCAATTTTTTTCGTTATCGTGGCGCCTTTCATCATTTGCACTTTGTCCATTCTTTTTTCATATTCTCGAATGGCTTTATCGTAATTACACTTTGGAGCAGCAAAAACCAATGCCACCGCCCCAAGAACAACTAGCACCATTTTTTTCATAATATAACTCCTATAAAAATTTATTCTTCTGAATCTTCGTATTTGGCTTGAATGTCTGTGAGTACGTCTCCGTTGAATTCAAAGAAGGCGGGCCCTCTAACATATTTCCAATTATACCCTAATTCATTCATCAATTTGAGAGCTAGTTTTGATAGAGAGTAGGTAGTCCCTTGGTATTCTACATTTCCGCCTTCAATGACTTTGCACTTCTTTTCTTTATCTCGAGTGAAAGTTAATTCTGCACCGAGGGGTATCCCGAATTTATCAAATTGAAAACGTTTCTTTGTTGTTTCGGAATATTGTTTATTTTCAAGTTGTTTCCCAAACTCATCAGTTGCTACGTTATTGGTTTTGATTTCTTTTTCTCCAGCAATTCGAAGTGCTGCTACAACTCGCTCAGGAGAGATTTTGAAAAATTCTCTGTTGTCACGAATGCGGTAATCTGCAAATGCATCATGGACGAATGATTCTATTTCCTTATAACGTTCTGTTTCAATGGCAAAGTGGCATCGGAATGGCCATGGAACTCCGGTTTTGTCTAATTCACGGAGTCTGTCTTCTATGGATTGCGTTGTGTAGCCAATTTTGACTACTCCTGGCATGTAATCGTTTGTGAGAATATAGACTTTGCCCATACAAACCTTCTGTTTTTTTTTGAATATATACTTTTTTTGTAGATATGCGAACATACTATACGAAAAACGCCCAGGCTTTTAACCTGGACGTTTTTCGTAAAAGGAGGTCCCCGCCTTCGCGGGGATGACAATTAGGGTTGGATTGCTTTGCTACGCTCGCAATGACAATCCTTCCTACTTCCTACCGTCTACTTCTTACTTTAAAAAGTTCATGTACGGCAGCTTGCTTGCAAGTTCCTGCACCTTGTCGGCGTTGGCCATGAGGGCGGAACGTGCGTGCCAGGAGCCGTCGAGGAACTGACCGCGGGGGCCGTCGGCAAGCGTGAGCTCAATGGTTTCGTCACCCATCTTGAGCGTGCGGCTTTCGGTGCTCGTGACGAGTTCTTCGCTCGGGTGAGCTTCGATCCAGGCGAGGATCTTGTCGGCCGTAGCGTGGTCTACCTTGTAGCAGGGCACGCCGATAGCGACGCAGTTACCGAAGAAGATTTCGGAGTAGCTTTCGGCGATGATGGCTCGGATGCCCCAGCGCTTGAGAGCCTGCGGAGCGTGTTCACGGCTGGAGCCGCAACCGAAGTTCTGGTTCGAGACGAGGATGGAGCCGTTCTTGTAGGCCGGATCGCGGAAGGGGTGGACCTTGCCCTGAGCGGCGAGGCCAGCGATGTCGTCGGCAAAGGCGTTGTCGCCGAGGCCTTCGAACGTGACGCACTTGAGGAAACGTGCCGGGATGATACGGTCAGTGTCGATGTCGTTGCCGCGTACAGGAACGCCGGAACCTTTAACAATGTCGATAGAATTCATTTTTTAAATCTCCTTGCGTTACTTGATGTACTTGCGGACGTCGGTGACACAGCCTTCGATAGCGGCGGCGGCTACCATGGCGGGGCTCATCAAAATGGTGCGGCCCGACGGGCTGCCCTGACGGCCCTTGAAGTTACGGTTGCTGGAAGATGCGCTGACCTGGCGGCCCTTGAGCTTATCCGGGTTCATGGCGAGGCAGAGCGAGCAGCCTGCTTCGCGCCATTCGGCACCGGCTTCCTTAAAGATCTTGTCGAGACCGAGCTGTTCGGCTTCCACCTTGATCTTCATGGAACCCGGAACGACCCACATCTTGACGGTAGGGGCGACCTTGTGGCCCTTGATGATTTCGGCGGCTGCCTGCAAGTCGCTCAAGCGGCCGTTGGTGCAGCTACCCACGAATGCGATGTCGATCGGGCGGCCGATCATCTTGGAACCTTCTTCCCAGCCCATGTATTCGTAAGCTTCGGAAATGACCTTCTTTTCGCTGCCTTCGAATTCGCTGATCTTCGGCATGTTGCCGTTGAGCGGGATGGCCTGAGCCGGAGTGATGCCCCAGGTGACCATCGGTTCGAGGTTGTCGCAGTTGATTTCGACTTCGTCGTCAAACTGGGCGTCGGCGTCGGTAGCCACAGACTTCCAGTAAGCAACGGCTTCGTCCCACTTGTCGGCCTTCGGAGCGTACGGACGGCCCTTGAGGTATTCGAATGTCTTTTCGTCGGGGTTGCAGTAACCGACGCGGGCGCCACCTTCGATAGCCATGTTGCAGACCGTCATACGGCCTTCCATGCCCATTTCTTCGATGACCGGACCGGCAAATTCGTAAGCGTAGCCAACGCCACCGTTCACGCCGAGCTTGGCGATGTAGGCGAGGGCAACGTCCTTGGCGGTCACACCCGGCTTGAGCTTGCCGGTGAACTTGATGCGGCGAGTCTTGAGCGGGCTCATGGCGAGCGTCTGGGTAGCGAGAACGTCTGCCACCTGGCTTGTGCCGATACCGAATGCGATAGCGCCGAATGCGCCGTGGGTTGCCGTGTGGGAGTCACCGCAAGCGACGGTCATGCCCGGCTGGGTCACGCCTTCTTCGGGGCCCACGATGTGGATCACGCCCTGTTCGGCGGTAGCGGGGCCAAAGAACTTGATGCCGTTGTTCTTGGTGTTATTTTCAATGTGGGAGAACATCTCTTCGGAAATGCCGTCCTTGAGCGGGCGGTTACGTTCCGGGAAGGTGGTCGGGATAATGTGGTCGACCGTGGCGAACGTGCGTTCGGGGAACAGCACCTTCTGGCCTTCTTCGCGGAGCTGCGCAAAAGCCTGCGGGCTCGTGACTTCGTGGCAGAGGTGGAGCCCGATAAAGAGCTGGCACTGGCCGCTCGGGAGCTTTGCTACCGTGTGGCTTTCAAAAATCTTC
>JAGCPF010000010.1 GCA_017642335.1 Fibrobacter sp.
ACGGGAAACCTCTGCGTGACGTGTACGAAGCCGTTGGACATGCCAAGGCGTACGATCATATTCATAAACTCGCAAAAAACAAGACTCTCGAAGAATCGGACATACTGATGCTGCATCGGCTGTTTTACCAGCAGATAGATGCGGACAAGGCCGGTGTTTATCGCAAGGTGCCTGTCGTAATTAGCGGGAGCCGTTACCCCGTTACGCCGCACTTGAAAATTCGTGCCGAGATGAGAAAGTTCGTCGCGTGGTTCAACAAGAACGAATCCAGGATGAATCCTGTGGAATTCGCCGCGCAGGTTCACAAAAAGTTCGTGTTCATTCATCCATTTGTCGATGGCAATGGACGCGTGGCGCGATTGCTGATGAACCTTGCGCTGCTTCGCGGCGAGTACACCATTGCGCTGATTCCGGCTATTAGGCGTATGGAATACGTGTCGGCTTTAGAAGCGGCGCACATCAGTGACAAGTCCTTTGTCAACTTTATTGCCGATTGCGTAGTTGCGACGCAGACGGACTTGCTGCGATTGCTGCGGTGCAGCCTGAAACCGAAAAAAGGCGCCGTGCGCCACCGCGAAACAGGTAAAAATCTCCCAGAACAAATTCTGTCCGAAATCCAGACGAATCCCGGTATCAACACGCCCGCGCTGGCCTCGATGCTCAACCTCTCCTTGCGAACGACTCAGCGCCAGTTGCAAGCTTTGAGCGAATCGGGCAAGATTGAATTTAGGGGTGCCCGGAAGAACGGAGGGTATTATTTGGTCGGGTAAGATTTAGGCTTCTTTCCCGAAAAGCGGATGTTTCTGATTTTGTCTCCGTCTCACGTAAACTGGATCGTTGTCGCGCAAACGCCTCTGGTCTTGAAAGTCTCTTCCATACGTGTCTCGGGGTTGAATGTTCGCGTCAAATATAGAATGTTGACGGCCCCTTTGTGAATTTTTATTTTAGTTATAGTTGTTTTGTAAAAAAGGAAAGACTCCTATGAAAAATTGGGTTAGGAATTTTGCGTGTGCCATTTCGATAACGGGTTGCGTTCTTGTATTCGGTTGCGGTGATGATTCTTCGTCAGTTGCCCCGTCGCAAGATCCCGCATCGACATCTTCTTCAGCTGTCGAAGGTTCTTCTGCCGTGGTGGCACCCGGTTCGTCCGGCGCGCTTTCTTCCGTGACCCCCTCTTCTGCGGTTATCGAAAGTTCGTCGAGCGTCGCAGCTCCGGCAAAATTTTGCAATTTCTCCATGGTCACAAAGACGGGCTACTACCCGATGGCCGTGACAACGGGCGTGACTTCTATCTGCTTGCCTCTTGCCGATTGCGATACCTCGCTGATAAACCTGGGCTTTGCGCATTGTTACGAAGAGCAGGCGACTGTTGAAGGCTGCTTTGCGAATGTTACCGTAACCGAAGTGGAAGAATGTGAACCGAAAGAAAAGAGTTGCGAATCGAGTAATGGTACGATTTATATCTCCGGACGATTCAGCATGAACTGTAGCAGCATTCCCCGCTAAGAAAAATTTTAAGGAGAAAATGGTGAAACGTATAAGGGACTTTTTTGGTTACCTGTTGGGCGGCATTCTCTTTGTGATGCTTATCCCGTCAATCATGTGGCTTGCGTCTGGCATGCCCACGCTTTGGCCGGTCGATACGTGGCGCTGTGTCGTGGCTCCTGTCGTGATGCTCGGCGGCCTTGTGCTGAGTGTCTGGACTATCGTCTACATGCGCAATCGCGGTAAGGGAAACCCGATGGATGCTTTCGGCCACGAAGTGGCCCCGCGTACGCAACACCTGATGGTTGAAGGCCCGTACAAGATAAACCGCAACCCGATGCTGACCGGGACGCTCGTTTACCTCGTGGGTGCCGCCGTGTGGCTGTGGACTTGGCAGGCGTGCGTCGTGTTTGTCGCCTTCTTTGCCATCATGATGGTGCAGGTGCTAAGCGAAGAAAAACGCCTCCGCCGCGACTTCGGCGAAGAATACGAAGAGTACTGCAAACATTCAAGAAGGTTCTAATAAAAGAAAATAGAACCCGCTACCATTCAGGATATCCCTGAATGGCTGCTAAAATAATCGCTTATTTTTTGTAATACACAATTTCTAGCTGGGCGGCATTAGCCCCCTCTATAATTTCACTTTTTTTGAGAGCGATGGTATAGAAATCGTGTGCGGTTTCTCGGTCGAAATTCGGCCCAATGACTATCCAGAACCCTTCTTTTTCGAAATCTGTGGCGTCTGCAAGTTTGGTCGGTGAGTACTTGAAGTCGGTTGTGTGTGCCGGGGCAGGAGGTAAGAAAGTGGCACACCAGTCGTCATCAAATACATGGTCTTGAACATTGCTGTATCTGGTAACCTTGTAGCCGTTGACGCCATGAAGTGTTAATTTCCCTGTTAATTCGTCCATGGTGACTTGAATTTGGGCGTCCTTCAGAGGAACTTCGGCTCCCTTCTTGAAAGAGTATCCGTTGGCTGTCGAGGTCTTCATTTGACTGGTGTATTGCCTAAGTTCAACTCGCTCAATGATGCTGGAGGATGATTCCGGGTCTGCCCTGCAGTATGCGGGGTCACGAACGAATTCTACGGAATCAATGGTGATGAACATATCTTCTATCGCGAGGTTGTTGCTCGCTTTGATTATAACGAACAATTTGAATGTTCCACATTGGGCTTTTGCTGAATCAATTATTTTTGCACCCTGTTCCTCAAAACTAATTGCTGCCGTAGGCCCTGTTAGGGGAGTGTATTGAACCTGTAGTAAGGAGCCTTCATTCTGACCATGTTCGTTCACATGGACGAGGAGAAAATCAAATTTTGTTAGGAACGGATCAAAACCATCGGAGATTGCAGTTGTGTCAAATGCGTCTAAAGTAGCACTTCCTGAGATGGCGAATACAGACATGTCTGCATTGGGGGTGATGCGAAGCGGCTGGATGCGAATGGGGGAAATTTTTGTTACAACCATTTCCTGAAAAGGAGATGATTGTGCGGAACTGCTAGATTCAATACTGGATGAACTTGATTCAGAACTGGAAGAACTCGATTCGGAGTTCTCGGAACTGGAAGAATTTGATTCGGAATTGGAGGAGCTTGATTTGGAGTCTTTAGAACTAGAAGAAGTCTGCTCAGAGCTGGAAGAATTCTTTTTATTGACGGACGAAGAACTTGAAGATTTAACCGTGCTGGAGCTGCAGGATTTATCTTCGTTGGGCTTGGAACTGGATGAACTCTGGATATCGCTGGATGAGAGTTCTGTTGAATCAGAATCATCTGTACCGGAGATGGTGATTGTTCCCCCAAGGTCGTTGCTGTCAAGGCATGCCCACAACAGAAGCGATGTTAGCCAAAGAATGCCTATTTTTTTCATAATAAAAATCCTCGTTCTTAATAAGGTAATATAAAACTTATTTCCTCTTACGGCACAATTTTTTTACGTTGAATGAAAAAAATAGGGTTTTTCTCAATAAATAGAATTGAACGATATGGGTGTATACCTGGGTTCGCAGGTGAATCGGCAGTGTTTTCTTGTGTGCTTTCGATACCCGTTAATATGATACGCTAAAGCGGTAAAATCTGCATAAAAAATGTGTGCTATATGCAGAAAAAACTTCGATTATGCATATTTTGCTTGAATTTTGGTGCGCTCATCCATTCAGAGATGGGTGTTTGAGGAAATTCGCGATGGCTCGAATTGGGCTGCGTCCGAGGGAGTGGGACTATTTTCCATTTTTATTTGAAATTTGAAAACGGAGTCTTGTGGGCGAGCCTTTTTTGGTCCGTTTTTTTGTAGTTCGTTCCTGAGTGGGTGTATGGCCCATATATAGGAGTAAAGTAATAACTCCCGAAGTTTTAAAGGCTTTGTTTTGCTGGGAAAATTCGTTCTCTAGTGCATTTCATCGCAGGATGATTGTGTCTCATCGGTTAACTAAGCTTGCTTTTGTAAAATTTAGATGTTTATTTATATATTAATTCTGATATGTTGGATGAAGAATAATGCGGATTTTCAAAATATTGCTGATTCTGAGCGAAGTCGTTTTGCTTTGGGGTTGCGGTGATGGCTGTAACAACCCTTTGAATCGGTGTTATGAGGACGATGCTTCTCGAGATTTGATAGAGATTAATCAATTTTCTATGGTTGCATTAGATTCTATAATTGCGTTGAATGATTCCGCTAGAGATGATTATACGGTAGATATTAAATCACATTATTATGTTCGATATGATCATTATACCCGTACTTATCATTCTGAAGAATTTATTCCTTTTACAATAGAAACGCCCTATTCGCCTACATTATTCATGGATATTTATGGATGCGATAATCCAAAATGTTCAAATGCCAAAAGAATAGTATTTCATGATGAAGATTATAATTATGTAGAAGCTTTGGATAGATCGTCCTTTTCGATTTCAAAGAATACTTCAAACTATTATTACGAAAAATTCGGTGAAAAATGTAAATTGGAAGTAGCATTATTTCTTAGGTTGAGAATAAATACATCTCGTGTGAAAATGGATTTGAATATTCAGGATGCCACGAAGACCTGTGAGGTCCTTGACGAGGATTGGTGATGCTAAAGTTTTTTGCCATTATTTTCTTGACCTTGCTGTGTTCCTGTTCAAATATTGATGATATTGATGTTGTTAAGGCACCAAGGTATCACGTTCCGGAGTATTCCTTGCAAAATCGAAATCCGTATGGGTTTATTTGTGTACCGAAATGGAAGGATTTTTATTTTGTTCATGATTCGGTGTTTCTTGTTCAGCTGGATGAATATTTAAACGAAAAAAATGTTTTTATTGGCGAATTTTCTAACGAACATAATTGGTATGGGTGTGATCAAAGCACGGAATTTAATTTTCATGATGTAAATTTAAATGGTCCCTATGTACGTTTTGATGTAAAGGGATATTTCATAAATCATGATTCTGTCAAAGTTGAAGCCACACTTAGCTATTTTGCTGATATGTGGTATGAAGATCATGTTTATATAAGTCTTAGTTCTACTGTACAAAGAAAACGTGTGGAAAATCTTGCCCAAAACGAAGCGTATCCATTACAAGTTGCAAAAATTGTGGCAGACAAGGAGTATTCAGAAGATGGAAGGCCTTTTTCAAAAACGGATGAGGAAATGTGGATGGCCTATGTGGACTTGAATTTTTTTGTTGAACATTTGTTTTTCCAGGCCGATGATTTGGCAGACAATGGTAAGTTTGATGATGACGAAAAAGTCCCAACTTTAATTGTTGATTCGGTTTTAGCAAAGGCCAAATCCATTTCTGACGATTATGCAAAGTCATACAAATTGCCAGTTTGCAATGGGGATTCTTTAGAGTCTATTGTTCGAAATAAGGAAAGTCTTTTTAATGGGAAAAAAATGGTCTGTTCGTTCTCTTTTTGGCGCTTAGAAGAACCATTGGAGGATTCTTTGGGCGCTTGCACGAGTTACAATAGGGGAGATACAATAGATATTGATAATCTTGTTTATATCTGCGATAGTGCTGCGGCAACTTGGCGTGTAGCCGATTTGCATGAGATGCTTGATTATCGATATCGGAAATGTTCTCCGGAAAATGTTGGTGACACGTTGGATATGAAAGAAGGTTTAATTTATATCTGCGATGAAAAAACGAAGAAATGGCATACGGCGGATTTGGATGAAAAAATGGATATCCTATTAGGTGAGTGTGAAAGTGATAATTTAAGATATGAAAAATACCTAGATAGCTTGTATTATTGCAACAGCAAAGGCAAATGGGAGGTTGTTTCCCAGATGGAATTTGAGATTGGCAAATGCGGGGATGATATTGGAGAGAATGTTGTAAAAAAATATGATGAAAAGATTTGGATTTGTTTGAAAGGTGGTTGGAAAAAAGCGCCTGATTCGGTAGTAAATATTTTTGTTGATTCAATAGCGAGATTGACTTTTGTTGAAGAATTGGACAGTGTGGACTTTTTTTGTTCTGGTAAAAAAGGATGTGCTTTTTCTGAGGTTGATTCTATATATGTTAGACAAACAGATAAAGGGTATTCGACGATTTCATATGGTGGCAAACTTTGGATGAAGGGCCAGCCTGCTAATGCATATGAAAATGAATCAGTGTCTTTCGATTTTTTCGCGAATTATGTAAAAGATCAGATCCTTACATTCGATCTTAGGGGTGAAGGCTATTATTATACATTTGAAAATGCTCAAAAACAATGCCCTGCAGGATTTCATATTCCGGACACAACAGAATGGAATCATTTCCGTAAGGGAGTTGATGCTGCAGCCATTCCAGATAAATCGTACACTTATATTTATTTCGTGTTAACTCCTGAAAAATTGGAAGATAATTATACAAGAATTGTTTCGGCGTCTTGGTCGAGTACAAGGAAAGACAATCGTAATGTTTATTGTTATGTTGACTCATCTTTTGTGACATGTCCAATTAATACCTACCCAGTTGGCACATCCTGTGTAATGGATGTTCCTTTGAAATAGGGGCGAAATTGCCTTTATGGTTGTGTTGGCGATTGCATTTTTCTAAATTATCCTCTGTAAAAACAAAGGATACGCTATATGAACATTCTCGTCGTTGGTAGCGGTGGTCGCGAACATGCCATCGCTCTTGCAGTCAAGAAGTCGCCGCTGTGCGACACTCTCGTGTGCGCTCCGGGCAACCCGGGCATGGCTAACCTCGGCAAGTGCGTGCCGGTGGACGTGGCCGACCCGAAGGCCATTGCCGACCTCGCGGTTGCTGAAAAGATTGACCTCGCGGTCATCGGCCCCGAAATTCCGCTGGTCGCGGGCGTGGTGGATGAATTCCGCCGTCGCGGGCTGCGTGCTTTCGGCCCGACTGCGGCTGCTGCCGCGCTCGAAGGCTCCAAGGCCTTCAGCAAGGATATCATGAAGAAGTACAACGTGCCGACGGCAGCCTTCGAGACCTTCACCGATCTCGCCTCCGCCAAGAAGTTCCTCGCCGAACACCCGGCTCCGATCGTGGTGAAGGCGTCGGGCCTCGCTGCGGGCAAGGGCGCCATCGTCTGCATGACCGACAAGGAAGCGAACGACGCTGTCGAAGAAATGCTCGGCGACAAGGCCGTGTTTGGCGAATCCGGCAAGACGGTCGTGATTGAAGAATTCATGGACGGCGAAGAAGCCTCCATCTTCGTGGTTTGCGACGGCAAGGACTACGTGATTCTCTCCTCTGCCCAGGACCACAAGCGCGTCTTTGACGACGACAAGGGCCCGAACACTGGCGGAATGGGTGCCTACAGCCCGGCTCCGGTCGTCACCGACGCTCTCCTCGACGAAGTCAAGGCAAAGATTATCGAACCGACCCTCAAGGGTATGGCCGCCGAAGGCAAGCCCTACACGGGCGTGCTCTACGTGGGCATCATGGTGACTGCGAAGGGCCCGAAGGTCGTGGAATACAACTGCCGCCTCGGCGACCCCGAATGCCAGATTGTGCTCCCGCTCTACGACGGCGACGTGCTTGCTTTGTTCGATGCTGCCGAAAAGGGCGAACTCGCCAAGCTCGGTGCCCCGAAGGCTCCGAAGGGCAGCTCCGCAATCGTCGTGCTCGCAAGCGCCGGCTATCCGGGTTCCTACGAAAAGGGCAAGGTCGTCACGGGTATTGAAGAAGCCGAAAAGAACGGCGCCCAGGTGCTCCACGCCGGTACCAAGATGGTCGATGGCAAGCTCGTGACTAACGGTGGCCGCGTGTTCGGCGTGGTCGGTCACGGTGCAACGCTCCAGGAAGCCTTGAACATCGCTTACGCCGCCTGCGAAAAAGTTCAGTTCGAAGGCAAGTTCTACCGCAAGGACATCGGCAAGAAGGGCCTTGCAAGACTCGCAAAATAAAAGAGAAATTGGTATAGAGATTGCTTCGCTTCGCTCGCAATGACAAGTTGAGCAATCTTGTTAGATGGAAAAGGAATCGAAAATGGATTTGAAAGAAAATGCAAAGGTCGGTATCGTTGCGGGTAGCAAGTCCGACCAGGAAACTGTAGACAAGATCACCGCGGTGCTCGACAGCTTCGGCATCGTGTGGGAATTCAACATCCTCTCTGCACACCGCACCCCGAATGCGACCGCGAAGTATGCTCGCGAAGCCGCCGGGCGAGGCCTCCAGGTCCTCATCGGTGTTGCTGGCCTCGCTGCAGCCCTCCCGGGCGTGCTCGCAGGGCACACCATCCTTCCCGTTATCGGCCTGCCCTGCGCCGGCGGCCCGCTCAACGGCGTCGATGCCCTGCACTCTATCGTGCAGATGCCCCCGGGAATCCCGGTGGCCACGGTCGGCATCGGCAACGGCAAGAATGCCGGTTACCTCGCCGCCCACATCGTCGCCCTCGCAGACCCCGCAGTCCGCGAGAAGCTCATCGCTTACCGCAAGAGCCTCGGAGATATAGATTAGACGAAAGAACGGGCTTTGCCCTACAGACGAAAGACGAGAGATGTTTCTCTCTTTCGTTTGTGGGAAAAGCCAGCCTTTTTAGTGTTTAGGTATTGCTATTTATATGATGTCCTCTCTCGTCTTTATCATGGCATTCCTCGTGACTGCGTCTTTCGCCGGTGAGCCCAACTTGCCTGTGGTCCAAGCGCCTTGGATGAAGGGCGAAAAGCTGACTTACGATTTGTGCTGGGGCCCTATTACTGCGGGTTCCGCCTCGCTCGAAGTCAAGCCGGTGAAGGACGGGAAGACGGAGTTCCTTACGTTCGCGACGGGCAACAAGACCATTAATAAGATTTACCCCGTCAACGACACCATCTACACCCGCGTGCGCAACAAGGGGTTGATGACGGAAGTGTTCCGCAAAAGCTTGCACGAGGGGACTTTCCACAATAAGTCCGTTATCCGCTTTGACCGAAAGGGCGAAAAGGCTTGGCTTTCGGACACGGTCTTCCTGGACCCGCCTGAAAAAAGAAAGGTCAAACGCTCCGCGGATACGTCAGTCGCCATCCAGGGCGTGGAACACAGCATTATTTCCGCTTTCTACTGGGTAAGGACGATGCCGCTGACGGTGGGGGACACCTCCCGTTTTGCTGCTGTGAGCGGGAAAAAGCGTTATGAACTGAAGGTGCTTGTCCACGGGAAAGAGGAATTGGAAACGGCTATCGGCAAGGTCAAGACGGTCAAGGTGGAGCCCGTGCTCGACGGCGACGGAATTTTCAACTCCAAGGGCCGGATTTTCATCTGGTTGACGGACGATGACAAGCGTATTCCCGTGCTGATGCAGTGCGAAATAGCTCTTGGAAGCATCAAGGCCAAATTGGTCTCAAAATAGAGCTTACATAAAGCAACTTTTACACGTTGATTTGGAAAAAATCGGCTATAATAATTTATATTCCAAAGGTAAAACATTGTTTTGAGGCCTTTAATGTCAAAAAAACTCATTTTGCTCGTATGCTTGTTCGTTTTCGTCGCTTTTGCTTCTGCTGCCCCTAAAAAAGCTGCTGCAAAGAAGGCAGCCCCTAAAAAGGCTGTCAAGCAGACCGAAAAGGTAGTTGAAGAACCCGCCAAGGAAGAAAAAGAAGACGATGAATTCATCTCGGCTCCCGAAGGGGCTTCCACGGCCGCCAAGAGTGACGACGACGATGATGATGAAGACGAGGAAGAAGACACAAGTCAGTTCACCAGCGCCCAGATGGAAGAACGTATATCCCGTCAGAAATTCGAAGAGGAACAGCGCCTTGACGAGTATGCGAACTCGCTGCGCCGCCGTGACTGGCTGAAAGATCGCCTTGTCCTCCAGATTGGTATGGGGTCCCGCTATCCGTTCATGGGTGAGACCGGTATGGGCATGGGTTTTGGTATCGGTGCCGAATACATCACCCGTTGGCATATCGCTCTGTATGGCTCGATCGGTTATCTCCCGAAGGGCGAGGACAACGACTTCTCGAACATCGATCTTGAAGGTGGTCTCGGCTATAAGGTCGGTTTGAACTACTACCTTTTCCCGAAGAACCCGCTGCACCTTGGTATTTCGGTTTCTTATGGTACTGTGTATTTCGATCACGACATCCGCCCGGACAAGAGCAACATGCGTCCTCTTATCACGGTCAACGGTTTCCAGTTCGATGCTCTTATCACTTACTTGACCAACGAATGGTATTATCTCCAGTTCTCCTTCGGCATGTACTATGCTCCGGTGCTGAAGTCCAAAGGGCTTGATAACCCCAGCTTTGACGTGACTTCCAAGACGGACCAGACTCCCGTATCTATCGTCGTGAATCCTGATGGTATGAGCAAGACGGGTATCGTGTTCGGTATCTCTATCGGCTTTGCCTTCCCGGAATTCTTCCCGGATGACACGGAAATACGCCGTCGTGAACGTGAGAAGGAACGTGAAAAGTCTGGTCGCGACGACTAATCGATTTAAGAATCTCTAAAAAAAGCCTGCCACGTATGTGACAGGCTTTTCTAATACCCATGTCCGGAATCGAACCGGAATAACCTCCTTCGGAGGGAGGGACACTATCCATTGTGATACACGGGCTCGGCCAATGCAGTTCCGCCTTAGACGGAACCCATCCGATTTCGGTTTGCGAAATATAGTAAAAATTAAAGGATCTTCACAATCAGCTCGTGCGGCTCTGCGTCTACCACAAGCGCGTCGTAGAATTTGCCCACGTCAGCGTCGCCTTCCAGCACTTTCACGATGTCATCGTTCTCCATCGAGTTGCCTTCGGTGCGGCCGTAGAAATGGTATTCGCTTTCCTCGGCGACCTGGTCAATGATGATGCGGACCGTCTTTCCGATCATCGCTTCGGCGCGCTCGGCGTCAAGATTCTCTTGCAGGTCTGTTACGGCGTCGAGCCTTGCACGGGCCTCGCTCTCGTCCACGGCGGGGAGGTCCATCTCCATTACGGGAGTGCCTTCCTCGGGGCTGAATACGAATCCGCCCAGGTGGTCGAACTGGATGTCTTCCAGGAGCTCCATCAGTTCCTCGAAATCTTCGTGCGTCTCGCCGGGGAACCCGACCAGGACGGTTGTACGCAATGTGACTCCCGGGATGCGCTCGCGGATCTTGTGCAGGATGTCCACGAGTTCTTTTTTGCGGTAGTTGCGCTTCATGTTCTTGAGCACGTTGTCGCTGGCATGCTGGATTGGCATGTCCACGTACTTCACGAGGCGCGGCTCGTTTGCCATCAGGTCCAGCAGTTCGTCGTCCACGAACATCGGGTACCAGTAAAGTGTGCGTATCCACGGGATGTTCGTGTTGTCGAGAATGGCTTTCAAAAGCTGTGCGAGCGTGCCGCCCTTCTTGCCCTTCTCGCGCCCGAAATAGGTCGTGTCCTGCGCAATGAGCGTAATCTCCTGTACACCCTGGGCCTCGAGTTCCTTCGCTTCGGCGACGATGTCCTCGATGGAGCGGGAAACCTGCTTGCCGCGGATGAGCGGGATGGCGCAGTAGGCGCAGCACCGGTTGCAGCCTTCGGCAATCTTCAGGTAGGCGTGGTGCTTGAACCCGCCGAGGTTCATGCGCGGGAGGTTTTCGGCGTCACAGGTTTGCGGTGCGACGATGCCCATCTTCTTCAGGAGTTCGCCGGGCTTGTACGTACCCACCCAGTAGTCGACTTCGGGAATTTCCTTCTCGAGATCGTTGCCGTAGCGGCCCGAAAGGCAGCCCGAGACGATCAGTTTCTGTTTTGCCTTCTTGCCTTTAATCTGCGAAAAGATCGCATTGATGGATTCTTCTTTCGCGGCCTCGATGAACCCGCAGGTGTTCACCAGGATATAGTCCGCCTTGGCGGCACTGTCGCAGGTCGCAAATCCAGCGTGCAGCATTTCGCCGACGAGGTTTTCCGCGTCGACCTGGTTCTTGGCGCATCCTAAATGGACTACGAAAACTTTGGGCTTCTTTGTAGGCATGTTGCCAAATTTAGAAAAACGGGGGCACGAAAAAAAGAGCCCTTCGGGGCTCTTTTTTTATGCTGGAAAGAATTGTCTTATTCCCAGTCGTCGACAACGTCGTTGGCGGGCGCCTGCTTGCTGGGGTCGTATTCTTCCACGACCTCTTCGACAACCTCTTCTTCCTCGACCTGGGCCGGAGCGGGTGCCGGTTTTGCAGCGGGTGCAGGTGCCGGAGCCGGTTTGGCGGCAGGAGCAGGTGCTGGGGCGGCCTGTGCCGGAGCCGGAGCGGGAGCGGCAGCCGGGGCTGGTGCTGGCTGAGCCGGAGCAGGAGCCGGTTGGGCCGGAGCCGGAGCAGGAGCCGCTTCCTTGGCGGGAGCCGGTGCAGGAGCCGGTTCAGGTTCCGGAGCGGGAGCCGGTTCTTCATAAGATTGAGATTCTTCGTAAGACTGGGAGTCGTAGGACTGCGAACCGCCGTAGTAGCCACCGGAGGGGTTGCCGACCTGGTCGTTGCTGCGGTTGTCAACCCACCAGTCGAGGTTCAGCGAGGCGATGACTTCCTTGCCGTAGGCCTGGGCACTGGCGATAGTGCCGAAGTAGCCGACACGGACGCGGTAGTAGGTACCTTCCAGTTCGCCGGGGTTCTCGACTTCTACCAGGTAGGCGGAGATGTTGTTTTCGGCAAGCTTGTTGGCGATAGCCTGGGCAGCCTTCCTGGTGGGCTTGATGCCGACCTGGATGACGTACTGTCCGTCCTGCTGGGGCTGGTTGCTGCCGCTAAAAACCGGTGCTGCTTTTGCCGGGGCTGGTGCTTCGGCTTCTGCGGGAGCTTCGGCTGCTTTGTCGCTAGAAAGTGACTTTAGGGGAACAAGTTCCGGTTCTTCTTCTGCGGGGGCTTCAGCCTTCTTTACGGGCTGGGCGGAAGGAGTGGCCTTGGATTTGTTCATCTGGGGTACAACATCTTGATCGCCCTGAGAACAAGCGACGAAGAACGCACAGGCGATGGCGCCCATGCTGAGTTTATAAGCCGAAAGAGATTTCATTCAAAACTCCGGTAATGTTTGTTAGGTAACTATCAATAAAAAAATAGTTACATATCATGCGATAATATACATAAGTCTTTGATTCTACGCAAGTTATATGGTCGAAAAAATGCATTTTTCTGGTCTTTTTTGTGTTTTTGGGGCGAAAAAGGGGGCTTTTGTTCGAAAAGGACCTGCAAAACGCCCCTTTCTCTCCCTTGACGAAGTTGTCATTTATAAATATATTTGGGCTCTCAAACTGAAATTTTTAACCAAAGGATAATCGTGATCGGCGTTATTGTTAAGTCCAACGAACCTTTCGAACGCGCTCTTAAGCGTTTCACCAAGTCTTGCGAAAAGAACGGCATCATTTCCGATGTCAAGAAGCGTCAGCGCTTCGAAAAGCCCTCCGAAGAAAAGAAGCGCATTGAAACGGCTGCTCGCCGCAAGCGCCTCAAAGAGATTGCTGACCAGAACCGCAAGCGTCTCTACTAATCGCGGAAAGGCATCGTTTTTTTGTGTAATGAGTCGTCGGTCCAGGACCGATGGCTCGTTGCGTGTTTTTAGAGGTCAAACCTAGACGCTAGGACGGGGCGTAAACCGTCCGGGGTAAAACATGAGCAGTGCATTGCTGACAAGAATTCTCGACGATATCAAGGCCGCCATGAAGGCGCACGATTCCGAAACGCTCGGAACACTCCGCACCCTCCATTCCGACATCAAGAACGAAGCCATGAAGTCCGGCGCCACTCCGGCCCAGATTACCGACAGCATCACCGACGAGATGTGTGTCGACGTGCTTGCCCGCAGCGTGAAGCAGAAGCAGGAAGCCATCGAAATCCTCAAGAAGGGCGGCTTCATGGACAAGATTCCTGCCGAAGAAGCTTGCATCGCGCTCTACCGCAAGTACATGCCGGCAGAAATGACCGAAGACGAAGTCAAGGCCCTCATTGCCGAAATCAAGGCGGCGACCGGAGCCTCTAGCCCGAAAGACATGGGCAAGATCATGAAGGAACTCTCCCCGAAGGTCAAGGGCCGTTTCGACGCCAAGCGCGCATCCGCCTTGGTGCAGGAAGCTCTTAAATGACCGCTCGGCTCTATCGTAGGTAAAGAACCTACGCATTCGCCTCGCTCTCGCCACCGCCCCAGCTAAACGCCTGGGGCTTTGTGGCTCACAGAGTAACACGAAGTGTCATCCTGAATGCTTAAGCCCGAAGGATCCAGACCAGTATAGTCATGCCCGGCCCGACCGGGCATCTTTTGTTTCAAATTTTCTTTATATTTACTCCCGTGTCCATATTCACCAAGTACATCCAGAACGAGGGGCATTACTCCGAGGTCATCGCGCGGATTGCGAAGGTCCGCAATACATTGTGGATTGGTACTGCCGATATCAAGGATGTCTACGTGAAGCAGGACGGCGAATCGATGCCCTTGCTCGGGCAGTTGGCCGCTCTCCTGAAGCGCGGCGTGGGCGTGCGGCTCATTCACGCGAAGGAGCCTGGCCCGAATTTCCGCGAGGACTTCGACCGCTTCAAGATTTTGGCGACCGATCTCGAACGCGTTATGTGCCCGCGGGTGCATTTCAAGATGATGATTTTTGATTTGGAAACCGCCTACATCGGCTCCGCGAACTTGACGGGTGCGGGCATCGGCATGAAGAGTAGCCTGCGTCGCAACTTCGAAGCGGGTATCCTCACCAACGACCCCGAACTTGTGCAGCCTGCCATTGAACAGTTCGACACGCTCTGGATGGGCTCGCACTGCAAAAACTGTGGCCGCCAGGAATTCTGCGGCGACCGGATTAAGTAGAAAAATTTGCAAAATGTCATCTTTTGACATTGAATTGAATATATATTTGAAATACGAAAAAAGCTGGAAATCGATTTACTTTTTTAGATAAAAGCGCGATATATAAAGTAGAAGGCTTTTATTTGACAATGTAAACGGATCTCAGCGGATTTTAGCGAGTCATAGGCTGTTCCTATTTGCGCCCTCGCGGGCACGCCCTAAATTTTTACAGCCCGACTCGCAACTTTTGAGGATGCATTATGAATCTTGAGCTCGTTTCGTATTTCAATGTTGCCTTGAGCAATACCGAGGGTAATGCGAAGGCTCTCACCTTCGAAGAAGTGAACGCCGAGGCTGCCCAGTACGGGTGGTTGGTGCATCCTGATTGCTGCAACTCCGATACCTTGCGGTGGGTTCGGGAAGTTGCCAAGACAAAGTACAACAAGACGTTCTACAAGGAATGGGCGGATATCGTATCCAAGACGCGGTTTGAACTCCTGGTGGATCAGCTGTGCCATTACGCATCGACCTACGGAACGGGCTTTACGGAGGGCGAAGGCTATATGCCGAACCATGACGATGTCGTCATCCCCTTCAAAAAGTTCAAGGTCATTTTGCCGTGCACCAAGAGAGAGCTGTTCGACAAGTGCGCGGGGCTTATCAAGTCGGGCATCGCCATGAACGAGCAGACTCAAAAGACTTGCTCGGAATATGTTGTAAACGCTCTTGATGATTGGGGCGAATTCGGTTTTTCGATTGACGATGTAAAGAACAAGGAAGCTCAGGCGACGATAGCCTCTTTGACGTGCGTGTATCCGCAAGATGAATTCGCTTTGCTTCGTTGCCTGGTCTATCGTGCGACCGGTTCTACCATGCTTATCAAGAGCAAGGACGCTATTGCCTGCGTAAAAAAGAATGCAAGCAAAATTCCCCTTGGCGCTTTGTCTGATGCCCAGCTTGTGAAACTCTCCAGGATTTTCCTTCGCTTCAAGCCGCTCTTTCTCGCCATGAAAGCGAGTGCAGAAAAATCTCCGATTCTGAATCCGGATTTTATTGCAGCTGCTCGAAAAATCGGCGTTGAAGTTCCAGCGGAAGCAGGGAAAAGAGTTTCAAATGCCTCCGTTGTAAATAAACTCCGTAAGCTTGCCGAAAAGAACCATACCCCTCTTGAAAAGGGCTTCTGGGAGACCGTTCTTGTCGAGAAGAAAAACCTTGAAGATGTCAGGAAAAACGTCGGCGGTATTTCGAATTTCAAAAAGGCGACGCTCATGCAGGGCGTCAAGATGCGGCTTTCGGGGCAGTCGGGGCAGTGTTATGTCATCCGCAACGGTAAATTGTTCGTGCGCGAAGGCTATGCCCCCAAAAATAACGACGCGTACTTGATGCAGGTCTATACGATTCTCCATGATTCTTTGGTTGAGAACCTCAAGCCGAAGGCCTGCACGGTTCGCTATCCGAAGGGATTGAACATTGCAGTCCCCTCCAGCGAAAAGAATTTCATAGGCAATTACCCCATGGGAACTAGTGTGGATATGGGCGACGACCATAACGTTGTTGGAATCTACTGGCATAATGATTGGGGCACGAACGATTTTGACCTCCATTACATGTCGCTTGACGGAGCGTCCTATGGTTGGAATGCACGTTATAGCTCCCAAAACGGCAACAAAGAAACTGTCATTTACTCTGGCGATGTAACCAATGCGCCCAATGGGGCAACGGAATTGATGTATATCGGCGGGAAGGCACCCGAAGGAAAGTTCGAGGTTTGCAGATTTAGCGGAACAACGAATGATTCTCAGTTTAAGTTCTTTGTCGCTCGATGCGACCGTGCTTCGTTGAACTTGGACAAGAGCGAATGCGGCCCGATGGTAGATTCTAATGATGTCGTGGCGGAATTCATGATTCCTGTAGAAGGGTACGAAAGGAAGAATGTTGCGATGACAATCGATAATCGCTTTGTGCTGATGGACTTGAATATCGGCAGCGGAAGTGTTCCCTCGCGTAAATTGGAGAAAATCGTAATAGATAAGTTCCGTGTAAAAGTAAGATCTTTTCTAAATTTGAAGGAGGTTCTGGAAACTGCTGGCTTTACAGAAGCCAAAAGCGACGATGACGAAGTCGGGCTGGACTTGACGCAACCGAGCAAGGACTCCCTCATCGAGTTGTTTGCGTAAGATTTTTAAGACAGGCATAGAATGTTCCTATTTGATGCCGTGGGTTGCCGGTTCGAGTCCGGCCAGGGGTACGTGCCCCTGTAGCTCAAGTGGTAGAGCGATGGTTTTACATTCCGCCTGTTTTTTGTTTTGCAAAATTGAGTTACGAAAACGACTTGGCCAGTGCGATAGTGCGCGGCATACAACCTCCGCAGGGTTGTCTTTCATTTTGCATTTGTGTATATTTAAGAGTGGAGGTCATGTGATGTCCTATGAAACCGTTATTGATCAGGTAAAATCTCTGCCGGAAAACTATTTGGAAGATGTATCGAAATACATTGAGTTTTTGTTGTACCAGCAGGAGAAAGATTCCATGGCCCCACTGATTGAGACTGATGATGTTTTTAATCAGAAAATGGAACAAGGTTATGCCGATGCTATCGAAGGTCGGGGAAGACCTTTGGACGAAGTGTTTTCTGATTTGAAAAAGCAGTTGGCCTAATGAATTATAGGGTAATTGTCTCTGAACAGGCTGAATCGGACTTGAAGGATATTTATTCGTATATTTGCAATGACTTGAAATCAGAAAAAAGTGCTGATAAAGTTGTCCTTCGGTTGCAAAATATAATGACGAGTCTTTCTGCGACGCCCGAATGTTTTCGGGTGTATCCTGTGGAGCCTTGGATGTCAAGAAAAATTCGTTTTGTACCCGTTGACAACTACATTGTATTTTATTTAGTGAAAGATGCTGATGGCGAAGTTTGGATAACCCGTATTGTTTACGGAAAACGTGACATAAAAAATATCTTGTAGTAAAACTATTCCCTATGTCCACGACGCAATCCAAAATCCAGGAACTGGAACTGCTCTACAAGATTAGCTCCATCCTGAACCAGACGCTCGATTTCGAGAGCGTCGCGCACCCGATTCTGGAAGTGATGGAATCCACGATGGGCGTGGAGCATGCGACACTTACTCTTTACAACCGCCATACGGGCGAAATCTCGATTGAAATTGCGGAAGGCCTTTCGAGCCGCCAGGCGCGCAAGGGCCGCTACAAGGTGGGCGAGGGTATCACTGGGCGCGTCGTCGAGACCGGTAAGCCGATTATCATTCCTTCCGTCGCGAAAGATCCGGACTTCCTCGACCGTACGGGCCGCGGCAAGACGGAAGACAAGGCGTTCCTCTGTGTGCCCGTGATTATGGAGCATCAGGTGATTGGCGCCTTCAGTGCCGATGTGCAGAACCCCGTCGAAGAGGAACTTCCCGAAAAACTTCGCCTGTTGGAAATTATCGCGCAGATGCTTGCGGCGGCCGTAAAACTCCGTCGCGAGGCCCGTGAAGAAAACGAAATCCTCAAGGCCGAAAACGAGCGCCTTACGCTCGAACTCAAGGACCGGTTCCAGCCGGACAATATCATCGGCCGTTCCAGCGAGATGCAACGCGTGTATGCGCAGATTGACCAGGTTTCCCGCAGCCCCCTGCCCGCGCTCATCGTGGGCGAGGTCGGCACGGGCAAGGGGCTTGTGGCCGAGGCAATCCACTACCGCTCCGACCGCAACATGAGCCCGTTCGTCCGCGTCCACTGCGCCTCGATGCCCGAGTCCGTGCTGGACCGGGAACTCTTCGGTAGCGAGCGCGGTGCCCTGGTGGGTGTCCTCGCCGAGACGCCGGGCCGCGTCGAACAGGCCGAAGGCGGCACGCTGTTTCTGGACGAAGTGGGCGAGCTCTCGCCGAACCTGCAGGTGAAACTTCTGCGCCTGTTGCAGCACGGCGAAGTGGAACGCATCGGCGCACGCATCGCGAAAAAGGTGAACGTCCGCGTGATTGCAGCCACCACCAAGAACCTGCAGCAGATGGTGGAAGAAGGAACATTCCGTGAAGACCTCTATTACCAGCTGCACATCTTCCCGATTTACGTGCCGCCGCTCAGGAACCGCAAGACAGATATCGTGCTGTTGGCCGACCATTTTGTGGAACACTACTGCCGCATCGTGGGCAAGAACGTGCGCCGCCTTGCGCGTACCACCATCAACATGCTCATGAGCTATCCGTGGCCCGGAAATGTCCGCGAACTCGAAAACGGTATTGAACGCGCCGTGCTCGTGACCGACGAGGACGTTATCTACCCGCACCATTTCCCGACCACGCTCCAGACCGCAGAAACAAGCGGTACTCCCGTCTCCGGAAATTTAAAGCGCATGGTGGAGGCCTACGAAAAGGACATCATTTGCGATGCCCTCAAGAGCAGCAAGGGAAAGATTGCCGCCGCCGCCCGCAGCCTCTCTACGACTCCGCGTATCCTTACGTATAAAATAAACCAGCTTGGAATAGACCTCGCTGGTTTCGGGAAGTGAGCGCTTCTTATTTCTTTAAGCACTCCTCGATTTGCTTGTTGATGTACGCTTCGTTTGAATCAAGTTTTGCTTGGTAGCGTGGGTTTACAATCGTGTCCCCGTCGCAGATTTGCTTTCTTGCGATTAAAAACCCATCGTTGCAGGATTCGAAGTTAATTTCATCGCATGACCAGAATTTGACGGGTTGTATGGAGCTTAGGCATTCGTTATCCTCTGAAAGGGTTTTACTGATACTGTCAATCTTGTTGAATGCCACTTCGGAAAAAAGGTTTTGTATTTCAAAGCCTGTCGTAAAATCTGTCTTTTGGCAAAGAGGGGATGGTGTAACAGAGGTGGTGCTAGAATCGTTGATTGTCTCTGGAGTAGAATCCTGGCTTTCCGCAGGAAACTTTTGGGAGAATTCTTCATTGGAGTAAATTAAAAAGTCTTTCTCTCTATATTCGTCTTCGCTATAGGTTTCGTTGTTGTTGCATCTATATTGATATTGGAGAGTTGTTGTTAAGGAATCGCACTTCATACTTCCTAGACGATAATCGATGTATGTACTTATGTCTTCAAGTTTGTCTTCTAATTGAGAGAGTTCCTCAATTGAAAGCGTCTGGTTGTTTTCGAGTTGGTTTCTCAATTCATCAGGAGTATTTTTTTTTAGGCTTTTCCAAATAGAGTCCATTATAACAGTATCTTTAAAACAAAATATTTCAGGTTTTATGTCTATATAATGATTGTTGGTTCTGCATATGCTCACGCCAACTTTTTTGGTGATACATTTGTCGACTTCTATGGATTTCCGCTCGCAGGAGACGCTTGTGTCCGCAGCGAGTCGGTAAAGGGCTTGAGGCTTTAGACAGTTCTCGATTTGCTTGTCGAACACTTCGATTTGCACACTGTAAATGCTGTCTAGCTTTTCGTAGTAGCGTGCTCTTTTCTTTTCCATCTGGAGGTATTCGTCAGACAGACGTGTTTCGCCATCGCTGCAAACGACGTCCTTGGGAATGGAGATTTCCTGTGTCGTGTCTTGCTGCTGGACTAATGCGGGGATGGTGTCGAGCATCTCCTTGAAACATTCTGATTTGCCGGAGCTCTTCATGATGCTGTCAATTTTGTCGTGGGTCGCGTTCCGTGCTTTCTGGAATGCAACTTCTTCGACATTTTCCGTTGAATAGTCACTTGTGTAGGTCGCAAGGGAGGTCCCGTATTGGCATACGGAGCCTGTGGGCTGACTGCTTCCGTTGTCCCCGCATCCGACCCAGAATGTCCCGACAAGTGCTAAAGCGATGTATTTCCAAACGCGATTAGACATGGAATCCCTCCTCAAAAACGTTCCTCTTGAATATATATAAGGGAATTTGGGGGCGCAACCAGGTGCTAATTTCGCGTGACAGAGTGTACGAAAAAATGTTATTACGAACCGACCGGATAGCCTTTAACGTATTTCTTTGTACTTGTTTGGTTCCCGTTCTCGTCAAACGATTGCAATATGCCGTCTGTTACGATGTACTTTTTGCTGTGGTCATTGAAATAGACGGTTCCTTCGTAACGCATCCTGATTGCTTTGGTATTGGGATGATAGGTGGTAAAGGTTTTGTTGAATTCGAATTCTGTGGTGAGTGTCCCGTTTTCGTTCCATTCTTTCCGGCTTGTGGCGGTTTTGTCTTTCCAGACCGTTTCGGATGCTTTCTTGCCGTTCTTGTGGTAGGTGGTCTCTGTGCCGTTGATGTAGGTCAAGGAATCGCTTGACTCGCTTTTTCCGTTGAATTGCAACGATAATTTCTTTTGTTCGTAATAGGTTTTAAGGTGAGAGTCTCTGTTATAGTCCGTTTTCAGGAATCCCTTTTCGCTATCCCATATTTTCTGCGAAACCAATTCATTGAGCTCGTATACTTTTTCCGAAATTTTTTTGCCGGATGAATCATATTGGGTTAACGTCGTTTTTTTGAATGTGCCGTGCTCGGGAACATAGTTCTCGTCGAGGGCCTGGTATACCATGGTTTTGTCGAGATATTCTTTTCTTAAACAATTTCCTTCGCAGAGGTAATCGTTGTTTTTATAGACGATGTTCCCGCTCCAGTCTAGATGTTTGTAGGGCTTTGTGTTTGTATACGTTTTTAGATATTTGTCTTTTTCAAAATCGACTTCGAGAAAGCCTGTAGAATCCCATGCTTTTAGGGAATGGACATTTTTGTTTTTGAATATGCTTTCAATGTTTGGCTTTCCATTTGAAAACCATGATTTTGAGGTCCCGTTGACCAATACGAGTTCGTCGTTTTCTTGCGCTATTTCGCCTTCGTCCGATTTTTCGAGTTGCCCGTTCTCGTAGTATTGTTTCAGGTATTTTGGAATTTCGGCTTCGGTGTCGATATTTCCGTTAGGAAACCATGTTTTATGTTTTACATATTTCCCGTTTTCGTAGGTGTCATCCCTTTTGGGCTTTCCGTTAGGGTAGAATTCTTTCACGGATCCGTTTTTTATAGTAACGATGTCGAGGGTGTCGAACATCAGTTCGCCTTGCATTTCCTGTTCCAGCGTTCCATTGTCGTAGAATGATTTGCGATAGCGGGGATACCTATAGTCGCACACGACGACGTTTTTCTTGTTCCATATCATCTCTTGCTTGAGCTTGCCGTCCGTATAATAGGACTCGCTCCATCTGGCTCCGTTTTCGTAGAATGCTTTTGAAATGCACTCCCCAAGACATTGCCAGGTGCCATTTACATTTGAAGCGATTGCGCCTTTAATGATATACTTGTCTTTCCCGTTAGTGTACAATTCCTTCAGATACTCGCCTTTCTTGAAATCGTTGATGGTTTTGTTGCCGCTGATTCGTTGCCTTTGGATAAGTTCGTTGTTCTCGTAGGTCAGCGTCTCGAACGTGGGCTTTGTGATATGCACCTTGAAATTGGAAAGATCCCTGCGGTTCTTGTATTCGATTGTCGCGACAAGGGGAAATCCGCTTCCGGTGTCGCTCAAGGCTTTGTAGTAGATGTGCGTCGCCATGCTGTCGTAGGTGGTAATGGCGAAACCATAATAGTTTTCTTTAAAGTACAAGCCGTATAAATAGTCGGATGCCGGAGCCGGGAGTGCTTTGCGCAGACGTTCTTCGCTCCATCGGTTGTTGTAGATAGTCTCGATATAGACGGAATCAACGATTTTTTCGTTGACGTATGCATATTCCATACCTGATTTCGCACCGTCTACATAATAGGACGATCTGATGATCTTGCCGTTGTGGTATTCGCGTTCTTCGCCATTTTTATATTTGGAGGAGACGGCGGATTCCACGAGGTTTCCTTGGCGGTTCACGGTTTGCGCGATGTAATCGCAACGGTTGCATTCGTCTCCGTTTTGGAAGTGCTTGTCGTCTATGATTTCGGGCTCGGCCTCTGCGAAGAGATATGTCGTATGGGAGCTTTTTTCCGTCTTTGACCCAAGCGTCAGTGTGGCGTCTTCATCATCTGCCGTGAGAGAGAAATGGCGCCCCTTTATATTCACGTTCACATTCTTGGTCTTGGAAGAGCTTGTTGAGGAGAATGTAGTTGTTCTTTGGTGGGTAGTTGTTTGTGTCCATCCAGAACAGGATGTGAGTATGGCGGTACCTAGTATACAGGGTAAAATGACGCGAAAAAACATGGATACTCCCTCCTGAATGAATGTAAAGAAAAATATATAATAAAAGTTGACGTTGTGCGTAAGTACGCTTTTTCAATTTGTTTTAGGTCACGCCAGATGCTGATCTTTCGTCTAATTCTATATTTACCTCGAAAAACCAACCTATAGATTGTAGTCTCTAACCCCTAGACCCTAAAATGCAATTCCGTCCTGTAAAAGAACAGCTTGAAATTTTGATGCGCGGCGTTACCGATATCGTGCCGCAGGATGAACTCGAAAAGAAACTCCAGAAGTCCTACGACACCGGTGTTCCCCTCCGTATCAAGATGGGCGTGGACCCGACTGCCCCGGACGTGCACTTCGGCCACACGGTCGTGATGCGCAAGCTCCGCCAGTTCCAAGACCTCGGCCATACCGTCGTGCTCATCGTGGGCGACTACACTGCCCAGATTGGTGACCCGAGCGGCCGCAACAAGGCCCGTCCGCGCCTCACGCACGAACAGGTGCTCGAGAACGCGAAGGAATACCAGGAACAGTTCTTCAAGGTCGTCCGCCGCGACCAGGTGGAAATCCACTACAACGGCGAATGGTTCTCTAAGCTTCCGTTCAGCAAGGTGACCGAACTCATGGGCCAGTTTACTGTGGCCCAGATGCTCGAACGCGAAGACTTCCACAACCGCTATACCGCCAACACGCCCATCAGCCTGCACGAGTTCATGTACCCGATGATGCAGGGCTACGATTCTGTGGCCATCAATAGCGATGTGGAACTCGGCGGTACCGACCAGAAGTTCAACGTGCTTCGCGGTCGCGATCTCCAGATTTTTGAGGGCATGGAACCGCAGATCGGTCTTTTCATGCCGATCCTCCTCGGTACCGATGGCAAGGTCAAGATGTCTAAGTCCATCGGCAACTATGTGGGCCTGAACGAGCCCGCCGACGTGATGTACCATAAGATTTACAGTCTGGCCGACAGCATTGTCGAGAACTGGTTCGAACTTTTGACGAACATCCCGCTTGCAGAAATCAAGCAGATGATGGTCGACATCGCCGCGGGCAAGATGAACCCCAACGATGCCAAGCACCGCCTTGCTATCGACATTGTGACGCAGTACTACGGGGCCGACGCCGCCGAGGCCGCCGCGCAGAAGGAACGCGAGATCCACAGCGGTAACGCCATCCCGAGCGATGCTGCCGAGTGCAGCGTGGCGGCCGGCACCTACGGTGCCCTGGACCTGCTCGTCGAAGTCAAGGCGTTTGCCAGCAAGGGCGAAGCCCGTCGCATGGTCCAGAACGGCGGCGTGAAGATTGCTGGCGAAAAACTGGCCGACCCGCAGGCGACGTTTGAAATTAAGGGCTCTGACCAGCTGGTAATCCAGGTGGGCAAGCGCAAGTTCTTCAAGGTGAACTTCTAGGGGAATCCTTATGCAGCGAGAAACGTTAATCCTTGGGTTGAATCCCGCGTGGCAGCGGCTCTTTGTCGTGGACAAGTTTACGCCGGGAACGGTGCACCGTCTGCCGAGGGCGCAGGAATTTGCGTCGGGCAAGGGGATTAACTGTGGTCGCGTGTTGCAGTGCTTGGGCGGGAATCCCGTGCTGATGCACTTCCTGGGCTCTGGAAATGGGACCCGGATATTCGACGAGCTGTCGGCGAACGGCGTGCAGCAGGCTCCCGTGTGGATCCATGAGCCGACTCGCGTTTGTACGACCATCGTCTGCGACGGCGATACGACGGAGCTCATCGAGCCTTCGCCGGTGCTGGCGGAAGCCGAGAACAACGATTTTATACAAACGCTCAATAACTATTGGCACACGACGCAGTGCGTCGCACTGTGCGGCTCTTTCCCGCAGTCGTTCAACGTCGACCTCATCAACTCTCTTGATTTTACTGGGAAGAGCATTTTTGTCGATGCCATAAACAATATCGACGCCTGGCTCGAAAAGGGCGTCGAGCTTCTCAAGATTAACAGCCTGGAATACAGCAAGCTGCTCGAACGCATGGGGATTCCCCAGGTCAAGTCGAGCCCGCAGTTCTGGAAGATGACGGCAATGGCCGTGCTGGAAAGACTTCCCATCAGGAACCTCGTGATTACCGACGAAGACGCTCCCGTGCGTGCGTTCCGCTTTGTAGAAAAGAAGTTCCAGGGATTGCAGTTGCAGCCGCCCGAGATTCAGGTCCGCAACGACATTGGCGCAGGCGACTCGTTCTTTGCCGGCTGGCTCTATGCGGATGCCGAGGGAATGGATTTCGAGGAGTGCCTTGTGAAGGCGACGGCCGTGGCCGTGGCGCGTTGCGAGGTTGACCGTCCTTGGAACCTTAACCTGGCGCGTGTCGCTGAACTTGAGGGGCTCCTGGCTCCGACACTCGAAAAATTGGGTGACTGATGAATTCCGTGCTTGTGGCTGTCCCTTCGACGAAGGAAATGTCGCTCTTGCACTCTCGGTCCGTGAATTCGGACGGGCTTGACCTCGGTATTATTGAATGTGAACGTTACGACATGGCCGTCTGCGGTGTCGGCATGTTGGATTTTGCAGTGAACCTGTCCGGGATTTTAGCGAACCGTAAATATGCATGCGTGCTTCAGGTTGGCATCTGCGGCGCCTATCCGGGGAGCGGGCTTGCCGTTGGCGATGTTGTCCGTGTCCGCTCCGAGGTCGTGGGCGATATGGGTGTCCAGGAGTCCGACGGTTCCTTTACGCATTGGTCGAAGATGGTGGAGGGGGCTGCCGGCTACGCCGCGAACGGCTGTGGCGAAAATGCAGGAATCCTTCCGGAACCTTTGCGTTGGTTGCGTTCTGTCGCTGGGCTGACCGTCAATTGCTGTGCCGGCACTGCGAGTTTGTCCCTCGACCGGCAGGCCCGGTTCGGTGTTGACGTAGAAAGCATGGAGGGTGCCGCGCTCTTTGCCGTGTGTCGGCGTTTTTGCATTCCGGGCTTTGAATTCCGCGCCGTGAGCAACATCGTGACTGACCGTGACCCCTCCACTTGGCGCATCCCCGAAGCCATGGCCGCCCTCAAAAGGGAGGTGCTGGATAAGCTGTGAGGCTCAAGCAATGAGCTGTCAAGTGTCTGCCGGAGATTGCTTCAGGGCTTCGCCCTTCGCAATGACAACTTTTACCTCTCTCGTCTCTCGTCTCTCGTCTCTCGTCTATATCCCCAACCACTTCCTACTTCCTACCACCTCAAACCTCAAAGGGCCGCAGGCCCGACCTCATTCCTCTATGCGCCTTTCCCTCGGTATTTCCACCTGTCCCAATGACACCTACATCTATGAGGCCCTTATTGCCGGCCTTGAGAATTCCCCTTTCGAGTGGGAGGTTCACTATGCGGATGTCCAGACTTTGAACGAAATGGTCCGACAAGGGGTGCTGGACGTGGCTAAGGTGAGCGCCCAGGTTTTTCCCAAAATTGAGTGTGATTACCGTCACATGCAGTGCGGTGGAGCTATCGGGTACGGCTGTGGCCCGTTGCTGCTTTCGTCTGCTGCGGAATCGTTCAACCCGGGGGCCCCGACGACGCTTCCCGGCGCCGACACGACGGCGGCTCTCCTGTTCAAGTTCTGGTACGAGCGCGAAATAGGGGGCGATCCTTCGGTGCGCTACGCGTTGTTCAATGAGGTGTACCAGTCCTTGCGGGAGGGAAAGTCTGCCCAGGGGGTTGTCATTCACGAACACCGGTTTACCTGGAAACGGGACGGATTGCATCTCCTTGCCGATTTGGGCGCCTATTGGGAAGACAAGACGAATTCGCCTATTCCGCTGGGAATTTCGGTTATTCGGCGTCGTTTTTCGGAGGAAATTGTTCACGAGGTGGAGTCGGAAATTCGCAGAAGCATTGCTGTCGCGAGGGAAAGGAAGGATTTGGTGACTCCTTTTATCGAGCGACTGGCGCAAATTGAAGACCGAAAAGTTATCGAAGACCACATCAAAATGTTCGTGAATGACTTCTCTGAAAATGTCGGAGAAAGGGGGACTATTGCATTACGGCGTCTTTGGCAAGTGGCCGTCGGAAAAAAAGCGTGATTTTTACCCCTTTTTTTCGGCATTTTTGTGTAATAATATATAAACGTAAAATTCATTTTACAAAACAGCGAATTTTTGAAAAAAACTTTAATTATTTTCACATACAGCATCTTTTTTCCGGGAGTTTGCTTATGAGTTTAGTCAATGATCTCGATCAGAAAGTCGAAAACTTCAAACGCGAGTTCGAGAAGTTCGAACGCGGTAACAAGTCTGCTGGCACGCGTGCCCGCAAGGTCTTGCAGGATATCAAGAAGACATGCCAGGACATTCGTGTTCTGATCCAGGGAGCAAAAAAGGAGGAAGCGAAGTCCGATTCTTCCGAAAATTGACTTTTTCCTTGAAAAATGGCAAATGACACTTTTTTTTTACGCTAAAAAAAGGTGTTTTCTACAAAAAGTGTTTGACTATTGCCGTTTGTAAAGGTATATTCCATTCGGGTTTTGTTTACCCCAATGGGCAAAACAAGAGAATATGAATTTTTTTATGTGTTCTATGATTGGAGAAACGTAGCAGTATGACCCTAAAGAAACTGGTCCTAATTACCGCTGGGGCTTTGCTTCTTTCCGGAACCGCCATGGCAAGGAATATCAACGTGCCGGGCGATTACGCTAAGATCGCAGATGCTCTTGGAAATGCGGATGCCGGGGATACCATCCTTGTCAAACGCGGAACTTATAACGAAAACATCACCTTGATCATGGGTGTTGTGCTCAAGGGCGAGGATCCGCTCACTACCATCATCGATGGTGGCCGCCGTGGTCCGACCGTCATGGGTACTTCGGGTGCCGAAATGTCTCACTTCACGGTGAAGAACGGTATCGAAGGTATTCTTTGCGAAAACGCCGCCCCCTACATCCACCACTGCTATGTGTTGGACAACAAGGCTACGGGTATTGGCGCCTTCATTTCGCTGCCCTGGCTTCGCAACAACGTGGTGTACGGCAACCGCTGGTCCGGCATTCTCGCATGGGGTGCTAAGTCGCTGGATGCCTACATTGAACACAACGTTGTTCTCCGCAACGGCTACTCTGGCCTTGCGCTGAAGGGCCCGACGAACGTGGTTGCTCGTAACAACATCTTCATGGAGAACCACTACTACGGTGTGTTCGCCGACCCGGCCGCCGGCCAGACGAAGGTGGAGTACAACAACATCTACAAGAACTACTATCCGTTCAACCAGTACATCAAGGTGAACCGCACGAACGTTTCGCTCGACCCGAAGTTCATCAACCACTCGCTGTCGAAGCCGAACTTCTACTGCCAGTCCACCTCGCCGATGCTCAAGCGCGGCAAGGGCAAGGCTGACATTGGCCTCACCGCTGCTGAAGTGGCCAAGGACGAAGAACAAGTCGAAGAGACTCGTAATCCGGATACGGATGCCGACGGTCTTTGCGATCCGTGGGTCTCTGAAGAAGGCGTCTCTGACAAGTACGCTTCCGTTTGCACCGGCCTGGATAACTGCCCGGAAGAAGCCGAAGACTTCGATGGTTACCAGGACGACGATGGCTGCCCGGATGCTGACAACGACCGCGACGGTCTTTGCGATCCGTGGGTCGAAGCCAAGGGTATGCTCTCCAACTTCGCTCACGTCTGTAAGGGTGTTGACCTCTGCCCGGAACAGGCTGAATCCCAGAACGGCTACAAGGACGAAGATGGTTGCCCGGACGAAGTTCCGCAGCCGCCTAAGAAAGTGTTCGTCCTCGAAGGTGTGAACTTTGAATCTGGCAAGGCTACCATCACTCAGGACTCTTACGTGTCCCTGATGAAGGTTGTCGATATCATGGAAACCTTTGCCGAAACGACATTCGAAATTGTCGGCCACACGGATAACGTGGGTATCAAGGAAAAGAACATGCAGCTCTCCGCTGACCGCGCTGCTGCCGTGAAGAACTTCCTTGTTGAGAAAGGTATCGATGAGAGCCGTATGACTACGAGTGGCAAGGGTGATACCCAGCCGGTCGCTTCCAATAAAACCCCTGAAGGGCGTGCGCAGAATCGTCGTATCGAATTCACCCGCACGGACATTAAGTAAAGGAGTAGGTGATGATGCATACTAGTTTCATCAAAAAAGCAACAGTCTTTGGACTCGCTTTGGCCAGCACTTCTTTGTTCGCCGAGGCAACCTACTCTCCGCACAAGTACCAGCAGAACGACTGGTTTGCTGAATTCGGTGGTAACACTGCCATGTACGTGAACCCGGCTGGTATTTCTGAAACGGATCAGTTTGAATTGAGCTTTGGCTTCTTCAGTTCCATTAGTGGCGAAGCTAGCCAGGAATACGTCAGCTTTACCTATCCTGTCGACTACAAGCACACGTGGGGATTCTCCTTCTTCGAAAACGGTGCTTCCATCGATGGTGGTAAGTCCTATACCGAAAACGCATTCATGTTGGGTTATGCATACAACTTAATCCACTGCATCGCTTTGGGTATCGACATCTCGGTTTTGCAGATCAACCAGTTCGAAGAGAACAAGCACATCTCCCTGGGCGCTGACATCGGCCTTAACTGGAATCCGATGGCGAACTCCAGGTTCGGCTACCTGTTGGTCGGCGTTGCCTTGCAGAACATTGTTCAGCCGGGCATCAGCACCGAGGAAGGCTCTGGTTCCTATTCGTTCGTCGTGCCGGGCTTCTTCGGCAGCGATCGTGACGATGCATACAACATTCCTTCCAACTTGAACTTCTCCTTGTTCTATCGTGGTCTTAACCGCGCTTTGGAAATCAAGGCTGAACTTTCTATCATCGACATGTTCCACTCCGACAGCGAGGGTGGCGACGGCATGAACCTCGAAGAAAGCTTCACGATCACTTACTTCCTTTCTCCGCACCTTGGTGTCCGCCTCCGCTTCACGAAGGAAGGTTACCCGGTTGCCGGTGCAACGGTTAACGTCAAGGACGTGAGCATCTTCCGTTACCTCGCTCTTGACCTCGAAATGTCTCACGATGACCTCTACGCCAAGAAGAACCGTGGCTTCATCTGGGCTGTCAAGCTCACCAGCCGCTTCGGTGACACTCGCGAAGAGAAGATCGGTGAAGAACGTTATCGTCGCCTGAAGATCGAACCTGAAAACGACTACCGCGCTGCTATGCGCCTGTACTTGAACCGTCAGTTCCTCGAAGCTGCTTATGCCTTCGGTAAGGTCCAGACCAAGTACCCCGCATTCCACTTGGTTGACCAGGCTGCGTTCTACAAGGCAAAGTCCTTCGAAAACCTCCGTATGCACAAGGCTGCTAAGGCCGTGTACGAAGACGCTATCAAGCGCTATCCGCAGAGCGACCAGCGCGCCAAGTATCACTTCCAGTTGATGAACATCGACTATAAGGAAGGCAAGTTCACTGAAGCTATGGCCAAGTACCAGAACATCGCTCAGAAGTTCGGTGAAAGCGACGTGAAGGCTGACGCTGACTACGTTGCCGGCCAGATCAAGTTTGAACAGGGCCTCTACCAGGAAGCTGTCGACCTGCTCGCCGCCATCCTTCCGGGTAACGCCAACTACTTCTACGCCCGTTATACCATGGGTATCGCCTACAGCCGTATGGGCAAGTGGGACGAAGCCGAAAACTGCTTCCGCGACATTACGGAACAGCCGGTTTCCAACCAGTCCGAACGCGACCTGCAGGATGCCGCCAAGGTGAAGCTCGGTCACATCTACTTCTCTGGTGAGAAGCCGGACATTGCCCAGGCTGCTCAGATGTACGGTCAGGTGCAGGCTGGTTCCCCGGTGTATGACGAAGCTATGCTCGGTATAGCATGGTCCTTCCTCAAGGTTAACAAGCCGAACGAAGCCATGAAGCCGGCTCAGTGGATTATCAGCAACCTCCCGGAATCCTTCCTGGTTTCCGAAGCCTACTTGGTGATTGGTTACTGCCACTTCATGAAGAAGGATTACAGCAACGCAGCTAAGGCCCTTGAACAGGCTGAAAAGCGCACCGAACAGCCGGTCGTGACTGTCGCCGCCCGCGATAGCGCCCGCCAGGCTTACGATGCGATGCAGGACGAATTTGACTCCGTGCAGGTCAAGGCTTTGGATCTCGCTCGTCAGCTCCCCACGCCTCGTGTGGAGAAGAAGCGTGAAGCTCTGCGTCCGTCCTTCGACAAGGCAAACAAGACAATTGAAGATTATGCAGCATTTACCCAGAAATCCATTCAGAGTGACCGCTTCGAGTCCAACCGTAAGCGTATCTTGGACGACGCTGGCTTTACCTTGGCAACTGTGAAGACCAAGATGAGCCAGGGTGGTGCCTCCTCTGAAGCTGCTCAGGAACTCGAATCGTTGGAAGACGATCTTGACATGGGCGGTGACGATATGGGTGGCTCGTCGGATGCAGGCAGCAGCGAAGCTCCTGCTGGTGACAGCGACGCTGGCGGTTCTTCTGATGAACTCGGCGATGACCTCGGAGACGACTTCTAGTCTTCGGGGTTTTCCCCTTTTTAAAGAAATAATAGGTGGATAGATAACAATGAAAAAATTCTTGCTTGTGAGCGCAATGATTTGTGCTCTGGTCGGAAATGCGTTTGCTGCATCCGACCCCTGTAAAGACAAAGTCGCCGAAGCCAAGAAGTTGGCGGCAAAGTGCAAAACCTACAAGAAGGGCAGCTCTGAATTCAAAAAGTGCGCCAGCTCTTACAAGGTTCTGAAGAACCAGGCCGACCAGGCTTGCCGTTCTGGTGGCCTTGACGAGAAGGGCATGCGTCAGGCTATTGCCCAGTGGGAAAAGCAGGTAAACAACTGTAAGGGTAAGCAGAATAAGCGTTGCGCTTCTGCTCTCCAGCAGTTGGGCCACTACCAGTTCCAGCTGGAAGAAAAACTCTTCCTCGATGCACAGGGCCAGTACGAAGAAGACGTGGCCTGGTGCGCTGACCGCGATAACAAGCCGGCCAAGTGCGCTAACATCGACCAGCTCCCGAAGGCCGAACACTCCAAGTCTCTCGGCTACTTCCTGGAATACATCGACAAGTATCCGAAGGAAGACAAGACGCCGGTCGTGATGTATCAGGCTGCTGCTGTGCTCGAAGCTAGCGGCGAAGACGACAAGGCTTACCGCCTCCGTGAACGCCTCGTCAAGGGCTTCCCGGAAAACGGCCTCGTTCCGAAGGCCTGGCTCCGTATGGCTGAATACCACTTCATGAACCGCAAGTTCCGCGACGCTATCAACGCCTATAAGAAGGTGACTGGCTTCGAGAACCTCACGGGTAAGGAAGCGGCCCTCGCCATGTACCACTTGGCTGAATCCTACTATAACATTGCCGAATACGAAACGGCTGCTATCAAGTACTACGATTACATCATCGGCGCCGACAAGGGTAAATATCCGAACGACTTGCGCGCAGAAGCTATGGACTTCATGGCTGCCTCCTTCTCTGACTTGGAAGGTGGTGGTGTCCAGGAAGCTGAATCCTTCTTGAAGGACAAGAAGGTTCCGTTCAAGGATTCCGTGTACTACCGTATCGGTATGAAGAACAAGGACCATGACCGTAACGAAGAAGCCGTGCAGTCCTTCAAGCGCTTGATGCAGATCAACCCGGACTACATCGACGCTCCGCTCGCCGATATCGCCATGGTTGAAATCTTCATCGTGCAGCAGAAGTTCGACGAAGCCCAGCAGCATCGTTATGTTGTTGTGAAGCGTTATGACCGCAACTCTTCTTGGTACAAGAAGAACCAGAAGTATCCTGAATCTGTGAAGAACGCTGAACGTGCAATCCGTTCCGCTATGCTTGACATCCCGCAGTTCCACCATGCGCGTGCTGCCAAGCTCACTAAGGAAGGTGACCTGGAAGCCGGTAAGAAGCAGTATGCCGAAGCCATCAAGGCTTACGAAGCATTCCTGAAGCGTTACGCCAAGGAACCGACCTGGGACGAATACAAGGTGCACATCAACTTGGCTCTCGTCTACCAGGAAATGGGTCAGTTTGCTAACGCCGCCAAGATGTTCAACTGGATCGTCGATACCGATACCACTCGCTACGGCCGTCGCCCGATGGGCTCCGAAGCTCTCCTCAAGAAGGAAGAAGCTGGTTACAACGCCGTGCTCATGATGGACCAGTCTCGTGAAAATGCCAAGAAGAACAAGTATGGCGACGATGCTGTCAAGGCCTACAAGTCCGAAGAAACCAAGGCTTACTTTGCTCAGGTTGACAAGTATATGAAGAAGTTCGGTTCCAACAAGGAAGCTGCCGAACTTGCTTACAACGCTGCTATCGTCCACTACGACGCCAAGCAGTACAAGACCGCTGTGACGGTGCTCCGTGAACTTCGCCAGAAGTATCCGAACCACCAGTACATTTTGCTCATTAGCCGTATGCTTGCCCAGTCCTTGCTGGAATCCAGCCAGCTCGACGAATCCCTCAAGGAATTCGAATGGCTCTACAAGCAGTATCACGATGTCAAGGCCACCAGGAACGACTCCATGGCCAAGGAAATCGAAAAGGCTATCGCAGCTGTGCTCTTCCAGATGGCTGAACAGTCCGTGAAGAACGGCCAGTACGAAAAGGGTGCTCAGGCCTACTTGGCTCTCGTGAAGCGCTATCCGCTGGTCTCCTTCTCTGACAAGGCCGTGTTCGAAGCCGGTGCCGCTTACGAAAATGCCAAGCAGTACACCAAGGCTGCCGAGACCTTCATGATCTTGCCGAAGCAGTACTCTAGCTCTCCGCTGACCATCAAGGGCGTGCTCCGTGCCGCATCCGCTTACAAGAAGGACAACAAGCCGCGTGAAGCTGCTACGACCTTCCTCTTCATCACGAACCAGTTCCCGCAGGATTCCATGGCCTTCCAGGCTATCGGTTTCGCAGCCCAGACTTACGACTCCATCCCGGACAAGAAGCAGGCTGCTATCACGTTCGAACTCGCCTACAAGCGTTATCCGAAGAACGAAAAGACTCCGGCATTCCTCTATAGCGCCTGCTTGAGCTATGACGAAGCCAAGATGACCGACGAAGCCATCCGCTGCTCCAAGGACCTCGTCCGCGACTATCCGAAGAGCACCTACGCTCTTGACGCTGCGTTCAGCATTCCGCTGGCCTACGCCAACGCCAAGAAGTGGGATGAAGCTGCCAAGGAATACCACAACTTCATCAGGATGTACACCGAAGACAAGGAAAAGCTGATTGCTGCCTACATCGGTGCCGCCCGTGCCTACATGGAACTCAAGGAAGAAGACAAGGCTGTTGAAGACTACCGCAAGACTCTGGAAGCCTACGACAAGTACGGTTTGCAGATCAAGAATGCCGACCCGGGTATTCCGGCTGAAGCTGCCTTCTATCTCGGTGAACATGAATTCCACAAGATGGACCCGTATGTGCTGAAGGGCAAGGAAAAGGACAAGGCCAAGACCATCAAGACCTTGGTTGAAATCCTCCAGAAGGCCATGGGCCACTACTCCAAGTCTGCAGCCTACGCTTCTGAAAAGTGGACCTTCCGTGCCACCAACAAGATGGGTATGCTCTTCGTTACGATGGCCGCCAAGATCCGCGAACAGGAACTGAACGGCAAGAAGGAAGAAGAACGCTTTGCCGAACGTATCACCGTTGTGCAGCAGCTCCCGACCTACTACGAACAAGCCCGTCCGATCTTCCAGAAGAACATCGACCTTGCTCGTGATCAGGGCTTCTACAACCAGGACGTGATCGAGGCTGAAGAAGGCTATATCGAAATGTATTACCAGGGCTGCGCCGTGTTCGTCGAAGTCGCCGATGCGTTCGCCAACTCTCCGCTGCCTGACTCTGCCGCTATCGTGAAGGAATACGTGGAATACGAAGGCGCTGTCAAGGAAGACGCTATCGAAATGGCTCACGAAGACCTTGAAGCCTACCGCGAAGCCCTTAACGAAAAGTCCGAAGGTGCTAAGCAGCTTGCTATCCCGCAGTGCGCTACGGGTATCAAGGCTTCTGCTCACTATGGTATCGATAACCAGTGGACCGCTAAGTTGTTCGAAACCTTGAAGTCTCTCGACGAGAACAACGAGGCCAACAACACGAAGATCACGAAGTTCGACCCGTCTACGCTGTTCAGCGACCCGTCCTACTTCAAGACCAAGGCTCGTCTGGAACAGATCGCCAAGTCCGAAGTCATGACTCCGGAAGAGCAGATCAACACCTACCGCGACATCATCAAGGACGCCAAGGCTGAGAACGAAAAGCTGAAGGCCGAGCTTGCTAGCCTCAAGAAGCAGCTCGCTCCGGCTCCGGCTCCCGCTGCCTCTCCGGCCGGATACTAGCGGTAAAAACAATTTTACGGGGAACCTTGTTCATAGGGTTCCCCCTTTATTTGAGGCGGAAATGGCGTTTTCGAATGGGTAAACAAAGTTTTACCCCTCGGAGCCCCCTTTATTCCTCAAAAAAAATTAATTATGAACGCAGGATTTCAAAATTAACAAACAACACACTCAATAAAGGAGTACTACACAATGTCTAAAATGCTTGAATCTTTCAGCCCTGATGCAGATGGTTTCCAGTTCATGTGGATCATCTTGATCGTTTTCATGATCGGTCTTGGTTTCTCTATTGAACGTTTCGTGTACATCATGCTCAAGAGCTCCAGCGGCCGCGCTCGCTTCCTCGCTGACTTCGGCAAGCTCATCAGCTCTCAGCAGTTCGATCAGGCTCTGAGCCTCGCTAATGCTACCAACCTCCCGATTGCTCGCGTTATGGCTGCCATCGTTGGTGCCAAGAACCAGGGCCGTGACGGCATGCAGGCCGCTTGCGACGCCGTGTTCCTGACTGAAGCTCCGCGTCTGACTCGTTACGTCTCCATCATCTCCGTTATGGCTTCCATCTCCACGTTGCTCGGACTTATGGGTACGATTTACGGTCTGATCTTCACGTTCGATGCCGTTGCTAACAAGCCCGCTGCTGAACGTCCGAAGGCTCTTGCTGACGGTATCGCTATCGCTATGGGTACTACGCTCCTCGGACTTCTCTCCGCCGTGCCTCTTCTGGTTATCGTCGGTATCCTCAACATGAACTCCGAACGCCTTATCCAGGAAATGGAAGAAAAGGGCCTCAAGATTATCAACTCCCTGTCGTAATAGTCGATTAGAGTAGAACTATTTAACTGGAGTTAATAAACTATGGCAAAAGAAATCAAGAAGCCGAAAAAGCCTGATGAACCGGACCTGTTGCCGGCGATGGGCTTGTTCACGATTCTGATTCCTATGCTGCTGTCTATGACGGCGTTCCAGAAGCTTGCCATCGTCGAAGTCAACCTGCCTGAACGCAGTAACATGATTATGGACGATACGCCTCCCGAACCCGACCAGCAGGCATTGAATCTGTCGTTGGCTGTTACCACCGATTACTTGGTGATCGGCGCACGTGGCGGTTTCCAGCCGAACGTGTACTTCAAGGAAATGTGGACCTTCCGCTGCAAGACTGATGCTAAGCTCATCACCTATGCTCCGGAAGACGTGAAGGCTGCCGTTGAAGGCGGTCATGGTCCGAAGTGCCAGGATGGTTCCGAAATGGATGTCGAAAAGTACATCTACGATATCGAAACTATCGAACTTTGGGCTATCCAGAAAGAATCCGAAGAAGATCCGGGCCGCGTGATCTGGGGCATGTATTCGTCCCAGGGCGAAGGCCGTCCGGACAGTGCTTACCTCGACGGTTCCAACAACTTCCTCGCCCTTCCTGGCGAAGGCCCGCTCGGCTTGCAGAAGCCGGCTGCTCTGAAGTTGCCGAGTGCCGGTACCCGCGTAAGTACGCTCTCCGAAAACTCTGAACGCGCTCTGAAGCCCGATGCCGCGGCAAGCAACATCATCTATGCTCTCTCTGCATACGATGTGATTGCCAAGGACCTGATTGCTATCCATACGCAGTTCATCGACCTGGAAGACGTCGACAACATCATCATCGTGGCTAACGATGACACGCAGTTCGACAAGATCATCCAGCTCATGGACCGTGCTAAGGAAGCCGGTTTCACCAAGATCAACCTTGCGAAACTGGGAGGCTAATACATGAGAAAAACTCGTAAATATAGCGAAGATGTCCCGTTCTCATTGACATCCATGATGGACATGATGACCATCATCCTGGTGTTCATGATTAAGAACATCGATGCTGAAGGTCAGTTGGTGACTCAGGCCGAAAACCTGGTTCTGCCGAACTCCACCTCTAAAATTCAACCGAAGGAAGTGTCTTTGACGGTCGTGGTCGATAATGGCTTCGTGGTGGTCGACAATGAAAAGATTGTTCCCACTGCTGACGTCCTTGCCCAGGATTCCCTCCTCGTCGAGAAGGTGAACACTGTTCTGCAGGACCGTCGCCAGATCGAAAAGGACCATGCTCTGGCCAATAACTTGCCTGCTGACGAAGCCGGTCATATCATTGTCCAGATTGACAAGAACATCCCGTATGATGCCATGTATAAGGTGATGGCCACTTGTGGCTTCTCCGGTTACACGAACATCGCATTTGCTGTGATGATGAAGAACGGCGGGGAGGAATAATAATGGCTAAGAATGTTCCTATGGATCCGTTAGTCGCGTCCCTTATGCCGGAATCCGACAAGAAGATGGGCGCTATCGCCGGTATCTCCTTGGTCGTCGCTATAGCGATTTGTATGTGGGCTTCCATGTACGAAGCTGTCGTTGACGAAGTCGTGTTCGAAGAATCCGCAAATGAAGATCTTTCCGCTTCTATGACCATCGAACAGAAGGAAGAGAAGAAGGAAGAGAAGAAGAAAGAAGAACCCAAGAAGCCTCGTAAGAAGGCCGGTGGCGGTGGTAAGCCGCGTGGTAAGGGTCAGCCGAACGCTCCGCAGACTCGCGGCGTGCTCAAGCTCCTCACCGCTCAGACCAAGAACGCCTCTGCTGCTGCTTACGACCTCATGAAGAACCAGAAGTTCACTAAGGACATCGATAAGGTTCTTAAGGACGTGGCTGGCCTCCAGACGACGGGTAAGACCGTTCTCGGTGGTCGTCGCGGTAAGGCTGATGGCGGCTTCAACGAAGGTTATGCTGAAGGTGGTTCCGGTGGTATCGGTGACGGCCTTGCTGGCCTCCTTGGCGGTGGTGGCGGTGGTATCGCTACTAAGGCTAAGGGCTCCATCAAGACTCCGTCTGAACGCGATATCGACATGGGCGCCGGTGGTGGTTCCCGTTCCGCAGCGGACATCATGAAGGTCGTCCGTCAGCGTACTCCGGGTCTCCGTCACATCTATAACAAGTTCCTGAAGAAGAAACCGGGATTCCAGGGTAAGGTTACCTTGAAGTTCACGATCGCTCCGGGTGGCGAAGTTATCAGCATCTCCATTGCATCTTCCACCACTGGTTACGGCGAATTTGATGGCGAAATCAAGAATGCCGTCAGCCGCTGGAAGTTCAGCAAGGTGAAGTCCGGTAACACGACGGTAACCATTCCGTTCACGTTCTCCGAATAATCTTTGGAAAGCTTGAAAAAAGGACCGAGTTCAACTCGGCCCTTTTTTGTATAAAGAAAACTACCGGCTACGCCGGTAGTTCCGTAAAAGCCTTCTGGCGGTCATGAGAAAAAAATCCTTTGATTAATATTGAAATGCGGTCTGCCAACTGCATCACAATAAAATCAAAGGATTTAAAATG